>NZ_JAKUGD010000004.1:0-472225 GCF_022663775.1 Bacillus cereus group sp. BfR-BA-01350
TCATAAAAGAATTAAGGCAAAATTAAAGGGTATGAGCCCAGTACAATACCGGGCTCATACCCTAGAGGCTGCCTAATGAAACGACCTGTCTAACTTTCGGGGGTCACTTCAAATTTGAAGGAGCTTTTTAATATATAGAAATTAGCTTAAAGCAAAGATAACATCTCTTGAAGGGGGCATTTTTTATTATTCATGTTTATTGAGGAGCCTTCGTTTGAAGCAACTTTAACCCCATCCCAATAAAAATCAGTCCTGTTACTTTATTTAGAATCATTCCTACCTTTTGATTTCCTCTTAATTTTTTGGTGACATAGGAAGAGAAATAAGCAACAAATAAACACCACAATAGTCCAGTTACTGTAAAAGTAATTCCTAAAATGATAAAAGGTATAGGACCTGAAGCCTTTGTATCTATAAACTGCGGCAGAAACGCAATAAAGAATAAAGAGACTTTTGGATTCGTAAGACTTGTTAAGAGTCCTTGTAAATATATCTTTCTTTTGATTTACAACCGATAAAACTGATGGGGTGTACCATTCGTATCACGGAGCCAAAACTCACTATTGAATAAATAAAACCCCAGAAATCCAAAGGTCTCTGGGGCTTCCTTATATATTTAGCTCTTTTTGCTTTTTGTTTTGTTTATGTCTATACAGTAATTTTCGACTTATGAGAGAAATCAGTAATAAGATCAATATTAGTACGAAAAGTTGCATAAATGACAAATCAAAATATTTAGCACCAGTAACGATTAAAAGTGTAGAAATTGTGCCTTTTACAACGAAAAAAATAATAACCCATAATCCGCCTTTTTTCCAGTTCATTTTATATTGCCCTTTCCTACGTTTAAATTATTGAAAAATTTAGTGATAGTTTTTGAATGTGATACCTTAATAGAAATCTATTATATGAATATAAGAAATAGACTTTTTCATAAAATTCATGTCCAATTACATACGACGATTCCATAATAAATGAAAATGATATTCAGTGTCAATTTTATTGATTATTTGTACACCTAGTTTTCCATCTCAATCTCTTCCCACTTTGTTTCTTATAAACAATGAACTCTTGCCTTCAAATAAAAACACCTCCATTGCATTTGCACACTTTGTATGCGAATGCAAGAGGTGTTTTTTCATGTACCATCAGGTGCTTTATTTATTCGTTTAAGTTCTTAATACGTACCTATTTTCTAGTACACGATAACTGGATCATACGTGTTCAAACTATCATATACAGTTTTTGCAACGTTAGGGAGAAGATTTACACAACCGCCTGATCCTCCTGTTAAATAAGCATTACTTCCCCAGTCTTTTCGCCAGCCGGCATCGTGGAATCCTTGACCGCTATTTGTGAATGGAACCCAGTAATCTACTTTCACTGCATAATCAGCTTTCCCTACTGCGCTACCTCTTAGCGTATATGGTGTTCGTTTGTATAGAACGTACCACACACCTGGTGATGTATCTTCGCCTGTGCTATGTTTACCCGTTACTACATTTGTTGTGAGGACTAATTTACCATCTTTGTAAATCCAAATTTGTTGATCTGCAATTGAAACTTCTGCATATGTGTCTCCGATACCATTATTCGATGTTGTTTTATAACCGATCCCTTCCTTCTCCCAACCATTTCCGTAAATATTAGAAGCAGAAAGTGATTTTTCGCCTTTCTCAAAGGCTTGCCCAACTTGTTTTGTCTCTTTTTCCACATCTAGTGCCCAGCCGTATCCTTGTCCTTTTACTGATATGACCGAACCAGAATGTGTTTTAAAAGCGAAGTCTTTATGTAATGTAGATTTAGCCTTATTAATTTCAGCAACCTTATTCTTAATATCGCTCGCATCGATTGTCACTTTCATATCCTTTGACATAGAGGCATTTTGAATTAAATCTTTTGCTTTTAATGAATACACTTCATTTTGCACTTTATAATCAACAGACTGCGTAAGAAGATTCTGTAATGCTTTCTCTTCTTTTTTAATAATCGGATCGTTTTCTTTAATAGGCTGTATGTATGCAGACTTTAAATGAATTTCGCTTTTATGCTTCTGCTTATCGTAATCTTTTAGTAAACTCGTAACGTCGTACTGTTTTCCATCAACGCTCTTCGAAATAACAATTTTTCCTTGTTCAAGCTTTGCCATAGCGTCTTGAGGCGCCTTTAATTTTTCATTCATAGACACGAGCTTTTCTTCTACAAGTTTTTTCATCGTTTCACTACGATACTGATCCGCTTCTTTCGATAACAATGAATACTCTTTTTCCTTTGAAGAAGGGAAAAATGTCCACTGACTTTTTAATAGTTTCTTAACTTGCGGCAAATCTTTTTCCGTCAGTTCCGTCTTTGTCTCTTTTTCATCTAAAATTTGTTGTTGATCAATATAAACTTTGTTTGCTAGTCCAGATGTTTTTAATTTCTGTATTGCCTCATCAGCGCTCATACCACCGACTTTTGTATCATTAATCGTAACATTTGAATTGAAGTGAGTTGCCTGATAATAGCTCATTCCTCCAAGGAGAAGTGCAAGTACACCTCCACCTGCTGCGATAAGCTTCCAATTTGTAAAACGTTTTTTGGATCTTACCCGTTTTTTCTCAACTTCTTCAACAGATTCATTTACTGTATTGTTGTTCATCAATCTTTCCCCCGTATACATTAACGTCAATTGATTTTAAACCAAAACCATTGAATAGTGTACCTTATTTTTCCTGAAATTTCATTGTTTTTAACTAGGTTTTATCTCATTTAATCGTTAAAAGTTAGATTTTTTATAGAAAGATATATAAATATGGTAGATAAAGTGAAAAAGGAACCACATCAATCGAGCTATTAAAGGCCCCTAGCATGCCCCGAATTTTGAAGAGTGGTACTCTCCATGAACTTTAACTTAGTGAAATAAATGTTAGAAGGTTCAAGTTAGAGAACAGCACCTTAGAATGTCTTCTACTTATGAAAAATACCCATAAAAAAGGGTCTATATGTAGCCTCCTTTTTGTGAACATTTTAATATCGTACTTTTATAAACATAGCATTCCCCTATGCTTTTCGCTTTTCATTAAGGTTCACAACCTCTACTATCAGGCTAACTCATTTCACCTTATGACCTTTTATCATCAATAATTTAAAAATTCTTTAAACTATTATATATGTTTGTACCACGCTTTATTGATACGTTCAACCTTTACAGGTGTTGAAGTTTTTGACTCATTCTTTGTTATAACCCTATCATTAGAACATCCTGCAATAGTAAGGCAGCATGTAACCAATAAAACCAATAATATAAATTTATTCAAATAGCCACTCCTATATAAGCAAAATATTATATTGAGAAAATTAAACATACCATCGAATCTTTGTAAAAACAATATATTTACTAGTTTTATTTTCATTGGCGGATTAATAGACTCCTTAAGGTACTTTTTTTGCATTTAAAAGGGTAAAACTTCACGTTCATCAAGTCAAGTTTCAATTTCTGTTTAATTCGCTCTCAGAGTTTATTCCCATATAAAAGGTGGCTATTTTTTTCTTACAAACTAAGTATCTCCCAAAATAAAAAACTGTAGACTCCATATATATTTAATCAACTAACTTCTCCCCTGTAACAATCTGAAACAAAGTGTCTGCATTTTTCCCTTCTAATTGAACGTACTGGCTATTCCCCGCTATGATTTCTATTTTATCCTTATTAGGAATTACCCAAATTTGATACAACGTAGCTTTCGCCTCTATTTTCGGATTTTTAAATTGAAAAACAAAATGATAATCAGCTGGACGAGACATTTCCACTTTTTTATTTTCAAAAGTAGTATCCTTTAATATTTTCTTTACTTGCATCACTTCATTATTATCTGTCACTACCTTAAAATCTTCATATTCATTATCACCAATATTTTTTTGCACTTCGATTCTTTGCTCTTCATTTCCTAGTATATTTGAACAGCCAGTTACTATTAATATACAGATAATAATAAAAACTAAAGACACATTTCTATCCTTCATATTCATCTACCTCATTTCATAACAATCCAGATTATTGTAAAATAAAGGTAATTAATTTATGGTTAAAAATATAAATAATATAAGGAAAGGAGTATGATCCATGCAGTTAAAAACATACACTTGGAAAAGTTATACGTTTCTCATTGTAAGCATATTCGTTACGATTAATCTTTTTCTTTTCACACCTATTTTAGACAGAGTTGGGATAGAATAGGTTGTGCCTTTCGCTTACTTCATATTAGCTTCCGCTGTTATAGCAATCCTATTAGCAGTAATATCTTTTTGTAGTCGAAATGAAAGGAAAATTTTAACGATTATCGGTTTATGTTTTACTCTATTTAATACAGCAATTATTTTATTCTTCCTTTGGTTCGGTTACCATTTCACTTAAGTGAAATATAAATAAACTCCATAAGCTACAAATAAAATTAATAAAATAAAAATACCGAGTATCGTGTATATCATCCATTTTAAGTTTGAACTCATATACTCCCCCTTCTGGCCTCCTAACAATTCCAGTATATAACAAAAAGCATTGGATACCCAATGCTTTTTCACACTTACGCGAATAAAGATGTATTCGCATATAAAGCTGGTGAACCACCTGAATGTACGAATAAAATGTTGTCTTCTTTATTAAATGTACCTTTTCTAATTAAGTCGATTAATCCCGCTACTGCTTTACCTGTATACACTGGATCAAGTAAAATACCTTCAGTTTTTGCTAACAGCTGCACTGCTTCCACCATTTCTGGCGTTGGTAACGCGTAACCTGGTCCTACATATTCATCAAAGCATGTAACAGCTTCGCGCGGGATAAAGTTTGGAATACCAACGTGAGCTGAAGTTTCATCTACAAGTTTTGCTACTTTCTCTTCTTGCTCTGCTTTTCCTCTACTTACGTTAATTCCGATTACTGGGATGTGACTTTGTGTTCCAGCAAAACCTGTAATTAAACCAGCGTGCATGCCGCCGCTACCGCTTACGCAAACGACTGAACTGAAATCAATTCCTTGGTCAAATGATTGCGCCATAATTTCTTGCGCACAAGCAACGTATCCCATTGCGCCAGTAGGATTTGATCCACCAACTGGAATGACATATGGTGTATTCCCTTTTTCACTAACTTCTTTCGCTACTTTATGCATCTCTTCCATAAGATCTGCTCCATTTCGTACAACAATTACATTTTCAGCACCTAATAAATGATATAAGAAATAGTTTCCGTTAAAATCTGGCTTCTCTTCTGGCTCAAGCCCTTCTTCTAATACAAGGATACATTTCATTTTTTCTTTTACCGCAGCTGCCAGTGTCAGGCGGCAATGATTGGACTGAATACCACCAGCTGTAATTAACGTATCTGCACCCTTTGCCTGTGCATCCGCAACTAGAAACTCTAACTTTCTCGTCTTATTACCACCAGCTGTTAAACCAAGTAAATCATCTCGTTTAAAATAAATAGTCGGCCCACCAAGTGCTTCAGAAAAATTGTTTAATTTTTCAATTGGTGTATATGACTCTGTATATTTTTTTCTCGGGAATTTAGCTAAATTCATGAATAACGCTCCTTTGTACTTCTTTCACAATGTATGTAACGTTACTATTATTGCATGTAAAAATGATGAAGTCATCTTTCTGGGAGAAAAATGTATTGGACTTCGGTTTTGGTGAATGGAATTGCATTAAAGGTTTTATCTTCAATACGGTACATGAAATTATAATAATGATTTTAACCATATTACGGTACATGAAATTTATATCGACGATTTTTTAATATATCGTTCATAACTTGAAATATATCAACGATTTTTTTAATATATCGACGATTCGACATAAGATATCGACTTACCGACAAAACCTGACAACACAAAAGAACCCACTCGATAAAAAGTAGGCCCTCTTCCAATCATTTATTTGCAGAAAAACGAAGTAGCTGTGTTAATCCTGGTTCTAAATTCATTTCGCCTTTATGGCGTACGTATACGATTTTGTCCCCGTCAAATTTGGGTGGGTTTCCTGGATTATAAGTATGCCACTCGTCCGTTCCTTCTATAGAGTACTTCATGTATTCTGTTGCACCGACGATTACGTTTTTACTATCATCTGCCGTTACATTTGGTGCCATTTGTGCAATTTTCGAATCACTAATTAATAATTTCTTTATTTCCTTATCACGTTTGTAATCGTAAGCTGTCACCATTACATCGCTACCATATGCTTTCACTTGCAACCCTTGTTTGAATGAATAACCATCAGGAGCAGTCTTCTCTCCTCTATTTGGTCCAGCCGACATCCAGCCCGTTTCAATACCACCTGTATTTACAACTGTAAATCCTTTTTTATCTCCGCCTGCAATTTTCTTTTTACCAGCCCAGTCTGGCAAGTTTAAATCCCAGTGCGTGTGACTCGTAAAGAAAACAACTTGTGGATAGTCTTTTAATATATCATACAACTTATCGACATTTAAATAATCTTGTAAGTATGGTGATTGTCTTGATCCAGACACAGTATCAGGTAAAACGTGATGAGAGAAAATGAAAATTGGTTTATTTTTATCTTTTTGGCTGTACTCTTCTAAATTTTGTTTTAACCAACCTAATTGCTCATCACTCATATATACTTCATCCCACATTTTTGAATCGTGGTATTTCATATATTTTTCAGTTCCTAAAAATAGAAGCGGATAACCATCTAATTCTTTTTTATGATATACCTTTTCTTGTCCGCTAAATTTCAGATAGCGGTTAAATAGCGTTTCTTCTGTTACACCATTTGGCCATGTACTTTGAGAGAGCTTCCCATCAGCTGTCCATTTACCAGCATAAAACTCATGATTCCCAACAGCTGACCATACATTCTCGGGATGCTTATTTTTGTTTAACACACGCTTCACATCATCATATTGTGACTGTTGTCCAGTTGGCGTTATATCCCCATTCATAATAAGTGCTCTAGAAAGTGGCGTTACTTTATTCATATCTTTTAATACATGATCAAAATCTCCTAAATCACCTTGAATGTCACTAATAACGTTAAAAGTTGTAGCTGATTTTCGAACTTGCTCTTTCCCTTCCGCATGTGCTGAAAATGTCGGTAATAATGCCGCCATAACTGCTAACGAAGCAACTGTCTTTTTCATACAAATTCTCCCCCTAATAATAGAATGTACAAACTGACATGTTCTGCTTTCTCTTAGGTGCTTGTCCAATTCACATTATAAGGAGGGATTGTAAAGATAGATGGAGTAAAAAATTAAGTGTTTTTTAAAAGATTTTGTTGTTTTTTGCACTCCACAATTAGTGATTCACGCCAATCTAGCTTTCTAGCCTTTAACATTACATACATGTAAATTTTGATGTTAATTTTTTTCGTTTCATACGTTGTTTTTTATTACTTTTAATTTTCGGGAAAAACCCACTAATTAATAGCGTTATAATCCATGCCATTATTAGAATGAAATTTATTGTATTACCGGAATTCAAACTAAAAACTCTCCACAAATAAGCAGCACAAAAAATGAGAACAGCAGTAACAACAAGTAAAAATGTCCTAACTACTAATCCGATGTAAGATTTCTTCTCTTGCTTAAAAATGAAAGTTCTTCTACCTTTGTACAATCTAATCACAAATAGTAGCAAATATATACTAAGTGTGGCGCCAATAACAATTGATGTAATGAAGTTAGTTTTTCTCTGCTCTGCTAGAAAAAAGTAACTTTCAGGTAATTTTCCCGTTTCATATTCAATCCATGCGTGGTAAATATCCTGTCTTAAGTCTATACCACCTTCACCATTTGTAAGGATTACCAATCCATCCTTTGTATTAGGAATAAAACCATAAAAAGAATGCCAGCCTTGATTGTCACCAGAATGATAAAGTAATTTCCATTGATTAGATAGTTTTTTTTCAAATATACCTAAACCGTTCTCCCCTAATACTGGCTTTTGCATTTCCTCAACACGTTCACTTTTGATGACACCATTCCCTTTATTATTTGCATCCATGCTTGCAAGTATCAATGTCATCATATCGGTAACATTTGTCTTAAGACCTGCAGCAGCCCGTTCGGTAAATTGGTAACTAGGGAGCTCCTCTCCAAAATATCCATAAGCTTTTGAAAGGTTATGGTTTTCAGGACGTTGTAAAAATGAACTAGATTTCATTCCTAAAGGTTTCATAATTTGTTCTTCCATATAACGATCAAACGGTATTCCGGTAACTTCTTCAATTACAAGTTGTAAAATTGTATATCCGCCACCAGAGTAAATTGTTTCTGAACCTGGTTTATTGGTAACCTCCACCGGTTCATTAAGCCATCCTTTTCCAGACAGAGACTCCTCAATAGAGTCAAGATGTTTCCCTGGTGCAATCCCGAGGTATCCTTTATGTGCAGATAGCCCTGCAGTATGACTTAACAATCTTCTTATGGTTACTTCATTATTATTAAACTCTGAATTAGGTAATTTCCATTTGGTCAGATATTTTCCAACGGGATCATCTAGTAATAAACGTCCTTCATCTACAAGATGCAAGATTCCCCATGCTGTAAGACTTTTAGATATGGAACCAGCCTGAAACAAAGTATCATCACTCACCGCTTTTTTTGTCTTTTTATCTACATAACCGTAGTTAAGTGTATAAGCAATACGTCCCTCATGCACAATTCCCATTGCAACCCCTGGTACCGCATAATTTTCCTGCCATTTTGGTACCTGTTCATCCAGCTTTTTTTTGAAATCCTCTATACTCCTATCAGTCAGCATGCCCGATTCTGCCCTCGCTACTTTCATAAACCACACTTCATTTGTAATTAGCATACAAATAATTAAACATAAAATACCTTTACATATTATCGACGCTTTTTGTCTATTCTTCATTTGTCCTACCCCCTTTTTCAGAATATTCTTTCCGTCACTCAGAATATCCCATTCATTTATCTAGTTCTATCGATTTTTATTACTTAACCTTACAAAATTGTAATAAAAAGCAAAGAACTAAGGTTTTACTGTTTTTTATTGAATTTAATACGAAAAAAAGACACAGAGATTCCTCCCCATGCCTACTAATTCCTTACTTCTTCACCGCATGCACATAATGCACCGTCTCAAAAGCTTCTAAATAATCATTTCGTCCTTCAAAATATAATTTATTTATGTCCTCTGGTGATAAGTGCTCATAAATGAGTAAGCCCGCCTTCGCTAACAGTGCTTCCATTTCGCGATAAGAATAACACGATTTCATCGGTTCTCCGCCTACTGCAGCCATTTTCACCATGTTTTCCACTCGATTAGACAATCCCTTTTCCGTAAATAAGTTTTCATCTGGATAATCAAAAATGATAGAACTCCCTTCTGGAACCATTTCAAATAGACATTCTATTAAACTAGAAAGTTCCTCTTTCGTTAAATAATACGTAACACCTAATAGGCTAAAGAAGGTCTTTTTATTTTCAAATCCTTCATTCTGTAACTGTTCATAGGAAAATCCTTTGGTAAAATCCATTGAAACAAAATGAAGGTGATTTGGAACTTCAAGTTCTGCTTCTTTTATTCTTTCCTTCTTAAACTGCTGCGTAGAAGGATGATCCACTTCAAATACTTCTATTTTATTTTCTAGTTCTCGGTGTCTAAAGCTGAATGTATCCAATCCCGCACCGAGTATCACGTATTGTTTCGCTCCCAGCGTAATCTCGTGTAGTAATACTCTTTCACAATATGCCGCACGCGCTAAAGGTGTTGGTGATAATTGAACTTGTGTAATCCATTTTAATATTTCTTGTGGATTATCTTGAAACTGCTTTGCAATGTCTGTATTGAAAAAATGTATTCCTTGAACCATGTTCATTTCAATGTCGTTACGTTCTTTTTGAGAAATGAACTCTTTAGCTACATAATCATCAAAGATTTTCGGATTATCAAATTTACTATGATATGCCCTTCCGAAAGCTGATACTAACGACGTTATACTTGCTTCACCTTTTTTCACGCACATACACTCCTTCATTTTCACAACAAAAATAGGGTTCCCCTGGCCAGGAGAACCCTATTATACACTTTATTTTTATATTGGTAAATTATAGCATAAATAAGTTTTTTTGTCAAGTTTCCAGCCTACTATCACTCCGACACTTTGTATATTCTCTAGCAGGAAAATTGTCGATTCACACAGAATATTCCAGACTATAACAATACACATGGAGGCCAATATGAAACGATTCGTCATTATTACAGTAGGAAAAACACACAGCGGAAAAACTACATTTGCAAGAGCATTAGAAAAAGAGTTACCCCACTCTTTCGTTATGGATCAAGATAACCAAGCAGAATTTATTAACACTCATTATGAAAAATTACAACCAGCTGAAGGCCCTAATATATTTAAGCACGGCCTTTCGAAATTCATTGTTGATTATGCAAAAGAACATACAAATTTACACCTTATTATTAGTAACTCCAATCGCAGTAAAAACGGAAGGTTATATTTACTAAACGAATTATTTCCACAAAATGAATATGTACGCATACTCGTTCATTTTGACATTCCAGATGATGTACTTTACGAAAGAGTGGCTCGAAGCACACGTAGTACGAATATTTTTAGAGGTGGTTATTCTAGTTTTAAAGAAGTGCTAGATCGACAACAGGCTGAATCACTTCACAATGATGTGATAGATCCTGTAGAAAACGAGGCTGATTATTTGTTTGTTATTCGCAATAGTAAAGATGTAAGCTTTACTATTGAAGAAATTGTTCATCTTGCTAAAGATTTGTCCCCTACCCCAAAATAAAAGAATTTAAAAATTACATAATGATAGATTATTATGCAAATCCTTCCTCTAAGCGCCTAACATAGTATATAATGATAAGATAATCTACTTCTATATGCTCATTTTTACACAAAACAGTTCATGCATATGAAAGAAAAGAGGTACAAAAATATGAAAACAAAACAAACAATCGCTGCGTCTACACTAGCTTTAGCAATGATTGCTGGCGCAAACTCTGCTCATGCGGAAGTAACTGATGCTACTCCTCAGCAAAGTACGGGAGATCGATTAGCTGAAATTAAGCAACATAAACAAGAGTTAGATGCGAAATTGCAGCAACACAAAGAAAACGTAGATCAAACATTGAATGAACTTAACAAAGTTAAGGAAAATGTTGATACGAAGGTGAATGAACTACACGAGCGTAAACAAGTTGCCGATGAAAAAATTAACGAAATTAAGCAACGTAAAGAAGAGTTCGATGCAAAACTTCAGCAAGACAAGCAAATCGCCGCAGATAAAATCGCTGAAATAAAAGAGCATAAAAAACAAGTAGAAGATAAAGTTGCTGAAGTGAAAGAACATAAGCAAAATATCGATAATAAGGTTAATGAGATTAAAGAACATAAACAAACTGTCGATGAAAAAGTGAATGAAATGAAACAACATAAAGAGAACATCGATCAAAAGGTTAATGAACTTAAGGAAGTTAAAAAACAAGTCGATGAAAAGTTAGCTGAGTTAAAGAAAGCGAAACAAACTGCTGAGGACAAACTTGCTGAGCTAAAAGAAAACAAACCGAATACTGGTAACACGTTAGAGGAACTTAAGAAAATTAAAGGCAATTTAGATAGCCTTTCCGCTAACTTAGAACTAGCGAAACAAGATGTAAAAAACAAACTAGCTGCATTACAAGAAGCTAGACAAGATTTAATCAATAAAATTAACGAAATGAAACAATCGAAACAAACTGTTTCAGACGATTTATCAAAGAAAAAACAAGACTTAGATATTAAAATCAACGACTTTAAACATACTGAGAAAAAAATTGATGACAAATTAGCTGAGATACATACAACGAAGCAAAATGTAGATAACAAGATCAATGAAGTATCTCAATCGAAACAAACAGAAACAAAGACTGGTACTACAAATGCAAACAATAATGCTAGAGAACTTCCTAACGCTGGTAGTGAGCAATCAAATAATATGGCTTTAGGTATGTTATCTGTATTAGGCGGGATTTTATTAGTGACACGAAATAAAATTAAAACGTTATTCTCAAAATAAAGCCATTATACTTATTAGAAATAATTATACAAAGGCCAACCGCATGTACGGTTGGCCCTATTTCTTTATATTAATTGTCCATCTCTTAGCGTCAATATCCGATCACATACATCAAGCATTCTTTCATCATGTGTAATCATAATTGCTGCTTTTTGGCTCTCCTTCACTTCACGTTTCATCATTTCAACAACTTCACGTGCGCGTTTTGAGTCTAAGCTTGCCGTTGGCTCATCCGCTAATATTAAATCTGGGTTATTCATGAACGCACGAGCAATTGCTACCCTTTGTTTTTCCCCACCAGATAGTTGATTTGGATAATGATTTTTTCTTTCTCCTAATCCAAATGCTGCTAATAAATGATCCGCACGCTTTTCTGATTCTTGTTTACTTTCTTTTTTCAGCTTAGCAATGTAAAGTAACTGTTCCTTCACATTTAAATATGGAACAAGGTTTGCAAACTGGAAAATGAAGCCGATTTTTTTCAAACGAATGTCTGTCATTTCCTTTTCTGATAACTTCGTAATATTTTGCTCACGAATGTAAATATCCCCTTTTGACGGTGATAATAGTGCACCCGCGATTGATAATAACGTACTTTTCCCTGATCCAGAAGGACCGACGATTCCGATAAATTCTCCAGCTTTTACATCAAGCGATATCGGATGAAGGGCTGTTACTTCCGTATTCCCTTCCCCATACACTTTACTTACTTTGTCTAGTTTTAATAATGAAGTCATTACATCCCGCCTCCAATTGCTTCTAGCGCATCAACTTTTAATACTTGGTATAACGAAATAAGTGTTCCTAAAATACTAATGACGATAAAGATTGCTGCATATTGTGCAATCATCGATGTTGTTAATAAGAACGGCATACCTGCTGGTAAAATTTGTTCTAATCCTTGTACAAGAACGATACTGATTACCATCGCAACGACTGATAAGAATAACGCCTGCACGACTAAGCTATTTGCTAAATACGAGTTCTTCGTACCGATTGCTTTTAATACACCTAATTGCTGTGTTTTTTGCAGTGTAATGACGTAGAAGAATACACCGATTAATAAAGCAGCGATTACAAGTAAGAATGCAATGATCATCGTTAATGTTCCTTGCTCTTCTTTAAATCCTGGAATACTTTGTAGCACTTCTTTTTTGTCAATTACGTGTGCATTTTTAATCTCTTTATCTGTGTTAAGTGCAATTGCACTATAATCTTTTTGGTTTGGTTGCGAAATAGCGCCCCATACGTCTTCATTTACATAAACGACTGGTGTATGGCTAAACATTTGATCTTTCGTAAATCCAACGATTGTAAATTCTTTCTTTGAAACAGGATCAATAATTGTATCCCCAATATCGATTCCTTTTTCTTTAATTGATTCGTCAGCAACCATTTCGTTATTTGCTGTACTTAATTTCTCACCTTTTACAATGTTCGGTTCTAAAAATGTATCGCGTTCACTTGAGAAAATAGCGATATCAACCTTTTTTGAACTATCTTTCTTTTCATACGTTGAAACTTTCACACGAAACGGAACGGCCTCTTTCTCGCCTACTTGATTGACTACGTTATCTACATCGTCTTTCTTAATTTGTGAACGAAGTAATTTATTTTCCGCATCATCTGCTAAAACGAACTTATTTGCCTCCATATTTTGAATCGATGAAGCATTATCATATGATAATCCATTTGCTAATCCTGAAATCACAAGGACTAAAAATGATAATAAAACCATGATAAGTCCGATTAATCCGTATCTTAATTTTGATTGTTTCAATTCACGCAGAGCTAAAAACATTTCGCTCGCTCCTTCCTCTTTCTTTCTATGCACTTATCATAAAAAAGAAATATGAACGGAATATGAACAGAAGATTACAGAGGAAAGATTAAATTTTCAGAAAGTATTGAAAATAAATAGAATCCTTGATACAATTCAGTCAAATAATATTGACCGAGTAATTTTATTAAAGGAGTTGATCATATTGAAGCCCATGTTCACACTAACTACTTATAGCCAACTAAAAGCAATGAGCGATCCACTACGTGTCGAAATGATGATGCGTCTATGCGAACGTCCTTATACAGGACAACTACTATCTGAGAAATTCGGCATTTCAAGGGCGAAAATTCATTATCATTTAAAAGAATTAGAGAAAAATGGTTTTATAGAAATCGTATATACAGAAGAAAAAAATGGCATCGTTCAAAAGTTTTATCAATCTGTCGCTAGAGGCTTTACCCCTGCTGCCGAACTATTACCTCATTTAGAAATAGTAAGTGAATCAGGTCGCCAAATCTTTTTACAAATGATAGAAAGAACGAAAAGTCATATTCTTGCTGCACCCGAAGAAGCTTTTACATTAAGAAAAGAAAGTGAAGACCCGGCTGAGTGGAATTACGTTTCATCTTGCTGGGAGTTTGATGCTACGCCAGAACAATTTCAAGTGTGGGTGAAAAAATTTCATCAATTGATGGCTGAATTAAATGAAATCGCAAAAGACGCGGATAAAGATCCAAATAGTAAATCTTATTACATTTCTACTACTGCACTTCAAATCGCAGAGAGAACAATGCAGCAATTTGTTAAAGAAGAAGAAAAATCGTAATACGATTTTTTTTACATAAACGGTCAAATTTATTTTACCGAATAAATTTATCCGACATTAACGGGCAGTAAAATTCCAACCTCAAAATTCAACTAAAAAAAGAAGTTAGGTGGGAGATTAACTGCCCGTAAACGTCCGATTGGTGGGGGCTAATAATCAGTGGGGATGAACCTCCCACTGATTAAAGTTTCACTTTATTATAAAGGAGTAGATAAAATGGACATATTAAAAAATCGGAATTTCCTCTTATTATTTTTAGGAAGAATTTTCACCAACATAGGAGATAGCTTATATTACGTAGCAGCAATGTGGCTCGTATATAAGCTAAGTGGTAATCCTTTTTATTCTGGATTGGCTGGTTTCCTTACGTTACTACCTTCTGCATTACAATTTCTTACCGGCCCATTCGTTGATAGATGGCCAATTAAAAACACCCTCGTCATCACACAAGTTTTGCAATGCATTCTTATATTAATCATTCCTATTACACACTACTTCGACCTATTAACAGTCCAACTACTACTCATCATCATGCCCATCGTAGCCTTTATCGAACAATTCGCCTATCCTGCACAGTCAAAAGCTTTACCACTTCTACTGCATAAAACACAATTATTAAAAGGAAACTCTCTCTTCTCATTTGCGTATCAAGGCATTGATTTAATTTGTACGACGCTTTCTGGAATATTAGTAGCACTATTTGGCGCGATCACTTTATATGTAATTGACTCTTTCACATTCGCGATTACTGCTCTTTTGTTCTTTTCATTGAAAATACCAAAGCAAACCGAAACAGGTACAACACTTTCAACTAAACAATATTTCTCTGATTTAAAAGAAGGTTTTTCAATCGTCTTCCGTTCCTTAATGGGCGTATTCTTAATCGGTTCCGTTGTCGCTAATTTTTCAATTGGTATGACGATGGCCATACTCCCTTCTTTCGCTGATTCTTTAGGGGGCGTGAAATCATATGGCTTCTTCTTAGCTGCTATATCAGCAGGTAGTCTCATCGGTGCATTATTCAGTTCATGGGTTGGCAAACGTAACGTTGGCCGCGTCTCCATTATTAGTTTTGCGGCCGGCGCTTTCTTTTGGTTCCTCTCTACAATTGTACCGTTTCAATGGCTATCTATTCTCTTATTTGGTCTAGCTTGGATTCCAATTGGTGCGACCAACATATTATTTGCGACAATTAGCCAAATTGTAATTCCAAATCAATATATTGGACGCATCAATTCAGTCATGCGAAGTATGGGCACAATTGCTATGCCGCTTGGTTCTTTAATTGGTGGATATGCTGCAAATGTATTTAGTAGCCAACTTATTTTTGCGCTCGCTAGCATCGGGATTTTATTTATTTCTCTCGTATGGTTACTTCATCCGAAATTACGGGCATTGCCGAAAGCTGATGAGATTACAGCGGATACTTTTGGGGTTCGGTTTAAGGAAGAGCGCGGGAAAGGTGCGGCTTTATAATAGGAGTTAGGGTACGTGAAATTTATATCGGCGATTTTTCAAATATATCAGCGCAACTCGAATTATATCGGCGATTTTCACAATATATCGGCGTAACTCAAATTATATCAGCGATTTTTCGATTATATCGACTTACCGACAAAAAACGACAAAAAGAAGAGGCCGTTCCCAAACAGCCTCTTCCCTCTATTTTGGAAGCTCCACTCGAACAGTCGTCCCTTCCCCTTTCATGCTATAAACCGAAACAGTTCCGTTATGCAGTTCAACAATCTTCTGCACAATCGATAATCCTAAACCGCTACCTTCTACGTTTCTTGCCCTTGCTGTATCCACCTTATAAAAACGATCAAAAATACGATCCATTTCTTCTTTTTCCATGCCGATTCCGTTATCTGATATAGAGATGATAACGCTAGACTCTAACTCTTCGACAAAAAACTCAATGGTCCCACCATCATTTGAAAACTTGATGCTATTCGTGAAAATGTTACTCCATACTTGATGAAGTAAGTTCTCATCACCTTTTATAGTGATATCTGGCACATCAAATTCAACTGCAATATCTTTCTCGCGCCATTTCCACTCGAGCATAAAAATGACGTCTTTAATTTGCTTCTGCAAATTGAATTCTTTTATTTGTAACACTTTCTCTTCTTTATCTAATGAAGCGAGCGTCAGTAACTGTTTACATAAACTAGACATTCGCTTACTTTCCCCCTCAATAATTTGTAAGTAATGGTTTCTTTCTTCCTCACTCATCTTTTCTGTTTGTAACGTCTTTGAAAAACCTTGTATAGAAGAAAGCGGCGACTGGAATTCATGTGAAACGTTCGAAACAAATTCTTGTCTCATTTCATCTAATTCTTTTATACTTTTCGTCATCTTTTGGAAGCTTGTAGATAACGTTCCTATTTCATCTTTTCGTTTTACATCTAATTCGATTTCATATTCACCACTCGCAATTTTTTGCGTCGCGTTCGTAAATTTACGAATGGGACGAACGATATATCCTGCTGCAATCGCTATAAAGATAATACTTAATAGTACAATAAACCCAAGTAATACCGCTAAGAAAATTCGCATCTCGCCAAATTGGTTTTGAATGTCAGGACGAATAAATAACGCGTACTGTTTATCACCGTGCTTTAGCGGTACACCGACACTATTTATTAATTCATTATCGAAAAAACCGGTAATAAATAGGCGAGTCGGATATGTAGAAACACCATTAAATATTTCGCCATTCAATACTTTATGAACGGCATCGTCACTAATAGACGTCTTACGAAACGCATTGCCGATACGCTTCCCATTCTTTTTATCGTCAACAATATAAATTTCATACCCTAACTTCGCAATAGATTGTAAGTACGTCTCTTGATTTTCTTCACTTTGTTTTTCATATAACGATTTAACTTCTTCCGCATATTTTAAAATCTTTTCACTATTGTACGGTTTTAACTTCACTTGATAATATACGTTCGTTAATAAAAAGCCGATAATACTACTAAGTAGCATAATACCGACTGTCATAAATACAAATCTAGAATATAGTGATTTCATTTTATTTCAGCTCCAACTTATACCCGAGTCCGCGTACTGTCGTAATTTGAAAATCATCCGTTCGTTTTGAGAAACGATCTCGGAGCCTTTTCACATGAACATCAACTGTTCGTTCATCCCCTTCAAAATCCATTCCCCATACTAGCTCAATTAATTCTTCTCTTGAAAATGTTCTTCCAGGATAGCTAGCAAGTTGCGATAATAACTCAAATTCCTTTAATGGAAGCAAAATCGTCTGCCCGTTACACTTCACCTCAACACCTTTACGATCAATTGTTGTCCTGTGAAGTGTAATTATGTCAGCACTTAGCATTTGATAACGGCGTAATAAAGCTTTCATACGGAAAATGACTTCAGCTGGTTCAAATGGTTTTACAATATAATCGTCCGTACCAGAAATGAATCCTTTTTCTTTATCAACTAACTGATCTTTCGCCGTTAATAAAATAACAGGAATATCATGATACTTACGAATTTCTTCACATAACGTATAGCCATCAACGAACGGCATCATAATGTCTACAATCGCAAGATGAATATTTTCCTTCTCTAGTACTTCTTGCGCTACCTTTCCATCTTCCGCTTCAAAAACTTTAAACCCCTCTTTTTGTAAATGATAATGTAATAACTCTCTAATATGTTTATCGTCATCAGCTAATAAAATATGTATCATCTTCATTAAACCCTCTCTTGTTCATCCTTCTACATCCTTACATTAAGAAACAATTAGATTTTTTGCAAGAAAAAGAAAAGGATTCCTTAGAAGATACTTTTGTTATCATTGTGAGCAGCTGCTTTATTTTTCTTATAACTTGGTGATGTTGTACTCTGATGTACGAATAAGTGATCTATTACTTTTTTAGTAAGTGGCATAAAGAAATTCAGTAATAGCCCACCTAAACAAACAGTTAATATAGTCCCAACACCAATTGGTCCATGTAAAATCGTTGCCATTATTAAGAATATAAGGTAAATACATGTTCGTGCTATAAAGATATTCGTTCTAGTTAATTCTTGTATGATTAAAGTTAATCGGTCAATTGGAATGGGAGCAAAATTTGTTTGTAAATATATTGCAGTTCCTAATCCTGTAATAACTAATCCGATTCCAAAATAAATCATTTTACTGTACCATATTTCAGGTGTAATTAAATGGCGTAATAAAAATAGCCACACATCAATACCAATACCCGTTATGAATGCTGTTAACAGCCCTAGTACCTCTGGTCTTTTTCTTTTTAATATCGAATTACAACATATTAATAATAAAGCTATTATTATTTCCCAGCTTCCCACAGTAAGCCCCACATTTAAAGAAAGTCCTACTAAAAGTGCATCAAAAGGTGAAGTGCCAAAATCTGATTGTATTGTGAAAGAAATACCAAGGGTTAATATTAAAATTCCTAATACATAAAAAACATACTTCATTTTAATCAACCTCTTCATCGTTTTTTTGTTGCATTTACAATAAAAATATTTTATATTAAATGTAACTTCAAATTGTTGTATTTGCAACAAAAATAAAAGGTAAGGAGTTCATTATGAAAGAAATTCTTCGTGAAATTGGCATGATTGCAAGGGCGTTAGATTCCATTAGTAATATAGAATTTAAAGAATATGAGCTTACAAAAGGTCAGTATTTGTATCTTGTGCGAATATGTGAAAACCCAGGAATCATTCAAGAAAAGCTATCTGAGATGATAAAAGTAGATCGTACAACTGCAGCCCGGGCTATCAAAAAGCTTGAAATCAATGGATTTATCGAAAAGAAAGAAGATGAATCTAACAAAAAAATTAAAAAACTTTTCCCGACAGAAAAAGGAAAAAATGTTTATCCTTTCATTAAGAGAGAAAATGATTATTCCAATACTGTTGCATTAGAGGGATTTTCGGAAACAGAAGCGGAAACTATTTCTAACCTTCTTCAAAGAGTAAGAAAAAATATAGAAAAAGATTGGGAATTTGTAAAAAAGGGAAATAAGAGAGATTATTGATTATATAAAGGAGCGAACTATTAATATGACTACACATATAGAAAAGTGCACCCTTAAAGATATACACAAACTTCAAGAAATTAGTTATGAAACATTTAATGAAACTTTTAAACATCAAAACTCACCCGAAAATATGCATCATTATTTGGAAAAGGCATTTAACTTAAAGCAATTAGAAAAAGAATTATCCAATAACTCTTCTCAATTCTTTTTTGTCTACTTCAACGATAAAATTGCTGGGTATCTGAAGATCAATACTGATGATGCTCAGTCTGAAGAAATGGGCGATGAATCACTTGAAGTCGAGAGAATTTATATAAAGAGCTCCTTTCAAAAACATGGTCTTGGAAAATATCTACTAAATAACGCTATCGAAATTGCAATAGCAAATAATAAAAAGAATATTTGGCTAGGCGTATGGGAGAAAAATGAAAATGCTATTGCTTTTTATAAAAAATTAGGTTTTGTACAAGCTGGCTCTCACTCCTTTTATATGGGCGATGACGAACAAGTTGACCTTATCATGATCAAAACACTCATATAACTTTTTTGAGAGGTGGGCTATTATGTATATTCCAAAGTATTTTAAAGTCACAAATGTTGATGAAATTTGGGATTTTGTTCAAAAAAACTCTTTTGGAACAATCGTCACAACAAAAAAAGAGAAACCAATCGCAACTCATTTGCCCTTTGGATTAACTAAAAAAGGTGATGACTATTTTATTACCGGACATATGGCTTATGGGAACCCCCAGTGGAGAACATTTGAAACCTGTGAGAATGTTCTTGTAATGTTTCAGGGACCGCACTCTTATATCTCTTCTTCTTGGTATGAAAATGAAGAAGTTCCAACATGGAATTATCAAGCCGTCCATATATATGGTAAAGCAAGTATTTTAGATAAAGAGGAATTAATAGATGAATTAACCACAATGCTGAAAAAATATGAAGAGCATCGTGAAAATCCAGTATTATGGGATAAACTTTCCCCCACTCTCTTAGAAAATGAACTGAAAGGCATAGTTGGGTTTAAAATTAAAGTAGGAGACATTCAGGCTGCATATAAATTAAGTCAAAATCGAAATGAGACGGATTATATTAATATTATTGAAAAATTGTACAATGAAGAAAATCCAGATGCAAAACAAATGGCGGAACTCATGGGGAGTAGATTAAACAATCACATATAATCCATTGTAATTCAACTCTCACATTTCAAAATTAAAGAACAGACTGGAGCGCTTTATCGGCCGTTTCCTTTAGAACGCAAAAGATTGAACTGAAAGTGAATGGCATTTAATTAAAAAAGAATCTATTTTGAAAAAAGACTATTCAAAATAGATTCTCACGTTTCAGTATTAAGATTATTTTAATCAAAAACAACTTTTAAGCCTTAGAAATATCAACAAATCCTTCTCCGAATACGTCACGAACATCGTGTATAGCAATGAACGCAGCTGGATCTGTAGTTTGAACAATCCGCTTTAGCTTGACTACTTCTTGCTTATTAATAACAACATATAGAATGTCCTTCGGCGTTTTCGTGTAATAGCCATGACCTGAATACACGGTAACCCCTCTGCCCATTAAGGTTGTTACCTTCCCGGCAATTTCATCCGGATTATCAGAAATAATTGTAATGGCCTTTTTCGGATTTAAACCTTCAATTACAAATTCCATTACTTTCGTCCCTACATATAACATAATAATTGTCAGCATTAGCTTTTCTGCACCAATGATGAAATAAGATGAAAACGCAACGATTAAATCGAAGAACAGTAGACCATAGCTAATGCTCCAGCCTAAGTATTTATGTGTCATCCTCGCTAAGATGGTAGTTCCTGCTGTCGTTCCACCAACGCGAATGATGAGACCAATCCCGCATCCGATAAATATTCCACCGAAAATGGCATTTACGAGCATTTCATCCGAAGCAATCGTCCATCCTTCTGTTAAATGAAGAAATAGCGAGTTCGTAACTACAGCGATAATCGTATAAATCGTTGTGATCTTATTTAAAAATTTATAGCCGACTATTAGCAAAATCGCATTTAAAATTAAATTGACTAAACCTGGTGACCATTCAAATAAATAGTACGTAATAATCGTGATACCTGTTACCCCGCCCTCACCAAACTCGTTCGGGATAACAAACAAATTGACACCTAACGCAAAAAGAAATGCACCGATAATAATAAAAATAATGTCTGTCGTTCTTTTTTTCATACAGTACCTCACTTCTTATGTAAATATTTATTCTGTCATAAACTCTCACCATTATATCGTGGAATATTCAAATCGAACAGTGGTTTATTTTTATTTTAATATAGGATGATAAATCAACTTTATCCTATATCCACATGTAATTTAAAAAAGATAACAACTGTGTTTATTATGTACTACAAGTAAAGTTTTGATTTCGCATGCTATTCACACTAACAAATGAATAGGAACCACCCTCACTCGCACAAATTTCGAATACAAAACAAATAGGCGAAGCTATAGAATAGGCTTCGCATCAAGCTTTTTCATTACAGAGATTTATATACAATTTTATACTTCTGTATGTTGTTGATTATTTCACTTTATTTCTTTTGGGTAATGAAAAAAACTCCATTAAATTTGCATACTTAGTATGCGAATTCAGGAGTTTTTTCATATACTACCATTCGGTTTCATTTCTAATGCATTCAACTCACTTTTTACATCTTACTTGACTCATTCAAAATTAGCACGAGGTTCCTCTAACCCCTTCTTACTTCTCCAGTTAAATAAGCTTTCCGTCTTCGTTTGCTGCCCTGGTTTCACAAACAACATTGCCCCCATTGCAATAGCGGCCAAAATAGCAGCTACGATAAACATAGAAGGATAGCCATAACTTACAACTAAGTATCCAGTTAAAGTCGGGGCTAAGATTGTCGCGATATTAGCGATGAAATGCATAATTCCACTATATGTTCCTGAGTAAGCAGGAGCTGTATCGACAATGATTGCCCAAAATAAGGAACTTGGTAAAAAAGCAAACGCATTTCCAAGCGACATAAGTGCTAATACAGCTACATAATTGTTCATTGCTGGAATGAAACTAAAACAAATTGCTGTAAGTAATAAAGCAATAATCGGTAACCCGGTTCGAGCTAAACGAAGGTTTCCTGTTTTACGTAAAATACGATCAGATAGCTTCGCCCCTAGTGGCAATGTGATGCAAGCTCCGAGCCAAGGAATCATCCCAAGATACCAAAGGGAAGATAATTGAAAATGGAATACATCTTGCAAGTATTTTGGTGTCCAAGTTAATATTAAAAAATTGATATATTGGAAGCAAAAATATGCTATCGTAACCATAACGAATGTCGGAACTTTAAAAAAGGAGTACCATGACTCTTTTGGAATTTCTTTCTCTACTTTTACTGATTGAAGCACACCTTCCGTACTTCGTATTTCAGCTAGTTCTTCTTTTGTCACTCGTGGATGATCCTCAGGCATATTCGTAAAAGTAAAGTACCAAATAATCGCCCATACAATCCCTATTGTACCGAGGATAAAAAACATGACTTTCCAACTAGTGAAAGATAGCAATAGAACAGCTACAGGTGCTGTTAATACTGCCCCTAACGGAACGCCAACAAAACCAAGGGATGTTAGAAAAGCTCTTTCTTTTGGAGCTGCCCAATTTGCTGCTGTCTTATTCGAAACCGCAAAAGATGGCCCTTCTGTTAATCCAAATAAAACGCGGAAAATAGCAAATCCTATTAAAGCAGACCCTCCAAAAACAGCAATCCCTATTTCTCCAGCAAAAGCGGTCGCAATTTCAAAAATAGACCAAGCCGTTGCTGCTACGATCCATACAAATTTCGGTCCTTTTTTATCTGAAAAAATACCTCCTAATAAAGAACCGATCATGTAACCGTAACCAAAATATCCTAATATTGCTCCCCACTCCTTCGGGTCAAAGCCATACTCTTTTATAATGAAAGACTGTGCATAAGCGATGGCCCCTCGATCAATATAATTCACCATCGTAATAAAAGTGAGCATTGTAAAGACATAATAACGAAATTTATTCTTCATCAAAATTCCTACTCCCCCTCGCATTCTTTTGTTTTTCTTTCTAATTCTTTAATAGAATGACATGGACTTTACCGGGGCCATGAACTCCAAAAGCTAATTCCATCTCAATATCACCTGTCCGGCTAGGCCCAGTGATAAAATTAATACAGGCAGGTAATCCATTCGAAACCTGTTCATGAATTCTAGTTACTCCTTCTGTTAAGCGTCTATAAATTGTATGTTCTGAGAGAATTGCTACATAAACTGCTGGCAAAACGCTAACTAAACGCCCGCGTCCGCCACCATTCCATAAAACAACCGTTCCCGTCTCAGCGAGTCCCATTTCGGCATATGTAATTCCCATATCAACCTGAGCTGCATAATCCCGTAGTTCTCTTTCCCCTTCTTTCCTTTGCCACATTCGATGAGAAACGAAATTTCCTGTTAAATGCTTTCCTATTTCAAGTTGATGTAATCTATCATCATCCCAATACACCGCAGATTGAACATTAAATCTATGTACAACGTACTGAAGTGCACTCCCTATTTCTGAACGGTGTATATGACTTACTTCTGTATGTAACGTATGCAAGTTTGCAATAAACTGCTCTACTAAACTTTCGTGATCTATCTCATTAGAAAAGTGGCTAAGTGGATTGTTTTTCCACCTGGGAGGAGTAACTCCCGAGCGACGTTCTCGATTTAATTTACGTGCGATATTGTTTAAAAAAGACTCTTGTACATCCGTATTCATATTATGAATCCCTCGTTTCTTTTTTCCACCAATCACGGAATGATTGTTTCGCAGGTTTTGGAAAATCTCTACTTTCTGTCCATCCTTTTAATGGACCTGGGCCATTCGCAATATAACCATCTTTTGCAAATATCGATAACCCTGTATGTGCCATTTTAATTGCTTTCTCATAAACGAATGGATGACTCGCCATAAACGTGAAACCTTTAAAGGCAAGTTGCTCAAATTTCGTTATAAACCCTTGTTCCACGACATCTTTACGATGTTCAATGAGAAGGTCATGCAATGGAATTTTCACAGGGCAAACATCTGTACATGCTCCGCACAAACTTGATGCAAAAGGTAATTCTTTTAACTCTTCATATCCTTCTAATAAAGGCGCAAGTACTGCTCCAATTGGCCCGCTATACACACTTCCATAAGCATGGCCTCCAATATTGCGATACACAGGACAAACATTTACACAAGCTCCGCACCTTATACACTTTAATACTTCTTCATAAGCAGTTCCTAAAATATCAGAGCGCCCATTATCTAAAATAATTAAATGAAATTCTTCAGGTCCATCCATATCTTCATGTAAACGCGCCCCATTAATTCCAGTTACATAAGATGTAATCTTTTGGCCTGTAGCACTTCTTGTTAACATCGAAATGACTACATCAAGATCTTTCCATGTCGGAACAAGGCGTTCCATCCCCATAATCGCAATATGAACCTTTGGCAATGTCGTAGTAAGGCGAGCATTTCCTTCATTACTTATAAGCACAACTGATCCAGATTCCGCTACCGCAAAGTTACAACCGGAAATACCAATATCAGCTTCTAAAAACTCTTTACGCAATTTCTCCCTTGCAAATTGTAGTAATTGATTCGTATCAACTGGGATCTTTCTTCCTGCTTCCTTAGAAAAAAGCCCTGCTACTTGTTCCTTCGTCTTATGAATGGCCGGGGCGATTAAATGGGATGGCGTTTCTCCAGCTAATTGAATAATATACTCCCCAAGATCAGACTCTACTACTTTTACCCCCATCTCTTCTAAGTTTTTATTAAGATGTATTTCTTCTGAAACCATGGATTTTGACTTAATTACTGATCTCGCTCCTTTTTTTCTTACGATTTCAGAAACATATGATACAGCATCTTCTGCTTTGAAAGCGAAATGCACATGCCCCCCATTTTTCCGAACATTAGTAGCTAATTGTTCCAAATAACTATCTAAATTTTCGATTGTATGCATCCGAATTTCAGATGCTGCCTCGCGCCATTCTTCCATATTCCCTAATTCATGTGTAGCCTGTTCCCGTCCCATCCGAAGCCGATCTTGCGTAAACGGAACCGCGCTTCTCATCTGCGGATCATGCAACGCTTTATCTACTCTTTTCAAAAAATCTAGTTCTCCCGCCACACTCATTTATTCAGCCCCTTCGCCAGTACTTCTGCTACATGTAACACTTGAATATTTTTATTTTTCCTGCGCAATCTTCCCCCAATATTCATAAGACATCCCATATCTGCTCCAATTAAGAGATTTGCTTCTGTCGCCTCAATATGTTTTATTTTTTCATCAACCATCGTTTCAGAAATCGAGCTCATTTTCACTGCAAAAGTACCACCAAACCCGCAGCAATCTTGGCAATATGGTAACTCTTTTATGTCTAGACCTTCTACTTGCGATAATAACTTCAGTGGTTCCTCTTTGATCCCGAGCGCCCGACTCATATGACAAGATTGATGGAAAACAGCTTTCTCAACCAACTTAGATTTCCAATCATTTTTCCCAAGTACATTCACTAAAAAGTCCGTCAACTCATACGTTCTATTCGCTAAATGAACCGCTTTTTCATACCATTCACTATCACCTTTAAACATCTCTTTATAATAATGATGAACCATGCTAGCGCAAGAACCTGAAGGGGTCACAATATATTCACTATGTTCAAATGCTTTAATCATTTGCTTTGCTGCTAATTTTGCATCTTCTTGATATCCACTATTGTAAGCTGGTTGTCCGCAACAAGTCTGTTCTTCAGGGAAATCTAGTTCCACTCCACATTGATTCATAATTTCTACGACACTCTTACCTACTTGAGGAAAAAACACATCTGATAAACAAGTAATAAATAACGAGACTTTCATCAAAATCCCCCCTCAAAACGATATGATCTATTTCCAAGTTATTACTTTCCTGAAAATTATTTTAAATTTTTAGAATTTTCTATTTTTAAAACTTTTTGTTTATGATATCATGTGGGAGATTATATGAAAACTATCTATAAGGTTGTTTTCCCATACAAAAATGGTATAGAAAGGGACTTTGACATGGATATAAGAAAACTTCGTTACTTTATTGTAATCGCTGAAGAAAAACAGCTTACCCGTGCTGCCCAGCGACTTCATATGGCACAGCCACCTCTAAGTAGACAACTATCGTTACTAGAACAAGAATTATCAGTAAACCTCTTTGAAAGAAATGGCCGAAATATGTATTTGACTGAAGAAGGAAAAATTTTATATACGAAAGCCAAAAACATTATTTATCAATTAGAAGAAACTATTACGGAGATTAAAGATACTGGTGAAGGGCTAAGGGGCAAGCTATCTATTGGAGCATTTCATTCTTGCATTCCTTTTCTCTCTGACAAAATACGCTATTTTCAAGATAGCTATCCAAATGTGAACTTAAAAATATGGGAAGGTGGCCCTTCATACTTAATAGAGAAATTAGAGAACCGGCATATCGAACTTGCTATTTTGCGTACACCTTTTAATAAAGATGTTTTTTCTAGTATTTGTTTATCAAAAGAACCTTTCGTATTAGTCATGCCTGCTAAATGGGAACTATATCATTCTCACCTCCCAATCCCTCTAACCGAATTAAGCCATATTCCCCTTTTACTTTTACATAAAGATAAAGAAAACAGCTATCATCAGCTCGTCATCGATGAATGCAAGCACCTTGATATAACATTAAATATAGCATGTGAATGTCCTGACTCAGCATTTATTCTTATGCTTATTATGACTGGCATCGGTGCCTCTATCTTGCCGAAAAGTGCTATATCTCATATCCCGCAAGAATTTATAAAAATAGTAGATTTAATAGATTTCCCTTATGAGTCTGAATCATCAATTATATGGCTGAAAGATCGGAAGCTTTCTAAAAGAGCGCAACGATTTATAGAATGTACATAAATAAAACTTAGAAGTGTAGCGATAGATCTATTCGCTTCTCCATCGCTATTACCTCGTTTATAAAATTATTTCTTCTATTATTATTGGACATGTTATATTAGTCGCTTATGTGAATAGCTTATTAATCCTTCTAAACAAAAAACAAAGACGCGAAGTCATAGAAGAGACTTCGCATCTTTGTTTTTTAAAGAGATTTATATGAATGGAAATCCTCCGTAAGGTCTTTACCACGAGCGTCACACCTTACTGCTTTATATCCCATTTTTCTAAACAGACGTAGAACAATACCCCATCCTCAGTATTATTTTAAAAATCGAATGATTAAAATAAATTTACTTATCTTTCTCCATATACTCTTTAATCTTTCGTTCTTCCCACTCTTTTCCAAATATCCCGAATGGAAAAGTTGTCAAACCATGTATAACGATACCGATTCCCCAACCTGCAAGTGGATATAAAAACCATAATTTACTTGAATCAGAATTTATATTTATAAAAAAAAGCATTAAGTTAACTAGTATATATAATGCTAAATGAATATAAAACGCTTTTAAATTCTCCACTCTTTTTTTAGCTCGTAAATAATTCTCATCTCGCTCCATATATAAACACCTCTTTCATTATTGTATTTTTTAAATTTACTCCGATTTAAACATCATATTCTAGTCAGGAATACCTTATTCTCAAAAAATACAAAACAAAAAAGTACCTAGCAAATGGTCATGTGTATGACCATTTGCTAGGTACGGAATAATCCATTTATTATTTACAGAAATCTAATTAAGACCAAATCCAAACATCATCATTATTTTCAACGTTGCTCTTTACCTCATGAACTTTTTCAATATGGTCAACTGTGTTCCAGTTAATAGAACTTCCACCCCAGCCTACATAATTCATATCAATTTTCACTTTCTCACCCGCATGAAATACTTGTCCCTTTGTTAAGAAAACATCAATAATCACTTTCTTCCCGCTTAGCGATGGATACTCCACTACGACATATTTAGTAGCACCGTCTCCCTCATCTTCCATCGTTTCTACTTTTGATACTTCACCAATTACATAATCAGGTGAGCCATCTTCTTTCATATGCATCCCTAACTTGTTTGTTGTATTTTCAATTGCAGTTGCAACCATATATTCTGTAAAATTACGCATCATAGATCCAGTAGCTTTTACTTCATCTCCTACTTTCACATTTGAAAATGAATCTATATATACGCTAACAGGTTCCTCATATTGCTTAGATTTAACAACAATTACACCGTTATCTACTTCTACTACTCGTCCTTCTAACGTCGAGAAATTCGATTCAATAGAAGCTGCACTCGCTTTTGTTACTTCTAGTCCTGGTAAATTTGTTCCTGATAATGCTGCAATTCCTAAAGCACCTGCTAAAATAAATTTTTTCATACCCATTATGAAACATCTCCATTCATGATGATTTTATTTTTGATTGGATACGACCAACCTGTAACTATTATAGTTACAGGTTGTAGAAAATAGCAACCCTCTTTCTTATGCAATGTTGCATACTGTAACTTTTAAATATATTCAATACGAATGCTAAATTCTTGAATACCAGCAGGTAAACAGATTGATGGTGAAGAAACTAATGTCATGCATCATATTTTTCAATGCTACAGTTTGTATAATCGTATTTCATTACATTATGTAGGGGCGGAATTCATATGTTAATAAAACCAAAGAAATTACAGCCAGGTGATATCGTGGCAACAGTAAGTCCTTCATGGGGAGGAGCAGGTGATCCTGAAATAAGATGGCGATATGAGCAAGGAGTAAAGAGATTAGAAGAAGTTTTCGGTCTTACGGTTGTTCCCATGCCAAATAGTTTAAAAGGTAGCGAATTCATTTATAACAATCCACAGGCTCGTGCGGAAGATTTAATGACAGCATTTCAAGATACGCGCGTGAAAGCAATTATTGCGAATATCGGCGGTGAAGATAGCATTCGCTTACTTCCCTATATAGATTTTAATGTAATACGTGAAAACCCGAAAATTTTTATGGGATACTCTGACGTTACCGTCTCACATTTATTTTGCCATAAAGCAGGTCTTTCCTCTTTTTACGGTCCAGCAATTTTGACCGACTTTGCTGAAAATGTAGAGATGGATCCATATACGGTTGAAATGGTAAATCGAACTCTCTTTTCCAATGAAATGATTGGCGAAATTCAACCAGCTCCTGAATGGACGAGTGAGCGTTTAGAATGGATAGAAGTAAATAAGGATACAAGACGTACGATGCAGCAAAACAATGGATATGAGGTACTTCAAGGCTCTACTACTGTACAAGGGCGTTTAATTGGTGGATGTATAGAAGTACTGGAATTTGCAAAAGGAACGGAACTTTGGCCTGAGAAAAAACATTGGGAGGATAGTATTCTCTTCTTTGAAACTTCTGAAGATCATCCAGAACCAAGTTATATAAAGTATTGGTTACGAAATTATGCAGCGCAAGGCATTCTGCAAAAAGCAAAAGGTATCATTTTCGGTAAACCGAAAGATGAACAATACTATGAAGAATATAAATATGAAATACTGAAAGTTATGAGGGAATATAACTTAGAAGCTTTACCAGTTCTTTATAATTTAAATTTTGGCCATACTGAACCGAAGTTTATTTTACCTTACGGCGCGATGGCAGAAATTGATTGTGAAAATGGATCTTTCTCTATTTTAGAAAGTGGCGTGGAGTGAATAAAATCACTCCTATGAGATATGAATGTGAATGGATACTTTTTAAAAGTATATAATTGGAGGGAGATTACGTGTATGGAAGTAACATTTACAGTAAGTAAATGGGATGAAAAACCAATCGATGATACTAAAAAAGATTTCCCTATTAATATTGCTCATGTTGAATATGATATTGATGGGGAATTAAAAGGAAAGGCTTTTGTTGAATACTTATTATATTATTTAGACTCAAATATAAATGATGGTCACTTGGCTACTGCTAAAATTTCTGGATTTTTACACTTTGAAGGAATTTATAAGGGGCAACAAGGGACATTTACAGCTATAGAGCAAGGAATATTTGATAAAGGAAATTTAGATTCTCCAGGAACAATTATTAAAGCTGCCGGTAACTTAGCAAGTCTGAGAGGTTCCTATCATTATCAGTTTGCAGGTCAAACTAGTAAACTAATTTTAGAGTTTGAATTTTAGCGAAATATCCTATATTTCAGCGAAAAGGACATTTCTTGTAATAATAGGAATGTCCTTAAAGTTCGTTCAAAGGTGATTTTTTCGCCTACTTGTAATTTAATATCATTGGTCCCCCTCCTCAAAGCTCTTTTAAAATAAGAAAAACCGAAACTAAAATCATTTCGGTTTTTCAAACTAATGAAGTCCATATTTATTTTAAAGAATGTACAAACAACCCACTGCGCAGTTTCGGTTCAAACCACGTTGATTTTGGTGGCATAACTTCTCCAGCGTCTGCGATTGCTAATAAAGATTCCATTGATGTCGGATATAGTGAGAACGCCGCTTTATATTCACCGTTATTTACAAGACGTTCTAATTCTTCTAACCCGCGAATTCCTCCAACAAAATCAATGCGTGAATCAGATCGCGGATCGTGTATTTCAAGTACTTGGCTTAATAAATGGTCTTGCAGAATAGATACGTCTAAACCTTTCACAAGATCATTCGCATCAAACGTTTCCTCTTTCACTATGAGCTTATACCACTTCTCGTTTACATACATACCAAATGTTTTTGGCTCATTTGGTTTATACGGAGAAACAGGTGCTTCTTCTACATAAAAGTATTGCGTGATTTGCTTTAAAAACTGTTCTTCTGATAAGCCGTTTAAATCTTTCACAACTCGGTTATAGTCCCAAATGGATAATTCATCGTGAGGGAATAAAACTGATAGGAAGAAATTAAACTCTTCTTCTCCTGTGTAATTCGGATATTGTTCTCTTCGCATGAGCCCTACTTTTGCAGCTGACGCGGAGCGGTGATGTCCATCTGCAATATAAAGATTAGGAATATCTTCAAATAAGTTTACTAAACTTGCAATTACTTCTTCATCATCTATTTTCCAAGCAACATGCTCTACGCCGTCTTCCGCTGTAAATGTATAGATTGGCGTATGTTCTGCTTTCCAGTTTGCGATGAAACGTTTCACTTCTTCTTTTGTACGATATGTTAAAAAGATAGGACCTGTATTTGCGTCACACACATCTACGTGGCGAATACGATCTAGTTCTTTTTCATGACGCGTTCTTTCATGTTTTTTAATTGTATCATCTTCATACTCATCAATAGATGTACAAACGACAAGACCGGACTGCTTTCTACCTTGCATCGTCAATTCATAAATGTATAACGCTGGCTCTTCATCTTGAATGAACACTTCTTCTCGTATCAATTGATTTAAATTTTCACCCGCTTTTTCATATACGCGATCATCGTACGGTGAAAGCGCTGGGTCTAAATCAATTTCTGCTTTATCAACGTGTAAGAAAGAAAATGGATTTCCTTTTACAACTTCTCTTGCCTCTTCACTATTTAAAACATCATACGGTAAAGCTGCAACTTGTGCTGCTTTTTCTTCTACTGGACGAATGGCCCGAAACGGTCGGATTTTTGCCAATTCCCTCTCTCCTTTACACAATCATTCGAACGGCTACAACACCTGTAATTTTGCTTATATTTTCCACAATGTTCTCTTTTATTATATCATCAATTCCGTTATCGATATCAATCATTGTGTACGCCCAAGAATGTTTACTTCGATTAATCATATCTGCAATATTAATATGATGCTCTGCTAAACACCCTGTAATTTGTCCTACCATGTTCGGAACATTTTGATGCATGATTGTAATACGTTTCTTTCCGATATACGGCAGCTCAACATTCGGATAGTTGACTGAATTACGAATATTTCCTGTCTCTAAATATTCACGTAATTGACGAGCTGCCATGACTGCACAATTTTCTTCTGATTCAGACGTAGATGCGCCAAGGTGAGGCGTCGCTGTTACATTTTTCATCTTTATCACATTTTCATTCGGGAAATCCGTTACGTAATGTGCAATAACCTCTTCTTCTAACGCATTTTGAAGAACTTTTTCATCTACAAGTTCTCCTCTAGAGAAATTGAATAGACGCATACCTTTTTTCATCTTCTCTACAGCGTGTTCTCCAATAATCCCTTTTGTTTGATTCGTAAGAGGAATATGAAGGGTAATATAATCACACGTTGCAAAAATTTCATCTAAACTAAATGCTCTTTGCACATGTGTAGAAAGGCGCCAAGCTGTTTCAACTGAAATGTAAGGGTCATATCCGACAACGTCCATCCCTAAAGCTAACGCATCGTTCGCAACTAAAGCACCAATTGCGCCAAGTCCGATAACACCTAGACGTTTCCCTGCAATTTCTGATCCAACGAATTGTTTTTTTCCTGATTCAACAAGCTGCGGTACTTCTTCACCTTCTAAATTTTTCGTCCAGCTTACTCCGTTAATAATGTTACGTGAAGACATAATAAGACTGGCGATAATGAGTTCCTTTACTGCATTGGCATTTGCCCCTGGCGTATTAAAGACTACAATCCCTTTTTCTGTACATCGCTCGACAGGAATATTATTTACCCCTGCACCAGCTCTCGCAATCGCCTTTAAATTTTTTGAAAATTCTTCTTGATGTAAAGAATAACTGCGAAGTAAAATACCATCTGGATGATTGATTCTCTCCCCTACTTCATAACGCTCTCCGCTAAGCACTTGCAAACCTTTTTCTGCAATTTGATTTAACGTTTGAACACGAAACATATCCCCATCTCCCTATCTATTCTCAAGCTCAAATTCCTTCATATAATTTACTAATTGCTGTACGCCTTGTACTGGCATCGCATTATAAATACTTGCGCGCATACCACCGACTGATCGATGTCCTTTTAGCGTAACAAGTCCTCGTTCTTTCGCTTTTTGTAGAAACTCACTGTTCAGCTCTTCTGACGGTGTTGTAAACGGAATGTTCATAAGTGATCGATACGTAGGATCAACTGGTGAAGTAAACAATTTTGATTCATCTAAGAAATTATAAAGAAGTGAAGATTTCATTCTATTTTGTTCTTCAATCGCAGATACCCCACCTTGCTCTTTCAGCCACTCTAGTACAAGTTTCGTTACGTAAATACTAAAGGACGGCGGTGTATTATATAAGGAGTTATTTTTACTGTAAGTTTCATAGTTTAACATCGTAGGACAAGAGCGATCTGCTCCCCCAATTAAATCTCTTTTTATAATTGCAATCGTTAAGCCTGCTGGCCCTAAATTCTTTTGCGCTCCCGCATATATAAGACCAAACTTTGAAACATCATATCGTTCTGATAAAATATTTGAGGACATATCCGCAACGAGCGGTACTTTATCTACATGTGGAATGTCCACATATTTCGTACCCTCTATTGTATTGTTCGTTGTTATATGTACATAATCTAGTTTTTCATCGCCTAATAAACCATCCAGTTTAGGAATTGTAGTAAACTTCTCATTTTCAGAAGAAGCAATCACTTGTACTTCTCCAACTTTTTCAGCTTCTTGCAGTGCCTTTTTAGACCATGAACCAGTCAATACGTACCCTGCTTTTTTATACGTATTCATTAAATTTAACGGTATCATAGAGAATTGTAATGAAGCACCACCTTGTAAAAACAATACTTCATACTCATCAGGAATGTTCATTAATTCACGAAGTAAGCTACCCGCTTCATCTATAATACTTTGAAAATAAGAAGATCGGTGACTCATTTCCATAATAGACATGCCTGTCCCGTTATAATTTACAAGCTCCTTTTGCACTTTTTCTAAAACTGGCAAAGGGAGTATTGATGGTCCAGCTGAAAAATTATACACTCTCTCCATCACCCTAATAACCTCCCTATTTCTCATCTTTTATTTTTTAAACTTTCTGAATTATACCCTACAATACAAGACACGGTCAATTTGTTTTCTATTATTACGGCGTAAGACGCAATGGAATCGCTTGCAAGTGCCAATGTTTTTATAAACACACAAAAAAGTGTTAAGTACATAATCGTACTTAACACTCTAGTAATAAAAGAATAATAGCTAATTATCCGTAAAGAACCGATCAAAAATTTGATAAATTGCAGAAAGACCAATGAGCCAATAAATAGTGTCCACAAGCGCCGGCATAGAACCAAACCATTTCTCAACTACATTGTAATCTAACGCTACAAATAACCAATTCAAACCGCCAAGAATCACCAAAATTACTGTAAGGTAAGACAAAAATTTCATTATGATTGCCCCCTAGGTGATAAGATGGTGAAAGGCCTTTCACTAGAAATATATGTGGTAAACTTTAAAACTTACCTATTTTATAAAAATTATTTTCGGTACCAGCCGTTAATAACTGATGCCGTTTCTTGACTATGTATTTGATACGCATGCGTACTATTATTAGATCCAATAAACCAAATTGAAAAGCCTTTAAAATATGGCTTCGGTTCTAATACGTCACGGTAAGCGCGCCATCCGTTTAATTGTACGTCTTTTGAAAACACGTTAGAAACATCTGGATTCCACGGATTTTGCAAGCCTAGTTCACGCGCCGGAACGTTAAATCCGCCAAAGTAAACCGGTTTTCCTGTTGCTTTATGTAATTGTTCTAGTTGCTGAACAACATTTTGTCCACGGTTATATACTGTCGTCGCAAATAAACTTTGCTTCACTTCTTCGTATGATGGATTTCTTTTTTCCGAAACTTCAAACCAACTATCGATACTAACAATGTCTACCTTCTTTAAATACGGACGATTTATTTTCTCAACAAACTTCGCTTCATATGAAGGATCCCAGCTTGCTGTTAACCACCAATTCATTTGATACAAAACATTTCCTTTATACTGCTGGCGAACAAAATCAATCGTATCGCTCCAATATCCTTCTGCATACTCCATATTCACGAAATTAGAAGCAATCTTGAGCCCGTACACATTGTATTTACTTGTAATCGAGTTAAAGATGTCTTGCAAAATAACCGTTTTCCAATTCCAGAAGAAATCATTAATATTACTTGGATTCCATTCCGTTTCTCCAACATTTCCTTGCTGAATATATGGGAACGGTTCTACTATAACTTGAATATTACGCTTTAATAATTCTTGAATTAAAATAATAGCCTGTTGCTTTTGCGCTTGATTAATTACCATGTTCGTAGAAGTCACATTCGGAATATCTACCTGAATTGGTACATTTACTGTATTTAAATTTAAGCGCTCTACATCAGCTAACACTTTCGCTACATTTCCAACTTCCCATACCGTTACATTTCCTGATTTAATTTTTCCAGATTGAACAGTATTTACATCTGCCTGTACATTTCCTTGAAAACAAAAAGAAAACAGCATAATAAACACTCCTAAAAAACTTATTAAACTCTTATTTTTCTTCACAACTTTCCCCCTATAATTTTTGGCTTTCTTGATTATTTTATACAACGTTTCATATATATTCCACAAAAAATCCAATAAATTTTTTATTGATAAAAATGCTATTCATACTAACCTCCTAAAAATAGTAAGATAAATAAAAAAAGGAACGGGTTTCCGCTCCTTTTTTATCTTTTTACGATTATCAATCCATTTCCCTTTTAGGCTCTACCAACATAATGTGAGATTCCTTTTCAGTGAAAGGTTTATGCTCGACGCCTCTTGGGACAATATACATCTCGCCCTTAGAAATTTTCACCTGTCCATCACGAAAATCGATGAACATCTCCCCTTCAAGCACAATAAATAGCTTATCTGTATTAGGATGCTCATGCCATATAAAATCTCCATTAGCTTTAAAAAGCTGAATTTGATCGTCATTCATTTCACTAATCACTTGTGGATACCAATAATCATTAATTTTAGATAACTCGTCATTTAGTTTAATAGGTTGGTAATGGATAATGATCCCTCCTCATTTTCAACTTCCACTATATTACAGTAATCTAAGTAAAAAAGTCGTTATTACGCTTAAAAAGAAAATGCTCAGGCCAGAACTTTTCATTCAAATAGTACAAAGGAGTGATTTCAATGAAAGTACTTTCAATCCAATGTTTCCTTTAACTCTCCATAAGTATAGAACAGTGATTTTCAAATAAGAATGGACCCCTGTTGACATTAGTATGGATTATTGATGAACTTCTCGCGATATTTAGTAGGCGAAATGCCAACTCGCTTCTTGAAAACTCTACTAAAATAAAAAGGGTCTGCGATTCCAACAGCCTGCGCAATTTGTTGTACAGGCACACCACTTGTACATAACATTTTTTGAGCCATCTTTATACGATAGTTCAATAAATATTCTGCTGGCCCCATACCTGCATGCTTTCTAAACACGTAAGAAAGACGATTTCGATTAACATTATTTTGTTCTGTAAGCACATGTATTGTAATATCTTTATAATAGTATTTATGAACGTAACTAGATATTCGTTCGAATAAAGTATACGATTCATAGTTGTTTTCTCTATTGACAACACTTAATAAAGCTTCATTCAACGCTTCGCGAAACAGCATTTCAGTCTGAAACATCGAAATGCCTCCTCGCTGATTATACACATCCCAAAGACGCATAAGTAATTCGACAAGACGAGGAGATTGTCCTGTTAACAATTCAAAATGCTGATGAGTAAAGCCAGAGTCTTCTCGTTCTGAATTGCTTATCCGATATAAAACAAGAATATATTCCCAGTTTATTTCACCAAGCATTTTATGGGCTAATGTCATTTTTGCACCCCCATGTATAACTTTTCCTGGGGAAAGGATATACGGCGTACCATTAAATTGAAATTGCGTCTTCCCTGTAAGTGGAAATACAAATCCTGGGAAAGAATCTGTAGACTCAGCACAAGGCACACCTGGATTTTTAGCATAACGATATACTCCTTCTACTCGGAAAGGAGTATTGGCAAGATACTCTGCTAACTCATTCACGTCCAACTTCACAATGCAAGCCTCATTTCAATTATAGTTTTCTTGTAATTCGTGAGATTAATTGGTGTACATTCTGGGCAACGCTAAACTAAAAATAGTACATACGACTTAACAACATCTAGTTATTAACCTATAAATATATTGTTTTTCATTTATTGACAAAAGTATCCTCCCTATATTATTGATAATGATTTTCATTGTAGTTTGATAAAAAAACATTTGTCAAGTTGGATGGCCTAGAAAAATGATGAAACAAGGGGTACAGAGGAACAGTTCTGTTGCAAATAATATCTGGTCTTTGTTAACTAATTCCCCTTAAAACTGGAATGATCATGTTAATAGTTGTAATGGCTTTATTAGTTACAGCACTTGCAGCATGTAGAAATAATCGTAATCCTGAAGAGGTTGCTACAGCGTATTTCGAATATGGAAACAGCCTACTATCCAATTAAACGATAGTAGGCTGGCTGTTAAAATGATTTAAGAACTGGGTTATGTTCTAAATGATAAGATTTCATTATCAAAAAGATTATTACTAGTCCTCTCCACAAACAAAAACACTCTATCACTTCGGCTCCAAATTTAACACCTTCCCTTCTATCCCCTCCGTATTCAATGTAGTCGTATGATACGTGCCATTTACCCAATCATCTATTTGATCATGATACCAATCACTTCTAAAATGTCCTGATTGTCCTGGTCCTACGATATGATAACCGTTTGACATATCTTTCGTATCAATAACGAATCGCCAAGAAGCTCCGTGATTGACAATACCGTTATCTCCGTAACTCGCCGCTTGAACGGTAACTTGACTTCCGCCAATTGGAACTGGTTTCTCACGATTAAATGCTAGTAACGCTAACATACTAGATGATTTTGAGATTGGATGTGTAAAAGCAAGTTGATGGTAATCGCCCCACTTCCACTCTGTAACATCGGGTCCATATTCCTTCTGTAATTTCTTCATTACATTCTCGTACGATGTATGCACAACTTTTGTGAAGCCCCCGTATTTCTTAAACCAAGCGCTATTTTCTCCTGCTACTTCTTTTCGAATCAATTCATCCACAACTTGTGACTTCCCTTCAAATAACTCCATCACATCTTTCGGTATTTCTTTTGAAAATAACGTATTTGAAATCTCTTTCATTAACAAATGGAATAGTAACGGTGCCGCCTCATCTTTACTATCGTAAAAATTCCACTTCGTTAATTGTTTTACACCTTCTTTCTCTACTTCATTTAAAGATACTTTATTTAACTCTTTTAAAAATATAGGAGTAAACTCTTTCCCGTATAAATTTTTTTGATCCATCTGTAATTTTTCTAAATCTTTCACTGTATATTTTTCCTTCTCTTGTAAAAACTCTTGAATACGCATTTGCCTATATGGCTGCGCCCACGTATTACTAATATGATACGGATAATTATCATCTACAATTTTATTATTCGCAGTTGAAATAAACCCTTGTTTTGGATTGATTACTTTTGGAAGCTGATCATACGGAATATACCCTTCCCATTCATATTCATCTGTCCATCCTGGAACAGGTAAACTACCATCACCTTTTTTACGCACTGGTATATTTCCATTTGCTTTATAAGCAATTGTGCCGTCGTTTGATGCAAATACAAAGTTTTGAGTTGGGGTATGGAAATCTTGAAGAGCCGTTTCAAACTCATTCCAGTCTTTCGCCTTATTCATATTTAATACAGCCTTTAATTCAGCGGAAGGCTCCAAAGCAGTCCATTTCAAAGCGAATACTGTTTTCGTTTTCTTCTTCCCCTTATCCGCAAACTCTGAAATAACTGGACCATGCCTCGTAACGGTAACGTTATACGGTATTGTCTTTCCGCCTTTTACTTTAATAGATTCATCAACCACTGTAGCTTTTTCCCACTTATCGTTATACAGAAATTCATTTTCATTATTAGGATTTCTCTTCTCAATATATAAATCTTGCACATCAGGACCTGTATTCGTAACGCCCCATGCTATTTTGTCATTGTGTCCTAATATAACCCCGGGTACGCCAGCGAAAATAACGCCACTCACATGTAAATCTTTCATCTCAAGTTTCGATTGATACCAAATAGAAGGTGTCGCAAGTGATAAATGAGGATCATCCGCTAAAATTGGCTTACCAGACGCACTCTTCTCACCGCTTATAACCCAGTTATTACTACCATTAAACTCTGGTGGAATGATTGCTTTTGCAAAACTTTGTGCTACGTTTACATTTGTATTTTTCAGTTCAGCTAGCAATCTAGGCGCATCTTTCGGATATGTAGGAAATAACTCATTTACTTGCTCTTTCGGCAAATTTTTCAGCGCCCAATATCGAAATGCCTGTCCGTGCCAATGTCCGCCTAAATCAAACGCCATATACTTTCCAATTGTTAACGTATCAACAATAGACCATTCAGCAGGTTCGTAGCCTAATATAGTAAACTCGACCGGCAATTTCTTTTCCTCTTTTGCCTCACGTATAAAAGCGTTCACCCCATCAGCAAATGACTGCAGAGCAAATTTCGCTTCTCCATCATATTGGCTAACAGACGCTTCGGCTGCTCGCCGTAAACCGAGCGTTCGAAACAACTTATCTCGATCAACAGCTGCTTCCCCCACAACTTCACTTAACATCCCAGAAGCCTGCCTTCTACTTAAATCCATTTGAAATAATCGATCTTGCGCTTGTACATACCCTTGCGAAAAATATAAATCATGTGCATTTTCCGCTTTAATATGTGGTACTCCTTTACTATCTCGCTTTACCGTAACAGCACGTTGTAAATCCTCTAGTTTTATCGTTCCATCTATCTTTGGCACAGATTTCAGCGTATATATGTTTAAAAAAATCGCTGTACAAATAACTAATAAAAGAACGATACTACTAGACCAAATGAAAATTTTCTTACCCCTAGTTCGTTTCTTCTTTATAACAACTTCCATATAACCCCTCCTTTCTCAAACTATTCGCTTCTATTTTGAAAGAACCTTTTTGAAAAGTTGAAAACCCCCTTCATTTTCCTACAAATGAAGGGGGAATTTTTATCGTTTATTACGCCAGCTTTCATTATGACCAAGATTTGAATCGGTCGCTAATTGTACATCATATAATATTTCACTAAAGAAATACTTATCTACTTCTTTTGGCACAATGCGTCTTTCATCATCAATTTCATCGTATTCATATGAACCACGATTCACTGTACCTGCTTTATAAAATTCAATATCATACACACATATATCTTCTTCATCTTCATAGCCAATCGGCGCTCCGCTAAATGACAGTTGTGCCCCTAATCCAGTGCGAGTATCTTCTTTATAAAACGTATAATACACACCGCCATCTTGAACTGATCCGCGAATCCATCCAAGTTTCGTCATCTTACCGAATAACGAGCGACCATTTAATAAAATACCACCAAACCTCTCAACAGTAACCTTATCATTTTCCTCTACTACAAACACTGGACGTTCCATTTGTAAGAACGGCTGGACAATCTTAGAATGTTCCAGTTGCTCTTTCCACAATTCCTTTTCCGTTTCGGATAATTCTAACGGATGAATGAAACCAATCACGGTTCCAGACGAAAATTCATGATTCTCTCCTATCACCGAATAAAACGTACCATCCTCCGCATAACGGAACATTTCCAGTAACTTTCCTTCCGTATATTCACCCCAAATAAGTGAAGTTGCAAATTGCTTCATAATTGGATTCTCCAGAAATAGCGCCTTCCACGAATCGTATGACCAATAGCGCTTTCTTGATAGAGCAGCTTCCAAACGTTGTTTCTGCATGGAAAGAGCACTTCGAAGCTCTTTCTTTAAAGTGGATACCTCTCTCTTAGCTAATTCAGCTTTTTCTATATCATCTTTTGCATTCGGCTTTGGAAGTGACTTCATACGTTTCCCTTCTTCTGTCTCTAATTCAATTTTTGACTCTGCAGTTAATATGGCCGTAAAACACCTATTCCCAAAATCAATCTCCTTCTCACCACGTATATTGAAACCAAGATTTGGTACCAGTTGATCTTCCAGCTCCTCTTCCGTTATACTACGTGTTTTTGCAGCGAGACTTAGTGCTTCTTTTGCCGCATTACGCACTTGTTTATGTTTATATTTAAAGGCCATTGCATGAATAGACATAAGTGCAAGCTTAGATGAGGACAAGCCTAAAGCCCGAACAGCATCAGCTGCAATTTTCCCTCGCATATCGAGCACCCATTCATCGATTTGCTTTTTCAGTATGCCGACCATTTTGTCATCACTATATATTCCATATAACGAAAGAATACCGCGTTTCTTCACATCTGCATCTTGAGAAATCCATGTTTGATATATTTCTTGCACACATTCTTTCAAGTCCTGTTCATTTAAAGTACTCCCAATCGCTTCAACTTCTTCTTTCTTCTCGATAACAGAATCTGAAATGTACTGCCGCAAATAAGCTAATGGAATTGTAGCATCGGCAATTTCATTAGAATGACGAAGACGGATTTGTGGTTCATCCCCAATCAATTGCAGAAGTGAATTTCTTTTTTGTTCCGTTACGATACGGCCACAAAGTTCTTCTATATTTTCTGCGCTTCTCCCCACTTCAAGTAATGGAGCAAATTTCTCGGCCAAAGAGACATTCTTCTTATCTTGCAAAGCTTCCTGTACAAGTTCTGTATATTTTTCGATCTTATACTCTATAAGCAGTTTCATCACATTTTCACGAACAATTTTCTTTTTATTATGAAGTTCAACCGCTACATATTCTGCCGCTTCTATGTCTTTTGAAAGCAGCTCAACTATAGACTTACGTAATTTTTTAGATGAATCACCTAAGTTTTTAATTAAAACTGGACGTATTTCAACCTTGTTATCTCTTGCTAATTCATTCAAAATATACGCTTTTGCCTCAGCAGAATACGTATCAAATCGTTCTATTATGTATGCCTGTTCTTTTACAATGATTGTAACGAGCGCTTCCTTCGCTTTATTTCTCTCTTCTACATAATGTGAGACTTGTTCAACTGAATAATCGATCAGCTTTTCCTTACTTAGCCCGTAAGAAAGTAGATCTTCTATTATTTGTTCTGGTTCTATTCCTCTAATTGAACACTCATACAGAAGTTCATATAAATTAAAACTATATACATCTCCAAATTGCAAGGTAAGTGCCGCTTCTCTTTTTGCTACATCATCTATATCCCAAAGAAGTACAACTTCTAAAACTGGCATATCCCAATACATATTTCTATATTTCGGGTTTGTAAGTATTTGCTTCATTTCATCAAATGACAATTTCCCGAGTAAATAATCACGATACGTATCCCGCACCGTAGACAACTTAAGTTGCAAAGCAGCGATAAAAAATTCTTCTCGCATTCTCCCTCTATTTAACTCATGTCCTTTTTCAGCTAACGTTCGTGCGATTATGAGGTAATTACTTTTACTTACATACTGCAAAGTACGTTGAACAAATTCAGGATTTTCTTCCGCCACGGAGCATAACATTTCATATTCATACGCTTTACAAAATTCTTCATTATTTAAATCATGTTGCCTCAGGCGGTGCGCAAAGAATCTTTCCTCAGAAATCCAAAACTGTTTACAAAAGCTTTGAATTTCATTATAGGTTTTCTTATTTACACTCCCTGTTCGTTTATAGTTTTGAGGCTGATTGAGAGTTTGACACACGTAACGCGTAGCATGATTTATAAACCCCCACACGTTTTTCTTTGCTAATATTTCCACATATCGCCTCGCAACGTTTGAATACTTATGAACATGAAATAATAGTCGCCAAATATAGTCTGGTAAATTTCCACCTAAAAATAATTCCCTATCACTTTCATCTTTTATATATCTTTCAGTTGCTTCAATCTTTTCCTTTTCCCCATTCAAATTCAAAATAAATTCAGCATGTTCTTTTAATCTCTCTTCCAATAAAGAGCTATACGTATGGAACCTCTCATAATCTACTTCAAACATTACGAGAAGTAGTGATAGTTGCTGTTGATTTGATAATTTTAATAGCTGCTCTTCTATATAATTCGGATTCTCATCTATTAATTCTCGAAGAAAAACATATGCCTCATTTACATAACTCGAAATATTAGCTAAATATTTACAAGAAATTACTACAAGTTTATCCAATGGAAGTGCACTTTTCTCTAAATAAACCTTCATATTAGCAAAATCCACATATTTAAACCTTATTATAAGAACATTTAACAACTGTTCTCCTAATAAATAATAGAATAATCGTAAGAAAGCTGGATCTTGCTTATATACCTTCCTAAAATCATTTATAAACTGATTTGCAAAATCACTTCTTTTTTGATCTCTAATTGTCGTTAGTTGTATATTATTTAAAATCTCTTCTTCTCTCGTTTTTAAATAACGTAATGATAATTGTTCCTGCTCTTCTGTCATATGAATATATTGAAATAAACGAGCTGTATTTATAGTCAAACTTTGTTCCCCCGCATCTGTTGATCCATTATAAAAATACCCTTATTTACTTGTATGTAGTATAGCATAAAACTCGCAATAACGAACATACATTCTACATTAAGTTAATGTAAATTAAAACACACTACTCAAAACACTTCTCCTTCTCTCTAAACTACCCATTACACACTTCTCTCCACCATATTCGATACACCAATTCCTCAAAATCCCCTTCACATAAGCGAGCGTTCTCTTATTATGTTCAAACGCAATTTTAAGCGCCTCTAATACTCTCTCTCCTGAAACTTTTCGTATCCATTCTTTCAATTCCTTCACGATATATGGGGATAGACTACTTATATGTTGCTCGTAAAACTTATAAACTTCACTATGTAGAGTGTCCTCTTCCACTTCCACATCTTTTATTTCTTCAACAACTTCTTGTAAACTACTAGTATCCTCTTCCTCTGGCATACCAAAATACTGCAATAACAATGGGATCTTCCATTTTTCTTCCAGACATGTACGTAAAAACATATGTATGAATTCTTTATTTTTTACAGTCTTTAACTCACGTAACACACATTTTTCTACATTCGTATTTAAAATAGGATTATAGTGTAGCCAATTTATTATATATAACTCTTTCGTTTCCGCATCGTATAAAATTTTTCCGTATTCTACAAACCTATTTAATAACTTCTCAACAGTCTCCATATTGTAACCTGTTTCAAGTTCTGCCACACGCTTCGGTAATACGTAAACTCCACATTGCTTCGTTTTCGTACCAGTTAACAAATATATGTAAAAATAACGCTCCTCTGGCGTTAAATCTAATATGAATTCATCTTGCCAAAAGTTCACTTGCACATTACGGTACACCGCCATATGTTTACCTCCCCCTCGCACTTATAAAAAGGCAGATTTCAATCCTTCAATATACATATAGGAGTGAGGGATTGGTTTTTGCAGTTGAATTCCAAATTTTTTTAACTACTACAACGACGGTTTTATTTTTTCGCGCTTTTTTGTTCTTGTAGTTGTTTTTGTTTTGTTTTGTTTTTTCTTTTCTTAGTGATTTATTACTTGGTAGGTGCTTATAAGGGGCTTGGAAGGGGCTTAATAAGGGCTTATATAAAAAGGAGCTGTTCCAAATTCTCATTTTGGATAGCTCCTTTATGATTCTTTCTATTTTTGACTTGCATCTAACATCTTCACTAAAAAGGAAGCTGCTTCACCACGAGTTGCTGTCCCTTTAGGATTAAACTCATTATTTCCAACACCAGTAACTACTTTTAAGCTATATAATCGTTGAACAGGCTGTTTATATGTGATCAAATGTTTATCCCTAAATGGCAATGCAACTAATTCACCTGTAACACCGTTATACTGTAATGCGTTGTCAATCATGATCGATGCTTCTTCACGTGTGATAGATGCGTTAGGATCAAAAATCCCGCCACCACGACCGTTAATAATTCCCGCACTTGCACTACGTTTAATACCGCTATGAAGTGATGGATGCGCTTTATTAATGTCTACAAATGACTTATTTCCTTCCGGTAGCTTGAGAGCATTTGAGATTAATGTTGCAAACTCAGCTCTCGTAACATTACGATAAGGCGCAAATACACCATTTCCTTCACCGTTCATAATTCCTAGGCTGTTCAGCTTACGAATGTTCCCTTCAAACCATCCACCTGTAATATCATCTTTTGGTTTTTGTACTTCTTTATGTGGCATATTATAGTTTATTTTAATCCAACTTGGGTTATAGAAAATCCACTCATCGTTACCTACTTTATACCAACCATTTTTAACTGCTAACACTTTGTAACGATCTCCGTTTGAAGCTTTACGAACGATATGATGTTCAAGTCCCGAACCACTACGTACGTTTATACCATCACCATTCACTACAAGCTCCATATTAGGTTCAGCTGGATTATATTCATTGGAATCAAATAACTCATTTCTTTCTTGTAAAGGCGAATCAATTTGTGCGTTAACATTTGCATACCATTGAATACCTTGTACGAAGCCAGTCCAATTCCCACGGGAAATTAAAATATCAGGACAGTTTTTCCCGCTCCATTGTTGATGCCTATAAATGTGGTCCGCACTAATACCTTCTTTGTTCATTAAATAACCTGCAAGTCTCTTTGCATTCTCTAACGCTTTATTGTAATCTCCATCTTGGTTAACTGAAATTTCAATCCCGATAGATTCTCTATTTCCTAATCCATCCCCATCTCCTGCATGCCAACCGTTTTCATTTGTTGGTAAGTGCTGATAAATTTGTTTATCGTCTACAGTAAAATGCCATGAAGCTGTTCGGAACGTACCTTCCGTTGCTTGTTTATACAAATACTTCGCATGGTTTTCAGCATTTGCACCGCGGGCAGTGTTTGCAGTTTCGTGAATTGTAATATAACGTGCTTTCATCGGATTAGCTGGGCGAATATCAGGGTTTCCTGCTGGAACAATCCACTCTACAAATGGAGTACCTGCAAGCGTTCCATATTTCTTCGTAGTCATCGATGCGCTATACTGAATAGCTCTCCGTTTTTCAACCGGCTTCATTTCGCGAGTAGAACCATCATTTCGACCATCTACATGTTCAAAAGCTTTTTCAATGTTTGAAATAGCTTCTTCTTCCGCTACTTGGCCTTTTTTCGCTTCTTTCATTTTATGTAATTCTTCTGATTCAGAATATTTATGCTTATATTCTTCTAAAAGAATTTTCTCATTTCCTGATACTTCCGCTTCATTAATTTGCATGTGATCAGGAGTTTCTAGATTGAAATCAGAATAACGTAACCCGCTCGTTCCACGTTCCCCTTGTGCAATACTAAGCTGGTCAGTATGAGATTTGTTTATCTCTTCTGCTGATAGTGATAAAGGTGCACTCCCTAAAATCACTAAACTTGTTGATAGTGCGATTACTCGTTTTTTTATATTCATTGCTGTAATCGATATCTACACTGTTCGTGTAAATATCTCAACCTCCCTTTATTTTCTCAATCGTGAAAGACTATGAATCTACTATGTATGAAAATATGTTTATTCCACCTTTTCATTTTATCCCCAGAAGGCGAATTATATTTTCTAAAAAATCCCTTAACAGACATTATTTTATAACCAATTGCTATTGCCGTCAAAAGAACTTGTCCCCTTTTGCACACTACTACTTCTCAAAAAATAGATTAGGATACCTTTTACTGTTTTGCTTCAACAAGAAGGATGTTTATAATTTTTCATAACTATCAAGTCTCTATTAAATAAATGCTGTTTCCTTTTACTTTTCTCTTTGAAAATATTAACATTTTTACATTCTTACGATAATATAGATGTAACCTTTTACATTGAAAAGAGTTTTATTTTGCAAAAATCCCTCATATTGATACCTGAAATGAAGAAGACCAAAAAATGATAAAAAAACGAGAGTACATACGATATTCAGCAGATGGGATATATTTTGAAGGGCTTGAAAACATAGTTAAACTATTAAAACAAAAAGTACAAGTTTAATAGTAGTTAAAGGGGATGAACTGATTGTTACATACGATTGTTTCCGATAAAGCGAAGTACCATTATGAAGGTGATTTTTCTGAAGACTTACCAATTGATCAAGCTTTTGTACATACTGGTATGTTTTTAGGATGGATACTTGAACATAATTTATTTAGTGAAGAATTTGAAGAAGAGTCCCTAGACGAAATTAAACAGTTTAAACTTAGACAAATGACTGGCACAGAAATTTATATGAACTGGGATGGCGTTTTGGCAGACGACATGTTAAATGACGAAGGCAATCAATTCGCGATGTATTACTTTAATAATGATGAGGAATGGAAGTATATAAGTGATTACTCAGACGTTTTTATAGACGAAGAAACTCTCTACCACGTAAAAGATACTTGGAAAAACTATTTCAAATTAAAAGAAGTTATTGATAATAGCTATAATTTTTGGAAAGACAACTTACAAAAAAGATAATTAATAAAGTCGATTTCTTATCTCCATAAGGAATCGACTTTATTAATATGTAATTTGCTGATTAACAGCTTACCCAAAGATCATTATCATTTTACTAACGATACTATTACTGATACCGAATTATCTATAACAGAACGTTCTGGACGTGATTTCATTAACACTGTTAATCCAATTAAAAAAGTGACTAATGTTTGCGCTACTGCTTTAGCGTTCAAATCACTTTGTAATTCTCCTGATTGAATTCCCTTCGTAATTAATTCTTGAAAAACAACCGTAAGATACATTTGATGTTCTCTAGTCAGTACTTCAAATTTTTCATTATGAGGAGCAAGTTCGACCATTGTGTTAATGCAAAAACAGCCTTTACTGAACTCTTTTTTATATTCCTCTTCCACCATATTTTCAAAAAACGTCCGAATCGCTTCTTTTACAGATTGTTCTTTTTGAAGTTTTGTTCGTATATTAGCCGCATGTAAATTTGTATATCTCCTTAATGCTGCTTCAAATAACCCCTCTTTATCACCAAATGCTGAATATAAACTCGGCTTTTGTATTTCCATTTTAGCAGTTAAATCGCTTAATGAAGTAGCTGCGTATCCCTTCTCCCAAAAGAGTTGCATAGCAGCATCCAAAGCTTTTTCTTCATCAAATTCGCGTAGTCGTGCCATTTAAAACCATCTCCTTTCTACATCTAATTATTAAGGTTACACATCACTATTTATGTACCAATCAGTATATTATATATCGTATTAGATTATAAACGGTGTGTCAAAAAATCTTATCAAATTCAAAAAAACTTGACATATAGGTTTCTCCAATATTATATTTTACTTACAAAATAACATACCGTTCGGTACGTTATTTTTAACAATACAAAAAGGAGCTGATTTTATGAATAGTAAAGAAAAAATGCTGACTATTCTAAAACATACTCATATACATTCATCTGTTCATGCACCCATGTCTCGTTATATGACTCTATTATTCGCAATAGCTTGCGGGATGGCTGTGGCAAACATATACTTCGCTCATCCACTACTTGATTCATTGTCAAATGAATTTAAGATTAGTCATTCAACTATCGGTATCGTAATTACTATTACTCAAGTTTGTTATGCACTCGGTTTACTTTTATTAGTTCCACTCGGTGATTTATTAAATCAAAAGAAAATAATCATTGTCCAAATGCTTTTATCTGTTTTCGCTTTAATTATAATTGGGTGTGCTCCCTCAAGCACCGTACTTTTTACAGGTATGGCCTTAGTAGGAATGCTTGCAACTGTTACGCAAACACTTGTCGCATATGCATCAATTTTAGCTAATCCAGCCGAACGTGGGCGCATAGTAGGTTTCGTTACAAGTGGCGTTGTAATAGGTATTCTCCTTGCTCGTACATTTGCAGGCACATTAACAGATTTAGCTGGATGGCGATCTGTTTATCTCACCTCCGCTATTCTTTTACTCTTCGTAACTGTTTTGTTACACAAAAATTTACCTACTCTTGGACATAAACAAGTGACAACTATGTCTTACCGAAAATTAATACACTCTGTTCTCTTATTGTTTTTAGAAGAACGACTTTTACGCGTTCGCGGAATATTAGCATTGCTTATTTTCACTTCATTCAGTATTTTATGGACTTCTTTAGTATTGCCGCTAAGTGTTACACCACATAATCTTTCGCATACAGCTATTGGTGCATTCGGCCTTGCTGGAGTTGCAGGTGCATTAGCTGCTACTAAAGCTGGACAATTAGCTGATAAAGGATTCGGACAAAGAACAACTGGCATAGCCTTATCATTATTAGTACTTTCATGGCTCCTAATTAAATCTATTAACCATTCTCTATTATTACTAATTTTCGGCATTATCCTTTTAGATTTAGCGGTGCAAGCTGTACATGTCACCAATCAAAGTATGCTTTTCACAGTGCGTCCTGAAGCGAGAAGTCGACTCACTGCCAGTTACATGATTTTTTATTCTATCGGTAGCGCAACAGGCGCCATTCTTTCAACAAATATATATGCAAAATATGGTTGGGATGGAGTATGTATATTAGGTATGTCTGTTAGTGCTTGTGCTCTTTTATTTTGGACAATGACTTTAAGACAATCATCAAAACTAAAAGAAGAATAATTCATTTGTGTATTTATTAATACGTGTTTTGTTACAAGACTATAGAATAGCATTTACTTTTTAACACAAATCAACGGCATTTTCATATGAAAAATGCCGTTGATTCACAATTTCATGATAAGAAATCCTATACTAGCGAAATACATCTATTGCAAATTCCCTTTAACATTTTCGACAATCTCGTTTATCGTATTTCGATCAAACTTATCACTAATTTCGTATGGCTCACGATCTCCTACTAATTGTACACCTACAATATCATTGCGGTCCTTACCATATTGCACTTCAATAATCGATCCACGCTCTATTTGCTTCCAAACAAGACCCGCTTCATCTTTATTATCTAACACAATACAGTCCTCAATATTTTCGTCAATCCCAATTAACTTGTTATCATCCATATATCCCACCTCGTATTGTTGACGTTCTTTCGCTTTTCCGCTTACTACTATACCTTTGCTTCCATATGAGTAATCCGTATAATCCTTTTTCTCCGATTGTATCGCTTTCGGCTCTTTTGCTTCAGTTTTTTCAGTATTTCCACAACCCACAATCATACTAATTGGCATCACTGCAGTTAATACTATTCTCGTAAATTTCTTTATCATTTATAACCAACCTCACATGTTTAACTTTACATTCCATTTATCCCCTTACCAAATAATAACATGATAATACCGAGAAAGAGTCAAAGTTAAAGTGAAATTTTAATCATTAGTTTTTTTATGCTAAAACTCTATGTAAAAAGCTAAATTTTCAAAATCACTAACTGAATTATCAACAAATGATAGAAAGTAGACATCCTATTCACATAAGATTTAAAATTAGGAAGTATGGAAAACATGATAAAAAATATAGGTTAGTTGTTCTCAATTAAAATGGTTTTTACATGAAGAAAGGAAGTGCACAGCTTTGGATTTTAAAACAGTTATGCAAGAGCTTGAAGCTCTAGGCAAGGAACGAACGAAAAAAATATACATATCTAACGGTGCGCAGGAACCAGTTTTCGGCGTAGCTACAGGTGCTATGAAACCAATCGCAAAAAAAATAAAAATAAACCAAGAGTTAGCAGAAGAACTTTATGCCACAGGCAACTACGATGCTATGTATTTTGCAGGCATTATTGCGGACCCGAAAGCTATGAGGGAGTCTGATTTTGATCGATGGATAGACGGAGCGTATTTTTATATGTTGTCTGATTATGTGGTGGCAGTTACTTTATCCGAATCAAATATCGCTCAAGAAGTTGCTGATAAATGGATTGCAAGTGGTGAAGAGCTTAAAATGTCTGCAGGCTGGAGTTGCTACTGCTGGCTTTTAGGAAATCGCAAAGACGATGAATTTTCTGAAAGCCAACTTTCCGATATGCTTGAAATGGTGAAAAAGACAATCCATGATTCGCCAGAACGAACTAAATCCGCTATGAATAATTTTCTAAACACTGTAGCAATTTCCTATGTACCACTACACGAAAAAGCAGTCGAGATTGCAAAAGAAGTTGGTATAGTTGAAATAAAACGTGATAATAAAAAAAGTAGTTTGCTAAATGCTGCAGAGAGTATTCAAAAAGAACTTGATAGAGGAAGACTTGGGTTCAAGCGTAAACATGTAAGGTGTTAGATGATTAAAAGGGTGTCAATCTAAGTAAGATTGACACCCTTTTTTAATGAGAAAAATGAATGAATTCCCCCTGCACACCTTATCCGTTAAACATTTCTACATTCAATTTATAAACTCTATCTCTTTTCTCATCGTCTTTAATAAAAATAAGCTTTCCTTCTTTAACAAATCCTTCTAATAGTAAGCATACTTCTCCATATGCTTTCGGCTTATTCGTTGTGAATCTTTCATCTGATATTTTTCCAGCTCGTATTAATTGTTCACACAGCTCAAGTGCACTTATTTCTTCAGAATCCATTAATTCCAATATATCTCTTTGCAATGGTGATAAAGGTACTGGTATTTCAGCTACCTCCACCTTTTCTTTCGCGTTTTCTTCTTCAAATAAATCTTCAAATGAAATTTGATTCATTACTTCTTTTCCTTTCTAACGATTGATTTGTATAAAGCGTAGTTATTGTTATGTAGTACGTACCTTAATACATACATGTCAAACTCATGTACATCGTTTCATATAGTATATTTCGATTATACCAAATATACGTTCTGTTTTCTATCGTAGAATGGAAAACAAAACATTTTACTGTATGTATCATCATTAAATAACGCTGAATATCAATTATCCACATGTTTGGTTATATTATCAAAATTCCATCCATATTACGGAAATAAATGACAAATAATTATAACTTACATGTTACAATTACGATGCATGCATTTAGTTGTATTAAATGCATGCATCGTAATGAGTATATTTAATAAAGTTAAATGAAACTGGGGAGGCTTGCGCAAATGGGGAAGAAAACAAGCAAAGCTAAAAATTTTTTCGGATTCGTAATCACCGCAGCACTAGTAACTACAACGATGATAGGTACAGCTAATGCACAAACAACTACGAATAGCTATAAGGTAGCTAGCAATACGAACACTGTATTTACAGATGTACCAAAGGACCACTGGTCAAAAGATGCTATTGATTACTTAGCAGCAGCAGGGATTTATAAGGGGTATGGAAATGGGAAATTTGGTTTTGGCGACAATGTTACTAGAGGACAGGTAGCTTCTTTAGTCAATCGACATTTAGGTTTAAAAGTAGACGATAAACAAGGAAATATGTTTAGTGACATTACAAATCATATGTTTGAAAAAGATATTAAAGCCATTGCGCAAGCTGGAATTATGACAGGTGATGGAACAGGTACATTCCGTCCAGATGATGTATTAACTCGATATGAGATGGCAGTAATATTACAAAAAGCATTTCATTTAGAATCAAAAGAACAAGGGAAATTTAAAGACGTACCAAAAGGTCATTGGGCTTATGAAGCTGTAAATACACTGCGTAGTAACCGTATAGCACAAGGTGACGGGTCAGGTAATTTTAACGGAAACACATTTGTGAAGCGTGAGCAGTATGCACAATTTTTCTATAATGCAATAGCAAAAAACAGAAATTATAATTTCAACATCAATTCAAAAGAAGAACTGAAACAAATGTTAACAACCGCTTTACAGAATGGAACGTTTGGTCCATTTACATTAAATTCATTGCGTAAAGATATATCTGAAGTAAAAAAAGAATATGGAGTGCCTGATGTTTTGAAAAAAGCACCATGTACAGAATGTGATGCACCTAATATAGCGGTATACGGCGATTATAATATTGATATGTACCCTTGGGACGCTAGATATATATGGGTGAAAATGGATATTTCTATCGATGAATTAAAAGAGTGGTTTGGTGAGCCCGATTTAATCGGAGAGGATATGACTAGCGAAGGCTTTATATATAATCGAGGAAGCTATTCTCTTTATTTCAGCTTCTCTGATGGTTATATTCAACGCGCTGAAATATCTAAACGTGAAGATCGTTAATAAGTTACAAACAATAAAAAAATCCTTCCATTTACTTTTACATGTAGTTAATCCCTCTCCATACTACCTTTACAAATGAAGATCATTTAGCCTAGTCTTTCATTGGTCAGTATAAAAAAATCCACCCAACTCAAATGAATTGGGTGGCGCTATACTATAAAGAGAATTTGCTATTTGTATTACTTCAATTTCCCTTCAAAAACAATTTTTCTACCGCACGGTTCTACTACTGTTTTGCCGTCTTTCTTCACCTCATGAAAGATTGGCTCTTCCATGCGGCGAGACGGTGCGTAACCTTCTTGTTCCATACGTGCTAAGCAGTCTGTAATTGTTTCATTTTCGAGTACTTCAAATTTCTTTTTATTAGGTTGTTTTGTCATGCCCTAACCTACTTTCTATTTTTCTTGATGCGAATTGATTCTTCATGTAAATCATATATAACATTGCGAGAATTCCCATTATAATCATAACCGCAATAAAAAAGCTTGTATACTGTATTTTTTCTATAAATACGCCTCCTAATACAGGCCCCAGTATACTTCCTAAACTAAAGGCGATTCCAGATAATATATTACCTGCTGGCAATAAGTGTCTCGGTAATAAATCTGTCATAAATCCAAGTCCTAACGAGAAGCACGATCCAATGACCATACCCGCTAACAACATGCAGGCAAAGACGATCCAATAATATTGATCAAATACGGCTGCAAGCAAGAAAATGCCCGTACTTATGCAGAACGTCCACGTTAAAATACGATCCCTTCCGTATTTGTCACTTAATATACCGAGCGGAATTTGTGTAATAATGCCCCCAACTGCAAATGCTGGTAATAAGAAGGATACTTCTGAAACGGACCATCCTTTTCGAAGCGCGTATACTGGTAAGTTACTGTTTAACATTGCTTCCAGTACGCCATATGCAAGTGGTCCCAGCAGTGCAATCCATCCTAATCCAACAACTTGTTTATAACGAGAAAATGATGATTCACTCTTCACTTCTCTTTCATCTTGCGCCGGGAATGCATTTTTTGTTGGAAGTAATAGGAGCCAACCTATTAGACAAAGTATAGTAGATATAATAAATGGCGTTGCAAGACCGTACTGAACTGTGCTTGCTAAATACGGACCGACGGCAAAACCAATTCCGAAGAATACACCGTATATCGATACTTGTCTACCTATTTTACTCGGATCCGATGTTGTCGTAATCCATGTTTGTGTTCCGACATGTAGCATATGATCTCCCACGCCAACTAGAAATCTAAGGATAAACCATACCCAAAATGAAAATGTTTGTGTAAAAAAGAATAATGAAATAATAACGAGAAACCCACCACTGACAATAATTGGCTTCATTCCAAACTTTTGCATCGGTTTTTCAAGAAACGGTGAGATCACTAATATCCCAATGTATAGTGCTGTCGCATGAATACCGTTAATACTTGAACTAACCCCTTCTTGTTCAAAAATCATTGCAATGGCCGGTAAAAGCATTCCTTGTGACAAACCCGAGATTGCTACAATCCCAACCATAATCCAAAAAGTAAAACGCATTGACATTCCCTTTCCCTCTCCTTCTCACGCTTTCCACTTTTCATTATAAACTGTTTCTGCAAATGCGTGTACGAATATTCGCAATAAAAAAGAAGCTAAAAGAATGAATCTTTTAGCTTTTTATCCTTCCCAAACTTGTGCTTTCACATTGTTATGGAATTGCTTGAAATACGGATGTTTATAAAAAGCAGTTTCATACAAATAATGATGCGAATGAACAATTGGTGTCTGTTGTATTTGTAACGGAACTACAACTGGTGAAACTTGCATATACAGCGGAGCTATCATCATTTTTGTATACACATGATGATTATATGGAGAATGCGCAATTAAGAACGGATGGTGCATAGATAATCTCCCCTTTTACTTACAATGTTATAGTATATGCAATATCTTTCATTTCGGGGATTATTTCTGTTCTAACCAATCCTCTACATGCTTTATAAATACATCTAAACAATCAATAAACGGCGAATGACCGCAATCTTCTAATACCTTCAACTCTGCATTTGGCAAATGTTTTGCTAACTCCTCACCGACTACTTGCGGTACGACATAATCTCTGTCACCTTGTATGACGAGTGTTGGTGCTTTAATATGATGAATTTGCTTACTTCCCTCTACAACCCCATTATGTTCATCTGAAATATTAAATGTAATGAGCGCATAATTCACATCTACGAAATTACGTTGCGTTAACATATCGTCTAAATACTTTTCATAACGGTCTGGTTCAGGTTGATTATGTGTATATATTAATAAATTCCATACTGTACGGTAATATAATTTATTCATATTTTTTATCGCATCTAACACTGGTGCAATCTGTACGGGATCTTGTGCAATTTCTTCTTTCGTCTTTACTAAGCTTGATACGATTGGTTGCCCGTTTATATCCTTTTTAAAAATCGGATACCCTTTCATGCCCACTGATTCTACTAAAATTAACTTTTCTACAAAAGTTGGGTGATTCGCTGTAAATTGCATTGCAACACCACCGCCCATTGACCAGCCCATTAATGAAAATTTCTTTAGTTTTAACCCGTCGATAAATAATTTTACATCTTCTGCAAAGTCTTGTATTGAATCTATCGCTTTATTATACGTTGATTGACCAAATCCCCTTAAATCGAGAGCGTAAATATGGTATTGATCTTGCAGCTTTTCAATAACTAAATCAAAGTGTTGTGACGATGTCATGTTCCCGTGAATAAGTACAAGAATATCTGTATTTTGCCTTCCAACTTCCTGATACGCAATCGTTTCTCCGTTCGATAGTGAAACAAACTTCATTGTTGCAGGCTTAATCATCACAAGTTCCCCCATTCTATTTAAATAGAAAGAAAATTCTTTACTTACTTAAAGAATAGCACGTAGAATATACGTTCGCAACATAAAACCTATAAGAATTTTTTACATAAATCAACATGTCTATTACTAGACAATTATAATAAAAAAGTATATAGTTAGCTAGGTAACTAATTTGAAAGGATCAACATACATGGACGAAAAACAACATTTTTTTCACATTGTCAGCCAGACTTCTCGCAAGTTTACGAAGAAATTTAATGAACGCGTATCTCCCACTGGGTTATTTAGTGCGCAATGGGCTGTAATTTTCCGTATTAATCAAACTGGTTCTTGTACGCAAACAGAATTATGTCAGTATTTAAATGTTGAATCACCAACGATGACTCGTACGTTAACACGTATGGAAACGATGGGATGGATTATTCGTACTGAAGGAAAAGATCGCCGTGAGAAGCTCATTTCGTTATCAGAAACAGCGATAAAAATGATTCCGGTATGGCAAGAAGAAGTTGATACTTTTGAAGAAAAGACGCTAGAAGGTATTAACGAAGATGATTTACATCAAGCATTTCAAGTGTTACAACAAATTATTAAAAACTTAGATTAACTTGGAGGGATGACCATGCAAAGTGAGAAACTTTGGACGAAGGATTTCCTCGGAACTTGTTTTAGTAGTCTATTTCTCTTCTTAACATTTTATATGCTTATGACTACTTTACCCGTCTATGTAATAGACGGCCTAAAAGGAAAACCTGAGGAAATTGGTTTAGTTGCAACTGTTTTTCTTATTTCATCTGTTTTATGTCGACCATTCACAGGAAAATGGCTCGATGATTTAGGAAGAAAGAAAATATTATTTATTTCACTTTCACTATTTTTAGCCGCTACCGTTATGTATTTCGGTGCACAAAGTTTATTTTTATTACTAGCCCTTCGCTTCTTACATGGTATTGGGTTCGGTATGGCAACAACTGCAACTGGTACGATTGTCACAGATGTTGCGCCAGCTCATAGACGAGGCGAAGCACTTGCCTATTTCGGCGTATTTATGAGTCTGCCGATGGTAATTGGTCCTTTTTTAGGTTTAACAATTATTTCTCATTTTTCGTTTACTGTATTATTTATCGTTTGTTCCGTATTTTCATTACTTGCATTTTTATTAGGACTACTTGTCAATATTCCGCATGAAGCACCTGTAAGCAAACAAAAACGAGAAAAAATGAAATGGAAAGACTTACTTGAACCATCTTCTATTCCAATCGCTCTTACAGGATTTGTTTTAGCCTTTTCTTATAGTGGTATTTTATCCTTTATTCCTATTTATGCAAAAGAGCTCGGTTTAGCTGATATTGCAAGTTACTTCTTTATTTTATACGCACTTGTTGTTGTCATTTCTCGTCCATTTACAGGTAAGATTTTTGATCGCTTCGGTGAAAACGTACTTGTTTATCCAGCTATTATTATTTTCACAATTGGGATGTTCATTTTAAGTCAAGCACAAACTTCATTTTGGTTCCTTGGTGCAGGTATGCTAATCGGTTTAGGTTACGGAACATTAATTCCTAGCTTCCAAACGATTGCGATTTCTGCCGCTCCAAACCATCGACGTGGTTCTGCGACAGCTACGTACTTCTCATTCTTTGATAGTGGTATTGGCTTTGGTTCTTTCATTTTAGGTATCGTCGCGGCGAAATCAAGTTACCATAATATGTATTTTATCGCAGCTATTATCGTTGCTTTCACTTTACTTCTATATTATGGATTACACGGCCGCAAACAAAAATTCAAGAAACAACGTACAGATGGACAAATATCCGCTTAACTTTTATAAGGAAAGTAAACTTCCCCGTTTACTTTCCTTATTTTGTATTTCTTTCAATAGAAGCGTATACTTATAATAGAAATAAAAAGGAGGGACCGCTATGAAACTAAAAAAATCTCCCCTACTCTTACTTATAATCACATTCATATTTGTAATTACAGGGCTCGGTTTTACATACTTCAAACATAATAAAACGACTCCATCGAAAAATAACGTGACGAAGAAAAATTGGTTAGACGATCCTTACTTACGTTGGTCATACACACATATGAAAGAATTTACTTTAATTAATGATGTAAAAAACAAACCTGATCAAATTGCTCGCTTCCCATCTGCATTGCAAAACTTAGACGATTTTGCTGTAGAGCGTAGATTGGGAAATACAACTCCTCTAAAAAAACTTTTAGATGATAACAAAACAGATGCGTTTGTCGTTGTACACAATGGACAACTTGTTTATGAACGATATTTTAATGGATATAACGAGAGTGAACCTCATGGCATGGCATCATTAGCAAAGGTATTTACTGGAGCAATAATACAATCTCTCGCTGAAGAAAACCGTATTGATTTAGAAAAAACAGCTGATACATATATAAAAGAATTAAAAAATACACCATTTGGAAAAGCAACACTACAGCAATTAATGGACATGCAAGTTTCTGTGGAATACCCTACTCACGGATACGAACATCCAGCGTTAGAAAATCAAGATGCACAACTATACTTGGCGAGCAATATTTTACCTCGAGGTAAAAATTACGACGGCCCGATGAAAATTTATGATATGTTACGAGAAGCAGAAGAAACTGCACCGCCTGGTTCCGATTTTTCTTACGATAACGGATCAGCAGAAACACTCGCTTGGATTATTCGAACGATCACTGGGAAATCATTAGCTGAAAACGTTAGCGAGCGCATATGGTCTCAAATTGGTATGGAAGAAAACGCGTATTACGTAACAGATGAAACAAAAGTTGAACAAGCAAGCGCTGGTTTAAATGCAACTGCTAGAGATATGGCGAGATTCGGACAATTATTATTAAATAACGGGGAATATAACGGAAAACAAATTCTCCCTTCTTCTATTACTGAAGATATAAAAAATGTGCAAGAAGGTGAACTTGCAGTTGGCCCTGGAGCTTCCATTTCTTATCATAATCAATGGTGGATTCCGCATAATGAACAAGGTGCTTTTGAAGTGTTAGGTAGTTACGGACAAACACTTTACATCGATCCGAAAGCGAATATGGTAATTGTCCACTTCTCTTCTAACGCTACGCCAAGTAATGAAATCCATTCCGTTTACTCCAATATGTATATTGATATTGCACATCATTTAGAGAAGCTTCCACAGTAGTGGAAGCAGGAGTTTAAACCTTACATGTATGACTATTTGATTGAACACACGATCTGTTGTGTGGAAACATCAATATATCTAAAAAAAGGAGCTCTCTTCATAAAGAGAGCTCCTTTTTTTATTTCTTCTTCTTTTCTGTCGGTTGACTTTGTTTAGCGAAATTAGATGAATCATCGAAATTTGGTTGCTTTTTACCAGCATTATTACTTCTACCTTTTCCCATATGTAATACACCTCCCCTCATCCTTACTATTCCCAATAAAAAAATCCTCTTGCATCCAGAAATTTTTTTATTGTCCCTTATTCATAAGGCACCACTGTTCTCGTAGTACTTCCAACACCCCATTACCCTCATCACGTTTATTCATAATGAAACTTTTTATTAGCAATCCAATAATACGTTACGAAGAGTGTCAATAAGATCCAAACTATAGTTAGTACTCCTGTAATTATTGCGTTTGAATGTACGCCCCCCGTAACTAACGTTTCCATTGCATACTTACTCATACTAGCTGGATTAAGCTGATTCATTATTGGATTCAAACCGACCATTACTCTACAGGCTAACAGGAAAACAATTGCAATTAATGCAATCATACCTTGACTGTGAAAAATAGCACTTATCATTGTTGTAAAAGATACGATAAAAAGAATCCAAATTAGATACAATAGTAATCCAGTAATTAGGTGCGCGAATGGAACAGCGCTAAAAAGAAAATTTACATATAGATAAGAAGTAACGTATCCAATTGTTACACTACAAGCTACCATTAAATAGTTGGCCACTATTTTCCCACCTACATATGAAGTAACAGTAACGGGTCTTGTTAAAATAAAAGCCAACATACCATTGGCTTTATCTGTTTGAATAGTACCCATCATAGATATCACTAGAATCATAAGTCCGAGCTGATCAAACTGGGATCCCAAAGTACTTGCTAATACTTCGCCTCCTTTTTGTGTTGCCATATTTGGATCAATGATAATTCCCTGCCCTCCACCTAACGCTTCTAAAATTGATGGTACATAATGAGTTACTATCGGTTGTGTCGCGCCTAAAAATATAAAAACAATTGGTAGCCAAATGATCTTAAAATCACGTAACATTTGAACATATTCTTTTTTTATCAATACAATTGAGTTATTCATTTTTGCACCACCAATTTCAAAAAAATTTCTTCTAAAGTATCGTTGCTCATTTCAAATTTAACGATGTTCACTTTATGTTCGAGTGCATTTTGCAATAACATATTTTTGTTGATTTCGATACTTTCAACCTTCACTTTGATTTTAAGCCCAACCACTTCTACGTCCTTCACATACGGTAATTTTTTTACAACTTCAATCCACTTTTGATCTTTAGTTGTTATTTCAATAATCAATTTATTTTCACTATTACGGTGTAAAAGTTCGGTAATCGTTGTGTCTTCTATTTTTGTTCCATCTTTTATAATGACAAATCGTTCACAGATTTCTTCTGCATCGCTTAAGATATGGGTTGATAATAAAATGGTTGTATCTTTTTTTATTTCTTCAATCAGATTCAATACTTCTCGCCGGCCGATCGGATCTAATGCGGATACCGGTTCATCCATGACAATAAGCGAAGGTTTATGCAATAATGCTTGTGCAATACCAAGTCGTTGTTTCATTCCACCAGAAAATGTACTAACCTTTGCGTTTTCTTCGCCCTTTAGTCCAACTTTCTCCAAAATCTTTGGAATCAACTTTGACAATTCTTCTTTTTTCAATCCCGAAAGTTGGCCCATAAACGTAAGCGTTTCTCTCGCTGTCATCCAATAAAAAAAATTAGGATATTGAGGTAAATAACCAATTTCTCTTTTCATTTTTGATATTTTTATCCCATTCAATAAAACTTCACCAACAGTTGGATGAATAATATCCGAAATTACTTTTATTAATGTAGATTTCCCTGCTCCGTTTGGTCCAATTAATCCAACGCATTCCCCCGCTTGCAGTTCCATCGAGAAATTATTGACAGCAGTTTTTCTTTTAAATGATTTTGTTACATTTTTAATCTCTAGTTTCATAATTTCTCACTTTCCTTTCTCCCTATAACAAAGTAGAAAATAGGTCCCAATATATTAACGAAAAGAATAATGAACGTCCATACAAGTACATTTTTTCTTGTTTTTCTATGTCGGTATAAATCAATGAATGCAATGAAAACTAAAAGTACCCCCACTGCAATAACTGGCAATATAATGGGTAGAAAAGTCATAATATCAATGTCTTTAAGATCATTCAATCCATAATGTAGTTGCATTATTGTCATTCCTCCCTAAATTCATTCTCATTATTGATAATGATAAATCATAAGCGAATGAATTGCAAACATTATTCTCATTATTTATAATGAGAATAAAAATATATAATAAATAAGGTGAGTGAATGAGTAATAAAGTTGAAATTTTAATGCATCCGGTAAGAATGAAAATTTGCCAAGTGTTAATGAGAAATAAGGAAAATGGGCTAACACCATTAGAAATGGTAAAAATCATTAAAAATGTACCACAAGCCACACTATATAGACAGCTACAAACTATGGTTGATTCTGGTATCGTCCATGTAATTAAAGAAAAAAAGGTAAAATCTGTTTCTGAAAAATATTATGCAATCAATGAAGAAGATGCAAAAATTGAAGGAAGTGAGTGGAAAGAATTATCTAATGATGAAAAGTTAAACTACATTTCCTATTATCAGTTATCACTTATGACACAATATCAAAGTTACCTTAAGAAATTAGAGGAACAAAACAGTCAAGAAGATACTGCTACTTTTTCTGTAGTGGAATTAAAGCTAGATGAAGAACACTTTGGAAAATTTCAAAGCGAACTTAACGAATTAATGATTAAATACTACAATAGCCAAAATAAAGATGAAATAGAGGCTCCGGTTCGGACCATCGCTATTACAATTATTCCAGAAACGTGAACTCACTCAACATACATAATACAAGCCGATGATTCCTTACCGTAGGAATCATCGGCTATCTTCATTTTGACTTTTGCTGTATGACTGGCGAAAAAACAGAACTTGAAGCTGAAATGTTTTAAAATCTAGAATTCGAATGTGCTTAAAGTTGCTATCTATATTACATGAATTCTTTTCTCGTGTTAATCTCATACGATCCACACTCTCTCCAAACACTTTTAAAAAAGAAGCATGGGTAAACTAACAAATATAAATTAGGGATCCACCAAGACATATCAAAATCTAAACGAATTGTCCAAAATGCTAGAGCTTGTAATCCTGAGCAAAAAGTTAAAATTAATGATAGAAATGCAAAGTGGCTCCAAATATGTTTTTGTTTAGAATGCAAATACAAACTTAAAAATCCCGTTAACGAGATTAACAAATCTAGAGGCAGGAAAGACCAATTCCATGCTACTAAAATAGGATCTTCATAATCTTTAAACAAATATTCTTGCGGAATCATATGAAAAATTGTTATGAGCCAATATATAACAAACCCAACATCAGTAATAAGGAAAAAATACTTTAATCGATTCAATGTATACGTTCCTCCACCATTTCTTTTTTCTTCGCTTCATGTGCCGTACTATTAAAATTTAATATTACGACTCCAACTAAAATAAAAAGAATTGCTAGTATCTTAATTATATTGATACTTTCTCCAAAATAAATAAAGCCAATTGTTGTAATCGTTACAATTCCCATACCTGACCACACCGCATATGCTACGGACATTTCCATCCCTTTTAATGCAAATGACAGAAATGCAAAACTTACTACATAAAATACAAAAATAAGAATGCTTGGTACAAGTTTCGTTAATCCATCAGATAGTTTCATTGCAGTTGTACCTGCTACCTCAAATAAAATTGCTAAGCATAAATAAATCCACTGCACTACTCTCCCACCTTCTATTTCGAATTAGAAATGCCATATAGTAACATATCCATAATAGATTCCAGCATACTTCCTAATGTATGATCACTTTTTTCGATAAACATCGGATCATATATGCGATTCAGTGCCCCCAAATAGACTTCAATAAAAAACGGAATTTGAATTTTTCTTATGCTTCCTTCTCTCATTCCCTCTTCTATTAAACCAATTACAGTAGACCACCCTTCACGTAAAAACTGATCTAATTTTAACCATTGGTAATAATGATGTTTTTTTAGTTCTACTAATAAACGTGCATCCATGAATGTAAATTGTTGTGGAATGCAAATTAAGATGAGTCTTATTTTTTCAACTGTTTGTAACGTATCATCTTCAGCGATATTTTTTTCCTTTTCTTGAATACTTTCTATTACATTACGAATAACTTCATCTACTATTTCATCTTTTGAAGAGAAGTGCTCATAGATTGTCCTCTTACTGACAGCTAATTGTTTTACTAAATCACTAATTGTAAATGTAAACCCCTTCGTTTGAATTTGATGAATGGTTTCTGTTACTATTCTTTGTTTCATAATCCGCCCCCTAAACCTTTGGTACCAATTTAGTTTTTTTGGTACCATTTCATTTTACAATATTTAACACAATGTATACAACTAACATTTCAAATTTTCTTATTTTTAACTCAAAACAGGTAAACATAAGAGCGTTGAGAATCATACCTGCATATTTAACAATCAAGTGAATGTATAAAATAACACTCATACATGAAAGTTTAACTAAAGTTAAATGCAATTGTATAAGGCTATGTTGGTAAATATTCTTTTTTAGCTTGATGGGGAGAAACGCCGATTTACCTTTCACCTAAGTAAAAAAGCGCCCTATAAACAGGGCGCTTTGCTCCAACCTAATGACTAATACTAGCCGTTGGGTATAATGTTGTTCCTCCAATTGAAACCTTTATTTCATTTGTTAATGGAACATTTTGTTCATTAATAATTGTTCTCCACCATTCCCATGCAAGACCTGTACATTCTCTTGCTACTATTTTTATATTTTTTGAATTTGGTGGAAGAGGGATTACTGTAGAGTAATGGGCTGTTTTGTCTTTGCCACTACCTTCCCATGTTTTATGTGTTAGTACTTCTTTCCCATTTTGATCAAATGTGAATTCATCCCAAGATACATCAAATTGCGCAACGTAAGCACCGTAATGATCAAGTGTCATTTTTGCACTTGAATATTCTGTAGTTGTCGTCTCGATATAATCTGTATTGTTATGAACAGCAGCAGTTGCATTATCTCTTAAGAACGTGCTTGTATATGAAATTGGGTATGCTGGATTTTTAAAACTTAATTCAGCATTATCTTTAATGATATTTCGGATTTCATTGAAATCTTTTGTAACAACCTTGTTATGCTCTTTCGCATCTCCACCTAATACGACAGCAGTAAAGGTACTTTCTTCAAAAATATCTTTGTACTGTCCACTCGTTTCGACGCTGTTATTCTTCAGTAAAGCTTTAAAAGCAGCTTGTACATCTTTACTCTTAGATGTTGTTTCTAATTTTACATAAACCGTTCTACCATAAGCTACATTTGAAACCATAACAGGTGGAGCCGAATTACTTACTCCTTTACGAGTTAGCTCATCAAAAGTAACACTATTATCAAATAGATCAGATGGATTATTAGGTAGTTCAGCACTTACAGTATAAAATATTTGTTTATATGCCGCCACCATCACTTTCTTTTCTCCATTTGCAACTGCATTAAAGTCAATATTTAGACTGTTATCAAGATATTTAGCATTAACATTAAGAGCACTTGCGATTTGTGATTTACTATAAACCATAGATTCTGTATACTGCATTCTTGCAGGTAACGTATGTGTTGTGGAATACTTTTCATTCCAAGTAGATACTAAATCATCTACTGCTCCAGCCACATTACCATATGTCGGATTTTGGACAGTGATTGTATTTTCTTTTCTCATACCAGGTAAGTCTATACTAATATTCAAAGGCTTTCTCTTAGCCACTAATAAACTCGGTTGATTGTCTGCAAAAGCTTTATTGGCAAGTTGTACAGCTCCTGGATACGTACGATTCGCTACAGAATCAATAATCGAAATATCGACTGGTGATGTTGTAAGTGATTTTTTCTCACGTTCCACTACTACAAATTTACCATTTGAATTGATACTTTCTTTCGGAACAAAACTCTCTACTTTATCACCATTTACAGCTAAAACCTCTTGATTATTATATGTAAGATTCCCTATACCAGTATCAATGCTACTAGCATTTTTATTTATATCATTTGCATGACCGATTTGTGTTTCTGCGAAAGAAATAGATGAATAATTAAGAGTGCATAGACTAACTAATACACATGTAAGGAACTTTCTTTTCTTGTAATTTTTCTTAATGTTCAGAAAAATCACCCCGTTCTTTTTTTAGTAAGATATAATAATGATGGATATATGATAGCTAACGAATAAACTTACATAAACGCTTTTAAAAGTTCTTGAACTAAAGGAATTACTCCACCTAAAAATTTTAAAACTGCCATTGCGATTTCCATATTCCTTCCTCCTCTTTGCTGTATTAAGATGTGTTGTATATTTATGCTTTCATTATAATAAGCTTTTACATTTGCATCAATTCATTTTTATATGCAATATTTCATATTAGGGAAAAAGCAACTTTTTCTGTCAGGGTGATGATGCTACGACTCTTCTTGAACATATTTCAATCCCTCTAAAAATATCAGAATTTTCTATTTTTAAGAGGTTATGAACGAAACAACCTCGAATAATTGTAATAAACATACATAAGGAGGTTGATCTATTTTGTTTCGTTCTTTTACTAATGGTTGCGTCGCCTTAGTGCAACGTTTCTTGCCAGAACCGTTTATTTTATCATGTTTATTAACTGTTTTTGTTATTTTCTTCGGCATGTTTGCAACGCATCAAACACCTGTGGAAATGATTAATCACTGGGGGAATGGCATTTGGGGACTTCTCGCCTTTTCTATGCAAATGGCACTTGTACTCGTGACAGGATCTGCTTTAGCAAACGCTCCTCTTATTAAAAAAGGATTAACGAAAGCGGCAAGACTACCAAAAACAAATGGACAAGGTATTATTGCCATTTCAATCGTAAGTTTACTAGGGGCATACATAAACTGGGGATTTGGTATTGTTGTATCTGTTTTATACGCAAAAGAAGTGGCAAGACAGCTGGAAGGATTAGATTATAGACTGGCAATTGCTTCTTCTTACTCTGGATTTCTCATTTGGCATGCAGGGCTTTCTGCTTCTATCCCTCTTACGTTAGCAACAGGCGGAGAAACGTTAATGAAAACGACAGCTGGAAGTATTAAAGAAGCGATTCCAATCACTGAAACGTTATTCTCCCCATACGCTCTCGTTCCAGTTATTATCTTTTTAGTTACGATGCCTCTCATTAATAAGGCGATGCATCCAGATGCAAAACATACAATAACAGTAGATCCTAGCGTATTCCATGAGGAAGCTGCCGCTCAAGAGATAGGAAAAAATACGTTCGCTGAAAAAATGGAAAATAGTATCATCATTACACTTTGCGTTGGATTATTAGGTCTCATTTATATTTTCAACTACTTTTATACGAAAGGCTTTAACCTTACTCTTGATATCGTTATTTTTATGTTATTAATTGCTGGACTCGTTTTCCACCGTACTCCGATTCAATATATTCGCGCTTTTTCAGACTCTACGAAAAGCGCTTCTGGCATTCTACTTCAATTTCCGTTTTACGCAGGAATTATGGGGATGATGATTGGAGCAAATAGTGAAGGCCTTTCACTTGGAGGAGCTATTTCGAATTTCTTTATTAGCATTTCAAACGAAACAACTTTCCCGCTCTTTACTTTTTTAAGTGCTGGCATCGTTAATATTTTCGTTCCATCTGGTGGCGGTCAATGGGCTGTGCAAGCACCCATTATGATTCCAGCTGGCGCTGAACTTGGTGTACCTGCTGCAAAAACAGCAATGGCCATTGCGTGGGGCGATGCTTGGACAAATTTAATTCAACCTTTCTGGGCATTACCAGCATTAGCGATAGCTGGTTTAGGTGCTCGTGATATTATGGGATTTTGCGTTGTGAACTTACTATATGCAGGATTTATCATAAGCCTATGTTTCTTATTTATTTAAACGAAAAGCTAGTTTTATACTAGCTTTTTTACATAATAAATCATTTATTTCCCACGCAATTTATCACGGTCTTCCACTCTATCTCCGTAAGATATAATGCCTCAAATGCAAAAAAATCTTCACATACTTTTTCAATTAAATGTGGATTGTTCTTAAGGAAATTCCACTGTAATGCTTTAGGAAGAAAATATGTATCATATTCTTTACTTCCCCTTACTACTTCATCAACTTCTCTTTCACAAATTCCTCTTATTAAGTAATCATTTCTTAATTGTATTTGAATTTGCTGAAATGTTTCGCTACATTTCTTCAATTGAATTAAGCAATTAATATATGTACGAAAAAGTTCATTATCATACTGACAACAATTTATAATACGTTCCATTTCATTCATAACGTACGAGCCTTTTCTTCAATTTGTAATAACCACTTTTCCCGCTTCTCTCGTTTACTCGTTTTCACAGATTGAAAAACAGATCGTTTTATATCGCGAATGCCGCAAAAACGTAAAACACCTCTCTTCATTATAATCCAATCGGCTGATCGATATAGTAGTGCGACGTACCATAACGGTGAGTCTAACGTATTAATTACCCATGCCTTCTTACCTTTTAGTAACCCTTTCGGCAGGGCACCTTCATATTTATAAGCAAAACCAGCAACGAAAATGCGATCAATAAATCCTTTTAAAATAGCTGGCATCCCCCACCACCATATTGGATAAATGAAGAGAAGAGTATCCGCTTCTTCTACTAACGCTCTGTACCGAGCTGTTTCTTCTTCATTTACTAAATCACGCCTTTTCTTCTCTTCATTAAATACAAGGACGGGATTAAATTGTTCTTTATATAAATCAAGTACCGTAACCGAATGGTTTGTTTCTTGTAATCCTTTTTGTACATGCTTTAAAATCGCCGCGTTAAAACTGGAAGGACTAGGATGAGCGTATACAATTAGTACATTCAATACATAACAACTCCCTCTATAAGTTAAAGTTTCCCCTTCTTTAACATCTTCTCTACAATTTGTACATTTTTTGAGCTTTGTAATAAACGGTTTAATACGGTAAGCAACTCTTCCTTGTCTAAATCTTTCAGTTTCTCTTTCACCGTACTTTCACCAGCACCTTGAATATCATAAACAACTGCCGCCATATGTTTACAATAGTTTTCATATGGACACTCACAGCTACTTTCTGTAAAATCTTCAAGATCAATAATCACTTCATAGTTTCCTGCATTTCCAGTAACGAAAGCAAATATTTTCTTGTCTTGTATTTCAACATCATCTACATGTCCTTCTTCATAATATTCATACCCTTGATCCATAATGTACTTAGGAATCCATTTCGTTATATCATGTAATAAATAAGCGTACATAACAACACCTCTTCCTTTAATTCCCTTTTGACTTCTAGAGCCACTGCATGTTATTCTAATAACTGTCAAATAGCAAGTCTATATGACAAAACAACTGACACCTATTCGGCGAAGGTGTCTCTTTTCATTTGCAGCCGATATGAAGTGCCTCTTTCAGGCACATTCAATCTTTGACACTACACACTCAACACCATTCCCTGTATCAGGCTGCTTAAGCAGTCTTTTACTCTACATACTTCAAAAAAAGAGAGCTTAGCTCCCTTTTCTCGCCTTATAAAATACCCCTTTTTCCGTATAGAGATATTCATCAGCTAATGTAATTTTCCCATCCAGTTTCAGTTCATCTAATAGTCTTGATAAATAAAATTGATGTAACATCTTTTTCGTGAATTTTCCTTCATGATGCGAAACGATATGTTCTTGAATATCTAACAATGATATTGGCTTATCTTGCTCTATCATATATTCATAAACTGTACTACGCAGTTTTACGTATTTTTCGAGTGTCACAGTAATGCGCAACCCCTTTCTTCTTAATGTAAATTTTCGTAATCGGTTTTTTTGCAATAAAAAAACCTCTCCGATAAGAAGAAGTTACGTATATATCTTCGTCTTATCTCCCAGAACAAATTTGTTCTGCTGGAATTAGCACCTGCATCGCGGTTGCTGGGTTTCATCGGGCCAGTCCCTCCACCTCTCTGGATAAGAAAATATTCACTTAATTCTTACTATACGTAATTTCATTTCAATTGTCAAACAAATATAACAAATTATATTTTCTTCTTTACTGTTCATACTATACATATATGAATATGCAAGGAGGATTATAAAATGCATCAAAATGCCCGCGGATATGTCCAAGACTCTTTTCAATCATTACAAGAAGCAAAACAATGTTTAGAAGCAGCATTACAGACTGTTGAAAAAGATTTTAATCGCGCTCGTATTGAGCAATCTCTTTATGCGATCGAACAAGCTATTCAACGCTGCGATTACACCGTTCATATTTTAGAACAAGATTGAAAAAACTTCCCATCATAAGGTGGGAAGTTTTTTCAAATGGCATACTTCATAATTATTGCCGTTATGATTAAAAAATATACAGAATTCACAATTTCTAAAATCCCTACTTTTATAATAGAAATTTTTTTGCCATACAATATAATGGCTCGAATGACACTTGGTATAAAAATAAGAGAACACAACGGATTAATAGCAAATACAATGATCATTAATAGAATATGATAACCCCAAGATATAAAGCGATACTTCGGATTATTTTTCTCACGTATCATCGTTTTCACATAAAACGTACTTCCTAAAAAATATAAAAATGAAATAAGCGCAATAAATAATGCTGTTTTATCTATAAGTTTCATTGAAAAATAATAACTAACTAAACCACCAATACAGAAAACAACAATCGCACTAATGTCATTTAGTAATGCCCTTTCATTTTTTTGACGAGCATAATGCATATTTACTATAAATAGTGGAATCATGACTATTACGAATAAAAGAATGCGCCATTCATATAATAGAGAAATCATCCCAAATACAAAAGCGATGATAAAATACACAATTGCTGCATGTAAATACTCTTTTTTTCGTTTTTGCTTTATATACATAAGGAATGGATACGTAGCTAAATAGATAAAGAACCAAGCTATAAACAATGGAATATGATATATAGTAGGTTTCCCAAGTATGACACTTAATAGAAATGGTATAACAAGCATCGCCCATGCACCATGTTGCTTCGGAATAACTAACTTCATTAACTATATACCTCCCTTTTGAAAATAATTCTCACCTACTATTATACAAATAATTTTATATAGTAACGGATATATATTGGACTATTTTTTGACAATAAAAAATGCTCCTTACAATATGTAAGAAGCATGAAAGAGGCAAACGAATATGTAAGTCGCGACCCTACCTTATATGAGTATGCTTTTCTATACCATGTTATGCTCATCTAATATGCCATATTTCTTTTTAAATCTTGTAAGAATTGTAATCCAAGAAGTACTAAATAATAGCAAGAACACAACATTTGAAATTGCATGGCTCAAATCGAAATAAAAACTTGCGATATAATACGAAATGACTGTTTCCCACGTTGCCTCTCGTATAAAACCGAGAAGCCCCCAAAAATTCATGATCCAGCCAAATAAAAATCCAACAAACAATCCGTATAGTAGTCTTCCCCATAGCTTTTTCATTAAAAACGTATTACGTAATAATCCAGCTATAAAACCAATCATACCCCATGAAAACATTTGCCACGGCGTCCACGGACCTTGTCCTAAAAAGATGTTAGACACAATCGCTGCTGTTGCCCCAATCATAAATCCCGTCTCGCTTCCAAACACAATTGCTGAAACGATAATAACAAAAGAAGTCGGTTGTACACTTGGTAAAATAGAAAATGGTACGCGGCTCACTGCTGCAATTGCGGCTAACACAGCGACGAGAACAATTTCACGTGAAACAAACGCCTTTCTTTCAAAGCGGATATAGAAAGGTAACATAATAACGACTAATAAAAACAAACTACTTAACATGTAATACCCATCCATGATAAGTGTAGTAAAGAGTAATGTGCCTATTATTACTGCAAAAATACATATTATGAATGCAACATATCGTTTGGACACGCTCCGTACACATCCTCCCACGTTAATGCATATGGCAATTCTTTTCGAATGAATCGGTTAATAGAGGTTGTATAAAAGAAGTTACCACTAAAAAATTCTTTCGGTGCATCATTCATAATGACTGCTCCGTCGAATAACATCATACATTGATCAACGTATTTCGCTGCAAACTCAATATCATGCGTAGCCATTACAATTGTTGTACCTTCTTTTTGCAACTTCCTAAATAGCTCTCCTACTCTTTCTTTCTTCCATGGATCGAGTCCCTTTGTCGGTTCATCCAGTAATAATAAAGTCGGCTTTGATAATAACGTTGTACATAATGCAAGTAGTTGTTGCTCTCCCCCGCTACAATCATGTGGATGGCGTTCTTTAAGCGAGTACAACCAAAACTGTTTTAGCGTATCTTCTGCTCTTTCTTTTCCTTGTTCTCCGTATAATTCACGTGCTCGTTCATACACTTCGTCCCACACTGTATCAAATGTAAAATGATAATACGGATGCTGCGATACATACCCAATACTTTTAAATCGTTCTTTCGAATCAATTTTATGTATCACTTTCCCATTCCACTTTACTTTCCCTCTTCTCGATTTTTGTAACCCTGCTAAAATCGTTAACAGTGTAGACTTCCCTGTACCATTCTTTCCAACGAGAGCTACCCATTTTCCTTTTTCAATCGATACTGTTAAATCTCGTAAAATGAGCGGACTATTCTTTTCATATTGGAACGAAATATGCTCGGCACTTAAAATGACTTCTTGCTTTTCACTTTGTACTATTGGCTCATTTACATATGATATCGCTGAAGAATCATTCATTTTCATTTGTGCTTCTCGCACTGTAAACGGAATATCTTTCGCATTCCACTCTAAAAACAATCTTGGAATTTGCGGAATAAATGGCCGGAACTTTTCTACTTTCCACATATTTGCTACAACCGTTTTCGGACTACCGTCATACACGATTTGGCCGTTACTCATACAAATAACGCGCGTTGCAAGGGGTATTACTTCATCTAAACGATGTTCACTTAAAACGATTGTAATTCCAAGTTCTTCATTAATACGCTTTAACAATCCTAAAAATTCTTTCGCAGCAATTGGATCTAACTGCGCAGTTGGTTCATCTAATAATAATAATTTCGGTTGCATCACTAATACCGCAGCTAAATTGACAAGTTGCTTCTGTCCGCCAGATAACGTATGAACAGATTGATGCAATAAATCTTGAAATCCTAAGAAACTAATAAGCTCGGCTATTCTTTTTTGAATAATATGTGATGGTAATCCGATATTTTCTAAAGAAAACGCTAATTCTTGAATTACTGTATCCATTACGAGTTGATTTTCTGGATTTTGAAATACCATACCAATTTCTTGAGCAGATAACAAATCCGGTACATTTTCTAATAAAGTACCATCATAATATGTATCCCCAGTACGCTTACCGATTGGAAGTAATTCCTTTTTAAAATGTTTTAATAAAGTCGTCTTTCCAGATCCTGATCCTCCAGCAAGTGCAATAAACTCTCCTTTTTGAACAGAAAGAGAAATATGCTGTAACGCTTTTTCGTTTTCATCAGCATATACAAATGATAAATTGTTTATTTCTGCATGCGCCACCATAACCATTCCCTTCCTTCCATTATAATTGGTAAACTAATAAACATCGTAAATACGATAAACATCATCCCATCGTATTGCTGAAATAAAATAGATTCGACTTTCGGATAAATGATTAACTTTCCTCCGCCATACGTACTACATATGATAGTAATTATAAATAGAATACTTAAATAACTGAGCGTATACCAATCTCGTTTTTCCATTCTATAGCGAATATATGTCGTACGTTTCGTTACACCAAATCCACGAGCTTGCATAGAATCTGCCGTTTGCAGTGCATCTTCCAATGAACAAATTAATAATACTTGCAATAGTTGCATACCATTTTTCACACGTTCCACAATGGAACCTGCATCTACCTGTACACCTTTCGTCTTTTGGACGAGTGTTATTTTCTGTAATCTTCTCATAAACAAAGGAACAAATCTCACTGTAATCATCGTTAACAATGCTACTTTCGGTGAAATTCTAGAAAACAAATATAAAAATTTATGACTTGAAATAATATCATTATACGAAGCAAACGTAAACATAATCGCAACTAGTAATAACCCCATTACTACTCCAAACATAATTGCCTCAAGTTTAATACGGCTATCACCTAACCAAAATAACGTAGTTCGGCCTCTATGTGTTAATAGCGAATTAAATAAAATGACCATAACAAAGAAAACGATTGTGCTCGGTAACATCTTTCTTACCTTTTCGCTATTCCCTTGCATCACATTTAAAATAACAATTAATAGTATTGCTCCAATTAAAAAAAGAGGATGAAGACACATCATACATAGTATCATCACCCCGATATAATAGAAAAAATTCACAAAAGGATGTAAAGAAGAAAAACTTATTTTCATAGTCCTTTACCGAATGCCTTTCTTAATTTAGTATACATACACCCATTCGATTGTATCTCCGGGCTTCACTGTAACTACACCCGCACTATAGTTTGGAAACGAACCGTTTACACGATATTTCCATCCGCTATTATCGTTTACATCTTTTTCATATAAATCATTAATACCTTTTACATAAATATCACCTTTAGAACCCATTGCATCCACATCTAAACCTGTACGTTGCAATACTTTATAAACTGTATCGCCTTCTTGTACATCCATTTTTCTCGCACCCAATAAGTAGCCTTTATCACCTTTTACTGAGATCGTGACTTGTTTTGCTTGTGGTTTTGGTGGTGGAACTGGGTTTGGTTTTTGTTTTTGTTGTTCAGAATTTGGAACGGGCGGAGTCGGTATCGTTTTCTCCTCTTTATTCGGATCAACTTTTTGCTCCTGCTTCGGTGTTTCTTTCGGCTGATTCACAACCTTCGCTTCTTCTTTTACTTCTGGTGCTTTCGGTTGTTGCTCTTGTTGTTTCTCTTCTTGTGCTTTTTGTTGTTCTAGTTGCTTATTTACAGCTGGTTGTTCTTTCGGTTGTTCCTGTTGTTTCTCTTCTTTCTTTACTTCTGGCTGTGCCTGCGGCTTTTCTTCTTTCGGCTTCTCTTCTACTTTTTGTTCTTGTTTCTCTTTCTGTTCGTCTTGCTTATTTTGCTCTTGTTCAGCTTGTTTTTCCTCCGGCTTTTCTTCCGGTTTCGCTTCATCTTTTTTCTCTTCTTGTTTCGCTACTTCTTCTTGCTTCGGTTCTACTTTCTTCTCAGGCTTTACCGCTGCCTCTTCACATCCGGCAAGTAGCCCAAGTGAAAGCAGTAAAGAAATAAACCACTTCATCTTACTCATGTTGCCTCTCACCTTTCATATTAAAAATTAGGAGCAAATGATTGCTCCTAATTTTTGTTAAGCTGCTTTACGTCTCCATAATACATATGCAGAAGCAATACATAATACACCCATACCTACTTCTGTCGCTGCACTATGAGAAGATGCTCCTGTTTTCGGTAATGTGCTACCGTTTCCGGATTTTTTATTTTTAACCGGTTCGTTATCCACAACAACTTTTAAAGTGTCATCTTTTGTTTCTTGTTGCACTTGTTTTTGTTCTTCTGGTTGTTCAGTAACTTCTTTTTCTACTACAACATTTTCTGAATCTACATTTGGTTTTGGATTAATTTCAGTAACAGATTCAGTTGACCAGTCATAAATCGATTTTCCAAGATCTTTAAACTGAAGTAAAGCTAATAACGCTTGCTCTGTTGCCATTCCGCTACCGTTTTGATCGCCTGGTAACCATTTAAATTCACCATTTGGAAGTTGATATGACAATAGATTTTGCACTGCCTTATGTAGACGGTTTTGATCTACATCTTTCACAAGTGATAATCCAATAATTGCTTGCGCAACACTATTAGAATTTTCTTGTCCATCAGCAGAGAAACCGCCATTTTCTAGTTGTTCATTATATAAGTATGCGACAGCCTTTTGCACTGCTGGTTTCACATCTGCTCGGTCTTGATAAGGAGCTAATGCTGATAAAACCATACCTGTTACATCAACGCTACTAGCACTATCTTTACTGCTTGCGCTATCGTAAGTCCAACCGCCATCTGTATGTTGCGCGTTTAAAAGTGCATCTACTAAAGCAACTCGATTCCATTTTGAATCTACTGGAATTTCATATTTTTTCGTATCAAATGCAAGTAAAGCAAATGTATAACCTGTAACAGAATTCACTTTATCTGATTCGTACAATTTTTGAACTAAATTATGTTCGCCTACCATTTTTGGGTCTGCATTCATTGCATTCATCATAATAATTGTTCTAGCTAAATCTGTCGCTGAAAAACGATTAACGCGCTTTTCTACCTTTTCAGTTACAGCCTTAACATAATTTAATTTCGCCTCGATTGGTATATCCTTTCCAGAACGAGAAAGACCTAGCGCTACCCAATCACTTTCAATTCCATCTTGTAACATCTTTTCAGATGTTTTAGAGATCGCGTCATTTACTTGTGCTGCTGGAACTTGAATGTTCTCTTGCTTTGGTTGTTCTGGTTTTTCTTGTTTTGGATCATCCGTCTTCGGTTCTTCTGGCTTTTCTTGTTTGGGATCATCCGTTTTTGGTTCTTCTGGCTTTTCTTGTTTTGGATCATCCGTCTTTGGTTCTTCTGGTTTCTCTTGCTTTGGATCATCCGTCTTTGGTTCTTCTGGTTTTTCTTGTTTTGGATCATCTGTTTTTGGTTCTTCTACAGTTTTACAAGTACCAAATTTATCTAATGTTTGTTGTAATGTTTCTTGACTCATATTGTTCCAATCTGAAACAAATCGGAAAACAACAACATCTCCAGATTTTAATTTATAACTATCCGCTCCAACTTCTGCAGATTGATCATTTACATCATATAGCCAGCCGCTTGTAGCCCCGGCCATTAAGCCATCAATGCCTTTTACATACGTTCCAAACGACATCGTTTCAGCTTCTACTTTGTCCCCCATGACTTTTTGTAGCAAGCTTAAAGCTGTTTCCCCATCTTTAATTTGCTCTTCTTTCGGACATAACATAATGCCCTTTTGTGATTCACCAATAATTGCAAGTTTTGCTGTATTTCCTTCAGCAAACGTAATATGTACTGTATTCGCAAAAGAAACAAATACAAGTGTAACTGCCATTAACGACGTAAGCAGCCATTTTTTTAACATTGCCATCCCAAAATTTCCTCCCTTACTACTATTCACACAAAAAAAGGCCCTTCAAGGGCGTGCAATTGACACTCTTTTTTTGTAAGTGTCGAACAAACTGTGCAACACCTCCTACCCGCATCATTCGCGGCTATATTTGTATAGGAAAAATAATTTTGTTCATGAACGTATCATTGTGATAACATTCACTTTTCTAGGCACAACTTACTTCCATTTAAGTTATCGTAAAACGATAAACCTATACATTCTGTTAATTTTAAATTTCTGTATTATTTTACTATTGACAAAGAATTTTGTCCATGCTTTATCGGATTTATTTTCTAAGAATAGTAACTTACTAACCTTTAACGATGCAAACTCTTTTCACTAATAATGACGCCATCTTCATCCACATACACATATTCATCCGGCTTCCATTCTACTCCTCCAAATTGCAATGAAATATTTCGTTCTCCTTTCCCTTCTTTTACACTTCTATTCGGCATTGTCCCTAACGCTAAAATACCTATATTTATATTCTTTAGTTCACTAGAATCACGAACGTATCCATATACAATAATTCCTGCTAGCTTTCTTTCCTCCGCAATAGCTGCCAAATTATCACCGAGTAACGCACAATTCGTAGACGCTCCCCCATCAACAACTAATACCGTTCCTTCTGGTAATGTTTGCAACCCTTCCTTCACTAGTACATTATCATCCTTCACTTTTACCGTTGCAATTTTCCCGTGGAATTGTTCTTTCTTCCCAAAAGATCGAAAAGACTGGCGACATATTTGTAATTCATTTTCAAACTCATCACATAGATCCGTAGTTTTCCACATCTTTTTCCCTCTTTTCTTTTTACTTTCTATTTAACATATTCTTGGATTATTTTCGTTTCCCTGTCTAATGTTGCAAGAATTTGTATGTGCGGGAAAAGGACAGAAAAACTATTGCCTTACGAAGCCACCTTTATTATAATCTATTTCACAGATAAATTTCAGAATATTGAAAATTAACCAAGTGAAAAAAGGAGGGGTTTTATGCAATTACAAACTGAAGTAAAAAAACAGCCTAGTAAACGAAAGTTTAAAATGCCTGACGCGTACGTACTACTATTTTTTATTGCTCTGCTTTGTGCAATAGCTACGTATTTCGTTCCTGCAGGAGAATTTAAAAGAGTTACAAACGGGACTGTTACAACGACAATACCAGGAAGTTACCATTCTGTTCCGCAATCACCGGTAGGGTTTGTTTCTTTTTTTACCGCTATTGAAAAAGGAATGACACTTGCTGCTCCGATCATCTTCTTAATTTTATTTACAGGCGGTGCCATTGCGATTCTTGAAAAAACCGGTGCTCTTGACGGTTTAATCTATCATGTTATTAACAAATTTCGTAATCAGCAATTACTTTTCATATGTATTGTCGCCGCACTCTTTTCCATTCTCGGAACGACTGGCATTATCGTTAACTCAGTTATCGGCTTTATCCCCATCGGCATCATCGTTGCACGCACATTAAAATGGGACGCTATCGTCGGCGTAGCAATTATTTATTTAGGGACTTATGCTGGTTTTAATGCTACTATATTATCTCCTTCACCTTTAGGCATTTCACAAAAGATTGCAGAACTTCCGATGTTTTCGGGAATTGGTTTACGTACAGCAATCTATCTCTCTTTTTTACTTGCTACCATTCTATATATTAATTGGTATATAAAACGCTTAAAGAAATCGAATAAAGGAAGCATTCTCGGCGACAACTGGTTTCCAAGTAATGCTCTTTCAAGCGGAAAAGAGGCGCAAAAAACAGAAGTTCCTTGGACAATACGTCATAAATTAATTTTACTCGTTTCAGCTTTATCATTAATTGCATTTTTAATCGGCGCTTTTCGTCTACATTGGACAGACGCAGAAATGACTGCTACTTTTATTTTCATAGCAATTACAGCCGGAATAATAGGTGGCATGAAAGCAAACGATATCGCTTCTACTTTTCTAACAGGCTGCCAAAATCTCATATACGGTGCTTTGATCGTTGGAATGGCTCGTTGTATTTCAGTCATTTTGGAACAAGGTAAATTACTTGATACAATCGTTAACCAACTCGCACAGTCTCTCGAAGGACAAAGCCCAGTATTTGGCGTAATCGGTATGTATGTAAGTAGTGCCGCATTGCATTTCCTTATTTCATCCGGTACAGGTGAATCTGTTATTTTTATTCCGATATTAGCTCCGTTAGCTGATTTCATGCACATTACACGCCAAGTTACAGTACAAGCTGTTATGCTCGGCGAAGGTGTAGTGAACTGCCTCAATCCAACTTCCGGTGTTTTAATGGGCGTTCTCGCAGCGAGCGGTATTTCTTATGGAAAATGGATTCGATTTATGGCTCCACTTGCATTCATTTGGTTTATTATTGGACTTATTTTTCTTATTGTTGGCGTGAATATTGAGTGGGGACCGTATTAAAACTATGAAACTTTCTCCCTATTATTTCCCCGTTATCTTATAATAATGAAAAAAGGATTGATTATAGTAATCAATCCTTTTCACTTGCATCTCTCAAAGCTAAATCTCTGCAGCTAATAAATTGTACTCATTGTCAAAAGAAGCATGGATTCTATGGCCACCAAATACATCTCCATCATTGAATTCGCAATATATATCATTTTCTCTCATTACAATGTCCATAAGAGTAATAGATTGCTCAAATGTTTCTTTCGTCATATCATATTCTCCTGCATCTACAGCATCCCAATCTAAATGTTCATCATTCTCATCATATTCAGGCCAAAAATCATTTTTATACTCTATTAATTCTTCCGCTATAGCAAGCTTAGCTTTTTTATCAAATTCCTCTAAACATACATAAAGCTTTTCTGCTCTTTTCAGCATTTCATGTACTTGTACATGCTCGTTTCTAACATCCAATTCCCAATGTACTTTTCCTTCGTTTTGTACATATGTATGTAAAGTTTCATTAAAGATAAACATTCCAATTAATTCACTTTTTATTGATTTTTCCATGATTTCATTTCCTTTCTATCTCTGAAAAAGAAACTTTAATTAGTTTGATAGACATGGGACTGAACTCCTAATGCTTTATTTTTATGCTGATTTTTTTCATGAAATAAAACTCAGTTATCAGTCTAAACCATTTTTTAGATTTAACAATAACATGTGTGCATTTGTAAAATTCCAATTAAGTTTGTTAAAAATGAAAAATACTGAAGTTAGTCTTTTATTAAATTTTATTTCAACCCAACAGCATTTTTATCCTTCAAATAGTCTCTTTCATTCTAATTTCTGCATTTCTTTCAGCCGTTCTATATCCTTTTCTGAAGCCTTTTCTATTTTATACAATTCATAGCTACCCTTTATCTCATTTATCACTACAAATTCGATTTCATTCCGAACATAGCTTTTCGTTTTTCCTTTTTTATAACCAATAACATTATCTAATATAGTTTTCCCACTATCTTTTTTATATAAATTATAGCTAACAGGTGGACGACCAATTACATACTTATTATCAGAAAATCCGACTATATCATCCCTTCCTAATCCTGTCGAAGCACTCCAGACAAACATAATCTGAAATATAGAATAAACAACAATACCGCATAAGAAAAAAAATAGGATTGATTTAAAAAATAACTTTACAGGCATGCTTCCCAAAAGACATTCCCTCCCATTTCACCTCAGGATAGCAAGAACAATACGTGAATTTTGTATGCTAAGGCACCAAAGTTTTTATAATGTTCCACAGCTAGTTTAAATAGTGCATCCTTACCTCAAAAACTATCGTAGAGAGTAGCTCGGCTTATGACCTTTCTCCAAAAATAAATACATAGCTTTATTTAAAGCTTGCTCTTTATTAAAACTAATCTTTCTACCCATTAACCACACCCCCGTATTATATATTTTAGTATAAATATTTTGGAACGATAAGCCCGCAAAATATTTTAAAATTAATTCTTCCGTTAGAGGGCGCTTTAAAGGTTTATATAAATGTATTAATAATAATCAAAAACACTTGAAGTTGACGTTAGGTCATTTTATATACTGTTAAGTAGCTACTATTTAGCAATTTCATAAAAGAAATTAGAAAAATAGGAGGTTTCCAGATGAAACAGGGCGATATTATTATTTATGGATGTGTCATTATAGGTGCAGGTATCGGACTGACATTAGATTATGCATTTCCTGGTGTACTAATTGGATTAGGAGCAGGCTACTTACTTAAAAATCTTCTTAGTAAAGAAGGTTAGATGCGAAATAAGAAAATAATCGTTAAAGATAAAATCTTAACGTACAGAAAGGTAGGTTTATCAGTTGATACACATTAATAAAGTTGCAGAACTGACAGGCGTTACAGTAAGAACACTGCGTTATTACGATAAAATCGGATTATTAAAACCAGCATCCAAAACAGAGGGGGGCCATCGTTTATATACAAATGAAGAAATAAAAAAACTTCAGCACGTTCAATTTTTAAAAAAGGTTAGCTTTCCGTTACAAGAGATTAAACATATGCTCGACTTCAATGAGTGGGATTGGTCGGATAGTTTAAAGAGCCAATTATCTTATGTAATAAATGAGCAGAAAAATTTAAAGAAAATAGAATTATCCTTACGAGAAATGATAAATGGAATTGCGTTAGAGGGAGAAGAAAGCTGGATCGCGATTCAAAAAATCATGCAATTATCCAGCAAAGATAAAGAAATACAACAGTATTATCGCGAATCTGTATTTAAAGAAAAAGAAATAAAACTATTGGAAAAGGTTCCTAAAATGGCAAGTGACTGCTCTGATTCACTCGAATGGATTGCTCTCATCGGCCAGTTAAAGCGTTATATGAAGGATGGCCCAAAAGCAACGAAAGTTCAAAATATCATAAGACGAATGGAGGAAAAACGCTTAGAAGAATTTGAAGGTGAGGATGAATTTCTAAATAAGCTTTGGGAGATAAGGATGGCTCCCGAACAATCAGAGAAACTTAGTTTATATCCAATCGATCAAGATGTGCTTCAGTTTATGAACGAGGCATATGCCATTTTTATGACTAAAAAAAATAATCCTGAGCCGGAATAAGGGGGAAAGCACAATGGGTACAGAGCAACTTCTCCTAATAGGCGGATTAGCTATATTAGACACGCTAAGCCCTACTACAATAGGAGTAACAATATATCTACTTTTAACAGATAAAGAGCGTCTCACGAAACATTTATTCGTTTATCTATTGACGATAGCAGGATGTTATTTTGCTGTTGGAGTTTCACTTATGTTAGGATTAGATTTTTTGTTTAAGATTATTTCTGACGTATTTCAAAACCGAATCGTAAGCTGGTCGTTCTTCATTATTGGCGTCATATTATTCATCGCAAGCTTTTATATTCCACCAAAGAAAAATTCAGAGATTCCCTCACCAAAATCAAAAAGCATTTTTTCTATGATTGCGCTAGGATTCACTACTACATTCATTGAAGCGGGTACTGCATTTCCTTATTTTGCAGCAATTGGCATACTTACTACTTCTAATCTATCCTGGATAGAATGGTCTTCTATTTTAGCGGGATACAACTTTATTATGGTATTGCCCTCTCTCGTACTGTTTCTCTTCTATCTCCTATTTGGTCGCTGGATGCAAAAACCTCTCGAGAGGCTTCGAATGAAAATCGCTAATAGTACAGGATCAGCTCTGTCATGGATTATGTGTATAGTTGGCTTCTTCCTAATATTAAATAGCCTGGATTATTTATAGGGTATTTATAGAACCTACACTCAGGGGAATATGTTTGAAACTACAGAAGTACTTACACCTACCATTCCCCCACACCAGTTTGTCTTTTACAGGCAGTTACTCTCCCTTCCATCTTCCTCATATTCACCTAATTTTGATGTAAGAGTCCTACTACCGGGGATAAAATATGATTCCATCCAATTTATAATTATTTCTTCCAGCTCTGGATGAAGTGGCTTTCTTGCCCCTTCTTCATAATTCTTTTTAAACTCTAAAGCCTTGAAATCCCCCTCAAAACTTTTCAAACTATGATCCATATCTTTTATTACATGTACTTCAGAATCCCCCTTCACATAATCACCGATTCGCTTCGCTCTTTCAGGATCAGCCTGAATATCTTTATCACCAGCGATAGCTAGCACTGGACATGTTACTTGTTGTAAATCTTTATAAATATCATGCTGAAAATGCTCTCTAAACCACTTTGCGTTCATCGGTTTAAAACCAACTTTAATCATATCTTTTTCTGTGTTCATCATTTTCTTTTTTATTTTTTCCATCTGCTTCTCTCCACGTTTCTCCACATTGAGAAGACGCATTAGTTTTCCTTTTATTCCTTTCTGTTCTTTTAGTTCTTTATATGCAATTTCTCTTTGTCTTTTCGTAGCCTCTTCTAATGATTCCGCAGCTCCTGTAAGAAGGATAAGCCCATTAACTGGTGTTCTTGCGTTTACTACAGTTGCCAACATACAACCTTCACTATGACCAGCTAAAATGATATTTTCCGGATCAACAAATGGTTGTTCTTTTAAATACGTAATCGTAGACTCTATATCACTAACTAAATCCCACATTCCAGTCTTTAGAAATTCTCCACCACTCTTTCCTACTCCGCGCTTATCAAAGCGGAGCGTCACTACACCCTGTCCCGCTATTACATGCGCTAAATCTTTATATATGTTCGCCTCAAGCTTTAGCGGTACGATCGTTCCATCACGGTCAATTTCTCCAGATCCCACGATAATAACAACAGCCGCATACTTCCCTTCAGCTTTGGGCCTTGTAATCGTACCTTGTAAAGTACACTCACTCTTTATCGCTACTTCATATTCATCAAAAGTCATCATTTTGTCACCCCTATTCTTTTATATCCAATTTAAATTTCAAACTCGTTATTATATTTTTATACTCTCTTACATCTTTCATTGGAGCAAAAACTGGATTCTCTGCAATACTTTGTAGCATGCTTCGCTTTATAATCTCTTCATTTCTAACTGTTTTAGCGCCGAGCGGAAACTCTGCAAACCATCCATCAATCGCATCAAAATATGAATCACCGTGTAAATGCAGACTATTTACTGTGAAGCTTGCCGCACAAACTGCTACATATTTACGTAACATTTCTAATGCTCTTTCAAAATTGCCTTGCATACAATATACTTGCGCAGCAGCATAGTATACTTTTAAAGTCATATTAGGATGTAATGTTTCTATTTCATATATATCTATTAACATGAAAGCTCTATTTAAAATTACCTCTACTTTTTCAACGCTTGAGGCATTTACTACTACATAATTCGGTATTGTCGCAACGAGTTGTATTAAATGTTGATACATACTAATTTGCATTATTTCATTCGCCTTTTCAGTATTTCCAAGCATTTGATACGCCTGTGCGATTAAATCTTCCTCTGGAACGTTAGGACGTATCGTTTCACCAAGCAATTGCAATACTTCATTCGGTTTATTGAGTATAAGATAGCAAGTTGCTTGAAACGATACCGCCTCTTTCACAAGAGAAACATCATCACTTTCTTCCTGAACCCTGCTAAAGAGATGAATTGCTTCTTCTAAAGTTTCAATTCTTTTATCCGTATCCTCTGTTAACATGTGATGATTAATAAAAAGTATTCCTATTTGAATTAATAATGGAAAGCAAGAATAATATTTTTTTATGATTTCCCTACACTCCATCATTACTTCATTAAATGGTTTTTCACTAAAAGCTTCCGCTAGTCTATGATATAAATTTTTAATATCTTCCTGTTCCATTTGCGGTTTATAACTGATTAGTTCATCTATACTTATATTAAAGTACGATGCTAGCAGTGGTAAAAATGTAATATCCGGATAACTCTGCCCCGTCTCCCATTTGGAAACAGACGCCTTCGTAATACCGATATACGCCGCTAACTCTTCCTGCGTAATCCCCTTTTCTTTTCTCTTATCCGCAATTATTTTATAAATGTTTATCTCCTTCACATCATCACCTCATACTTTTATTATATGCTTTTATTTCACACAAAATATGGATTTGAAGTCAACTTTCGTTAACAAAATCAACTGTTAGGAAACATGTCTCTAAAATCAAAGGCAGGGACATATTTGATATGTCCCTGCCTTTTTAATGTGGGTACCGCTACATAGCCATCTAGCTAAGATTTTGAAGTACTTCAAAATCAAACATTTCATCTCACCACAGTTTTCTATGGGAATCCAGTGAACAGCTTATTTATATAGTTTTCGAAAGCGGAAGTTATTTTAAAATTCTATGTTTCGATTTTTTCTTTACCCTTACGGATAAACCACCATATCAAAGCCACAAATAGCACGAAAAACGGTATTATTTGAATAAAGAAAAATCCTTTCCAAAAATAAAGTGGATTATTATATATAAATTCTGTTGACGCCTCATGTTTATAAGAAACAAACGAACCTACCAAACAAGAAATTGGAATTGTAAATACATTTATCGCTAAACAGATTATTATCAATGATAAATTTTTAGCCTTAATTTTTGGTGAAACAGATAAGAAAAATAAAAATATTGAAATACCGGATATAAGAAACAATGGTATTACATAAAAAATCAACATAATATCCCTCCATGATTTTGATTATACCATCAGCAAAAACAATTTTGATAACCTCACATGAATGGAGTATTCATGTGAGGTTATCAAAACGTCTCATTATCGGCATCAATGAAAAGAGGAAAACATATACTCACAAGAGAACCTTCTTTTTTACATGGATCCATGTATTTTTTATACATTCCTATCCTAGCTCAGTTTTAAAATTCTCGTTTGTTACTGAATTAGCTGAAAATCCACATAAAAATTTGCATACTCTTAACCTGGAAATTTTCTAAAAACCTGACGATATCCCTCTCATAAAATCTTCTTTTGTACAGAAATAATAGAGTGCTATAAAAATACCGGTCATATTTTTCAGCAATTGGGCCAGATTATAGAGTGATTTTATTAATTGCGAATCAATCGTTTTGCATTTCATATAATCTTGCCCCTACTGTGCTGTGCGCTCTAATCCAATTTTACTAATATTTGTTTATGACATCTGACATCGTAGATTTCATTGTTCGTAACAGTTCTTCTTTTGTTATCTTTTCTTGCACATTTTTAAAAGGACCACCTAAAGATTTACCATTTTGATCCTTAATCTCTAGTTCTGTTATCTTTTTATTATTCTCCTGAATGAGTTGAAATAGAGCATATAAACGATCTAATTCTACGGAATTCAATTGGCTAAAGTCAATCTCGTTACTCATTTGCAAAGTTAATAATAATTCATTAGTAGGTTTTCCTTCATCTGGATCTTTATTATCTAATATATATTGAAGAGGATTTTCCGTTTCAGATTCCACGTATCCTAATTTTTTTATTTCTTCTAGAGTTGGTTTGAATTTCTTATATTCCTCAAATGTTTTTTTCCCATATTGGTATTCATCACCTACTAGATACGAATAGAGGAGACCTTGTACCTTTACTCGGAATTTTAGATATTTGTTATTTTTTTCTTGTACAGTATGGTAGGTATTACCACCATTATTTTCATTTATCGGGCTCCAATCTGTTACAACAACATCAATACCGTGTTTTTCTTTTATATATTCTTGTACCTCAGCTCCATTTTCTTGATTACAACCATTTAGACATAAGAAACATAATACTACTATTACATGCTTCAAAGTTTTCATATAAGCACTCCTATGTAAGAATTAATTCTTGAATGTGTGGCACACTACAAAACCTTCTTTTCCTTAGTCATATACTTTAACTTTTATATAGTTTGAATCTTAAATCATTTAAGTTACTTAATCCCCTAAATATACCACTTAAAGTATTACCGTCTTAAAATATATAACTTATTTGTTTTTAGGTCTTTCTCAATTCTATAAGCCTATGTTTCATTGGGCTCATATCTAAAACGTACATTTATACCATGATACCTATTTTACTATAAAATCCGGTTACATTGTTAAAATATCCCTTTTTTCATTTCCTAGTATAGGCGTTCCTTCTACTCAATGAGGGAATATTTATGGAAAGACATTATACAATTTCAAGTTATGCACCATCTATAACCAGAGAAAACATAGATATAAACATAACAAAACCAAAGTAATATATACGAATAATCACATTTAGAATCACTAATGATAATGTTATACTACTATCAACCAAGAAGAACCCAATAAACTATGATTAATCACTACATCCTCTTTCAAGGGTAGCACCCCATGCCCATCTAGCTAAGATTGGGTATTTCTTGAACCCCTATTAAACACTCTCCCGTCACTTGTCTATCTTTAAGAGTAACTCTGCTTGTTTATTTAAAGTCCTCGCACCGAGGCTTTGTCGTCCCCAAAAATCCAAACAAACGATTCAGATTATATGTTTATATCAAACTGAACATTCAATCTTTATTTGGTTTATCCAGTTTGAAAATAAAAAAGGATAATCCGCCCTCATAATGGACTAACTATCCTATAAATCTTTATCTAAAGTTAATAAAACTAGAACTTCTTTTCCTATGTATCATTACTTCGTTACCTCACCAAACTGCGCTCTCGTCACTTTCGCTAAGTCATCCACTTTCAGCTCAATTTGTATACCTATTTTCCCGCCGCTTACAATAATCGTTTCAAGTGATTGAGCACTCGCATCAATACATGTAGAAAACAACTTTTTCATTCCGACTGGTGAACAACCACCGCGAATGTATCCTGAAACTTTCGTAATATCTTTTACAGGAATCATTTCAATTTTCTTTTCACTTACTGCTTTTGCGGCAGCTTTTAAATTCAATTCCTCATCTACTGGGATGATAAAAACGTGATAATTTTTACTATTTCCTTGAGCGATTAACGTTTTATATACTTCTCTCACTTCTCGTCCAATTTTCTCGGCTACTGATACGCCATCAATTTTCCCATCGTCTGGATTATATGACATCATCGAATATTCAATTTTCTCTTTATCTAATATTCGCATCGCATTTGTTTTATCTTTTTTCATAGCGTTCTCCTTAAACGGTTATTTCATATTATTAAGTTTTATTATACACCCTTTTCCATTTCTCCTACATAACTTCACGTATTTTTCAAAACTAAAAATATTGATAATTCAAAAATCATCTGATATAATTTGGAAAAACTTATGTTAAGGAGAGATTTGTAATGCAAAATTTTAATACTTCTTTCCAACTTCATCATCATACGTAACGCCTTGTATCCGAAGAAAAATTTTTCTTCGTGGGTACAGGGCTTTTCCTGTTGACCCACGAAGCGTTCATAAAGCTATGTGGGTATTTTTATACCTGCATAGCTTTTTTTAATTTAAAAAGGAGTGATTACAATGGAAATGAGAAATGTAAAAGGAACGAAAGACTATTTACCAGAGGAACAAGTGCTGCGAAATAAAATTAAAAGGGCTTGTGAAGACACGTTTGAGCGATACGGATGTAAACCGTTAGAAACGCCGACATTAAATATGTATGAGCTTATGTCATACAAGTACGGCGGTGGTGATGAAATATTAAAAGAAATATATACACTTCAGGATCAAGGAAAACGCGACCTTGCCTTACGATACGATTTGACAATTCCATTCGCAAAAGTCGTGGCAATGAACCCGAACATCCGCCTTCCTTTTAAACGGTATGAAATTGGGAAAGTGTTTCGAGATGGCCCTATTAAACAAGGGAGATTTCGTGAGTTTATACAATGTGACGTTGATATCGTCGGTGTTGAGTCTGTCATGGCAGAAGCTGAACTTATGAGCATGGCGTTTGAACTGTTCCGAACGTTAAACTTAGAAGTAACGATCCAATATAATAACCGAAAATTGTTAAACGGTATTCTTCAGGCCATTAACATCCCTACTGAGTTAACGAGTGACGTCATTTTATCATTAGACAAAATCGAAAAAATTGGGATTGATGGCGTACGAAAAGATGTATTAGAGCGCGGAATTTCTGAAGAAATGGCTGATACGATATGTAATACTATTTTATCTTGTCTAAAGCTTTCAATTGCTGACTTTAAAGAAGCTTTCAATAATTCACTCGTTACCGATGGAGTAAACGAATTACAACAATTACAGCAATTTTTAATCGCACTTGGAATAAATGAAAATGCTATATTCAATCCGTTTTTAGCGCGAGGACTCACAATGTATACAGGTACCGTATATGAAATCTTTTTAAAAGATGGTTCGATTACATCTAGCATCGGTAGCGGTGGTCGTTACGATAATATTATCGGAGCATTCCGTGGTGATGATATGAACTATCCAACAGTCGGTATTTCATTCGGTTTAGACGTTATTTATACAGCACTATCACAGAAAGAAACAGTATCATCTACAGCGGATGTATTTATCATCCCGCTCGGAACAGAAATACAATGCTTACAAATCGCCCAGCAATTACGTTCTACCACTTCCTTAAAAATCGAACTCGAACTAGCAGGACGCAAATTAAAACGTGCCCTTAATTATGCCAATAAAGAGAATATCCCTTATGTGCTTATTATTGGAGAAGAAGAACTTAGTACAGAAACCGCTATGCTGCGGAATATGAAGGAAGGTAGTGAAGTGAAGGTTCCGCTTTCTTCTTTAAGTAATTATTTGTAATACGAACCACCCTCGTTTGGGTGGTTTTTCTATTTTATAGATACCCAACAATTAGTTTGCATAAAATTATTATATTCTACTAAAATCTACAAATATATAATATCCAATTACATATTATTTTTGGTAATATATAGATATGAATTATTTTAGGAGGATTCACTTTGAAAACCTACATCCAAGCACTAAAGTGGACTACAGGGATCTATCATCTTTTATTACTTCCTTGTTATTATTTATTTCTAAGTCACGTTAACCTATATGGGATACCTTTACTTCTATTGATTGTGTTGCATATCACTACTATTTTATTAGCTAAAAAAGTAGACATGAATACGTACCCTCATTATATCGGCATTATCGTTACTCTAGTTGCCTTCTTTCCTTATATAGTAATCGTTCTACATATTATAGCAGCCATTTTCCTTTTATTAGATGCGGCTTCTATGAATGCAAAAGAAGTGTATGATTCATAACAGGATAAAATGAAACTTTAATCAGTAGAGTTTTGAAGTCGGTTAGCAAATTGCAATACTTACATAATAACGTTATTGTTAACACCCAAAAAGGATTTACTTTTTAAGTAAATCCTTTTTCAAATTACTCTCCTTACCCCAGACTAATAAAAGAATATTCTGTTTAATTTTTATACATTTCTAAATATTTATAAAATATTCAAATTAACATACATTTTAGTTATGTAAAAAACTAAGTTTAAAGGAGAGGAATTTATGCTTAAAAAATTGATAGTAGGTGCAGTGGTAGCCATTTCATCATTAACTGTAGGATTGGGATCAGTATCAGCTAGTACCGAAAAGAATTATTCGATTACCTCTTTTGAATATGTAAGTGTAGATGAAAAGACTGTAGATTCGTTTAACAAATTGGATGCTCCATCAAAGGAAGACATAAAAATAACTTTAGTTCTACCGAAACAAAATCAAAATGGAGAATGGTTATCTTATGGATTTTCGAGCAAAGAAAGTTTAGAGTCTTTTATTAAAAAAGATAAACAAAGATTGAATCATACAATCACTCCCCTTGGGGTTGAAGGAAGCGGCCCTGGTAGTACAGACTTCTATAAACGTACAAATCAAGTTAGCGAGTATTTTTCTCTAAGTAGCGGTTATAAAAACTTGTCTCCTAGTTGGCAAAATAGAATTTCTTCTGTAAGTACAGCGTCCCCTACTGCTAGCTATTCAACAACGCTATGGGAACATACTTCAACTGAAGGATATGGAAAAGGTGTTGTTTTTAAACACGCTGATTGGTATGGCAAAACTGTAAACTTGAATGACTTTTTAACTTCAGCAGTTGAAGTTAAAAAGTAAAAATACAGAAATAAAAGGTGTCTTCACGTATGGAAGACACCTTTTATTTCTACAACTCTTAACTATTATTTTTCATATTCCTACTCTCCAAAACTTTCTCCATATTATGAGTCGCCCACTCCATCATTAATAGAATCATTGGACGCAGTGATTCACCAAGCTCCGTTAACGAATATTCTACTTTCGGGGGTACTTCACGGTACACTTCACGATGTATAATGCCATCTGCTTCGAGTTCCCTCAGCTGTAATGTTAACATTCTTTGTGTGATATTTGGCTTTAACCTTTTTAACTCATTAAACCTCTTTGTACCATCTAATAGATGATACAAAATTACCCCTTTCCATTTCCCTCCAATGACCTCGACCATCGCTTCCACTGGACAAGAATATTTATTTAAAAATGGGTAATTTATATTATTTTCGTTTGAACAATCCATAATAAATCCCTTCCCTTAACATTAGTATCTTTTTTGATACTATACCACATAAATGTGCGTACTTGTTTCTATGTTGCTTTAAAAATATAATTTACTTACAAAATAAATAAATGAAAAGAGGAATTTTTATGACAAATACAAATCAAATTACAAAAGAAAAAATTATGGAGGCTTATCATTTCAGACATGCATGTAAAGAGTTCGATTCTATGCAAAAAATTTCAGAAGAGGATTTTAAATTTATTTTAGAAACAGGAAGATTATCTCCTTCTTCTTTCGGATATGAACCTTGGAAATTTGTTGTCGTACAAAATAAAGAATTAAGAGAAAAACTACGACCATATTCATGGGGCGCTGGTGGGCAACTTGCAACAGCTAGCCACTTTGTCATTGTTCTTTCAAGAAATATTAAAGATATGCATTATGATGCAGATTATATTAAACATATGATGAATGATATTATTGAATTACCTGAAGACGCGCAAAAAATTAGATATGAATTCTTCAAAAAGTTCCAGGAGTCAGATTTTAACTTATTACAATCCGACCGTGCTGTATTCGATTGGGCATCTAAGCAAACTTATATTGCTTTAGGGAATATGATGACGAGTGCAGCTCAAATTGGCATTGATTCTTGTCCAATAGAAGGATTTGATAAAGAGAAAGTAGATTCTTTACTTCGTCAAGAAGGCATTATCAATGGAGATAACTTTGAAGTATCTGTTATGGTTGCCTTTGGTTACCGTAAAGAAGAGCCAAAACGTGATAAAACAAGACAGACTATGGATGCAATTGTTGAATGGATTGAATAAGATAACATGCGCTCCTTATAGCTGTATACTCATACGAAAAAAGTAGAATTTCATTTCTCTTATGTATGAAATTAGTTTTTCATGGAAAGATATATTAGTATGTATGCAGTTTAAATACTCTATTTATTAGAGTTGGACAGGAGGAGAATGAATATGTCTGATATTGAAGTTGGCGAAGTGTTTACTCTTAGTGATGAGAATAACGAAGAGCAAGAAGTAGAAGTGCTCGGAGCGATGGATGTCGAAGGTGCAGAATATATTGCAGTTGCCTTTGTTGAAGACATTCAAACAGAAACCGAGGAAGACATTGATATTTTCTTTTTAAAAGTAGAAGAAGATAGTGAATTCTCATATATTGAGAATGACGAGGAATTTGAAAAAGTATCTGCTGCGTTTGAAAAGATTTTGGATGAGCAAGAGCAAGAATAGAATGAAACACACGAGGACGGATACATATCCGCCCTCTTTTTATTTTTCACTCACCCAAAGATTTATGCAACAATTCCAGTACATCTTTCATCACAAACGGACCATCTTTCTTCACATGCTCAGCAAATTCAGAAACGAGACGTAGTGTACTCACACTTTCAACCGGATGCTCTCCTGAAGCACTTTCAGCAGAAAGCATAACAGCATTCGTTCCATCCAGTACAGCTTGAAACACATCAGTTACCTCAGCCCTTGTTGGAATCGAATGATCTACCATAGATTGAAGCATTTGTGTCGCTGTAATAACATATGTATTCGTTCGATTACATTCCTGAATCATCATTTTCTGCAAGAGCGGAATAAATTGATACGGCAACTCTACTCCTAAATCGCCCCTTGCAATCATAATTCCGTCTGCTTCTTTACATATATCTTGAAAATTCTCGATTGCTTCCATCGTTTCTATTTTTGCAATTAAATTAGGTGATGTTTCTTTATACTGTTGTATAAAATCTCGTATTTCTTTTATATGACTAGGTTTTCTTACGAAAGAACACGCGATAAAATCAACATCCTCTTCTAAAAGAAACTGAATATCTTTTTTATCTTTCTCTGTAATAGCTGGTAAACTAACGATTGCTCCTGGTAAGTTCACTCCTTTATGTGATGAGATATTACCACCTGTTTTGACCTTTGTTTCTATTTTATCCGTACTTACCTTCTCAACGATTAACTCAACTTCACCATCATTCATTAAAATTCTACTTCCGACTTTCACATCATTCGCGATTCCTTCATAATCAACACTTGCTTCAGTACTACTCCCTGTAACTGGTTGCGTACGTAACATAAAAGAATCTCCCGCCTGAAGTGTAATTTGTTCTCCTTTTATTTCACCTAACCTTATTTTAGGACCTTGTACATCGCCTAAAATTTTAATAGAATCATCTAACGATTTCACTAAACGAATAATATCTTTATGACTTTCATGCGTGCCATGTGATAAATTTAGCCGAACAATTTTCATACCATTGCTTATCAACTTCGCTAACGTTTCTTTATTATTACTTGCTGGCCCAATTGTACAAACTCGATCGATTGTCATATTTCCACCATCCTTTTTCATTAGGATTCCCATAAGCTTTAATTACACTCTCAACATAAAAAAAGCCTACTCACACAAGTAGGCTTTTGAAACTACGAAAGTTTTGTTAATAATTGATTTAAATCTTTTTTCGTTTTCGTCGTTAATGACTTCATTTTAGTAATATCTATCTTTTCTTTCTCCGCTCCTACAATTAATGGATACATACTTTGTCCAATTGTTTTATATTCAGCTGGGTGTGATGTTTCTAACTCTTTCTCGATTACATCCCACTTTGCATTAATTTGTTTTCCAAGTTTATTTACTGTTTCTAATTTCGGATTAGCAGCTAATTGCTTATCTAAGCTATCAACTAATGCAACAACTTCTTTCACACTCGTTTTCACAGCTACACTTTTCTTCGGATCTTTCGTTGTTTTTCCGTCTGAGTTTGTACTTGTACTTTGATCTGTTGTTTTTCCGCTAGTCGTTTGATCATTTGTTTTTCCTGTCGTCTCTTTTTCTTTTGTTTTTACATTCTCGTTTTGAGTTGACGTTTTACCGTTACTTTCTGTTCCTGATGATTCTTTCGTGTTTTTAGCATCTTTATCTGTTTTTTCGTTGGAAGAAGTATTTGTTTCTTTGTCAGTATCTTTCGTTGTTTTTGACGTTTCATCTGTACTTGTCGTTTTTACTTCCCCTTCATTTTGTGCAGTTACTTGTTCCTTCTTTTCTGTCTCTTTATCTGCTGACGGACTACAAGCTGCCATAGTAAGCATTGTACCAATTGTTATCGATGCGATAGCGACCTTTTTCATTTTCATATAAATCCCCCTATGTTTACTTTATTTATCCTCCCCTTTACGATTCGATTTCCCTTTAAAAAATCCTTTTCATACGAATTACCATCTTTCCGACAGTAATCTTCATAATAATACGTACAAAAACTGATAAATCAATTTGAATATTCGAGTTTCTTCTACTTCATTTTTCTTCTCTGTAGGAAAAGAAAAAGAGTATATTGTCACATGAAGAATTACGATCTTCATATGACGATATACTCTTCTATCAAATTTTTATCTTTCTTGACATTTTATTTATACAAAAAAATAAAATTTTCTTTCATTTTTTTGTTTTCTCAATGATTGTTAACATAATATATTTATGAATAACCACCATTCGAATGAATAACTTGCCCAGTAATCCATTTTGCTTCTTCACTTACTAAAAAAGATATTAAGCGCGCAGCATCCACCGGCTCTCCTACTTTACCTTGCGGGAACTTCCATACTAAATGATGCTTCAGCTCCTCTGTAATCCATCCTGTATTCGTCGGTCCTGGATCAACAGCATTTACTGTAATCCCCTTCTCCATCGCAACTGGTGCTACTGATTTTGTAAATGCTTCAATTGCTCCTTTCGTTGCTGCGTATGCTAGTTCATCAGGCATTGGCCCTAGTGACTGTCCTGAAGTAAGATTAATAATACTCCCACTCGTCTTGCTTGCATACTGTTTTATAAATAATGAACTTAATAACATAGTAGCCCGAACATTAACCGTATAATGTTTATCTAACTGTTCTACATTTAATTCCTCAATTCTCGTATGAGTAGCATACGCTGCATTATTAATTAAAATAGATGGATCACCTAACCGTTCTGATACCATATAAAACAAACGATTGGGCGAATACGACTGCGATAAGTTGATTTCTGCCATTTCACATCGAACACCGTAACTTTCAATCTCCTCTTTCAACAAAAAGGGCTCTTTGTCATGCATTCCCCACGGCATCGCTTTATCATACTGAGACCAATACGTGAAAAAAATTTCTATTCCTTTTTGAGCAAGCACCTTGCATACAACTGCACCAATTCCATTCAGACGAGTGGCCCCTGTTACAATTGCTATTTTCTTCACCTTTTCTCCTCCACCTATGGATAAATCCTCTGCACGAATACAGAGGATCTATCTTTTTATTCAATATTTGACAATATACGTTCTGCACCTAATTTTAAAATTTTAATAAAGATATAATTTACAATCGTAAACATTACAAATAAAACGATAAACATAACCCACAGTCCGACATGAAGGAAGAAGTATAATAGACTTACTCCCGCTACAATAACTAAAGCTATTAAAATATTAGCTAAAAAATTCCACAAAGTTGTATAGCGGCTCTTAAATAATTTCTGCTCTGTATCCCAATGTATATCTGCAGTTTGTGCATCCCAGCGTGTGCCGATTAAATTAATTAACAATAAACCGTTCGCACTTAATAAGAACCAAAGAACCATAAATACTGGAGAAATTCCCGCTACAACTGCCATCGTAATACCGAACACTGCTAAAATAATTACATTAATTAGCCAAGCAGTGATCGCTTTCGCAAAAAAGATATCCGAAGCTTTTACAGGTAAATATCGATTCACAAACCAAGAGCTTCCATCACGTGAGAATGAAGTTGTTGCGATGACGTTACTTCCCATTAAAAATAGAGAGGCACAAAGGCCAACACCAATTGCAAGTCCTGCTGATTTTGGATTATCAATATATCCCGTGACCCATTTTAAATTCCCATCTTGCACGAATAAAATGAAGAACAACATAATCGGCATAACGAAAGTTTGTACGATACAATTTAAGAAAAATTGTGGTGTACGGAATAACGTTTTAAATTCTTTTTTCACATATGCTTTCAAATGTGAACTTTGTACCGTAGATTTCTGTAAGCCTTCTGCTGAAATGACTTCTTTTTTTGCTGTACTCGTTGAAAGTCCAATAACCCCTTTTAAATATGTACGCTCTGCAATGTAATAAAACAACACAAAAAATACAAATGAAATAACTGCAAAGATTATTACGTATAAAGGACCCTTCCAATTTGCATTTTCTACTAATGCTACTGCTCCAAAATATGTAGTTGGAAAATAGTTTGTCATTTGTACTAAAAGAGAAGACTGGTTGTTTGCAAGATAATCCGCAATTGCATCTTCAGAAAACGAACTTTTATTTTTCCACTGCAAAAATACGTTAATTCCTACAATAAATAGTATACTTACGATTCCAATAAATATATTTCCTCGGTCTTTATTTTTCGCTATATTTGTATACCTCATAATAACTGTCATGAGTAACGAAGCTAGTACTAACGGCACAATTGGGAAGAGTAAGTAAATGAAAATCATATATATGTAATATGTAATAAATGCGCCACTTTTTAAACCGTACGTAATAAAGATTGGTAATAAAATAAATGAACTCATTACGTATTGTGTAATTAATACCGTTAAGAATTTGGCTGAAATAATTTGCGCTGGTTTTAATGGTAATGGTAATAACATTTCAATGTCATTGCTGTAGTAAAATACAGTTAAAATGTTCGTAATACTCATTAAAAATACCCATATACTCGCAATCGCAAGTCCCATTGCGATAATCATTCCTGGATCTTGCCCTAAATGTATCATTCCCTCATACATTGCATGCGTGATAGAACCAAACAGTAAAAAGCCGACAAATAAAATAGCTGCAAATGAAAATACATACGCCCATCGCTTCTTCTTATCTGTTATAAAATCTGCATAATTTAATTTCAATAATACTTTCGTTAACGTCCAAATTTTACTCATTGCCTGTCATCTCCAAGAACATTTTTTCAAGTGATTCATTGGATTTAAAATGATCTCTCATTTCATCTAAATTCCCTTTAAACTGCAGATTTCCCTTATTAATAATCGCGACGCGGTCACATAATTTTTCTGCCACTTCTAATACGTGTGTAGAGAAGAATACAATCTTTCCTTTATCCGCATGTTCTCTCATCATTTCTTTTAAAATATATGCAGATTTCGGATCAAGCCCCGTTAACGGTTCATCTAAAATCCATACATCTGGCTCATGCACGAGCACACCAATAATAACAATCTTTTGTCTCATACCGTGCGAGTAACTTTGAATTTGATCTGATAAAGCATTATAAAGATCAAATTTCTTCGCTAAGGACTCAATTCGTTCTTGGCGTACTTCTTTCGGCACTTCATACATATCTGCCATAAAGTTTAAATATTCAATTCCCTTTAATCGTAAAAACATATCTGGACTATCTGGGACATAACCAAACGTCCTTTTCGCTTCCATCGGATTTTTCATAATATCTATACCGTTAATCGTAATCGTCCCTTTGTCCACCCCATGGATACCAGTAATCATCTTAATTGTCGTTGATTTACCCGCACCATTTGGCCCTAAAAATCCAAAGATTTCTCCGCTAGGCACAGATAAACTTAAATCTTTTACTGCATAGGTAGAACCATTATAACTTTTTGACACATTCGTAATTTCAATCATTCCATCCAATCCTTTCCTTAATTACCAAATAACTATATTAACATTATAGCATACTTCTATTTTTAGATTTTTGTATTTTTCAGTTTTTTAACCTTTAAAATAAATATACAAACCTAACCCAACGATTAAAACGACAGCTAGTATAATATAAATCATCGTAAGTCTTCTAATATTCCCCTTTGTCGCTTTACTATAATTTGCATCACCCTTTCGCCCAATTAACACCGTCGCGACTACAGTAATCACTACAAGTAATACAACGATCATGATCCAATTTAGCATACCTTCCTCCCCCTCCTTACAACCATTTTACAATATTATCCTCTTTGTTTCGCAGTATATTTCCTCTTTTTACTATTATTATGAAGCAAACTGGAAAACTATTATTACCATTCCCATCTATATGTGATATATTTATAACATAACGTGATTTATTTCTAACATGATAAGGAGGAACTATCATGAAAACAACTTGGATAAAATATTTAGGATTTCTTGGTTTCTTCGGTTTTCTTGGCTTTTTTTATGAAAAAGTATTGTTCACTATGTTTTGTTTCTTCTCCTTTTTCACATCGTATAGAACAGTTCAACACGATGAACTATTTGAACAAATCGTCAATAAATCGTGCCATAATGCTTTTATCGTTACATTACTAACTACCGCTATCATTCTGTTTATTGAAATGTTATTTCCAAACCCGGCACTACAAGAGATTGATATCGCTCTTATTTTCAGCACACTCATTCTTACGTTCGGATTCTCTATGTTCTTTTACGATAAACCTGTTGACGAAATGGAAGATGCACCATGGCGTTCGTAACGAAAATAAAAGAATACCGCGCCAAATTGAATATGACACAAGAAGATTTAGCAAAGAGCGTTGGTGTACGTCGTGAAACAATTAGCCACCTTGAAAAAGGAAAATACAACCCTTCCTTGCAGCTTGCTCACGATATTGCGAGGGCACTTCATAGTACGATTGATGAAGTTTTTATTTTTGAGGATGAATAAAAAATACCGGCATTCTTTTCACAAAGAATACCGGTATTTTTCATTTATCACCCATACAAAACCGCATGAAATACGCTCAATAGTAAATATTGATCCTCTATATAATCCTTATCATATACATTCATCTCGATGTAATACATATCTTCCTCAAGACGAATATTCCAATCTGCAATTACATAGCCTTTTCGTAATAACTTTCCCATCCCAAAAGTAGTTTTATGAACAACAAATTCTTCTCTCTTATATGTGAAAGTAAATAAGAAATTTGCATCCAATAACTTTCCGTCACATACAAGTATTTCATGCTCTGCATCATGATTATCTTTATATGTTACTAAAATCCTTCTTTGGCGCTGCCTACTTACATCCTTTGCAATGACGCGAATATTGTCCTTACTATCCTTTATTTCATAAATAATATTACTACCGACTTTCGGAATGAAATCTAGCACTCTCATCAACGTATTTTTATAATACCCCCGTACTGCGCCTACTCTGTCGCTTCCAATGTAAACCTCAATAGGAACCGTGTCCGCTTTACTATCACACAGTCTTTTGTAAGAAAGCTGCATCACCCGCTCTCCTCTTAAGTACTGATCAAACGTCACAGGATATTCTATCGCGCGCAGTTCTTTATTTAACTCATATAAATAACGCTGAACACTCTCCACTAATGCTGTAGTAGAAATACATTCCTGAACCTCAAATTGTTGCCAACTGGAAGAAACTCTCCATTGATTGTCCTCTTCATAGGAGAAACTAAGAATGATTTCTTCACGGTCAGGCGTTTCATAATTCATATGTACATTCTGCCCGTGTTGCACTTGCTCCATCCACTGTCCTAAATAAATACCGAGCTCTGCGACCTTCATACATGACTTTTGAAAAAATACGCTGTTACTCGCGTGAATCGTTACATCCCCTTCGATAAAGCCCTTTGAATAAGCATCATACCGCGGCTCATCTTTCTGTGGGATATTCTTGTCTAACTCAAATAAAAATGTTAACATCTTTCACTCACCTCTAGTTATTACACCGATCGTACCTATAAAATGAACGCAACTCAAATTATATCGACGATTTTGCCAATATATCTACCGTAACTTAAAATATATCAACGATTTTTTCGATATATCGACGATTCGACAAAGAATATCGACTTATCAACAAATATCGACACGATTAAAATGAAACTACCTTTTCTTCCGCCACTTCTACAAGTTCTAAAATTTGCAGCAGACTCTTCACTTCATAAGTCGGATTAACACTTGCCTTATTCTCTTTCAAACTCGGATTATACCAACACGTATCAATGCCGTACTCTTCTCCGCCTTTCATATCAGAAGTGAGCGAATCTCCAACCATTAGTACACTTGATTTATCCGTAATTCCAAACTTTTCAAACGCATAATCAAAAATCTCACGTGCTGGTTTTTGATGGCCAACCTCTTCAGAAATAATAATATGATCAAAGAAGTTACGTAAAGGCGAATTTCCAATTCTAGATTGTTGTACCCTCGTATATCCATTCGTAATAATACCTAACTTGCAATCTTGTAGATTCTCACATAATTGCACTGCACCTTCTATAAGATGTACTTCTTTACCTAAGTTTTCAAGGTATACATCGCTAAATTGCTGCGCATCTACTTCTATATTATGAAGGGCAAATAATTGTCTAAATCGATCTACCGCTAATTCACTTAACGTAATCATTTTATTTTCTAAATCTCTCCATAACCCATTACTAATCTCTTTATAACTTGCAAGATAATCAGTATACCCTGTAGGCATACCAAACTGTACAAACGCATTATGCAGTGCGTGTTTTTCCGTTTCAGGGAAATCTAATAATGTATCATCTACGTCGAATAATATAACTTTGTATTTCATGATGTTCTCCTTAGTTCCTATTTTAAAAGCTTCGTTCTCATTGCTTATAAGTTTTTATATATTTCTTGATGAAGCGCTTTAACCCGCTCTTTATAGAATACACCTTTATCTTTTATTTTCAAATGTGCTATAAATAAGTTTGCTAGCATGACAGCTGTATCTAGTCTATAAAATAAACTAACGATATGAGGGGTAACATTAAAGATACTATCATTCTTATATCCATCTTTAAATTCATCCCAACTAATTTCATTAGTTTCAGCTATTCTCATTAACTCCAGCAATGGATGACCAATTAAAGCGTTATCCCAATCAACTATTGCTTTAACTTCTCCATTATACCCGATTAAATTGGCTGGTCGAATGTCCATATGTAATAAGCATTTTACATGATCTGCTGTACTAAGAATATGTTCAATTATTTTTGTATCTGGAAGTTTAATTCCACAATTCGTAATTGTATTAAACCCTTCTATCCGTTTCACAATTCTTTCTGCTATATACTTACTAATCGGCTCTTTAATATTTTTCTCGTAATGCAAACCATCAATTGGCATGCTATGAAGCTTGCTCACTAACTCTCCTATTTTGTGCGCAGAAATTGGCATATGATCCGTATACACACAATCCGAAATTAAAAAATCAAGTTCGGCAGAAAGATGCAATCCGTGTATCTTTGGCACCGAAATACCTTTTGAATGACAATACTTAGAAAGCTCTGCTTCCTTTTTCAATGAAATTCGACTATTAAATAAATCTTCATTTATATTTTCTACTTCTCTTTCCCACGGCACTCGAAATGCCAAAGACCCCTTTTCTGAATCTCCTCGAAAAACAATATTTTGCACTCCCGTTCCAATCACCTTTAAATCCTGAACAGCTAATTCCTTATAATCTTGACTTAGTATTGTTGCTAGCTTTTCTCTTAACCCCTCTGTTTTTCCACGTGTATGAATCATTTTATCCCCCGATTCGTAAGTTCTTTTCATCCATTCTCTCTTCGTTGCACAACATTCTCATTAGCAAAATTATAACAACAATAAGAAAAGGAGGCTAATCCAATCAGCCTCCCTCTTCTTTATTTATCTTCTAACAATAAAACTTTCATTTCTTCTAACGACTCTTTCGTAAAGCCAAGTGCTTTTTCAGCATACGCTTCAACTGAACCATATTGTTTTTTCACTTCATCAATCGCAGCTTGTAAATACTCAGCACGAGCTTCGAACATCGCACCTAATATCGCTCTACTCTCATCGTTTTGTAGTTTTGCACCTAAAAAGGCCATCATTTTCTCGTTTAACTTTTCACGGAAACCGTTACTTAGTAAATAATCTTCCATTACTGTTTTCTCTGGTACACCTAGTAAAAGTAATAATAATGCTGATCCAAATCCAGTACGGTCTTTTCCAGCTGTACAGTGGTTTACTAACGGTAAGTTTTCCGGGTTTTGCGCTAAGTTTAAGAAGCTTACGAACGCCTCGTTACCACTTACGAAATCTTGATTCATTTTCACAAGGTATTCGCCTGGTTTGCCTAACATAGAAAGGTCACCAACTTGGAAAAACTCATTTATGTTCAAGTCTTTTGCTAAGTCTTGCATAACTGGTAAGCACACTTGACGAGCTCCTGTAATCTCAGGGTTTGGCTTATGCTTCACTTCAAAGTCTGTACGGTAATCGCAAATTAACTTTAAGCCAGACTTTTGTAAATACGCAATATCCCACTCTGTTAATCCTGCTAATTCTTCAGAACGGTATAATTTACCCCATTTTACTTTACGGCCTTCTGTCGTTTCATATCCTCCCATATCACGGAAGTTAAACGCGCCTTGTAATGGCAGTCTACGCTCAGCTACTGTCACTGCTTGTCCATTACTACCTACTAATCTAAAATATGGACGCTCATTTTCGCTCGGGTTTTCAATTGTATATGATGATTCTCCATTTACCGTTGCAAGTAATTCTCCATTTTCTTCAATATGATCTGGCGAAGTACTCCAGTAAATGCGAACTTCCTCTATATTATTTTCCCACTTTATTTGTAACGTATTATCTTCATTTCTTTCTACAGTTGCTTGTAACCAATGTCTTTGCTGCTCCATTCTTTCACCAACGCTTTCTCTTATAATCAAATCTTACTCTATTTTATTATAGGAATATCTACTTTGTCGTTCTCATTTTTCTTTTTATCTTACAAACAGGCAAAAAGTTCTTTTACTTGTTCATAAGTTGTACATGGATTCCCTCGAAATGAGTTCAAGAGAGTACATCATTCATCCTCCTAAAACTTCCTCACATACCGCTCAGTAGAACTCAGCAGCTGACATCCGTTCTTTTCAAAAATATCCTTCATCCACTCATTTTGCACATTTGTCTCACCGATATAATAAGATGCTCCTATTTCTTTTAATACAAACATTGCCCCTGTAAAGAATGCTGCTTCATACCCTTTATTACGCATATTTGGAGCGACTGCGAAATACATAAGTTTTCCTTCTTCTAACGTCCCCTTTTCAATATGGGGGATTACAATTCCGATCGGCTCTTCATTAATACTCGCAGTTAAACAATGTTCTTTCCATTGCTCTCCAATTTCTTGTAGCATCATATTTACAAATTGATCATAAGTGACTTGTTCTTCTGTCATCTCGTTCCAAAGTGAATAAAAAGCATCTTCACCAACTTCTTCAATCAACTTAAAATCAATTTCACTTTCTACATCTTCTACTTTATATAGGTCCTTAAACACAATGATGTTTTCAGTAACATATTCAAACGAATACGTTTCAAAACATTTTTTATACATATTATAATTGGGGCTTTTCGAAGAAATCTCAAAATGTAAGTTTTCTATTCCCTCTTCTTCAGCCTCAGCAACGCAATATTGCATCATTTCCTTTAATTGCTCTTCTGTAAAAATCTCTGCATTATTTTCTTTTATCATGATAGAAGAAGCATTTCTTCTTATTTTAAAATGTTTTTCTAACTGTTCTATAGTCGTCATATACTTCCCTCATCTATGTCATACTTGAATTTATACTTGTTCTCCTTGCATGAGCAGGATTGTCCTTGAATATATAGAATACTAGAAAACATCGCATCTTTAAAGTGCGGAGGAGGTTCTCCATTGGATATTACAGCGCTGCAACAACAGTTAGAGCTTATACAACAAAATGACTATACGCAACTGCGACATATAGATATTAATGAGTTAACGCTCAATATGCTTCAGTTTATCGGAACGACTGATAGTTACGTTCGTTATCAACTTATCTATAAATGTTTTGTGCATTTTATTCATCATGAATTTCTTATGGATGATCAGCTGAAATTGCTTTTACATACTTGTTTAAGTGATGAGTATTTATATTGTGACATTTACACTCCGCATACAGATGGAGTTTTCACCCGTTCATACACTGTTTCGTTAATTGCGTTAATACTCCAATTCGCTAACTCGCACTACTTTTGTACGGAGGAGGATATCGAAGAAATAAAAAACAAACTCATTACATATACAAACTTAGAAACAGATTTTCGGGGCTATATTGAAAATAAAGGATGGGCTCATTGTCTTGCTCACGTATCTGATGCCTTTACGGAAATTGTTCATAATACGTATACAACTTTTGAATGGTACGAGGAGTTAATTCATTGCTTATTAAATAAAATCTTTATTCCATCTGACCTTTTTCATAATAACGAAGATGAACGAATTGTTACGCCATTACTAGCGATGTTGTATCATGACTTTCCGCAAGACGAGTTAATTTCTATTATTCATAAAAAAATAAAAAGGCTTCCTCAAATTAGAAAACGCCTTTCACTTAATGAGTATTGTATTTTATGTGCCAACATTAAAACCTTTTTACGCACTTTATTTTTCAGAACGAAAGATGATCATAACTTAGCCTTTACAGTACGGAAAACAGAAAGAATGTTAAAAGAACTTCCTAATTATTACTAGATATAAGGAGAACAACTATGGGTTATATTGAAGATATGAGAAATTTAGTAGGAAACCAGCCACTGATTTTAATAGGATCACACGCCATTATAGTAAATGAAAACAATGAAATATTGCTGCAGCTCCGCACCGACTTTAACCGCTGGGGTATTATTGGCGGCGCCTTGGAATATAACGAAACGTTAGAAGACGCTTTAAAGCGAGAAGTATATGAAGAAACTGGACTTATTATCAAAAATCCAGAACTATTCCGTACATACTCAGGACCAGATTTCTTTCAAATCTATCCAAATGGCGATCAAGTACACGGTGTACTCGTTGTTTATATTTGCCGAGAATTCAACGGTGAGCTTGTATGCGACCATACGGAATCGAAAGAACTACGCTTCTTTTCACTGAATGAGTTACCGAGTAATCTTCCTCCTGTTATTGAGAGAATTATTAATGAGTTTCAACAATCCAATTTATACGTGAAATAGAATGGCTTTTCCTTTCATTTTATATAGTAATATAAAAACCTCATTTCTCGTCATTACAACGTGAAATGAGGTTTTTATCGTTCACCGTAACTCCCTATTTCCCCAAAATGATATTAACGTTCTCTTTCTACAACTTTATATCCCTTTATAAAAAGTATAGTTATATAAGAAACGATAAATGAAAGAATCGTATACATGCCAACCCAAAAGAAAAATACTGGATCGTGCACTGTAACATTTAACATAAGAAAAATAAGAAATGTTACCATTGGCATCACGTAAAATGTACCAATTTTATATGTCACAGCTATTGAAAAAATACAAATAAGTAATGGATATATACAGAAAATCAAAATTGACTCACTCAATGTTATGTCCCCCTTTCTGCAGAAATAATAGGTTTCTTGTAAACATTTTGGGGAACAACAAAGTTTTATATTTTCATTCGTTTTTAGTAAACAAAATGTTAGATCGTTATCTCAATCTGATTTCCTTCAGGATCACTTACTACACTTTCATAGTAACCATCCCCTGTAGTACGCGGGCCATTTAACACAGCGTATCCTGCTTCTCTTAATGTATTCGTTAATTCGTTCACCTTTTCTTTACTACCTACAGAAAAAGCAATATGCGCATATCCTATTGTTTCTGTTTGTAATGCATCATCTAACCCTACCTGCTTCATAAGTTCTAGACGCGCACCGCCTTCAAAAGTTATGAAATAAGATTCAAACTGCTTTTTCGGATTGTGATATAAGCTATTTTCTTCACCGTTAAAATACTGTTTATAGAAATCACGCATTTCTTCTAAATCATTCACCCAAATTGCTACATGTTCAATTTTCATAATCGACACCTTTTCTTTTATGTTATTCAACTGGCAATTGGATGCTTCATTGCCAGTACATTTAATTTTCTTTATTTGTTCTCGTAATCATAAGATCAAGTCCAAGGCTTTTTAGCCCATATAAATAATCTTCTTTCCAGTTGCTCACTGTTATTTTCGGAATATGTTCTGCCGGGATGTACTGCGGACAACTTTTTACAATTTGATCTATTACAATTTGATTCACTTCATCATCACAGAAGATGAAGGCATGAGGGTTAATAATAGCTATACATGTAGCGATTAAACGAGTAATAGCATCTATATTATATTCCTCTGGATTATTCGAATCTTCACTTCTCAAAGCTTGCAAGAAATTTTTGTTATTATACTGCGGGACGAAAGATATCTCTCCTGAGAAAAATGTGCTTCCGCGTACGACATCTCCATTTACCATAATACCTGCACCTGGACCATTTTGACCGGAATACAAATATACAAGAGAGGAATTGTCATAGTTTCCAGTGTTTTTATAATAACCAAGCACAGCAGCATTCATATCGTTTTCTATTACTACTGGTATAGAAAACTGTTCCTCTAAATGACTTTTCAAATTAAAATTTTGGAACTTTTCATATCCAGGAATATAAAAAATACGACCATTATCAACCGAACCAGGCACACCAATTGATATAGAGCTTATTTTCGGGAATGTAGCGATAAGACCTTCAATATGTTTAGATAATACATTTACGCCCGTATCAATTAACATACTTGAAGTACTCCCCTGTTCTTTTACTTCCCCTAAACAGTTAAAAATTGTATAGTTCGTCTCATTTTTTTCTAAAAATATCGCTAAACCTAACATATATTCTGGATTATATTCATATCGTTTCGCTCTTCTTCCACCACTTGAATCATCTAAACCAGCTAAAGTGACTTCACCGTCTTGTTTCATTTTTTCTATAAATTTACTTATCGTTGGAAAACTAATTTCTAATGTATTACTAAGCTCAACTTTCGTTGCACTACCTCGCTCTAAAAGAACTTTACGAATGCCGCGAAGGATTGTCTCTTTAATTGATTTTTGAGTAACAAACTGTTCACTCAAATCGCTCACCACCTTAATCAACATACTTATTAAACACTTTTAATAAGTTGCGTTGACAATATATCATACATCATTTTCTAAAGCAATAAAGATGATATATTTCCGATGCATGCACTCCCTGTTTCGCTTCATGTATTCATACAATTCCAGATAACAGAGCAAATAATAAAACAGCTAGTAAAGCATTACGTATTCCGAATGATTCCCCTAGTATACCAGATGACTAAAAAGGCTATATAACCGATGAGAGAAACTTACAGCAAACGAGAAAACCAGCAAAACAAATAAGAAAAAGAGCGTTTCAAGAAGTAAGTAATGTCTTCGTACGATTTTCCGCACTATTTTTCTTTATATGAAACACCTTTCACATTTTCTATACGATACAACATCTGTTTATTCATGCACTCATAAAAAACGATTTCTATAAGTCTATCGTTTTAATAACTTTAGCTGGGTTACCACCAACTACTACATTATTGGGTACATCTTTTGTCACAACTGCCCCTGAAGCAATTACAGCGTTATCTCCAATTGAAATACCAGGGTTAATAATAGCTCCCCCGCCTACCCAAACATTGTTACCAATCTTTACAGGCTTTCCATATTCTTTACCAGAATTCCGCTCTACCGGGTGTAAAGGATGAGTAGCAGTATAAATGTGAACACCAGGTGCAAACATACAATTATCCCCAATTCGCACTTCACAAACGTCTAAAATCACACAATTGAAATTGGAGAAAAAATTCTTTCCAATATGGATATTGTAACCATAATCACAACGAAAAGTAGGTTTAATATGTGATGCCCCGTCAGCTGAAGAACCTAAAAGCTGATTTAATAATGTAAAACGCCTCTCATCTCCTGTCTCCATCGCCTCGTTATAAAGACGTGTTAAACGTTTTGCCTTCACCCTATCAGCTACTAATTCTTCTTCATCTGCAATATACATTTCTCCCGCTAACATCTTTTCTTTTTCTGTTTTCATAGAATCATCTCCTTCGTAATCAAATGAACCCTACTTATTAAATATCTTTATTAAGTGACTTTCATTATACTTATTAAACACGTTTAATAAGTAACCCTATAGTAGCATACTTTTTAATATATGCAACTAATAAGTTTCAAAAGAATATGCGAATTCCTTGCTTTACTCATCGATATGACGAATAAGTTATAGAGAAAAAAGAGGGAACGCTCAGTGCTCCCTCTCAAATCCAATCCGTTTCTTAATTTCTGTTAAATTTACCTTCGCAATAGTCCGCGCCCGCTCAGCACCTTTTTCCAACGCTTCATATAATAAATTTGGTTCATTCATATACATAGCATATTTCTCACGAGGCCCAGCCAATTCACGGTCTACAACGCGAAACAACTCTTTTTTCACATCGCCCCATCCAATGCCAGTTTCATATTTTTCACGCATTGACTGCATTTCATCTTCCGTTGCAAATTCTTTATATATTGTATATAACGTTTCTAGTTCTTTCGGTTCATTTGGAAGTGAAGAATCTGTTTTGATTTTAAATATTAACTTTCGTAGTTTTTCTTTCTCTGCAAATAATGGGATCACATTCCCGTAACTTTTACTCATCTTTCTTCCATCAAGCCCTGGTAATATTGCGCCTTCTTCTTGTATGACATACTCTGGAAGCGTAAATGTCGTGCCGAAAGTATGATTAAAATACGTCGCAATATCACGCGCGATTTCAATATGCTGAATTTGATCTTTTCCGACAGGCACATGAGTAGCTTGAAATAATAATATGTCAGCCGCCATTAATATTGGATACGTATATAACCCCATATTCACACCAGCATCTACCTCTAACCCTGCCTCTTTATTTTGCTCTACTTTCGCTTTATACGCATGAGCACGGTTCATAAGCCCTTTCGGAGTTAGGCAAGCTAATATCCAAGCTAATTCTAGAATCTCGGGCACTACCGTTTGCCTATAAAAAATAACATCTTCACTAAGTCCAAGTGATAACCAAGTAGCTGCTACCTCTTTCGTATAACTACTGAACTGACCCGGATCATGCACAGCATTTAACGCATGATAATCAGCTATAAAGTACAATGCTTTTCCTTCATTCTTCTTTGACATTTGCAACGCAGGTTTTATAGCGCCAATATAATTTCCTAAATGCGGATAACCTGTTGGTTTAATCCCAGTTAACATTATTTTCTCACTCATGCTAACTCCTCCTTTCTCAAAATAAAAAGAGCCCCTCATCCTTAAAAAAGGACGAGAGACTCCCGCGGTACCACCTTAATTAGCTATTGTTAGCTCACTTCAACTTCTTAACGTGAAGCAACCGTCTTTACCTACTCATTTCAGTTAGAAGCTCCAGAGCCCATTCCACATTCATCCCTTACTGATTCCCACCACACATCAGCTCTCTGAAAAGTTTCGAATATGTACTCTTCTCTTTCATCGCTTTTCGTTATTTTTTACAGTTTATCACATTTCACTTCTAAACAAACCAAAATTTTCTATTTTATATAGCAGGAATTTCCACTTCAATTGCCTAATATTATATAGGTTTGCAGAAATACTCGAAACAACTTTGGAGGTTTTTTTCATGGTAAAATATATATCCATTTTAGGTTCAACAGGATCTATCGGCACATCTGCATTAGATGTCGTTTCAGCTCATCCCGAACATTTTAAAATCGTCGGTTTAACCGCAAATTATAATATCGAGCTTCTTGAGCAACAAATCAAAACGTTTCAACCTCGCATTGTAAGCGTCGCGACAAAAGAATTAGCAGACACGCTTCGTACGCGTATTTCAACCAACGTAAAAATTACATACGGAACAGATGGCTTAATTGCGGTAGCTACTCACCCTGATTCAAATCTTGTATTAAGTTCCGTCGTTGGTGTTTCAGGATTACTCCCAACAATTGAAGCATTAAAAGCGAAGAAAGATATTGCCATCGCTAATAAAGAAACGTTAGTTGCAGCTGGACATATTGTAACTGAACTTGCGAAACAAAACGGATGTCGTTTAATTCCAGTCGATAGCGAACATTCAGCTATTTTCCAATGTTTAAACGGAGAAAATAATAAAGAAATTGACAAATTAATCGTTACAGCTTCTGGTGGTGCATTCCGTGATAAAACACGTGAAGAAATGAAAAATTTACAAGCAAAAGATGCTTTAAAGCACCCAAACTGGTTAATGGGTGCAAAACTAACGATTGATTCTGCTACGTTAATGAATAAAGGTTTTGAAGTAATGGAAGCGAGATGGCTATTTGATATCCCTTACGAAAAAATTGATGTTATGATTCATAAAGAAAGTATCATTCATTCTTTAGTAGAGTTTATTGATGGATCAGTTATAGCGCAGCTCGGTGCTCCTGATATGAGAATGCCAATTCAATATGCGTTTCACTACCCTACTCGGCTACCTTCTTCCTATGAAAAATTAAATTTATTAGAAATCGGTAGTTTACATTTTGAAAAACCAGATTTAGAGAAGTTCCCTTGCCTACAATACGCATTTGAATGTGGCAAAATTGGTGGTACTACTCCTGCTGTATTAAATGCAGCAAATGAAATTGCAAATGCACTATTCTTAAAAAATGAAATTACCTTTTTCGATATTGAAAAAACAATTTACAAAACAGTTGAAGCCCATCATAACGTAAAAGATCCTTCACTAGATGCTATATTAGAAGCGGATCAATGGGCACGCCAATATGCAAATCAATTGTTAATAAAAAAGAGCTAAAACAGATAATACTGTTTTAGCTCTTTTTCCTACGTATTCAACTTAACAAATCGATAACCGTGCGTAACTAACACTTTTAGTATCGCATATCCTGGAATTGCTAAAATAATCCCCATAATTCCAAATAAATTTCCGGCAGTTAAAATAATAAAGATAATAGTAATCGGATGAATATCTAACTTTTTCCCCATGACTTGCGGAGAAATAAACTTACCTTCTGCTAATTGTACAACCATCATTACGATAATTACCTTTAAAACCATTGCTGGCGAGTCAATAAATGCGATAATTAACGCTGGTGTAATTGCAATGATTGGTCCTACATACGGAACAATATTTACAATCATCGCTAAAATAGCAAGTAGTACTGCATATTTAATACCGATAATAAGGTAACCAATTAATAGCATAATACCGATAAATAAGCTAACGATAATTTGTCCTCTAATATACGAGCTAATCGCATAATGCATATCGTCTAGTATTCTCATCGCTGCTGGTCGTCTTTGTTCTGAAATAAACTTTAAAAAGTGATTCGGTAATTGCTCACCATCTTTTAAAAGATAGAACAATATAAACGGAACCATTACAAACGTTAAAACGACCTCTGTAAGGGTACTTAAAAATCCAGTTACATTTCCTGTTACTGATGATAACGACTTCGTAAAATCAACTGTATAGTCTTTTACCATACTCGCTACATCAATATTTAAATTCTCCTGAATTTTTCCTAGTAAATTACTTTCCCCAAATCTACGTGCCGCTCGTTCAATTTCATGACCGAAATACGGTAAGTTATCTATTAATGCATCAATTTGATCTTTAATAATTGGAATAACCGTTAAAACTAAAAACACAAATAACCCAATTACGATTAAGTATATCGAGGCTATCGATACGATTCTTGAAACACCTTTCTTTTCTAAAAGTGAAACGAATGGATGCAAAATGTAAAATAATACGCCCGCTAATAATACCGGGAAGAAAATTGTTTTTAAAAAGACGATAAACGGTGTAAAAACAAATGATATTTTTGTTAGTAGTAAAATATTAATGAACAATAGTGCAAACCCAAGTAACACTGCTAAATAATTGTGTTCTCTAAAAAACTTTTTCAGCTTATCTCTTTTTCTTATACTTATTTTCTCCAACGAAACCACCTCTTCGAATGATGAAAAGCCCTTATTCAGGGCTTTTCATCATAATCTATATATCTATTTCTTTGCAGCTTTCACTACAAATGATACAATAAAAATTAACACGATTGCTCCTAATAATGCTGGCACAACATGAATCCCACCAAGTGATGGCCCAAAGGATCCAAATAACTTACCACCTAACGAAGCACCTAATAAACCTGCAATTATATTACCGAACATACCACCCGGGAAATTTTTACCCGTTATAGAACTAGCAATTGCACCTATAATAGCACCAACTATTAATGTGATAATCCATCCCATCTTTAGTCCTCCATTTCTATTATAGTGTAATTCTTTTTCATACTAAATTATTATGTAGCTATTATAATTATTATATCCAAAAAAGAAAAATGTTGTCAAATCTATGAAAAGAAAGTCTAAAAGGAGGTTTTACCCTATGATTCAAAAATTAGTAACAACTTCTCACAGAACCGCTACTTCTATTTTAAACATTCAAATACCTGCTTATGAAATCGAGGCAAAATATATAAATAGTACAGCTATCCCTCGACTTTATGATACTGTAGCCGATATTCAATCATGTGATGAAATTTTCTACGGCTATTTTTATGAAGATACACTTGCTGGTTTTATTTCTTTTAAAATAGATGAAGAGGAAGTAGATATTCATCGTTTAGTAGTATCCCCCGATCATTTTCATAAAGGGATTGCAACAAAACTACTACTTTATGTATTTGACATGTTCTCCTCTTCGAAAACATATATTGTACAAACAGGGAAAGAAAATACACCTGCTTTGTCATTATATAAAAAACATGGCTTTATTGAAGTACAAAATATCGTATTGCCTGATGGTGTGATTTTAACCTCACTAAAAAAGACAGAAAACAATAAATAGTTTGACTAACCTGATTATTTGTGTTATCTTTTACTCTATAAAACCTTTTGCTGAGTCCAAATTTTGGAGCGGGGGAACCACTTTTGTAGCTATGCTACTTGGGGCGAATCTTTTTTAAGTAGGGAACTCTCACTTCCCGAGTCCGACAGCTAACCTCGTAAGCGTAATGGGAGAGGAAGGTGCTTTTTGCCTATGCTACACATTTTGCCTCCTTAGTTATAAATATGGGATCGATACCAAATAGTCACCTATATTTATAGAAAAGGGGAAATGTATTATGTTACGTTTATCTGATCACGCAATCAAAATGATGGAGCAAAGACTCCGACTCGAGCAACATCGCACATATCAAGCAAATAAAATTGTAGATAACTTACATCACAAATACTTCTTTCAACATATTTTTCAACCGAAGAGATAAGTATTAACCTTTAATAAAATACAGCGTACGCTTTTTTCAGTGTACGCTGTATTTTTCATTTTCTTGCCTTAATAATAAAAGTAGTCGGCACCATCCTAGCTTTATGTAAAGAATAATATTTCGTAGACGGCTCAGCTAATTCTTCATCAAACGAGCTCGATGGTTCAGGCTCTTTAATCCTCTCAATTGTAAAACCAACTCTATTTAACTCATTTATGTATGTACTCATTTTTCGTTTATATAATGTCGCTTGTACATCTTCCCCTTTAAATGTTTCAAACGTAATAGGAGTTTCTTCATGATAAGACGAGCTGAAAGCAATCTCCTCTGTTCCATACATTAAGTTTGAATATACGGGATGCTCCCAGCTAAAAATAAAGCTTCCTTCTGGCTTTACATAAGAATAAATTAATTCCAACGTTTTTCTTAAATCTGAAGTCCAACCTAATGCATAAATGGAGTATACTATGTCAAAATACCCTTTCGGAATATCCCTTTCCTCTTCCATTGCTCCACATATTAACTTTGGATTCCACGACTGTAACGTTTCATGTGCCGTTTCAATTTGTGTGCTCGAAAGATCCAGTCCCCACAATTCTTCTGCACCACGTTCCGCCATATATTGCAACGAATGCCCACTTCCACATCCAATATCAAGAACCTTTTTACCTTTAATTGAATCAAACAAATGAATCTCATCTTCAGACGCTGTATACGGGCCATATTTCGGTAAACAGTCCACTTGAAAGAAATAAGGTGCAACTGTATCCCAACACTTTTTATTTAAAGCTAACATTTGTGTACCTTTCATATGCTACATTCCCCCATCCATTTTCTTCCCTTACTATTAATTACACATTATAACCCGTTCTTCCTTTTCTCTTCGCTCGGTAATTTTTCACTTTTGCAATTGTACCGCATGCTCTGCCTCCTTCTTCACCAGCATACATACCGCACCATCTTTTGCTTCCATTTCGCGAATGATCGTAAAATACCCAGCGACAATCTGGACATGCTTTTAACCTCCCCCACAAATTTTCTTGAACTGCCATTAAAACAATACTTAATACTTTTGTATATATATTTTCCTCGTGCATTGGTTCATACGTAATACCTTTCATATCTTCCATTACATGTACATGAAATGGATATTTCTCTAACCACTTTTGCAACGATCCCTCACCTTCAATTGCCGCCCGAATATCTTCTCGAAAACTTTTTAATTCCTCTATCGTATGAAATGGAAACTGTTCATGAAAAGATTCTTTCATAAATTTCTTTATATCCTCTTCTGTTTGCAGCAAGTCAATTGGCTGTCTCGTATCATTTGGTATTTTCCATGTATTTAAAAATTCCCGAATATATTCTAGTTCATTTGGTGCATTTTGATTCAATTCCATTCACCTTCTTCTTAAATTTTACTTTTTTCTGACTTTATGTATAATTATAATATAAAATAGTTAACCATTAAATCATTTTACTGGTTACAATATTAGGAGGAGTTCTATGAAAAGTTTCTCAACACCGATACGTTTCATGCTTATTTCTTCATTTTTTATGTCTTTTGGATATTTTGCAGTATACGCATTTTTAGCTATTTATCTATTAACCTTTCTCCATTTTTCAGCTTTTCAAGTAGGAACAGTGTTGACGGTTATAATAATTACATCACGAGTTATCCCTTTATTCTCAGGATTAATTGCTGACAAAATAGGCTATATCATTATGATGATAGCCGGTTTATTTTTGAGAGGAATCGGATTTATCGCTTTAGGAATATGCTCTGATTTCTATACAATTTCTATTTCTTCTGCACTTATTGGCTTCGGAACTGCATTTTACGAACCTGCCGCTCGCGCTATATTTGGCTCACAGCCAGCTCATTTGAGAAAAAATTTATTTACATATTTAAACCTTAGCTTTAATTGCGGTGCAATAATCGGACCAATTGCTGGAGGGTTCTTACTCTTACTCGATCCAATCTATGCTTTCTCTCTAACAGGATTTCTTATGCTGTTATTTGCTTTTATCTTTTACTTACTTAAAAATCACTTCCAAGTCACTACTGAAAACACGTCTATTACATTAGGAATACAGGCCATCTTACAAAACAAGTCTTTCCTTCTGTTTTCCTTTATCATGATTTTCTTCTATATTATGTTTACTCAGCTCACTGTCGCACTTCCACTTCATATGAAAAACATTAGTAATAGCAATCAACTTGCTACACTCGTTATTACGATAAATGCAATAACAGGCGTCATATTTATGGTATTATTCCGAAAATTATTCCACAAATACAACACACTTTCGATTATTAAATACGGTGTTTTATTAATGAGTATTTCCTTTTTACTCATTCCTTTATTTCAACACCCATATTGGCTCTTTATTTGTGTAATTTTATTTACAATCGGTGAAACACTCGTATTACCTAACGCTGATATCGCTATTGCAAATTACAGTAATGAATCATATACAGCCACTTTCTTTGGATTTTATCAACTATCACTCGCATTTGGTTTTATCATCGGTAATTATACCGGTACATCTTTTACATCCAACTTAAGCGGAGTGTATACACCATGGCTTATTTTTGGTGGAATAGGACTTATTGGTTTTATTTCATTACATATTTTAAATACGAAAAAGGATTTCCTAAAGAAGATATATGCCTACTGTAAAAATACTAATTTACAGCAATAAGTAAACTTTCAATCTCCCTTAAATTGGATATACAGCCTGCGTCATTTTACATATTATGGTACAATCAAAAGGAATGCTCACGAAACGTTTACATAAAACACTAGCAGTCTAACAATGCCAAAATCAAAAATCACATAGAATCGGGGGGATGTTATGAAAAAGAAATTAATTGTTCTTCTATTCACCGGAATCATACTATCAGGATGTTCAACTATAGCAGAAAATTCTTTAGAAACCGGAAGCGGCAGTATGGAATTATTAACACCAACGATTACAACAAAAGATAATGAGTTAGAAATTAAGACCGAGGGAATTGATGACAATAAAGTAACTTTTATTTATGTTGCTAATAAAAAAGTGTTAGAACAAAAGCTAAAGAATGGTGAATCCTACAAGCTTAACATTAAAGATATCGAACACGCTCATCGGACAGACTACAAACCAAAAGTTCAACTTTTACAAACGAAAGATAATAATGATGATGGAGAAATAGTCACCTTCAAACAAGTTAGATATACAGTTAAAAACTAATTTTAAAGTTGTTTCATTATAAATGTAACGAACGAAAATATGCTTTTAACAGCGGATACATGTAAGGGGTGTTAACATGAAAAAACGATGGATTTCTTGGTGGATTGGTAACCTATTTTGGATTATCGTTTTTGGAATATGGGCCGCTATCATTTGGCTACGAGATGTGGATGGTGCTGGTGTTATTCAAACACCCGAAATTAAATCCATATCACTTATCGTTTTATTAATCGCGTTTATCATACCGGTATTTTTTCAAGTTATATGGCTAATCATTAATTTGAGGATGAGTAAAAAAAATAATTATACGATTTAGTTTTTCAATTAACAATAAAAAAGAGAGGAATCTATTTTAATGTAGATTCCTCTCTTTTACATATGGGAACTTTTAAAGCGGCACTACTCCCTTTTCTTTACGATGCATGATGATCTTTTTTCTTCATTAACGCTCTCTTCTTCATCGCCTTCGTTAAATATCCACCTTTAAATGAGCGGATTTCATAAGAAGACATAAAGGCTTTCGGTGCAATTTCATTAATAATTTCTAACAGTTCTTTTTCTCTAGAACGTTTTGCAACGATATCTAATCGATAACGTATCGAATTAATACCTTCGCCTTCAAATACTGTGACGCCAAATCCAGAGTGACGTAATTCATCTACTAATTCATTACAACGGTCTAGTAAACTAACTTGATACGTAATATAACCAATTGCTAATTTATTCTCTATATAACCGCCTAATAACAGTCCCGCACTAAAGCCAATGACATAGGCAACGATGTTCATCCAATTTGATAAATCTTGAAACACAATACCTAAACTGACAATGTAAATAGCTCCTTCTAACAATCCAACAGCAGCAGCGGATCTTGTTTGATTCTTTACAAGCAAAATCGTACGAATTGTTAAAATGGGAACGTAAATAATTTGAAGCACAAAAATTAGTAGCGCTTGTAACATTGATATCCACCTCTTTCAAAAAGTCTTTTGTCATGATAACATACATAACCTTAAGAAATCGATGGGTTTTTAAATTTTTTTTTATTATTTTTCATACTATTGAAAAACGCAAAAAAGAAGCGTATTATATTTGTCGTTAATTTAGTTACTTGTATCATATCAATAAAATAAAAAGGAACCCCAATTAGGCCCCTCTCATCATAGCTCAATGTTTTTCGAAGCATGTTCCCTTTTCTTTTCTTCTTCTTTCACTACCTGCATATTTGCATAAGCTAAATTCGCAATCATTAAAAAGTGACCACCTAAAATGCCTGTACCGAATGCCCACATTTCCATTTCATGCTCAATTTCATACATGATGATAGCTCCTAAAATGGCAGCTGCAAATCGGTTTAAAACTCCTAATCCAGGAGCCTTTTCTTTCATTACAATGCTTTTCCCTATTTTCTCTACTCTGCGAGCTAATAGCCAAAGACAATATGCACTTACAGCTAAACCAATTCCAAACCCTGTTACTTGTTTTCCAAACGGAGTAATCGTCCACATAAGTAGTAAACCACTAAAGATCACATACAATTGTAATCGATATACGCGTAAGGCTTCTTGAATCAAAATATCCGCTCCTAAGTTCTCATTTTTTTGTACTTTAGAAGAAAAGCAGCAACTTACACAGTTGCTGCTTTCTCTTCTTCTTGTTCCTCTTCCATCTTACGAATTTCAACACGTTTAATTTGGTAAGCGTCTTTTTCTAACACTTTAAATTCATAACCTTCCGCCTCAACGTGTTGTCCTTCTTCGATTTCATGATTTTGCATCATAATCCATCCACCGATTGTATCCACATCATCTTCTTCAATGTGTAATCCAAATAAATCTTTCACTTCTGAGATAAGCACTTTTCCATCAACAATGATATGTTGCTCGTTCACATGTTGAATTGGTGGTGCTTCATCTTCATCATATTCATCACGAATTTCGCCGACGATTTCCTCCAAGATATCTTCAAGCGTTACAATTCCAGCTGTTCCTCCGTACTCATCATATAAAACAGCCATCGGAATTCGCTTCTTCTGCATTTGAAGTAATAAATCGTGAATTGGAGTCGTTTCCATCACTTCAATAATCGGACGCATATACGAGCGAATTGATGATAAATCTTTTTGATCCTCGGTCATATATCGAATAAAGAAATCTTTTACGTTGACCATACCGATAATATCATCTTTATCTTCTCCAAAAATCGGATAACGTGTGTATCGCTCATTTTGGATTACTTTCATGTGTTCTTCTACTGAATCTTCCAAATAGAAACCAATGATTTCTGTTCGCGGTACCATAATCTCTTTTGCAATACGATTATCAAATTCAAAAATGTTATTTACATACTTGTATTCAGCTTGATTAATTTCGCCACTTTCATAGCTATCTGAAAGGATAAGGCGTAATTCTTCCTCTGTATGAGCTACTTCATGTTCTGAAGCTGGTTTTAAACCGAATAAGCCAGTTACAACACGCGCTGAACCATTCAATACCCAAATAAATGGATACATCACTTTATAGAACATCATTAATGGACCCGCCAATAATAACGTTACCCTTTCAGCCTTTTGAATTGCCATCGTTTTTGGAGCTAATTCTCCTACTACAACGTGTAAATACGTCATAATCATAAAAGCAAGACCAAATGTTAATACTGATGAAATAGAAGGATTTAAGTTCCATTTCTCAAATAACGGGTGTAATAACTTTTCAATTGTCGGTTCACCTAACCAACCTAATCCCATAGCTGTAACTGTAATACCTAATTGACAAGCAGATAAATATTCATCTAAATTTGTTGTTACTTTTTTCGCTGCTAAAGCACCGCGTTTTCCTTCTGCAACAAGCTGATCAATACGACTTGAACGTACTTTTACAATCGCAAACTCAGCTGCTACGAAAAATCCAGTAAATGCGATTAAAATCGCAACCATGACTAAATTAAATATTTCCAATGAATCCCCTTAGTAAAAAAACTAAGGTGTCCACCTCCTGTATACTATAATGTTTTCTTATTTCTTTCTTAGAAAACATAGCCCGATACAAAAATTAAAGAGGTCGGATTTCACTTTTTCTATAATAATAGAGCAAGTGTCTGTATTAAAGCTGTCGTTTGACCAGATAAAGATTTCGATATTTTTTCACGTTGTGAATCAGTCAATCCATCTAAAAGCGGCTTTAATTCTGTTAACTCTGCTTCTAATCGATGAATATGGTCTGTCACTTCATTCACTTGTTTCGAAACGTGTTCATTGATACCGAGCAGCTTTTTCTTCTCCTCGATTTTCTCTTTAATCTCACAAAGCGGCATATGCATTTCTTTGCACTTCTCAATAAATTGTAATGTCTCAAATGCTGTTTCGTCGTAATAGCGATAATTAGATTGAGATCGCTCCGCTTTTAAGATACCTAGATTCGTATAATAATCAATCGTTCGTTTCGACACGTGAGCCATGAGAGCCAACTGTCCGATTCGATACACCTTCCCAACGATCTTCCCCCCTTGTTTATATTACTACCATCATACAATACATAAACTATACAGTCAAACGTGACGGTTTATTATTCATAATTTATACACAATTCCACTTACCATTTTATCATTTTGTAAATTAACAATATATTACTTAATTCTTATAATCGAATTATATTTCCTATACTACATTACTATGAAAATATCATCATAGAATCGCATATTCCTTTCAACCTTTTTTAATACAAAACATATGATAATAATATTTAATTAAAATTATTATTCATGCTATTGGAGGAGATTGAAATTACTAAAACTATTATCTCTCACTTTTATAACGAGGAGTATTTATTACCATGGTGGCTTATGCATCATACAAAAATATTTGATCACGGTATTTTAATTAATAGAGGTTCTACAGATCGTTCCGTTGAAATTTGTAAATTATTTGCTCCCCACTGGGAAGTACGAGATTCAAGATTCCTTGAATTCGATCCGACTAATACTGATATTGAGGTAATGGAAATTGAAAGAGAAGTTTCAGGTTGGAAGATGGTATTAAATACTACAGAATTTCTTTGTTGTAACAATGTAGAAGAATTTTTCTCATCACTTCATACGTTAGGTCAAAATATGTATGCGATTCGAATGATTGTCATGATTGATAAGCATGATTACAATTATTCAAAACTAAGATATTCCACTCCTTTAGTAGAACAACGATATCACGGACTTTTTCCTTATAACCCAGAAATCGGCTGTGCCTGGAGATTTATACACAACCATCTTGATGGTGCATATTTACCAGGCAGACATTTTACGCGGCATCAACATGTCGTTTATAACTCCCCTTCATTCATTGTTAAATTTTACTTTAGTCCTTGGAACGAACATACAAAGGCAAGAAAGTTACAAATAACACCTACCCTTTCAAAAAAAGGCATTCGAATGGGGCTTCAAACACATTATGGTCAGTCCTCTGATCAACTTGAAACTCGATTTTTAGAGCTTAGTAGCATAACACAAGACTTACGTAACCACCCTGAATATCAACAATTATTCCCTAAATTTAAACCTTAATATTTCTCACACCATCATTTTCCACACATTTTTACGCACTTAGTCAAAAACAAAACCATTTGCATACAATATGAATACTGTATATATTATAAATTTTTATTTTAGGAGGAAAAAATGAAAGCTGTTATTCTTGCTGGTGGATACGGGACAAGGATTGGGGAAGAAACACATTTAAAACCGAAACCTATGATTGAAATTGGAACAAAACCTATTCTATGGCACATTATGAGTTTGTATAGCCATTACGGCATTACAGAGTTTATTATTTGCTTAGGGTATAAAGGATATGCAATTAAAGAGTTCTTTCTAAATTACAACTTACACATGTCAGATTTCACGATACATTTAAGCGATAATACAATTACTAGCCATTCTCAACGTGTAGAACCGTGGAAAGTTACACTAATCGATACTGGTGTAAATACCGAAACGGGAGGACGAGTGAAAAAGATTCAAAATTTTGTTGGCGACGAACCTTTCTGCCTCACTTATGGCGATGGATTAAGTAACGTAAATATAAAAGAACTTATTGCATTTCATAAAAAACATGGAAAAACGGCAACTGTTACCGCCGTACAACCTCCTGGTAGATTCGGTTCTCTCATATTAAATAAACAGTCTGTAACATCTTTTCAAGAGAAGCCACTCGGGGATGGCGGATGGGTTAACGGTGGATTTTTCGTTTTAAACCCTGAAGTTTTCAATTACATTAGTGGAGATAAGTCTGTTTTTGAAACAGACACTTTAGTTCAGTTAGTAAACAAAAACGAACTATCAGCATATCAACATACTGGTTTTTGGCATCCGATGGATACATTGCGCGATAAAAATAAATTAGTCGAGCTATGGGAAAGTAATAACGCTCCGTGGAAGGTTTGGTAATATGGCTTCTTCATCTTTTTGGAATAAGAAAAAAGTATTTATTACGGGACATACTGGATTTAAAGGCTCTTGGCTCACCCTTTTCTTAACTTCTTTAGGTGCAGAAGTAGTTGGCTTTTCTTCTCATCCCCCATCGATTCCTAATCTTTTTGAACAATGTAACGTAGCAAAAGAGTGCATAACAATTAAAGGCGACATTACAGATTACGATTCTTTATTACACGCCCTAAAACATCATAACCCTGACATACTATTTCATTTAGCTGCCCAGCCAATCGTCACCACTTCATACAAAGATCCTATCGAAACATTTAAAACGAATGTTTTAGGCACTGTTCACGTATTGGAAGCTGCAAAACATATAGAAAGTATACGTGGCATCATTAATGTTACAAGTGATAAATGTTATGAAAATGACGGGAGCGGTAACCGGGCATTCGTGGAAATTGACCGGCTAGGAGGTTTCGACCCTTATAGTGCTAGTAAAGCTTGCGCTGAAATAGTGGCAACATCCTATCAAAAATCATTCTTCCACACTAATACTCAGAAACTCGCCTCAGTAAGAGCAGGTAACGTCATCGGTGGTGGGGATTGGGCCGAAGACCGATTATTCCCAGATGTCATTCGTGCATATTTACAAGATGGTACGTTAACGATTAGAAACAAAAAGGCTATTCGCCCGTGGCAACACGTATTAGATCCTTTACACGGCTATATCCTTTTAGCTGAAAAACTTTGGACAGACGCTGCATATGCAGAAGCATGGAATTTCGGCCCGTTGAACGAACTTAACAAAACCGTTCATGATGTCATTCAATCTGTAATAAAATTATGGAATAAACAACTAACAATCACTTCCCCCTCTACAAACACTCCTTATGAATCGCCTGTTTTAACACTCGATAGTACAAAAGCAGTAACTAAACTCGGCTGGACTCCTAAGTTATCAACAGATAAGGCTATCACTTGGACTGTTGATTGGTACAAAAAATATGCATCTGGTGAAAATATCGAATCTTTCACGCGACAACAAATCGATGCATTCAAAAATTTATAAGGGGGCTATAAAATGGAACAGAAAAAATGCCGTTTTTGCCACTCATTACTCAGCAACACTTTTTTAGATTTGGGTGTTTCTCCTCTCGCTAACTCATTTGTTTCTCCAGAAAACTCATATAAAATGGAGCCTTTTTATCCGCTGCACACATTTGTTTGTCACTCTTGTTTACTTGTGCAATTAGATGAATTTGAATCTCCGCACAATATTTTTCATGACTATTTATACTTTAGCTCTTACTCATCAAGCTGGCTACTGCATGCTAAACAATATGTAGAAATGGCGATTAAGCGTTTCTATTTAAAGAAAGACTCCAAGGTGGTTGAAATCGCGAGTAACGACGGGTACTTATTACAATACTTTCAAAAAGAAAATATCGAAACATTGGGAATTGAACCTGCAAAAAATGTAGCAGAAATCGCTATCCAAAAAGGAATTCCTACGGAAGTGAATTTTTTCAGCAACGACTTAGCAAAAAAATTACCGCAAGCAGATTTAATCATTGCTAATAACGTATTAGCACACGTTCCGAACTTACATGATTTTGTGGCAGGTTTAAAAACGTTATTAAAACAAGACGGAACAATAACAATTGAATTCCCGCACTTATTAAATCTCATATCCTTTAAACAGTTTGATACGATATACCATGAGCACTTCTCCTATTTCTCACTTATAAGCCTGCAAAAAGTTTTATCTCACCATCATTTACAAATTATCGATGTAGAAGAACTTGCTACGCACGGTGGTTCCTTACGTATTTTTGTAAAACATCATAGTGACGAATCAACTACCCATTCTAGTGTTACAAAATTAATCCAAAAAGAAGTGGATCACGGGCTAAATACATTAGATTGTTATCTCCTTTTTTCTAAACGCATCGAACAATTGAAAATAAATATTTTACAGTTTTTTATCGAAGCGAAAGCTTTAAACAAACAAATTATCGGTTACGGTGCGCCAGCTAAAGGAAACACCCTTTTAAATTATTGCGGGATAGGAAAAGAATTTCTAGCTTATACAGTAGATAAAAACCCTCATAAACAAAATCTCCTTCTACCAGGAACCCGCATTCCAATAAAATCTCCAGAAGAAATAAAACGTACAAAACCTGATTACATTCTTATACTTCCTTGGAATTTAAAAGACGAGATTATGAAAGAATGCTCTTTCATTCGTGAGTGGGGCGGCAAATTTTTAGTAACAATACCAGAAGTTGAGGTAATTGAGCCATGAAAAAAATCCTTGTAACAGGCGGTAGCGGATGGATTGGTAAATATGTTGTACATTCTCTTATTCAAAAGGGCTATGAAGTGCACGCCACTTACAATACAAATAAGCCTTCCCATCTTTCTTGCCATTGGCATAAAGTTAACTTACTTTGCGATGAAGAAATAAAAAAACTCATTTACGACATAAAACCTAGTCATCTCATTCATTTAGCTTGGGAAGCAGTGCCTCCAGCATGCTACGTATCCATTAATAATTACTATTGGCTTACATCCAGTATCTCATTGATTCAACACTTCACAACATGCGGCGGAAAGCGAGTCGTCGTTGCCGGTACTGGCGCAGAGTATGAATGGTTTAACGGTGTATTGTTTGAAGATTCACCGCTTCTTTCTTATAAAACCCCGTATTCATTATGTAAAAATGCACTACACTCCTGGCTCCAAACGTACGCCAAGCAAACCGGTCTCAGCATGTGTTGGGGCCGCATTTTTCATATGTATGGCCCTCATGAACAAGGGAACCGGCTCGTTTCTAACATTATCACTTCTTTATTAAAAAATGAGGAGGCAATATGTACACATGGAAAACAATCAAGAGATTTCCTCCATGTGAGCGACGTCGCTCATGCTCTCGTAACGATATTAGAACACGACGTTACAGGCACAATCAATATCGCTTCTGGTCAATCTGTACAAATTAAAGAATTAGCATCTATCATTGCGAAAAAGATAGGAAAAGAGCACTTAATTAAACTGGGTGCAATCCCTTTCTCTAAAGATGAACCTTTATTTGTCGGGGTTCATGTAGAACGTTTAAAAACTGAAGTAAACTGGAAACCGACATACGATCTAAATACAGGAATCGAAGAAACAATTTTATGGTGGGAATCATTTATACAAAAGCATAACGGTACGCATCACTAAAACGTAAATCCTTCGTCCCTCTTGCTAATTCCTTATACCATTCTTCTAATCTTTCCGGCGTAATAATATGGTGTGTACCCATCCCCCCATGCTTACTAGCTTCAGAAAGAGTCGGACCAATTTGTAACTTTCTCTTTCTCATCGCATCGTTCCACGGACTAAATCCAAACCATAATATACAAGCAAGAGGGGGATAAATCATAGATTCATGCGCGGATAAATGTCTTCCAACCGTATAACTTCCATGTTCATGATTATGAATAAATCTACCTCTTCTCCACAACGGCCAGTCTTCTGGTAAATAACCGTGAAATCGCTGTTTCATTAAAGGTAGTCCAAAGTTAAGGTCCGGATAATTGTAGTTAGGATCATCTACCATAATAAGCCCTTCTAGCCAATACATTCTTCCTCCCAATTCATTTAGTGATTTCCAAAACTGATTTTTATCTTGCACACAAAGAAACTCGGTCGTATTTAAAATCATTTTCCATCCTTGTATTTCTTGTTCTACCCTCATCACTTCATGATCCGTCGCATATGCATCAAACTCTGGATTTACAGAATCTCGTACCTCCCAGTGTGGTGCGAATTTTTTACAAATCTCAACCGAACGATCTGTTGAGCCTTTATTAATTAAAATGCCATGATCAAACAGTTTCGTATGATGAGCGAGCCACCACGGTAATAAATACTCTTCATTATAAAAATGAGAAATAACGGTTGTAGTTATAATAATCTCCTCCACTTTCTCTATTAATCTACTTTTTCACCCTACTCTTAATATACTTATCAATTATGTAATTGGTTTCTTTTATTTAAAAAATATGTTTTTCTACTATATACTATGCTTTCTTACACAACCACCATTTCCATTTTCTAAAGAAACACACTAATAAACTGAAAATTAAGTTATAATATCATTATAAAATTATGAAGGAGGAATGCACGCATGTACTACAACACTTCATTCGAAAACGATCAACCTGTAGGCCGTCTATAAACTAAGACGGGCAATCATATAACAAGTGCACTATGCCTCGTCTTAGGGAACTCATCATACCTAAAAATAGACGGAGGTACTTTACATGAAACAAACCATTTTAGGAGCTATATGTTTATCACTAGCAGCTAGTATATGGGGCGGTATGTACGTTGTTAGCAAATATGTACTCGACTTTATCCCACCACTAACACTCGTTTGGCTACGCTTTATCATTGCTTTTGTTGTTTTGTATATGATTTTAAAAATTACTGAGAAAAAGCAAAAGAAAACAGTAACCATCCGTAAAAAAGATTGGTTATTATTCGCTTGGATTGGATTTATCGGATATTTCATTTCGATCACTTGTCAATTTATCGGAACAAAATTATCCGACGCTCATACAGGATCTTTAGTAACATCAGCTACACCTGCATTTATGGTTATATTTGCAGCGATCATTTTAAAAGAAAAACTAACCGCTCGTAGATTACTATCTACCATCATAGCGACAATCGGTGTCATTATCGTAATCGGATGGGATATTGAAATTGGCTCCTATTTTATCGGTACAATCATATTAGTTGGTGCCGCTATTACGTGGGCTTTACTATCTATTTATGTAAAAATTGCTTCAGCCAAATTTTCATCTTTAGTGATTACAACGTACGCCATATTCTTTTCACTCTTTTTTATTACACCTTTTATGATATGGGAATTTCAATCAAGCCCGATTGAACATATAAGCCTATATGTACTATTAGGCGTACTGTATTTAGGAATCGTCTCAACAGCAGGTGCCTTTTTCCTTTGGAATAAAGGATTAGAATTAATGGATGCAAGCATCGGCTCGTTATTTTTCTTCTTCCAACCTATCGTCGGATCATTGCTTGGTTGGCTCTTATTAAATGAGACATTAAATAATAACTTTTTTATTGGCGGTATTCTTATTATATGTAGTGTTTTCATTACTACTTTTGAAAAGAAATAAAAAGCAGGCAGAGGTTCTTAATCTCTGCCTGCTCGCATAATTGGATCTTGGTCGTGAAAACCAATACAAATCGGTATATTACTTTGCACTTCACTACGTACACTTATAAAACTACACAGCGTTTTAGCAATTAAATATAAAGTGATACCGATTGCTTTTTCACTTGTATCAAAGCCATTTTCCTTATACATATCTGCTAATTCTACAGACCCTGGCCCCTCAATATTATATGTCCATTCAGATGCCCAATCGTCATCCTCTTCTTCCATCGGAAAATACTCCTCACAAACATAAAACTGACTATCCCATTCGTTATCAAGGTCATACTCAAAATAAATCGCTTTTGCTTCTTCATTAGTAGCCATTTCTACAGCTACATCCAAACCTACTCGAATACTTTCCTTATATGACTCTAAATCAATTGCTTTAATTCGTTCTGCATATTCTGTAGACGCCATCATGCAACAAATATCATAATACTTCGCTTCTATTTGCTCTACTGCTAACGAAAAGACATCCTCTTGCATCTCTTCTAAATACTGAAATATGTCCACTCTAAATACTCCTCACTCTTTACGCACTCCAATGCGATGGACGAGACAACAATTTCGGTAATTTCGTATGTTTATCCCCTCTTGCCGCATTAACTTGAACTTGCGTCAGAAAAATACTATTTGTAAAATCAGCCCCACGAATATCTGCATCTCGTAAATCTGCTCCAATGAGATCCGCCCCTCGTAAGTCTGCACCATTTAAGTTTGCCGCAATTAAATATGCTCCTCTTAAATTCGCCCCTTGTAAATTTTTCTTTTTCAGGTTTGCTCCCATAAGATCTGCGCCGCGGTGTATGATTCGTTTCTTACGCGCAGTATTCATTTCTTTCCATACTAGTTCGCTCGTTTCTAAAAGAAGAATGTTCACCTCTGCCCTATGCATTGGAACATTTATTTTCATTAACTCATCTGGATTTAGATTCGAAAGTCGCTCTGTCTCCTCAATTGCAGTCTTCAACTCTTTATGAATTGGCTGTGTTGCCTTTAAAAGAATCGCCTCATTCAAATACCAAAGCATTTCATGGAGCTGATGCATAACTGGAAAAGCATCATACATTTTTCTCGCATGCTTAGCATCTTTCCGCCAATCTACCCCGTTAAATGTAACTTGAGAAATTTTCTGTCCAGCGCCAAAACATTCAAATACTGTACAGCCTTTATAACCTTTTCCTCTAAGATTTTTATGTATACTGCATTTAAAATCTGATTGTAAATTGGAACATGGTTTACCACCATCTTTATTCACTGCAAAATCTACCGATGCTGCGAACGGTAATGCAACGCAACATAGACCGAAGCATTTTTCGCAGTTTGCTTTTAAATATTCGCTATGATTAGTCAAAATGTATACCCCCTGTTGTCTTTTGACTATTTCATAATATTCTAACTGCACGAAATAATCAATTTAAAAATAAACGAGCATCTTTCATTTCAAATCACAACTTTATCATTCGATTTCCTTTCAATTGAAAAGGACTAACTCTACCCAATGAATTATAATTAAATTATAAATTTTCTAAATAAAAGGAGAGTTACTATGGCACTACAAATGAAAACAAACTGTCAAATTTGCGATCAATCGCTAGAACAAGATTCTGAAGCATACATTTGCGTATATGAATGTACATTTTGTGCACCATGTACAGAAGAAAGACACAACGTTTGCCCAAACTGCGGCGGCGAGTTAGTACGTAGACCGAAAAAGAAACAATAAAAAGCAAAGCGATATCGCTTTGCTTTTTATTGTTTTCTGAGTATATGAAATTATATCGAACACAACTTAAACGTTTAAAAACTTAACACAAACAGGCTCCGGCACAACAACATCAGATTGGATAAGCGTTAACTTACCTGTAGATTCACTTCTTGAAAATAGTACAAGATTATGTGATTTTTCATTTGTAGCAACAAGGAATTTTTCAGTAGGATCTAATACAAAGTCTCTTGGCCAATTTCCTTCTGTAGATGTATGTGCAACAAATGCAAGCTGGCCTGTGTTTTGATCAACACTGAAAACAGCAATACTATTATGACCACGATTACCTGCATATACAAAGCGACCATCAGAAGAAATATGAATTGCACTTCCTTGATTATTTTCATCAAACTCTTCTGGAACAGTAGAAATATACTGTAATTCTGTAAATGATCCTTCTGCCGGATTATATGTCAACACAATAACTTCTGAACTAAGCTCCGTCATCACATAAGCATACTTTCCATTTGGATGAAAAGTAATATGTCTTGGACCACTCCCTGGATTTACAGATAAACGATTCACTTCTGTTAATGTACTATCTTTTATTTCATACGTAATTATTTTATCTATCCCTAAATCAACACCCACTACATATTTTTCATCAGGAGTATATCCCGCACAATGTGCATGTGGTTTTTCTTGTCTTTCTTTATTCGGACCTGAACCTTCATGTGCCATAATCGATGTAGCAGGATTTATAGTTCCATCTTCATTTACTTCAAAAGATTCAATCGTTCCTTTATGGTAATTTGCTGTAACTACCGTATGATTTCCACTATCAACACTCACATGACAAGGAGAAGCCCCTTCTACTACTTGTCTGTTTTCTTCTATTAGCTCTCCAGTTTTACTATCAATCGAATAAGCAGCTACACCACCAGATTCGCCTTCCTTAACAACAGAGTAGAGATATTCATTATTTCGATTAATCGTTACATATGTAGGGTTATCCAACTTGGCCGCAAGTGTTACATTACTAATTTTCTTTGCTTCCGTGTCTAACGTAAACTTATATATTCCTTCACTATTTTCTTTCGTGTATGTTCCAACATATCCAATAAACTCTTTGTTATCCTTCATTTTCATAACCCTCTCTCCCTATATTTTTCGTTCATCATACTTCTTAACATATTTTATGTTGAAAGAGTATCCTAAAAGAATTGGAGTACCTCTTTATACGTTACCATATTTTCTTGCAAAATAGCCTTTAAACCCACTTTTTTTGATACGCTGCTATACTTTCATATTCTTCTTCCAATTGACGGGACAGACGAATATAGATTGGTGTTAAATCTTTATATTTTTCCACACTTTCCATGTTTGGTTCATGGTGGAAATTCGCACCTACCATTTCAGAAACTACATGCAACGTATCTACTTCACCTAAACTATATAAGCCGAGGATGGCAGCTCCTAAGCAAGAGCTTTCGAAACTTTCGGGAACATATACGTCTTGATGAAAAATATCCGCCATCATCTGTCTCCAAAGTTCCGATCTTGCAAAACCGCCTGTCGCTTGAATTTTTTTCGGTTCACCAATGAGTTCTTTTAAAGCAAGGAGAACGGTATATAAATTATAAATTACTCCTTCTAAAACAGCACGGATAAGATGTTCTTTCTTATGATGCAATCCAAGTCCAAAGAAAGATCCTCGCGCATTTGCATTCCATAAAGGAGCTCTTTCCCCTGCTAAATACGGATGAAATAATAAACCGTCGGATCCCGGATTCACTTTTGCTGCTATTTCAGTAAGCACTTCATATGGATCTTTTCCTAAACGCTTCGCAAGCTCAATCTCTGAAGTACCTAATTGATCACGAGCCCATCTGAAAATCATACCACCGTTATTAACCGGTCCGCCAATTACCCAATGGTCTTCAGTTAAGGCGTAACAAAAAATTCTACCTTTTGGATCTGTTACAGGACGATTTGTTACAGCACGTATCGCACCGCTTGTACCAATTGTAACAGCCACAACACCAGGATCAATTGCATTTACACCTAAATTGGATAGGACTCCGTCACTCGCTCCTACTACAAATGGAGTAGAAACAAGTACATTCATCTCATTGGCAAGCTCTTCATCTAATCCTGTTAAACTGTGCGTTGTTGGAACGAGTTTAGAAAGTTTGTCATCTGTAATTCCCGCAACATGTAAAGCCTCTTCATCCCATTTTAAAGATTTCAAATTAAACATCCCTGTTGCTGATGCTATAGAATAATCAATTACATACTCCTTATATAACTTATAAAAAACATACTCTTTAATAGAAATAAATTTATAAGTTTTTGCGAACAATTCTGCCTGCTCATTTTGTAGCCAAACTACTTTCGAAAGTGGTGACATCGGATGAATTGGTGTCCCAGTCCGCAAATAAATTTCATGACCATTCATATCATTCTTTATTTTCTCTGCCCAGCTTGCACTTCTATTATCTGCCCAAGTAATACATCTCGTTAACGGCTTTCCCTTCTCATCTACAGCAATGATACTATGCATTGCCGAACTAAAAGAGACGCAAACAATATCATTCGGCTGTACACTACTTGTCTGTACAGTTTCTTTAATCGTATGTATTACTGCACGAAAAATTTCTTCTGGGTCTTGTTCTGCTGTTTCCGGCGTAGGAGAATATAAAGGATATTCAATTCCATGACTTGCAATAACAGATCCATCAGTAGAAAATAGAACTGATTTTGTACTAGTTGTCCCAATGTCTACACCAATCATATATTTTGAACTCACCATTTCTTCCTCCTAACAAAAAATTACTACAGTATCCCACTATAAAAACATCCTTATTTTAAACAAACATATCAAGTAGTAAAACTCCTCCAAAAGCGATAAATGAAAGTAATGTTTCTAATACCGTCCATGTTTTAAATGTTTCTTTCACTGTTAAACCTAGGTATTCTTTTACCATCCAGAACCCAGCATCGTTTACGTGTGAAAACATTAATGCTCCTGCACCTGTTGCAATGACTAGCAACTCTAAATTCACACCTGTCGTATTTTCAACGATTGGCGAAACGATACCCGCTGCTGTTGTTAAGGCAACTGTCGCTGACCCTGTCGCAATTCGAATTAATCCAGCTACCATAAATGCTAATACAATTGGAGATAAGGCTAAATGCTCAGACATTTGAGCAATAGCATTCCCTACACCACTATCGATAAGAATTTGCTTAAATCCGCCACCAGCACCAATAATCGCAACAATTGAACCGATTGGTAATAAGCTATCTTCTGTTACCTTCTTAATAGCCTTTTTATCGATACCTTGACGAAATCCAAGAAAATAAAACGCTGCAAAACATGCAATCAATAAAGCAATGATAGGACTACCGATTAATGTCACAATCTTCATCAAAGTAGTAGAAAGTGGAACATAAGGAGCTGCTGCAGCTAAAACCATTAACATAACTGGTAACAATATAACTAAAAATGAAACTCCTATTCCTGGTAATTTCGTTGATTTTGTATTTACACGTATCAATTCTGGCTCATTTTCAGGAATTACACGTTTGTGAATCCATTTAGCGAATATAGGACCTGCAATAATCGCTGCAAAAAATGTAATAATGAGTGAATACAATAATACCTTCCCAAGGTTCGCTTTATAAATGCCAATTGCAACGATTGCCCCTGGATGCGGAGGAACAAGACCGTGTACGACAGATAACCCAGCAATTGCTGGTAACGCTATCAATAAAATATTTTGTTTCGTAGTTTTATGAATGGAAATTACTAACGGCAACAATATTAAAATACCTACTTCGAAAAACACTGGAATTCCAATAATAAAACCTGCAATTAACATCGCCCATGGTAAGTTTTTTATCCCAAAGGATTTAATAAAGAACTCTGCCACTTGCATTCCAGCACCTGACTCTGCCATCATTTTCCCTAAAATTGTACCTAATACTAAAATACCTACTAAATGCCCAAGAACACTTCCGACTCCCGTTTCATAAGCACTCACTATTTTATCCATTGGCATTCCAGACATAATTGCTAAAAACAAACTTGCAACCGTTAAACTAATAAACGCATGCCATCTCCACCACGATACCCCTAAAATAACAATTACAATTGATAATAATGTAATCATTAAAAGGTACATATTCATACGCAATTCCACCCCTTTATGTAAACCCTTTCAAAAATGATATACAATGAAAAGAACCTATATAGTTCTTTCTTGAGTAAAAATTTATATATCGATATACAACTCATCTTCACAACATAATAATTTATATAAAAAGAATCTCCCTTACCAGAGATACATGTTACCTACTCTCTCTGATAAGGGGACTTCTCTTTCATAATTGTAATGTTATTGTGATAAACGCTTCGCGTAAGCATATTTTCCTTCTTCAAAAGTGAATGACACTTTCTTCTCTTGCTATTTTCACATAGTAAGACTCCAAACTCGGGATCCAAGTTAAACGATGAAGTTACCTAGGAATCTTTCCTCTCATGAAAAGCAATTTTCGGAAAGCCTCTTACTTTTATACATTATAATTTAGGTGCTTTCGCCCAATCCGCAGCAAACTTTTCAATACCTTGATCTGTTAATGGATGCATAGCAAGTTGTTCAATTACTTTATAAGGAATTGTTGCGATGTGAGCCCCTGCCATCGCTACACGAGTTACATGATCTGGATGTCTAACAGACGCCGCAATAATTTGTGTATCTAATTGGTGAACATCGAATAATTCAGCAATTTTAGCAACTAATAATACACCATCTTCAGAAATATCATCTAAACGTCCTAAAAATGGAGAAACATACGTTGCACCTGCTCGAGCAGCTAAAAGTGCTTGGTTCACCGTGAAAATAAGTGTAACGTTCGTTTTCACACCTTTTTCAGTAAGATAGCGACAAGCTTCTAATCCTGCTAACGTCATCGGAAGTTTAATTGTAACTTTTTCATCGCCGCCGTTAATCTTAATCAGTTCCTCTGCTTGGGCAATCATCTCTTCAGCTGTAACAGCATCTGGCGTTACTTCTGCCGAAACAGATTCAACTTTCGGCACTGCCTGACAAATTTCTGCGATACGGTCTTCAAATTTAATGCCCTCTTTTGCTACTAAAGAAGGATTCGTTGTAACACCAGCTAAAACTCCAAGTTTATATGCTTTTTTGATGTCCTCAAGATTTGCAGTATCAATAAAAAATTTCATGATCTATTCCCTCCATTTTTTAAACGTCAATGAGTTAAAATTTTAAGATGTTTATTTCTTTTCTACTGCATGTCCGCCAAATTCATTGCGCAGAGCTGCTACTACTTTTCCTGTAAATGTATCATTGTCTAATGAGCGGTAGCGCATTAATAACGACATTGCGATAACAGGAGTTGCTGTTTGAAGGTCTAATGCTGTTTCTACTGTCCATTTTCCTTCACCAGAAGAATGCATAACACCCTTAATTTCATCTAGTTTTGCATCTTTAGAAAATGCATTTTCTGTTAATTCCATTAACCATGAACGGATTACTGAACCGTTGTTCCATACTCTTGATACTTTTTCATAATCGTAGTCAAATTCACTTTTCTCTAGAATCTCAAATCCTTCACCAATAGCAGCCATCATACCGTATTCAATTCCGTTGTGAACCATTTTTAAGAAGTGACCACTACCAGCTTTTCCAGCATATAAGTATCCATTTTCTACAGCAGTATCACGGAAGATAGGTTCAACGATGTCCCAAGCTTCTTGATCTCCTCCGATCATATAACAAGCACCATTACGAGCGCCTTCCATTCCGCCAGAAGTTCCTGCATCCATAAAGTGAATACCATCTTTCTTTAGTTGCTCATATCGGCGAATTGACTCTTTATAATGTGAATTACCCGCTTCAATTAAAATATCTCCTTTTGATAAAAGTGGTGTAACCTCATCAATAACAGAATCTACAACAGCGTGTGGTACCATAACCCAAAGAACTCTTGGTGATTGTAATGACTGAACAAGTTCATTTAAACTAGATACACCTGTTGCCCCGTACTCTTTCATTTCTTCCACTGCGCTTGCATTCAAATCAAATGCTGCTACTTCATGTTTATGATCCATTAAATTTTTCCCTAAGTTTAATCCCATTTTACCTAAACCAATTAATCCTACTTGCATAATATAATTCCTCCTCAAATCATCTTTTATTAAAAATTCATATCACTACAATCTGGAATACCTTGCAGCACTGATATGTACGGAAAGGTATTCACAGTCATAGCTTAAGAATTTAATACATTTTTTGTAATTTGAACAACATTTTCTGTCGTAAATCCAAATAGATTCATGACTTCAGCCCCAGTTCCTGAAGCTCCAAATGTTTCAATCGATAATATGTTTCCTTCTTGTCCTACATAACGCTCCCAGCCGAGAGATACACCCATCTCAAGAGATACTCGTTTCGTTACAGAAGACGGAAGAACGGATTCTTTATATTCTTTCGATTGGCGATCGAATAACTCCCAGCTTGGCATTGCAACGATGCGAACAGAGACATTGTCTTCTTCTAGTTTCGCTTTTGCACTAGCAGCTAAGGATACTTCAGAACCTGTCGCAATTAAAATTACATCCGGATTTTCATTCGTTTGTGTTAACACGTAAGCCCCTTTAGAAAGATTCTCTATGTTTGCTTTCGTTTCATGAAACACCGGTAAATTTTGACGGCTAAGTACTAAAACGACTGGACCATCCATTTGCTGTAAAGCATACGCCCACGCACTTGCTGTTTCATTTGCATCTGACGGACGGATAACTGTTAAACCAGGGATTGCCCGAAGAGCTGCTAAATGTTCAATAGGTTCATGCGTTGGACCATCTTCTCCTACAGCAATTGAATCATGTGTAAATACGTACGTAACAGGTAACTTTTGCAATGCAGCCAATCGAATAGATGGACGAAGATAGTCATTAAATACAAAGAATGTACTCACGAACGGTTTTACTCCTCCATGAAGAGCCAGTCCATTCGCTGCTGCGCCCATTGCATGTTCACGTACACCAAAGTATATATTTCGGCCAGCATACGATTCTACCGCATACACTGCTTCACCTTTTATATCTGTCATCGTAGAATGAGAAAGATCTGCACTTCCACCGAAAATAGAAGGAATCGATTTCACATAATGATTAATAGCTTCCCCACTTGCAACACGAGTTGAAATCGTTTTTTCAGTATCGAAGGATAAAATGTCTTTCGCTTCGATTAAAACTTCACCTGTAATCGCTTTTTCTAATTCATCTGCTAGTGCAGGGTTTGACTCTCTGTATAAGTTGAACTGCTCATTCCAGCCATGTTCTTTTTCAATACCTTTTTGTTTCAGTTCATTAAAATGAGTTGTTACTTCTTCAGGTACAAAGAAGTCTTCTTCATAATGCCAACCATACACTTGTTTTGTCGCTGTCGCTTCTTCTAATCCAAGCGGGTTACCATGTGCTTTGTTCGTTCCAGCAACTTTTGGACTTCCGTAACCTATAATGGTTCTAATTTCTATAAGAGTAGGTTGGTCCGTATTATCTTTCGCTAATTGAATCGCTTTTGTAATCGCATCAACATCGTTTCCATCTTCAACTCTTACATATTGCCAATGTGCAGATTCTACCCTTTTCTGCATGTCTTCAGAGAAAGCAATGTTTAATTCACCATCAAGTGAAATTTCATTTGAATCATACAGCACAATTAACTTGCCAAGTTTCATATGTCCTGCCATTGACATCGCTTCATAAGCGACACCTTCCATTAAATCACCGTCTCCAACTAAAGCGTACGTATTGTGATCAATAATAGAGTGACCATCCTTATTAAACTTCGCTGCTAAATGCGCTTCTGCCATTGCCATTCCGACAGCATTGGCAATTCCTTGTCCTAACGGGCCTGTCGTCGCTTCAACTCCAGAAGTATGACCAAACTCAGGATGTCCTGGTGTTTTACTATTTAACTTTCTGAAGTTTTTCAAGTCATCAATTGAAACGTCATATCCAGCTAAATGAAGTAAGCTATATAATAAGCTAGATCCATGTCCCGCTGATAAAACGAAGCGATCACGGTTAAACCATTTTGGATGATTAGGATTATGATTTAAATGATTCGCCCATAATGCATAAGCCATTGGCGCTGCTCCCATCGGAAGACCTGGATGACCTGAATTTGCCGCATTAATAGCATCAATTGATAACGTACGAATTGTATTCACTGCTAATTGATTTATGTTTTGTGTCATAGTAATCGTCCCCCTACATGCTTTCATGAAAGAAAGTACTTATTTTTTCGTTTCTTGATCTAACCACCATTTAAATCCACTTTCTTGCAATAATTCATTAGATGTCTCTGGACCATATGAACCAGACTCATATTCATGAAGTGGTAATAAGTTTTCCTCGAATGCTTCAAGAATTGGTTGTACCCATTCCCATGACAATTCAACTTCTCTCCAATGTGCAAAGAATGTAGCGTCTCCACTCACAGCATCATGAATGAGTCTTTCATACGCTTCAGGTACCCCCACATCCGCTTGCTCACAAGTAAAGTTAATACGGATCGGTTCAATTTCTCCATTTTTCAATGGATTTTTACTATTTAACTGTAATGAAACGTTCTCACCTGGGCTAATTTCAATTATTAACAAGTTAGGTGCTGCATTTGGATTACTATCTTGATATTGCTGTTTTAACGTATTTTTAAATTCGATTACAATACGAGTAGACTTTTCTTTCATTCGTTTGCCTGTTCGTATATAAAAGGGAACGCCAGTCCAAAATGGATTATCGATCCACAAGCGAGCAGCGACAAATGTGTCTATATTAGAAGAAGGATTTACTCCTGGCTCCTCTTTATATGCTACAACTTGCCCGCCATTTATCTCACCTGCACCATATTGTCCGCGAATGATATGGTTTTGAACGTCTTCTTTTTTCACTTTACGAAGCGCCTCCATTACCTTTCGCTTTTCCTCTCGAATTTCACATGCATTAACCTTTTCCGGCAAATTCATAGCAGTCATCATTAATATTTGTAACATATGATTTTGAACCATATCTCGAATGGCTCCTGCCTGATCATAATATCCTGCCCTTTCTTCAACCCCAACTGTTTCACTCGCTGTGATTTGTACATTCGCTATATGTTCTTTATTCCAAATCGATTGTAAAACAGGATTTGCAAACTCTAGTGCTTCAAGGTTTTGAATCATCGGCTTACCTAAATAATGATCAATACGATATATCTCGTCTTCTTCAAACGTGCGACTAAGCTTATCATTCAGCTCACGAGCAGATGTAAGGTCGTGCCCGAACGGTTTCTCAATCATTAGGCGTTTCCATCCATCCGTTTTATCAAGTCCGCTTTCCTTAATATTTAAAGCGATTGTCTCAAAAAATTCAGGAGCAACGGAAAGATAGAACATTCTATTCCCTTTTATATGTAGCTCTTCTTCCCTTTCACGAACGACTTGTAATAATCTCTCATAGTCTTCCGGCTTACTCACATCTAATGGACAATAACGAAAATTATCTAAAAAACCTTCGAGTTCTGGAGTACCTTCTTCTCTATGACGAGAAAACGTCTCTATTGATTCTTTTATTCTTTTTTGGAAATCTACATGAGATACTTCACGTCTCCCAAGCCCGATAACGGATATTTGCTTTGGAAGCTTTTGATCTCTATATAAGTTATATAGTGCGGGGTAAATTTTGCGTTTCGCTAAGTCCCCTGTCGCTCCAAATAAAACAAAGGTCATTGATTCCAATTTCAGTCCCCCTCTTGTTGTATAATCCTGGTCAATATATTAAAAATGAATTGTACAGAAGCTCATGTTTTTATAAAAAACAAAGAGTTATCAAATTCCAATTCTTTTTATACCTTTCGCTTTCTAATTGTCCCCAATATTAATAGTGGCAATTCAAAGCGTTTCTACCACGACTTACTTATTTATAGTACTTTACGAAATAACATATATTTAATTACTTTTAGTAATTAAATAATCTTATGTCTAGTATATTAACCACATATATTATTATCGTCAATAAAAATGTCTTAAATTACATACTATTTATTTCGTATTACTTTTCTAAGTTTATCCTTAGTTACCACTCATTTTCAAAGATAATGATCGATATAAAAAATATCAGTTTCATCAAAATCTTCAATTAATTTTTCGTTAAACTCGTGAGCAGACGTTACATGATGACCAAAAGGCTTCTCTATAATAAGACGGTTCAATCCTTTTGTAGCCCACAATCCAATTTCCTTAATATTTAAAGCAATGACATCAAATGCTTCTGGTATAACAGATAGGTAAAACATGCGGTTTTCAGGAATGTTTAATTCTGTTTCACGTCTCTTTACAAGACTCAACAAATCTTGATAGTCCTCTATATTTGCTGTATTTAATTGACAATAACGAAATGTGCTAATAAATTCTTCTACTCCTAATTCGTCATCAGTAGATCTTCTAGAAAATGTAGCAAGGGATTGTTCTACCTTTGTTTGAAATTCCACATCTGACATTACCCTTCTACCAATACCGATAATCGAAATAGATTGCGGTATATTCCCATTACTAAATAATTTGTATAAAGCAGGGTAAATTTTGCGTTTCGCTAAATCCCCTGTCGCTCCAAATAAAAGAAATGTCATTGAATCCATTTGTTCTCTCCCTTTTAAAACAATTGCTAGAATAGAATATATAAACTCATTCGCTACTTAGCACAATACTGTCTCTAAAACCTCATACTTTACCAATGTTTCTTCAATACTATTTTGCCACGAGCACGCTCTGACTCACTTATGTGGTGTGCTTTTTTTACACCTTCTACATGTAAAGGCAACACATGCGTGACAACGGGTTTAATCTTCCCGCCCTCAATTAATTCTGTAATAAGAGAAAGTTCATATCCGTTAGGTTCAGTAAATATATGGTCACTCTCAATATTTTTCTCTCTTGATATCTCGGTTTGCGGAATTTCCATACCTTTCGGACCATAAATAGACGCTAACTTTCCATTTGGTGCAAGCACTTTATAACTATCCTTTAGTACATCTCCGCCTAACACATCAAATACAATATTGTAATTATGCAAAAGCGAAGAAAAGTCTTCTGTTTTGTAATCGACGACAGTATCAGCGCCTAGATCCTTTACAAATTGCATGTTTTTCGTACTAGTCGTAGTTGCAACATGTGCACCGAAGCTTTTGGCTAGCTGAATAGCAAACGTACCAATTCCTCCGGATCCAGCATGAATTAAAACCTTATTGCCTTTTTGAACATTTGCGAACTTTACTAAGCTTTGCCAACTTGTCAAACCTACTAGAGGGATTGATGCCGCCTCTTCAAAAGATAAATTCCTCGGTTTTTTCGCTACATATTTCTCATCTACAGCCACGTACTCTGCATAAGCACCGTTTCGTTCAATATCCGGACGACTATATACTTCATCCCCCACTTTACATGCTGTTACGTTTGGCCCTATAGCAGCAGCTACACCTGCAACATCCCATCCTAAAACGAGCGGGAAGTCATAAGAAATTACGTCTTGCAGTAAACCTTCACGTATTTTCCAATCCACGGGATTTATACCAGCTGCATATACTTCAATTAGTACATCGGTGTCTCCTAATAGCGGTGTCTGCATTTCAATCTCTTGTAGTACACTTTTATCTCCATATTGCATAAGTCCTATCGCTTTCATTCTTTTCACTCCTTTACAATGCTGGGAAATGAGGTAGTACTTCTTCTCCTAGCTCATCCAATACTTCGTCAGCTGGACGTTGACCATCAAATAGAGCAAGGAATAAATGATTCACACCAATACTTCGATATATATCAAGCAATTCAATTAGTGCTTTACGCCCTGTACGGTAACCTAAACGTATCGGTGTAGGACGTTCATTTGGATCTTCAGATAAGTCTAAATGCATCGGTTGGATAAATGGTTTGAATACATCTGGATGATAATCCTCTACTAGTTCTCTCCATTGTCCAATTGCTGCTGCCTGATGCACTGGACTACGTGGATAGTACATCCATCCATCACCATGTTCAGCGAACCAGTCCATATTTTGCTGACTAAAACCTGTAATAAAGGTTGGAACACGTTTAGACGGTTTTGGAACTAAATTCGCACCATGAACTTCCCCTAATGTCGACTGGATAGACGGGAAGTTTTTATATAAAATCTCTTCCAAGTAAGCAAATGCTTCTCTAAACTTTTCACCTCGTGTTTCATGACTAACACCTAACGCTTTAAAATCTGCACGTCGGTCACCGGATGAAACGCCGAGCATAATTCTTTCTGGAAACAGTTGATCCAATGTCGCAATTTCTTTTGCCACGCGTAATGGATGGCGAAGTGACAATACGGTTGCCGATGTTCCAAATGCGATTTTCTCTGTTTTACTTGCTAAATACGTCAAATAAATCATCATATCGTAAATTTGACCTGTTGCAGGATCACCAAAATCAGGGTCTTGCAGCAATACATCGCGAAGCCATACACCTGTAAAACCATATTGTTCCGCTTTTTGTACTAACTCTACTTGTTTTTCCATCGTTGGAGCATGAAACTGATAATTTTCAATCGGAATGTGAACTCCTAATGTAAGTTGATCTTTCGCAAACATACGATTATATCCAAAATGGTTCGCAAACTTTTCCATGTATTTCACTCACTTTCCCTCATTCATATAAATCTATACTTTTCATATTTCTTCTCAAAATTCATAAGCAATACTGCAACACCACATTGTTTCCGATTGTCATCGTTATAACTTTCTTTGTGCTACGAGTGTTATTATAAATCGGTCATAATATGAATAACAGTACGTACTTTAAAGTGATGTAGGCACTTAAAAGTACCTATACTAAGTAAGTAGTAATAAACATAATGAATACATCGTGCTGTAAAAATAACATCTATCCTTTCTTCAAAAAACTTTACAATTGCTTTTGCAAGTACGTTACATAATCCCACGTACTTTCCTCTTCTTTATATAAAATGCTCAATATGCAAATTCAAAATATTATACTTATTTTTTGTACTTTGCTATGCTATAACCACGAACAGGAGGTAAGGACCAATGAAAGCACAAATTATCCATTCTTTTGGAGATTCATCTGTATTTCAATTAGAAGAAGTTGCAAAACCGAAACTTTTACCCGGTCATGTTCTAATTCATGTAAAAGCAACAAGTGTAAATCCAATCGATACGAAAATGCGCAGTGGCGCTGTTTCATCAGTTGCTCCTGAATTTCCAGCTATATTACACGGGGATGTAGCAGGTATTGTTATAGAAGTAGGAGAAGGCGTTTCAAAATTCAAAACTGGTGATGAAGTATATGGATGTGCCGGAGGTTTTAAAGAAACTGGTGGTGCACTTGCAGAGTTTATGCTTGCTGATGCGCGATTAATTGCTCATAAACCTAAAAATGTAACAATGGAAGAAGCAGCTGCCCTACCATTAGTTGCAATTACAGCTTGGGAATCTTTATTTGATCGTGCAAATATTAAATCAGGTCAAAATGTGCTCATTCATGGAGCTACTGGTGGCGTAGGACACGTAGCCATTCAATTAGCTAAATGGGCTGGTGCTAAAGTTTTTACAACTGCTTCTCAGCAGAACAAAATGGAAATAGCTCATCGTCTAGGAGCCGACATAGCTATTAACTATAAAGAAGAATCTGTTCAAGAATATGTTCAAAAACATACGAATGGCAACGGATTTGAAGTTATATTTGATACAGTAGGTGGCAAAAATCTCGATAACTCTTTCGAAGCTGCTGCAGTCAACGGAACTGTCATAACAATTGCAGCTCGTTCAACCCATGACCTCTCTCCTTTACACGCAAAAGGACTCTCTCTGCACGTTACTTTTATGGCGTTAAAAATATTACATACAGATAAGCGTAATGATTGCGGAGAAATCTTAACGAAAATAACGCAAATTGTAGAAGAAGGAAAACTCCACCCATTGCTAGATTCTAAATCTTTTACGTTTGATGAAGTCGCACAAGCACATGAATATTTGGAGTCGAATAAAGCAATAGGAAAAATAGTGTTGAAAAACGTTTGGTAACTTTCACTTCATAATACAACTATTGTTGAAAAATAATAGAGGTATCGCTTTAAGCGGTCATATTTTTTCTTAAGAGATACCACAACGCTAAAAGCTTTCCATCCTTTACAACAAGTAAAAAAATAACAGCCGAATTTTTCTTATAGTAGAAAATTCGGCTGTTTGCATGTTGCAATTTGCTTTTTCTATATTTCCGTTAATAGATAAAATACAACTCATTTACTTTACCTTCAACAGAATATAATGTTGTTTTTAATTTTTTAAAATACACTACGTACTAATCCCCCGTCTATTCGCAACGCGGAACCATTAATTGCTGAAGAAAGTGGGCTACTTAAGAAAGTGACAAGATTGGCAATTTCTTCTGGTCGAATAAGTCTTTGAATGATAGAGGTTGGTCGATTCTCTTTCATAAATCGCTTCTCAGCTTCTTCTATTGTCAATTGCTCATTAGGATAAAGATTATTTAACATAGTCTCCACTCCTTCCGTTAAAGTCGAACCAGGCATTATAGTATTAACAGTCACATTCGTTCCTGTCGTCAGCTCAGCTAAACTGCGAGAAAGTGAGAGTTGCATCGTTTTAGTCGCACTATAATGAGCCATTTCTTGAGAGGGCATAATAGCTGCTTCGCTAGCAATAAAGATGACTCTTCCTTCTTTTCTTTCAATCATTTTTTTCAAGTACGAGCGAGTAAGTCGAACACCACTCATAATATTAACTTCAAACAATTTAAACCAATCTTCATCAGGGATATCAAAATATTCTACAGGTTCAAAAATTCCTAAGTTGTTAATAAGAATGTCTACTTCAGGGTACTTTTCAATCACATTTTGGCACCCTTGTTCTGTTCCTAAATCAGCTACTACAGGTTGAAGAATAGCATCAGGATACTGCGCTCGAATTTCTTTTATCGTTTCATTAACATTTTCTTCACGGCGTCCATTAATAAGTACAGTAGCTCCTTCTGCGACTAATGAAGTGGCAATTGCTTTTCCAATCCCTGCCGTAGATCCAGTAACCAGTGCTGTTTTTCCTTTTAATTGCATATGCATATAGATTCCTCCAAATTCATGTGCTAAATGATTGACTTACGTTGGAATAAATAATTACGTTTATATTGTGGTTCACTTCTCTTATCTTTAACAGAAAATAAGCAGATCCACCCTTTTTTCAAAAGAGTATAAACGAAAATTATGTAGCTATTTCACTCTGTACTAAATCAAAAATCAAAATTATCAGTATTTAAATCCACTCGATAATTTTGATTTAAATCATTCTAATGTAAAAAATTACATCAACAGCAGAGTAAAGCTAAAACCAACTAGTAAATACCATTATGATCTATATTAACTAGAAAGAAAATTACGCACTTTAAAGTTCCATAGGAACAAAAAAGTGCCCTATATACTATAATTTCTAACTTTTTATATTTACTAACGTAGTATCTTTTCTATCATAGAAAAGATTAATTTAAAAACAACTTTTTACTTATCCGAATTACCAATTAGTACGAGATGATAATCCTTGAAGTAACATACATTCTAAAAAACCTTGCAGAAAAATTCTACAAGGTTTTTGCCTACATATACAAACCAATCATTATATTAAAATAAGAGAGTTTTCAATTCATCACAATAGTATTAAATATAAGCTGCTTTAAAGGCTTGTTGGACGGCTTGTACTTCTGATGAGTCTTTACCATATAAGTTCGTTGCTACACGAATACAAGCTTCTTTTAATTCTTTAAAATCAGAAGTCATATTTAATTCATCGGTATTTGCATAATAGAAAATATCAAACATTTTATCTTCCCCCATGCCTTGTACATTTACTCCATTATGATTTCCACCACTAGCAATTAAATAAGCTACTTTATTTATAATGCTAGAGTTTGTGTGTACACCACCATAATCGTGATCAGCATCAATAGGTAAATTGTTATAATGTCTATAATCTTCTGGATATCTAGAAGAGATAGATGATGGGTTTTTCATATCTCTAAATATACGACCTGATTGTTCCCCCATTGTCCAATTGAACTTTCCGTTATTGGCATACTTTTCAACTGCTACCCCTAAAATATCAGATAGAGCCTCATTAATGGCACCAGCTTCTCCTGCGTACTCAAGTCCAGACTCATTTCTTGTAACCGCGTGTGTAAACTCATGTCCTGCCACATCAAATGCTCTAACAATTGGATCTCCGTATACTAGCATAGCCCCATTACTAAATGCATTAAACCACTGCTTAGGATTTCCTATATTCTTACCATTTGTATTCCAGCCATGAACGACTGAAATTACTTTTTGTCCATTATTATCAAAGCTGTTACGACTATATTTTTCTTGATAAAAATCATATACTTTCGTCGCTAAATAATGTGCACTAACTGCTTTAGGATCTGTAAAATTTGTAGAATTACTTGTTACTAAATCATCCAAATAACCCCATACATTTCTTCTATAATTATTATAATCTTTATAATTCGCAGTATACGTTTCAATTCCCTTACCACGAGAATAATCTGCAAGAGTGTACGTTCCATCACTTCGCTGTGAAATTCCAAACGTACGATTCATACCTAAATCATCTTTTCCTGTGCCAATTAATTTAGAAGGATCTTGTGATTTATTTGCTGTTGCAGATTGAACGATACTGCTATCTACTTGTATACCCAATTTTTGAACGAGTTCTTTTAATAGATCTCCAACAAAAGCATCAATTAATACCGTACCAGATACATATTCAGGTGTAGAGGCACTAAAAGTAATTTCATATGCGTTTGTAGCTTTATTTGTATTTTCATCTACATATACCACTTGTTTAATTTCTGGTTCTTCAACAAATGTGAGATTATCCCCATAGATTTTAAAAAGCTGCTTCTTTGCATCCTCTTCTGATAGAGTAATAGGTTGTTTCAAATCTTCCTGTTGTTGTAGGTCTTGGGCACTATCCCCCGAAATACTCGTAAGTACACCATCATCATTAATGTGTGCTGTTAGTTGATATCCGTATACATCACGTCCTTCATATGTTTGTTGAAGACGCACCAATGTAGTACCATCATAAGATTTACGGCTTTGCGTAACATTATAATTAACTTTTGATTCCGTATTAACTTGTTTTGAGGATAATGCTTGTTCTGTTTTCCCTTTCAGCGCATCCTTTACTACATTTTCTGCCGATTTTTGAGAAGGTGCTGTTAAATTACCTGTTCGGAACGTATCTTCCTTTGTTTCCACTTTTAAATCTTCTGTTGCCGCATGTACTCCTCCATAAGGCATAATCGCCGATAACACCACTCCTGTAGTTAAACCTACCTTTACGAAATTATTCATATTCTTACTCCTTTATAATCTTATTATTAAATTAAATAAATGTATTTTAGAATTTTAAGCATAGATAAAACTTTTAACTATAGTCAATCAATTTTACATACATAGGTTAATAGATTAGTTTGCCACATTTTTAGATTCAATTCATTTCTCAAAAATCACTCATTATATAAGCTATCTTTATATTTATTCATATACGTTATTTTTTGTGGTTCTGATAACATATTTATTGCCATCCACACATTCTTTTTCATTTCTAATTTTTGCATTGGTATCTCTTTTAAAAAGGGATTACTTATAATCGCTTCCATTTCTTCATCAATTCTTTTCATAAGATTTTCTTCTGGATTATTTTTTAAATAAGTATTTTTCAATCCCCATTTTGTCATTATAAATTCATTTGTTTTATTCATAGGATTAATAATAGTAGCTTTACTAGTTAATCGTTTTTTTATTTCATCATGATAGATTTTAATTTTATATCCTTCTTTTAGTGGAATGGTATCTTTTACAATCGTTACATTTGTCCCTTCCATTTCCTTCGTATAAATTTTTTCACCTTTCTCATTAAACAACTCTATTGATGCATATTTTTCACCTGCATAATAGCTATGAGGCGTTTTAGTAGTAACCGTAAAAACAGCTCGCTTTTGCTCTAAGTCTGTATTTAATTCGGCAAACTGATCATCTCCTAATCCTAGGAATTGAATCGTTTCATTTACCAAATTGCTCACTTTCATTTCGTTAACATCAATCGTTAGGCTATTATCCTTTTCCTTTACATAGGTATAATACGAACTAAAATGGTACATACTATCCGTTTTCCCACCTGAAATCTCAACTGTATAAACTCCATTTGGTACGTCTTGTAAATTAATATCTGTTGTTTCAATTGTTTTCTCTTGAATAACTGTATTCCCTTCTTTTAATTTAATCTTTCCTCCTTTCAATGTATCTATTTCATTTATATTTAAATGGATATGCAAATTCCCTTTTAACCCAAGTGAAGCAATTTGCTGATTCGTAACTATTTCAAAGTTAGAGTTTATCGGAATATCAGGATCAACTAGAGCCCTCGCCTTAGCTAATTGTGATTCAGGCACTATATACGCTAAAGAAGTAACTGCCGGATAACCTTTCGCTCTATTCATCTCTATTTGTTTATGATTAAGCTTAAAGCCCCATCTTTCAAAAACAGGTGTAAAATCAACTTGTACATTTTCGCTATAATACTGATTCATTAAATCTGGTAAAGAATGGTCACCTTTTTTAAAAGCAGCATTGCTAGCTAGTTTTCGATAACCTTGATACATTTTTGCAAAAGCTTCATTACCAGCTTTTTGTTTCGCCATCGTTAAAAGAATAAGTTTTTGTCGTAAATCTAAGTCATCATAATTTTTATTTTCTTTCATTAAAGCATTGTATAAATTCCGTTCTACCTGTTCCTTCTTCCCAAAATTAAATAACCAACCAACTTGATCTGCTTTTTTGCCGTATTTACTATATTGATATTGAACACCAAATAGATTATTAGAAACTTCTCCTGTAAATATTCCTTGATTATCAAAACCTGCTTGATATCCATGAGCGATTTCATGTAAGGTTCCCCAACTTAGTTTATCTAACCACATCTTTGTACTATCTGTACTATTCGCTGTCCAATTTGCGCCATAATAGGCACCGCCAGCACCGGATATATCTGCTTTTAAGAAATAACGATTTTGACTTTTTTTATTTTCAACCGTTGAGCCATCTAAACCAATAATGGAATCATACATCGCAAAAATATCTTCATAATATGCAATTAACTCATCCAACGATTGAAAATCTTTTAAAGATCTTACTAACTCTTTATCTTTTTTAGGTATAAATAATTGGAAACTCTCCCCTTGAATTAATGCATACTCCCCATCAAATTGATCCCATGTACTAAAAAATTGAGATACACTTCCTTTTGATTTATAAACTGGAAGAGGTTTAGTAGCACTTTTACTCTCTACTTGGTACTCAAGTAGGGCAGGCTCTTCACCATACGGAGTATCTATGAAAGGAACTAAAGGCGTATCACCTTGGATCGTAACCCATTCATTTCCTACTTGTATGGATTTTTCATTTTTTGAGTCATTAGACAATAAACGTACTGTTAATTTGTCTTTAAAATTAGGATTCGTTTGTCTTACCTTTAATGGTGTATTTCTCTGCAAAATAAATCCTAAATCTTGTCGATCATGATATTTCCCCTTACTTATGCCAGCCTGAAATATCCACGTAGGCTCTTCTAAACTAGTAATTTCTTTTACATTTGTTCGTTCGTCAGCATGTAAGTGTATATTTCCTATGAGGAAAAACATTGTATACATGATGCCTATAACAAGTAGCCTCTTCATTTACATATCTCCTTTTCTATTTTTTATATACAAAATACAATAAAACCCTCCTTCTTCACTTATAACTGTCGTCAGTAAGTTACTTATCAGTGTAATTATTATAGTTACATTAACTCGTGATTATCAATCATTATATGTATGTAATTTTGCATATATAAATAATCAGCATTAACTATTTAAATATCATACAATTTCACACTTTTATTTCTTCTCTTTCAGACATGAATTAAAAAACACGAAGACTTAAAAGTCTTCGTGTTTTTTGAAATATACATATTGTTACACCTGTCATTGAATTCATAACTAGAATCTTTTTACTCATAAAAAAGTCAATTTTCTTCTGGATAATATCCATACCTAAACTTTTTAAATTTATTAATTCTATGTCTTGGCTCTATTTGATTTTCTAGTTAAATCCTTACATGTCTTTCTTTATAATATCTCCTAACTCCGTCCAATTTGTAATACGCGGGATATTGAGATGTTGATTGTAAGAAGTAGTTTTTGCATACACATTTATAGGTTTTCCTATTAATGTTTCTAAGACAGCCGGCTTATCATCAAAGAAATAGTTTAAGTTTATTTCTTGTATAAAGTGTATTTTTTCTTCATCCTTCATTCCATAGAAAAAGCGATCTTCCTGTACTGGAAATCCTTTTTCTATTAACCATTTTTTCGTTTGCTCTCCATGCTCTTTAGGTCGCGCTGTTATATAGTATATTTCATGTCCCTGTCTTTCTAATTCTTGCAATGTCTCTACTGCATGCGGAAACGGTGAACAAGAAGTATAATAAATCTCATCCAGCAAACTATTCCACATATGATTGCCTTCCTCCGAAGTCATACCAAATGCTTCATGAATTTCAATTGTTTTTAAAGAATGAAATACATCCAATCCTACTTTTTTGTTTAATTTTTTATTATATAAATGAAAAGCATGCTGCCTTAAATCAATTAACGTATCATCAATATCAAATCCAAACTTCACTCTTGATCGCTCCTTTCTGCAATCCATTTATCAGAAAATATAAGTAGTTTTTATTCTCCTTATTTTTCACCTTTCCGATATTCTGGGTAACCAATAAATCTATAATCTTTTCCAACCTGGGTAAATGATATATCCTTAAATTCAATTGCATCTTGCATTTTAGTAATACCAGCCCCCTCTACAAAGCTAGGCGCCATTCTACCCCCAATCATTTTAGGTGCAATATATAAAATAAGTTTATCTATTAATTTATTTTCAATAAACGAAGCATTTACCTCTCCACCACCTTCAATAAGCAGGGAGGAAACTCCTTTTCCCCCTAAAACATCAAGCATTTCATATAAGTTTATATGCTTTTCTCCGCTAGTAACAAATATTTTGACTCCTGCATTTTCTAATGCTTTCTTTTTTTCCGCTGCATGATTACTTGTTGTAAATATCCAGGTAGGAGCTTCTCCATCTGTAACAACGTTAGCTTCCATTGGTATGCGTAATGTTGAGTCCAATATTACTCGAATTGGATTTCGCCCATTTGGAATACGCGTTGTCAATGATGGATTATCCTTTTGTACAGTATTTGCTCCTACTAAAATGGCTGCATTTTCATTTCGTATTTGGTGTACTTCCTGTCTCGCTTCTGTAGATGTGATCCACTTACTATCCGATAAAGAAGTAGCAATTTTCCCATCTAATGTAACACCCGATTTAATCGTTATAAATGGGCGCTTTGTCAAAATATATTTATTAAAGACTTCATTCATCTTTTTAGATTCTTCTTCACACACTCCTACAAGCACTTCAATACCAGCATCTTGCAGAATTTTAATTCCACGTCCAGAAACAAGTGGATTTGGATCAAGTGTAGCAACTACTACCTTCTTAATTCCTGCTTGTACAATTGCTTCTGCACAAGGGCCTGTTCTTCCATGATGAGAACAAGGTTCAAGAGTTACATATATTGTACCACCACGCGCCTGTTCTCCCGCCATACGTATCGCATGTATTTCAGCATGTGGTTCTCCAGCCTTCATATGTGCTCCAATCCCTACAATTCGGTTATCATTTACAATTACAGATCCAACCAGTGGATTTGGAGTCGTTTGTCCCTTCATAGCCTTGGCATTTTCTAGTGCTAACTTCATATACAATTCATGCTCAAGCATGTAAGTGTCCCCCTTCAAAATGTCCAGAACGTTGAATCTTCGTTTGCAAATATTTCTCATTAAACTCTGAGACATCACCCCATAACGGTTCACGACTCGTAACATTTAATCCAGCTTTTTGTAACGCTTCTAATTTTTTCGGATTATTTGTAATAAGTTTTACAGGTTTTGAGCGTAGTGCTTTTAATACTTCAATTGTATCATCATAGTTTCGAACATCATCTTCAAAACCCAAGTTTAGATTAGCTTCTACTGTATCTAACCCATTTTCTTGTAAGAGGTACGTCATCGCTTTACTAAACAAGCCAATTCCTCTTCCTTCATGATTCGCTAAGTAAAATAAAGCACCTGAACCATGTTCTGTAATCATGTGTAAAGACTGCTTTAATTGGAATCCACAGTCACAACGTTTACTACCAAAAATATCACCCGTGTGACAAATACTATGCATACGAATTAGAGCATCTTCAGAATTCTCAAAATCACCATATACAAGCACACTAGATTGCTGCATATCAGCTAAATTAATAGATGAAAGTTTTTCAATAATCCCTTCTACACTATTTGTACCCTCACTACATTGTAACCAAGAATACCATTGGAAAACTTTAGTCTCCCCATATAAATTAATTGGCAATTTGATAGGACCTACTAAATAAATATCCTTTCCATCTTGATGTATAAATTGAATTTTATCTTCTAACATATGAATTGTATCTGTTGTAACCATTAGGTACCTCCTAGTATAGAGAATCTCTAAAAATCCTCTTCCATCGTTATATTTTTTATTGTTTAACTTACACAACGTAAGTGTTTTTACAGATGATATTCTTTTTTCTCTCAGCTTATATGCAATATGTATCATCACAACTTTGGCCATTTAAAGAAAAGAACTTTAGTTACATAAAACTACTTAGTTACTTTATGTAAGTTAGTATATATTTGTAATTAATTTACGTCAAGTAATTAATTATAAAAACATTTGTTACTAATAGTAATATGTTATATAATTTACTTTAGGAGGTGAAGGAAAATGAAGGATTCTACATTATGCCCTCGCTTTGAAAAAGGAATGAAATTTTTTAGTCAACGATGGACAGCACTCATTATTTACCAACTTTTCTCTGGACCTCAGCGCTTTTGTACGCTTGAATCTTCTCTTCCTGTTAGCGGAAGATTACTTTCAGAAAGATTGAAAGAATTAGAACTAGAAGGAATTGTCGAACGTAAAGTCTTTCCTGAGACACCAGTTCGTATAGAATATTCTTTAACTCAAAAAGGATTTGCTTTAGAAGCTATTATTCGCGGAATAGAAGAATGGTCACAGGAATGGATAGAGCTTGAGGAATAATATAAAAGCTTTTTCGTATATAGTTTTAAGTAATCAAATTACAAATACCTATGATTAAAACGCTAGTTTTTCAAGCATTTATGAAAAATTAGCGTTTTTTAATAAATAAAATGCAAGAAATAAAAAAAGGTGATCAAAACGATCACCTTTTTCCTTTAAAGATTAAAATAGTATTTCTAACGCCTTTTATTTATACATACTCGCTTAATAAAAAGAACGAAGAAACTTTTTGTAACTAAACAGTTTTATTTTCACAATACAGATAGCTTCCCCCGCTATTTGCGGACAGTAAGACCACGACTAATTAAAGTTTCACTTTATTACTTATGAAATTTCACACGCTCTTCAAGTGGTTGGAATTCTTTTTCTCCTGGTGTAGCCGTTGGATTACCAAATGGCATTTGTGCAATGAGCTTCCAATTAGCAGGAACATTCCATTCTGTTTTCACTTCATCATCAATTAATGGATTATAATGTTGTAAAGACGCCCCTAATCCCTCTGCTTCTAGCCCTGTCCACACGACTAATTGGTGCATACCTGATGCTTGGTGTGACCAAATTGGGAAGTTTTCAGCATATGCAGCAAATTTTTCTTGAAGCGATTTAACGATAGACTCATCTTCAAAAAATAGTACGGTTCCATAACCAGCTTTAAAAGAATCCATTTTTTGTTGCGTTCCTGAAAAATCTCCATCTCCAACTACTTTTCTTAATGTTTCAGTTGTAATATCCCATAATTTATTATGAGCTTCACCAAATAATACAACTACTCGCGCAGTTTGTGAATTGAAAGCTGATGGAGTATATTTTACAGCAAACTCCACAATTTCTTTAATTTTTTCATCTGATACTTGTACCTCTTTATTAATCCCATAGTAAGTACGTCTTTCTTTCAGTGCAGTATAGAAATCTTTTGTCATAATTCATTTCCTCCCAAGCTTTAATATTCTTCAAAATGATACATCTCGAAGATAATATTCGTTTAAATGAGTCCATTTTTAAATCATTGAACTCCATAACACCAATTGCCAGTCATTCTGAATCTAAACCACTGCTTATTGCTTCAGTTTACCTAAAAAAATTCTTATAGCATCATTGATACAATCTAGTGATCATTCGGTATTATTTTACCCATTCTCTATTCATGTATTCTGCTTGTTTCATATTTACACAAATATGAAAATAACCTTAAATTGATGATCAAAAAAGCCAGGTAACATGAATAACACATTACCTGGCTTTTTACATTGTAAATTCAACTAACGATGTTTAATGAATAGTAGTCAAAACTATACTTATCGCTTATTTAATAATTAACATCTCATAAGGATGTTGTTCCATAAATCTATTCTCCCATGGAATCTCTAATGACGTCCAATTTGAACCACCATCTACCGACTTATAAACCCCTTTATTACTAAATAAATAGAACGTTCCATCATTTGTTGCCTTTAATACTGGTATGATTGTGCCCTTAGGAGTTGGTAAACCTGCATTCATTTCTGTCCAAGGCTGATCTTTTTCTTTTTTATAAATATATGATTCACAATTTCCATTATTGTAATCGTGTGCTACGTGTGGATTTGACGATGTCGCAATAATAATATTTTCCGGATCATTAGGATTAACTGCCATTTGATATGCGTAATGATGCTTTAGCCCTCTACACATATAGTTCCACGTCTTACCTCCATCATTACTCTCCGCATACTCGTGACCTGGTTCTTTCAAGAATGAATCACCTAAAACCCCGTATAAGCGATTTGAAGCATTGCGATGTGATGTAAGAATGTGAATATCTTGAGGGTAGTTCCCCTCTTTTTCCTCAGTCCACGTCTTACCTCCATCTACACTTTTAATTAATCCCCCGACCTCAATCGTTGTATATATAGTTTCTGAATTATTAGCATCAATTTCAATATGTTTTACGTGGTGCGTATATGTTCTTTGAGGAAAGAACCATGATGAATATGATGGCATTTGTTGATAATCCGTTAGCAATTCAAAACTGTCTCCTCCATTTTTGGATACAAACATGGCGCTCGGTTCAGTTCCTACATATACGATCCCGTTACCGTCATCACCCTTCGCTGGAGATACAGAAACTGCTGTAATAGCTCTCATATGAATAGCATTAGCTGGGAACACTTCACCAAAAGAAGGTAAAGTTCCAATCGCTTCCCAAGAACTTCCTCCATCTTTACTTCTCCATAATCCTCTATCAAAAGTACCACAATACATTCTTTCTGGATCGTATGGATCTAAAGCTAACGCAACTGGATTCGCACCTACAAACTGTGATTGGACACTCCATGTTGAGTCTTTTTTTTCTGCAATTACAAGCTCTCTATCAAACGCTAATATGAATTTTTCCATAACTAAAATCTCCTCGTTTCATAATATATCTACTGTATTATTTAAATTTTCGCCATTACAATTTAAGAGGCGGATTTTATATGCTATAGCATATAAAAGATGAATTTTATAAGCAATATGTGATTAAAAACTTACATTATATATTTTGTTAATTTCACATCAGTACGATGAACAAGATGTCCTGTTCACTCATATAAGTCCATATGCCACCTCCAAATAACTTACAATATACATGCTATAGCATACATATTATAGAATGCATGATTACATGTCAAACTTTAATACTGTCTTAGAGTAAGTTCTCTACATAGCCAAAAGCAATTCAACAGCCATAATATAAACGCTAATCAAACAAACAGAAACATTTTATTGAATAGAAAATAAAAAAGAGTGCAACTTTGCACTCTTTTTACTCATTCTTTAATCTTAGAAATCAAAGTTATCAGGATCTGGACCAACGCGGTGATTTTGGTTTAACGCATCGATTTTTTCCATATCTTCTTTCGTTAATTCAAAGTTAAATACATCAGCGTTTGCAATAATACGGTGTTCTTTCGTTGATTTTGGAATTGTAATTACTCCATTTTGAAGATCCCAACGTAAAATCACTTGTGCTGTTGTTTTACCGTATTTCTCCGCAATTGCCTGTAATGTTTCATTATCTAATAATTGACCTTGCATAAGTGGTGACCATGCTTCCATTTGAATACCTTGTTCTTTACAGAAAGCTTGTAATTCTTTTTGTGTTAAACGAGGATGGTATTCTACTTGGTTGATCATTGGCTTAATTTCTGCATCTTTTATTACATCTTGCAGGTGATGAATTTGGAAGTTACTTACGCCAATTGCACGTACACGCTTTTCTTTATAAAGCGTTTCTAACGCTCTCCACGTATCTTTATATTTCCCTTCTACAGGCCAGTGAACAAGATATAAATCTAAATAATCTAGTTGTAATTTTTTTAAACTCTCTTCATATGCAGCAATTGTTTCTTCGTATCCTTGATCTGCGTTCCATACTTTTGAAGTGATAAATAATTCTTCTCTTGAAATTCCAGTCGCTTCAATACCAGCGCGAATTCCTTCACCTACAGCTGCTTCATTTCCATAAATCGCAGCTGTATCGATGCTACGGTATCCTGCCTTAATTGCTGATTTAATTGCTTCTACAAGTTCTGGTCCTTCTTCTACTTTAAATACGCCTAAACCGAACCAAGGCATTTCTACTCCGTTATGCAATGTTGTTGTACTTTGTAAGTTTTTCATTATATTTTCTCTCCTTTTATTTTACTTGATCTCGTTTTTCTAATGACATGCTCCATGCTGTTAAAATAACAGCACCTACTACCATAATGCCACCTACCCAAGCCGTATGAATTAACCCTAACGAATTCGTTACCATACCGCCTAAATAAGCACCAAGAGCAATCCCAGCATTAAAAGCCGCAATATTAATTGCCGATGCAACATCGACAGCACTCGGTACAAATCGTTCAGCTAACATTACGACATATACTTGTAACCCTGGAACATTCATAAATGCGAATAGTCCCATAAAAATAATTGTAATTAACCCAGCTACTTTAAATGGCGCTGTAAATGTTAAAACAAATAATATAATCGCTTGAATAAAGAACATGTAAAATAGCGCTCGAATTGGATTATGATTCGATAATTTCCCGCCAATCACATTCCCTATTGCAATAGCGATTCCATATACTAATAAAATGATCGTAACCGTATTAGCTTTAAATCCTGTTACTTCTTGTAATAACGGAGATAAATACGTAAATGTTACGAATGTTCCCCCATATCCTAATGCAGTAATGATGAAAACTAGTAACAGTCTTCCGTTTGTAATCAATTTAAACTGATCGCGGAATGATACAGACGCACCTTTTTTCATATTAGATGGAATGAGAATACTATTTGCGATTAAGGCAATAATTCCAATTACTACAATTGCTAAAAATGATGTTCTCCAGCCAAATTGTTGACCAATAAATGTTCCAATTGGTGCACCTGTAATAGTTGCGACTGTAACACCAGTAAACATAATGGCAATCGCGCTAGCACGTTTATTTTCTGGTACGAGTGCCGCAGCAATCGTTGAACCAATTGACATAAACACACCATGCGAAAGTGCTGAAACAATTCGCGCAATAAGTAATACAGTGAAGCTTGTTGCTACCGCTGCGATTCCGTTACCAATAATGAAAATAATCATAATCCACATTAATAACGTTTTTCGTGACATATTAGCTGTTAATGACGTTAATACCGGAGCACCAAATGCTACTCCTAACGCATATAAAGAAACTGTTAAACCAGCTGTTGTCACCGAAACATTTAAATCTTCCGAAATAGATGGTAATAAACCGACACTAACAAATTCAGTTGTCCCAATCCCGAACGCACTAATTGCTAGCGCTAATAACGCAAATATACTTCTTCGATTCGTCTGAACTTCTGAAGACGATGCTGTATATGAATTCAATTGATTTCCCCTCTTCCCTATAATTCCTATCATAATAGTGAGATAAAAAGGCCCTTTTATCTTTCAAAACATATATTTAATCTCTACAAACGCTATTATGAATGGTTTCATTCTCTTTTTAAAGAACGCACTTTAAAGTGCTGTAGGTACTAAAAAGTAACATAGTTAATTACTAGTACCATAAAGCTTGTTTCCCTCTCACATGTGCTATTATGAATGATATTTAACATAATAAAAAGTACGTACTTTAAAGTACTATAGGTACTAAAAAGTAACATTTATATAACCTAGCTTATTTTGCTCAAAAATTGAAATCTACATTCCATGAAAAAGACTTTCAAATGAAGAAATACCCTTTCCCGTAGAGGCAACTTTAGAGGACATTACTTAAACATATTAAGGTCATGCTCATTACCACAGAGAAATAATAAAAAGGCAAAAACGAACAGAAATATGTTCATTTTTGCCTTTTTTATTTAACAATTAAAATGTACGACTTTTGCAAAGGAAATCTTTATCGGCTCCCGTTACACCACTTTGTCCCCAGTTTCCTGGAATCATTTCACGAATAAGAATTAGCACTTTATCCAAAGGTGCATGTGTATATTTAGAGGTTACTTGTGTAAGTTCGTTTACCCACTTATCCTTTGTATCTTGATCAAATGTATTCCATATGTCAATCTTAATAATAGCCATTCCATCAACGTTACCAGACGGTGTATCGTAAGACTCTTTTGTCTCCCAATCGGACACCCTACTTTTCTCAGCAAAGGTAGCATCACTTGCTACAGCTCCAGCTTTCCCCCAATTTTCTTTCTCAAGTTCCGTAATCAACACTTGAATTTTGTCAGGGACAATTTTTAATCGTTTTATTGTAAGTTCGGTTACTTCATAAATGAATTCTTTTTTTTCTTCTGTTGACATCGTTGGCCAAGTATTTAGTTCAATTAATGGCATAGTATTGCCCCCTAAAGTTAATTAATTAATTATTTATTCACTAGCTACAACTATTGGTTTAAATGATTTTTAACTGCCCTTACTACCAATTCGTGATCTTCTTCTGGTGGTAATCCTGATACTGTTATCATTCCAATAACCCCTACGTTTTTTATTCTGATAGGAAAACATCCACCAAATGCAGCATATTCCGAAGTATCTAAAAGATATTTTTCATTATATGAAATTCCAGTTATTTCACTTTGTATCTGCATATAATACGAGCTACGATCATGCAGGGAAACGACTCGCTTTTTACGCTCAATCCATTTCGTATTTTCCGCATTTGTCCCTGTCATCTTGAAATGAAATAATTGCACACCGTTTTTCGTTATATCAACAGCAATCAATTTTCCTTCTCGCTTTGCTGTTTCAACGATAAATAAACCTAGTTGCAACGCATCTTCATTTGTAAAAGAGGAAAATTGAAGTGTTTCCTCCTCTTTTACAATTTGTTTACTTATTTCATTCAAATTTGAAGAACTCATATTTTTAACCTCCATAATTGTTTTATGCCACACTGACATTTTTTTGAAATTATTAGGCCATATCGTACAACCTTTTAAACAATCTGAATCTAAATAAACTGTTATAACATCATTGGTAACTAGTACCGAAAAGCTTGTTTTCTTCTTACTGGTGCTATTATGAATGATATTCAAAATTATAAAAAGTACGCACTTTAAAGTGCTATAGGTACTTTAAAGTACTATTTTACTTATCCCTATCTTACAGAGACTACTATGAAATATATTTAACATCTTAAAAATGTATGTACTAAAGAATAATATTTTCCATATCAAACTTTTTTGCTCAATAGCTGTAATTCAAGCCCATCAAATTTTTGTATAAAAACAAACGAAAAATAAAAGAACCTAGTCGATACTAGATTCTTTTCTTATCTAAAAAATACTCTTATATTTCTTTTGAGTTGTTACAAACGAATTAGAATAGAACTTCAACTAAAGGCTCATTTTAATTACAGTAAAAGATTGGTGAAACGATACATTACACCACCTAAAAATAGGAGGTAACAAAAATGAGTGAAAAAACAGCAGGCTTTTCACAAGTAAATCATGTTGGAATTACAGTAAGTAATTTAGAAAAATCTATCGTTTTTTATGAAGCATTAACAGGTAGGAAAGTATCAAACATCGATGAAATTGGCGGGAAACGAATGGCACAAACTCAAGGACTTGATGATACTCGTATTAAATATGCCAACCTTCATTTAGACAATTTAAATATCGACATTTTAGAATACGTTGTCCCTAAATCAGATAAAGCATCTTACTCAAATGATCAAATTAGTGCGATGCATCTTTGTTTTGAAGTAGAAGATATCGATGCTGCTGTAGAACGTCTAAAAGCAATTGGGGTAGAACCAGATGGAGATCCAATTGTCTTTCAAGAAGAAGACGGCTTGAAATCTGGATTTGGTACAGGAGTTGCCTACTTCCGTGATCCAGATGGTACTAATCTAGAACTAATTGCTCCAAAAGGTCCATTTAGACGTGAATAGTAAAAATAAATTAATACCGAAACAGCCACCTTATCTCTGAAAAGGTGGCTGTTTATTGCTAGAAGAAATAAAAAGGACAAACTCTCAAACGTGAGAAGTTTGTCCAAAAATAGATATTTTATATTCCACTACTTTTACACTAAAATCAAAAATCTTAAATTAGAATAATGACTTAATACTTGCTAAAACAGTAAGTACACCTACAATAATAACAAATACGTTACTCATTTTCCCTTTGTACTTAGCTAATACCGGTACTTTTTGAATCGCATACATCGGTAATAGACATAAGATAGCAGCAACTAATGGACCGCTTAGAGAATCAATAAGTCCAAGAATACTTGGATTTGTATAAGCAACAAACCAGCATGATAATACAACAAAAGTAAGGACGATTGTCTTAATTGTTTTTTCTTCAATATCTTTTCCACGTGATTTACCAAACTTAATAATCATGTCACGCATTACTTCAAATGCTCCGATATAATGGCCAAGGAAAGACTTTGTAATAGCCACAAAAGCAATGATTGGAGCTGCAATCGTGATTACAGGTGAATTAAGCTCATTCGCAAGATATGAAAGGATTGATAGGTTTTGTTCTTTTGCCATTTTTATATCATCTGGAGTCAAGCTCAATGCGCTACTCCAAACGAAGAACATAACAACAGCGAATGTCATAATATAACAAACCTTTTGTATTTGCGCACATTTCGCATCAGTGGCTTCGATTCCATACGTAGCTCTCTGTTTCACAACAAATGATGAAATCATAGGTGAATGATTGAATGAGAATACGATGATTGGTAGAATCATCAATATCGTCCCAAAATAGCCTGTTCCTGTTGAAGCAGTTGAAACAGCTGAAAAACTAAGCATTGACGTATTCCACTGTGGAATTAAAGATATTGCGATAAACAGTAGAGAAACGATGAAAGGATACACTAACATACTCATTACCTTTACAGTAATATCTTGACCAAAATTTAGTATAGCGATAAGACCAAGAACTAATACAAGTGATAAAATTGCTCTTGGAGGTTCTGGCATGTGCAATTGATGCACGATAAAACTACTTGCAGTGTTTGTAAGCGCAACCGAATACATTAGTACGATTGTATAAATTGAACCGAAATATACGATGTTAAAAATGATACTCGCTTTATTTCCGAAATACTCTCTAATTGTACCTGTGATCCCCTCATCAGCAGAATTAGAAGCGTATATCATTTTAGCAAGCGCCCTATGTGAGTAGTACATAACTGGATATGCAAGCAATGTAATTAGCAGTAAAGATAATAAACCACCTGAACCTGCATTAATCGGTAAAAAGAGCACCCCTGCTCCAATTGCAGTTCCAAATAGACTGAGTGCCCATGTAGTATCCTGCTTATGCCACTTTTTCGGATCTGCATATTGCTCATTTTTTAGTGCGGTATTTTCAGCTTGAACTTCTATTTTCTTTGCAGTATTCCCGTTCATATAATAGCTCCCCCTTGTATCTATTCCTGCCTCTCTCTTAATAGCTACCGAATATTTTCCTTTTTGGGAAAATGAATTCCTTACAAGTTGCCCCACATTGTATGTCCTTCATCATAATGAAACCAAATTGAAACATTCGCTAGTTAGCGTCCTAATATAATTGTTAGCGTTCACAAAAAAGTTCACTCGTAATATCCGCTCTTTATATAGAGACCCCTTAAAAGAACAATATGGAATAGACTTCATAAATACGTTGCAACATTTCTAATAACAGTGTATTACTTTAATGGTTTCTCTTTTTTACTTTTAACAGTAATTTTAGCTAAACCAGCCTCTCTTCATTTGCGAGGCATTTCTTTCTCAATTCTATACATTACTTTCATAACTTCGGTAGCACTGATGATATTGCTTACACAAGCCACTGAAGTACTTTACATACATTTCGCCTCTAATCACACACCTTTCTTACTAATAATCGCATTTTTTATATTTTCTCCAGAGATAATAAAATTTCTCTCGACGCCCTCATTATAACGTGTATATTTATAAAATTAATATTTTTATATTTTCAGAAATATTAACTGGATATAATTTTACATGGATAACATTTTACAGTTCGCATGCAACCCTTGTTCCTATCGCTTAAAACTGAATGAATTAGCATAAAACACAGTCATATATTATTTATCCAATTTACTCATTATAAAGATACTTATATTCTCCTTTGTCAAAAAAAATCATTTTAATTAAAAAAGATATTCTAATAAATAATTAACGTGGTTAAAAAGAAATATCTTTTTGAATATACCAACCAATTTTCAGGATATATATTATCGACATTGCATTCATATACATTTTTAGGAAGCTACCTTTTTACTTGATGGCAATAAGAGGACCGCTAACATTTTACAAAAACCTACGCTAAACGCAAAAATACAATAAGCTGCCCATATCAGGCAGCTCATTGACATAATTATCGTTATCAGGAGTGGGCAAACAAATCATTTCAAAGTCATCTTAATTCGAGTTTTTTTAACTCTTCTTCAGGAATATCTCTATGTTTGTAATGAATTGTTTTTACATCATTTCCTTTAATACGAAAAGTAATTGTGTCCTCTCCATAAGGGGGATTGTGTGCCCCCTCAAAGGTTTGAATTTGAACAGTTACATAGAAAATAGAATTTACTTCGTCTTTTTTTATTTCAAATATTTTTTCAGAACCTCGATACCAAAGTTTTGGTTCCTTATAATAGTTTTCAACTTCTTTACTTATCGGCTCTAATAAGAGATTAATGACCACTTCTTTTAAAAATTGTTTTGGTACAGGTATTCTGTTAATTTCCTTCCTTTTTACATCTATAATTCTCCAAAAATCACCACTCTTTTCAACAGTATAAAGAACATTCGTACCGTCTGCTTTCCAAAGATGAAAATAACCTTTATTTCCCTTAATATATAATCTTGGTTCATCAATCCACTCACCTTCTGTTTGAATTATCCCTAAAAACAGTTGAGTAAGTGGCGTTATCTTATAACCTAATTGATTAAAATCACCAAACGAATAAAGTTCATAACCGGTTAAATTTATGTCAAAGCTTTGATTTCTATTATTTTCTATTTTTACAATTGCTTGAGCAGAAATACAGGGTAATACAAAACTCAGAAAACATATGATGCTAATTATTTTTATTTTCATACCATCAATCACCTCTTTTATTAAAGTGCGACAAAAGAGATGATATTATTGCTTATTGCACGATTCAAACTATTAAAAGCCAATAATGTAATCTTTAAACTCCCTCGTTAACTAGCTCTTTTATCGAGTTTAATTTTGAAGAAAGCTCCATAAACCATTCTTCGTCTCCTGTTAATAATGCAAGGTCTATCAGATAAAGGATTTGCTCCTTATTAATTACCTTTGATTCAGGAAGTTTGTTAACATGTTTACTAAAGAGTAAAATCGCTTCGTTTATTGTGTACTTGTCGTCACGTTTCACAATACTAACTGTAACTACATCTTCCACTTCATCAAGTGATACAATGTAACCAACTATGAATTCACCCTCATTTGATATTCCACGAACCCAATCTCCTACTTTTAAAACTTGATTATTATTTGACATCATACTTTTTCACCTTCTTATAAATATTTTTTGTGGCGATAAAAAAGAAATAAAAACGAAATCAAACTGTAATATTTTCTATTACATTTAAATAGTAAGAACTTACGTCTCTATATAACAAGTAAGCCGCTTAACGTTCTTGATTGATAAGATCAACAACTTCTTTCATTGTATAGTTCTTTAAATATTCACCTAAATGTTCTTCCGCACCTAAGAAAATAGTAAACAGCACTTTTCGCATGTTTGAACCTACAATGCACTGATCATTTGATTCTGGGCACTTAGGCTGCAACGCACCTTCAGAGGTTATTTGATAAATATGCCAAAGATTAACTTCATCTAAATCCCGAGCAAAAATAAAACCTCCACCGGTCCCCTCTTTTGATTGTATAAACTTATGTTTTTTTAATAAACTTAGTACTTTGCGAATACGTACTGGGTGAACACCTGCACTTTCTGAAATCGCATTACTTGTTGACATCCGGTCTGGCTGTAAAGCTAAATAAGTTAAACTGTGTATGGCCAAAGTAAAGTCGCTGCTCATGGTTTTCCTCCTACGATCAAAAATATTGTTTCTCCTATATTAACATACTGTAGCCATAAATATTACAGATAGGTTAGCCAAACGTTAAAATATATAAGAACCACTCTTAGCATAAAGAAATAGATTCCATAACTTCATTGAGCTTTTTAAGTTAAACATACATTTAAAGACTCCATTGTTTCTTCACTTGTTCTTCTGCCAATTGTTTAATTTTTGTCCATATCGTATCTTTGCTTACAATAACATTTGTTTGATAATTTCTATCGTTATAATTGACTGTAACACATACTTCTATCATTTCCTGCTTCCTCCTTTCAAACAAATTTCTTATCTATATTTAAGTCCTGAAAAATCTTGGATTTAGTTATAATCTCTAACCTATAACTTCATATTTTTGATAATCATATTTAAAAATCCCACTGTTTTTTGACTTGTTCTTCTGCCAATTGTTTAATTTTTGTCCACACCGTATCTTTGCTTACAATAACATTTGTTTGATAGTTTCTATCTTTATAATTCACTGTAACGCATACTTCTATCACCTTCAGTTTCCTCCTTTCAAAAAATTTCTCTCTCATACCATTACTTATTAATTAGCCAACTTTTGCAGTTCAATATTTAAAAATGTTCGAACGCTACGTGGTAAAAATTTACGAATTTCTTCGTCATTAAAACCAATCTGTAATCTTTTCTCGTCCAGCATAATTGGGCGACGCAACATTAGCGGATGCTCAATTATTAATTTATAAAATTCATTTAGCGAAAGCTCATCTATATTTATATTTAAGTCTTGAAAAGTTTTGGATCTAGTTGAAATAATTTCAGTAGCACCCTCTTCAGTTAAACGAAGAATGGACTTAAGTTCATCCACTGTCATAGAATTGGATACGATATTTTTTTCCGTATAATCAATTTGATTCTCCTCCAGCCATGCTTTCGCTTTTCGACATGAAGCACAGCTTGCTGTTGTATATAAAACCACCATATTTCACTCACTCCTTTAATGTTCTTTATAAAATGTACACTTTAAATATCGTTTGTTGAAATGTATTAAAAAAAATTACAGTTTAGAATCAAATTCACGTAATGTTAGTTATTCCGCAATGTTTCGTTTATTTTTTACTACTCGGTTCTTTGCATGCTTCTTTTATAAAATAGTTGAAACTACATTTTACAGATGATGACAACTCACTTCTTAAATCTATACTGTAATTTTAAACCTTACAGTTCTATTAATCAAATGTTAAGTCTTGGATTAATTAATCATTTTTTGTGAATGTCCCCATAGTGTTATGCCGACCCATTCCAAATGCACTTCAAAGTACATTTTATTCATTTCTTACTTACATGTGTTAGTATGAACGATATTTCGCATAATAAAAAGTACGTACTTTAAAGTGTTATAGGTACTAAAAAGTAACATATAAACTTTCTAGTGCAGTTCTACATCGGTTATTATGAACGATATTTCGCACAATAAATAGTGCGCACTTTAAAGTGTTATAGGCACTAAAAAGAAATAATTTTATTATTAAAGCGTATCTAGGTCCAAAACTGTAATCTACATTCATCAAAGGGGTTTTTTATGAAGACATACAATATTCCTGTAGAAGCGACTTTAGAAGTTATTGGCGGAAAGTGGAAGGTTGTTATTCTTTGCCATTTAAAGAAAGGCACAAAAAGAACGAGTGAATTAAAACGTTTAATGCCTGGTATTACACAAAAAATGTTAACACAACAATTACGGGAACTAGAAGAAGATGGTGTAATCCAAAGGAAAGTATATGACCAAGTGCCACCGAAAGTAGAGTACTCTTTAACGGATTACGGTTCGTCATTAGGAGCTATACTCGATTCCCTCTGTTCCTGGGGAGAAGTTCATCTTGAAAAAACCGGTAACACATCCATGCTGATTACAGCAGATGAATAATAGCTGTTCCTACTATATTGAAAACAGAAAATAGGTTGAGGCAATACGTGCCCCAACCTATTTTTTATACCTCTTTATAACTTTTTGCAGTAATAACTGTTTCGAATTCAAAGGTTTCCGGCAAGTGATCGGCATAAGAGTATTCAAAAGTGCGTCCATCCGTTAAGTAGGCCACCTGTTCCACTCTCATTAGGAAATCTTGATTTGTTAAGTTCATAAACTGCTTTTCTTTATCATCCGGGCGAATTCCTTTAACCCTAACAACGGATGTTCCCACTTGAAGACCTAGTTTATTTTGAATGTGGGAGTAGATTGATTCCTCTAAAACAGAAACCTCAACACCTGGAATGACCGAAATCGGCATCCATGTATGCTCCATAATCGTTGGAATACTGTGAATGATGCGGAGGCGGATGATTTTATATACAAAATCCCCTACTGAAATACCCAATTTTTCAGCAATGACTTCATCGGCACCGACAATCGTAAACTCAATAATTTTACTTTCTACCTCACTGCCATAAACAGCTTTTGTACCTGTTAAAGTTTGAATCATTCGTGCTTTTTCCTGTTGACGCCAATCTTGAACGACCGTTCCACTTCCGCGCCGGCGAATGATGTAGCCGTCTCTAACTAACAGATCCAGCGCTTTTTTTATAGTAAGGACAGAAACATCAAATTCTTCAGCGAGGACGGGGCTACTTGGAATTTTTTCGTTAATCTTATATTCGCCGTCTAAAATTTGCTGTTTCATTTTTTGATAAATGCCGAGGTATTTTACTTGTGTGGATCCGCTTGCCATTTCCATACCTCCTTTATGCTGTATTCCCTCTTCTATTCATTTAAGTTTAAAGCCTCAAGTTTGTAAACGGAAGGTGATGGCGCAGCAAATCCGTTTTCTAAGATTTCAATATTCGTTATCGCTTCTTCATCTTTCACAAGTTTTGGTGCACCATTCACGATTGTTTCATACGCTGCATCATAAAAACGACCGTAATCACCAAGTGGCGTTTTAATTTGTTTTTCAATCCAATCACCATTTGCATTGCGATATTTCGCAATTCCATAGTACATTGGTGAATCTTCACCAAATCCTGCACTCTCAGGCATAATACCCGCTTTCAAATCATTTTCCTGCTGATCTTCACCATATTTAATAAACGATCCATTTGTTCCATGAACGATAAAGCGCGGATAATCTTTCGCTACAACATGGTTCGTTTTCAGTTTAATTTTCAACTTATTTCCGTAATGTAGACCAACATCGAAATAATTATCAACCGCACCTTTCACTTCATTATTACGAATATCGTATGTCACTGTATCTGGACGGCCAAATAGTGAAATCATACGGTCCATCGTATGAATACCTAAACTATAAAATGAACCTTCTTCTTTCGGACCTTCGTGAGTGATTGAACCCGGACGGAAATAATCAATATGTGATTCAACCTCAACAATATCACCAAGGAATCCTTGTTCCACAACTTGCTTCACTGCTAAGAAATCACCATCAAAACGGCGGTTTTGATAAGGCATAACTACTACACCTTTTTCTCGTCCTAAAGCTAATAATTCTTTCGCATGTTCCACTGTATCGCAAAATGGTTTTTCAACGATAACTGATTTTCCAGCAAGTATAACTTTTTTCGCTAATTCGTAATGCGTATGTGCTGGCGTACAGATTGTCACTACTTGGATTTCTTTATCATTCAACAATTCGTTCAAATCAGTAGTGAAACTAACACCTTTTTCCTTATATGGAGCCGCTAATTCTTCATTAATTTGGCGAGCAAAAATCGTTTTTACTTTTATATTTTTACGTATATTCACATACGGTAAGTGATAGCGGTTAGCTGATTTTCCAAATCCAATAAAGCCCATTGTTAATGTCATATTATTCAACTTCCTTGCTCATAAATTTTTGATTCTATATTTATTATATATTTTTATCATTAAAAGTATATAGTTTTGTTTTTAAAATTATATATAAAAAAGTCGAGATGGAAATCATTTTCTGATTCCGATCTCGACTTTAAGTTATAGACTTATGTCCTACCATCATTTTATTTACACTCGATGAGTAGTTACAGAGCTGCTTCATTACATGCTCTTATTCATACATATAAGAACGTGTCATCGGAATTGTATCGTTAATACCTTTTGTAAATACAAATTGATGTAAATCAATATTACCTGTAAAGAACGAAGCTGCACATGCATTTAAATATAAGCGCCACATACGAATGAATCGCTCATCTTTCGTTTTGCGAACTTCCTCCAGTACGTTTTCAAAATTTCGAGCCCAATGCTGTAATGTTTTCCCGTAATGTCTACGTAAGCTTTCCACATCAACAATGTAAAATTGTTCGTTTGTCATGTTCGTGATTAATTCGTTAACAGCAGGAACATATCCGCCAGGGAATATATATTTTTCAATCCAACCATTCGTAGCACCACCATTGGCCGGAGAAGTAATACAATGAAGTAGCGAAATCCCACCATCATTTAGTAGTGCATTCACTGTCTCAAAGTATTGTGTAATGTTGTCTTTTCCTACATGTTCAATCATACCTACACTAACAATTTTATCAAATTTACGATTCTTAATATCACGGTAATCAAGTAAAGATACTTCAACTAAATCCGTAAGTCCCTCTTGTTTAATTCGTTCGGAAGTCTTAGCATATTGTTCCTCACTTAACGTTACTCCCATCGCTTTCACACCGTACTGCTTAGCGGCAGCTGTAATGAGCTCACCCCACCCGCAACCAATATCTAATAGCGTATCACCTTTTTGAAGGTTCAACTTTTTCAAAATATGATTCACTTTATTATGCTGAGCTGTCGTTAAAGAATCTTGCTCATTTTGGAAATACGCACAAGAATACGTCATTGTTTCATCTAGCCATAATTTATAGAAATCGTTCCCAATATCATAATGATGAGCAATATCATCTTTATTTTTTTGTTTTGAGAAATTCCATTTACTTTTGAAATATTGCAACTTACTATCACCTAAAAAGCTATCCTGCCTTTTATAAATAGATTGAATTGCTTTTTCAAGGTTACCCTCTATTTCAAGATCTCCATTCATATATGCTTCACCGAATGCGATAGAAGGATCCTTAGCAATCTCTTTTTTTGAAAGCGGCTTATGAAATGTTACATGGAATTGAGGTTCCCCTTCTCCATATTGTATTGTTTCTCCATTCCAAAGTGTAATTTGAACTGGATCTGAAAAAAGATTTTTAAGTATTTTTTTATAAAAAAGTTCTTCAACCATATAAACATCTCCTACTAAAGAAATTGAACAAAAGACTATACTAGTTAATAAGTCTTTTTGAACATAGCTTAAAACCGTTATGACTTCTTGCTACGAGTGTCATTATAAAACGGTTATATTATGAAGCATAGTACGTACTTTAAAGTGATGAAGGCACTTTTAAGTACCTATGAAAACTTTAATCCATTATTCATCACGGCTAAAACAGTTGTTAATATGGTATAGATCCTTACTTTCTAAATTTTTATACTAAAAAACACCACCTCGTCATTAGGTGGTGTTTTCAATATTACATAAAGAGATTTCATTTCACTTAACTTTACTATTTTTTCTATCTATGCATCGTTCTCCCCATACGGTCAATTGATTTAATACATTTTGCAAAGACCACCCATAATCAGTTAAGGAGTATTCTACTCGGGGTGGAATTTCTTTATAGATTTCACGTGTAATCACACCATCATCTTCTAGCTCACGTAATTGTTGCGTCAACATTCTAACAGAAATTTCAGGAATTAGACGCTGCAACTCGCTCGTTCGCTTCGTTCCTTTCGTTAAGTGACATAAAATGACGACTTTCCACTTTCCCCCGATAATTTCTAAAGTTGCTTCTATCGGTATATTGTATTGTTTCACACAATCTCCCTCCTTTTTTCTAAATTTCTTCTCTATTGTTACGTAAAAACAAATAATTTTCTATACGGCACATTTTAGTTCCTACAGCACAAAAAAGTACCTATATTACCAAAAAGTAATTATGCCGTTTAAAAATATTCCTATATACAAAAAGAAAAACGAACGTATTCTCGTTCGTTTTTTTCTTGTTTATTCTGCTGTAATAAGCATAGACGTGTTGCCATTCTTTTCAAGATGATGTTCTCCCCAGTTACAAAGAGAATCGAGTATAGCATCTAAAGAATGACCGTATTCCGTTAACGAATACTCTACTTTTGGCGGCACTTGGTTATACACTTTTCTCTCGATTACACCATCTTCTTCTAATTCACGTAATTGCTGTGTTAACATCTTTTGTGTAATACCAGACATTAATTGTTTTAATTCGCACGTTCTCTTTTTATCTTTCTTTAAATGACAAAGGATCACTACTTTCCACTTCCCACCGATAACCTGTAAAGTCGCCTCTACAGGAATATTATATGTTTTCATATAAAAATCTCCTTTAATAATGTGATAAGGCAAGTAAGCTAAAGATTTAAATATTACTTTTAAGTATCTATAGCACCTTAAAGTACGTACTTTTTACCCTGTTAAACATGTTTCATAATAGCATATGTAAACAGCAGATGAGTAGTACGGTACCAAAAAGTACCTGTATTACTTTTTAGTATCTATATCACTTTAAAGTACGTACTTTTCATTATGTAAAATACATTTCATAATAGCATTTGTAAGAGTTGAGTGAGTCATGCAGTATTAGAAATTACATTCTTGTCCCGGTACTTTAAAGTGAGTATTTTTATCATACATTTTGTCCGACGATGAAATGACATATTTTCATTTTCACATCCATTCACAATGATGAATTAATTTTTAAATACATTTTAGGAGGATATTAATAATGAGTAAATTACTAAAAGAAAAAATTGGTTTTGGTACAGCACCACTAGGAAATATGTACCGTAATATTCCAGAAGAAGAAGCAATCGCTACAGTGGATGCTGCTTGGGAGAATGGCGTTCGTTACTTTGATACAGCTCCACTTTATGGATCTGGTTTAGCAGAAATTCGTCTTGGCGAAGCACTATCAAAAAGAAATCGTGATGATTACTTTTTAAGCACAAAAGTCGGTCGAACGATTTCAGATGAACTAGAAGATCCATCTGCACGTGATTTAGGTGAAAAAGGCGGACTGTTCGAATTTGGTCGTAAAAATAAAATGATCAATGATTATAGCGCAGATGCAACACTTCGTTCTATCGAGCAAAGTTTAAAACGTTTAAAAACAGATCGTCTAGACTTTGTTTTCATTCATGATTTAGCACAAGACTTTTATGGTGATGAGTGGATTTCACAATTTGAAACAGCTCGAACAGGAGCATTCCGTGCACTAACACGTTTACGTGAAGAAGGCGTTATTAAAGGCTGGGGACTTGGAGTAAACAAAGTAGAATCAATTGAACTGATGCTTGATTTAGAAGAAGCGCAGCCAAATATATCCTTACTAGCTGGTCGTTATTCATTACTAGACCACGAGCGTGCATTGCAACGAGTAATGCCTGCAGCTGTTAAGCATAATATGGATATTGTTGTTGGTGGCCCATATAGCTCAGGTATTCTTGCTGGAGGTGCTCACTTCGAATATCAAAAAGCATCACCAGAAATCATTGCAAAAGTTGAGAAAATCAAAGCTCTTGCAGATCGTCACGAAATCAGTATCAAAGCTGCTGCATTACAATTTTCACTAGCGAATCCAGCAGTTGCTGCCGTTGTTCCTGGTGCAAGTAAACCGGAACGAATTGTAGAAGACCAAAACGCCTTAAATACAGTAATTCCAGCAGCATTCTGGGAAGAAATGCGTGAACAAAAACTAATAGCACCTAATGCACCACTACCAATCAACGTAAAATAAATTGAAACCTTAATCAGTGGGGCAATCCCCACTGATTATTTACCCGCAAATACCGGGATGAAAAGGAGCGTAATGAACATGGCACATACTACTACATCTATGGAAATTTTCGGTTCACCTGAACAAGTATGGCAATTAATCGGAGGCTTCAACTCCCTTCCAGACTGGTTACCTTATATACCTAGCAGTAAATTAACGGAAGGCGGTCGTGTACGTCACCTAGCTAATCCAGATGGTGACACGATTATAGAACGATTAGAAGTATTCAATGAGAAAGAACGATACTACACGTATTCAATCATGAATGCACCATTCCCAGTCACAAATTATCTATCTACAATCCAGGTGAAAGAAGGTACTGAAAGTAACACATCGGTAGTAGAGTGGTCTGGTACATTCACTCCTGTTGAAGTTAGTGATGAAGAGGCAATAAACCTTTTTCATAGTATTTACAGTGATGGACTGAAAGCATTGCAACAAGCATTTCTAGATTGAGCTATTAAAAACAATGAAAAGCAAAGCGATATCGCTTTGCTTTTTTATAAAATCCCTTTTAACTTTTCACCAATTAACTTCGCTACATACTCATAGCCTTCTGGTCCAAAGTGTAGCCCATCTCTTTCATTATTTTCTACAAATGTTTTATAATTCCGTTCTTGAATCATTTCAGCATACAAATTTAGAAAATAGCTTCCTGTTTCTTTCGCTACTTCCTCTACCACGTCTGCATACTGACCGAGTACTTCATTTGTTCTATTATGCTGTCTTTCTTCATCAACTGGGGCAGGACTAATAAGCAGTACTTTACCTGAAGAAATATGGTTCACAATCTTCTCTAAATTTTCTTTGTATGCTTGTAATGACCCTTGCGAAAAAGAGACTGCATCATTCGTGCCAAGAAAAACTGTTACGAAATCTGGTTTATGTGATAATACATCTTCTTTAATCCTTTTTAACGCATCAAACGTATTATCACCTGGAACACCTGCATTCACTACGTTCCAATTCGGAAACATCTCTCGCAAACGTGGTGTTAACCTCGGCGTTCCATTGAAAAACATTTCATCAGCTGTAATACTATCCCCAAAGCATACTAACGTTTTCATAAAACTAACTCTCCTTTTACGTATGAAACAACTTTCCTTCTACCGCCTTAATATATCTTTCAGCAGAACGTTCCACTGCCTCATTTGCATGTTCTTTTACTACTCGATGAAAAGCGTTGTATAAACGATTAAACTGTAACGGCTTCACTCGATTCACCATTTCTTCCACTTTTCTCGCTGGTAATGGAATTAAGTTTGGATAGCTGTACATAAAGCTTACCCATCGTTCATCCGCTACAACTTGAATAATATCACCTGTTAACAAAATTCCTTTCCCATCATCACCTTCTTCCCAATGTAAGACAGATCCACCTTTAAAATGACCACCTAAACGATGAATAACCAATCCATCCGCTAATTGTAAAGACTCACCAGACCAATAAATAATACGACTACTCGGGCGCATCACCCACTCTTTATCATCTTCGTGTATATAAATCGGTACATCAAATGTCTCCGCCCATTCTACTTGTGTTGAATAATAATGAGGATGAGACAATGCAATTGCATCTAGTCCACCAAGCTCTTTTATTTTCGCAATTGTCGTTTCATCTAAATAAGTAATACAGTCCCACAGTAAACGATATGACTCTGTTTTCACTACATATGCCGTTTGACCGATCGCAAATCCTGGTTTTGTCGTAATACTAAAAAGCCCATTTTCCTCTTCGATTATTTCATTTTTATATGTATCACTTGTTTGTAAGCTTTCTAGCGTCGTCCAAGACTGCCCTTTCGGATTCACATATTGTCTCTCTTCATCACAAATATGACAACTCACTGGTTCTTCTACACTCGCTGCATACTGCACGCCACACGTTGTACAAACGAAATTTTTCATCATAATTTCCCCTATCCCTCTATTTTTATTAAGCTGATTTTTGTTGATAATGATCTGCTTTTTTATTTTCAATTAATAAACTGATAAAAGTAAGTAAATAAACAGCTGTAACGGATAATGGAATGACAGTAAATCCTTTTTCCGCAAAAAGAATCCCGCAAACTGACGTTACGAATACAGTCCCTACTGACAATAAACCGTAACTTTTGCTTTCATAAATCCATACGTACGGGATAAAATGAACACCTATTAACATCGCTACTACAAAAGGTAACCATTCTGGAAATTGAAAATAGGCAAGTAATACAAGCGGAATATTCAATACATTTATCCCACCAATTAATCCTGCCAAAACCCCTAACGGATTTCCTTTCGCAAACATATCAATTTTCAATATAGCAGCTATCATTAAGCCGAAAGGAAACACACATCCCATGCCAATTAAATATACCCACACCACTTGTTTTTCAGAAAGAACAAAGCCCATTATACTCATAACTATCCAAAATAAAACACCAGCTAATATAATCGGTAATCCTCGCTTCGTTTTGATTGCTAAATCCTTTTTCGCTTCTGAAACATTCATTTCACGATCCCCCCAAAAATATTTGTACTATAAAGTCACCTCAACCTCGTCCATCCAATAACGCCAAGCTACTAAATAATCTTCTAAATCTTTCGGGTGATGTCTTAAACACGTATCTATACGCAAATATAAGCCTATGACTATTTCTTCATATAAATTACGGTCTTTTTTATGAAACACACACTGTTTCATCGCATAATCAATCGTTTCTTTCGTTACATCTTCCGGGGTTGAACAGAACGCATAAATTAAATCGTATATAGGATCTCCTAACACTGGTAAAGGATCAATTACACCATGCAGCTTATTCTCTTGAAATATAAAATTATGGAATCCAAGATCACCATGTAATAAAAACGGCCGATTTATTCCAGCGTCCCTATTTGCTAACTTAAGAACCGTTCTATACTCTTCTTCACTTATGTAACGTTTTACATTTTCATGAGCTTCCATCACATTTGTCGTTAAAAATTCATTCCAAGATTGAACCGGACTTTCTTTCCATCCCCAGACATCTACATCTGAAACTATTTCATACTTATTAATAACTTCTTTTACGAGTGTACGAAGCGTACTTCGTTTATGCCCTTGTTCGCAAGAAGTACTACCTTCAAGAAAAGAATACACAATATACGTATGGAAAGGTTCCTTATACAAAAGCTTTGAAAACAAAGTATTCCCCTCATAAAAAGAAAGAAAATGAGCTTCTTCCCGTATTACTTCCGCTTCATTCAGCTTTACAACATATTTTCCGTCCAACAAATATACTGTACTTGTCGTTCCTCCGTTCAACACTTTTATGCTATTTGGATAATGTGAAATCACGTTCTCCTTAACTAGTTGTGCAGCAATTATTGAAATGTCCATTCCCTCACCCTTCAATTCCCAAGATTCCCTCAATTCAAAAGACAACTTTACTATCATTTGACACACGAATAGGAAACCCCTTCCAAAATCATAATATAACAAAAATTCATTCATTTTTACATTTCAAAAATAAGGAAATACTAACAACAACGTTACATACATATAGGAGGACAATATGAAACCTGAATTTTTAAAAGCTGTACATGATGCCATCGGAAATGTCGAACACATTCATATAGAGGAAAGCGGTGCTGACAGCTTGCTTATCCATCATGATGATGCACAGCAGTTACAACAAGTCGCTAAAACGCTAGAAAATAACAATTTTCGCTCTGCTTTAAGAACAACTGGAGATGCTTCGTATATTGAAGTATTGAACAGATAATGAAAGTCCGGATGTATGCCGGGCTTTCTTTTTTATATTGAAACTTCAAATTCTTTCACATACACCGCTGTTCCAGCAATATCAATTTGTAAATTCGCATTCCCTTCAACTTTCGTTACATACACCGTTACACGACCATCTTTATGTATTTCCTGTCCTTGTTCAACAATTAACTCCATTTCATGGTCAAAATCTTTTTCCAAATACATCGCATAATACGCCCCCATTACACCTGAAGCTGTTCCTGTCACTGGATCTTCAATCGTTCCAGCATAAGCTGATGAGAAATGACGCCCATGCATATGTACCTTTTCGTCATAAGTTTCTAGACAAATTGGGTGAATAGAAGCGTTAGGTATTTCTTTTAATACCGATGGAAACATCTCATTGTTAGGCTTCATTCTCTCACACGCATCTAGATTTTTAATCGGTACAATTACAGTCCAGTTCCCCGTACTTCCATATACAATCGGTAAACTTACATCTAAATCATTTACTTCTAAACCGATACTATGAGCTAATTCTTCTGTTGAACCTGTAAATTCTTTAAACTGAGGTGCTGCCTGCCTCATTTTAATAAAGGCTTCTCCATTTTCTTTTACACCTATTTGTATCGGTAAAATCCCAGCCTTCGTTTCAATCGTAAGGTTACTTTTCTCTTCTAATAAACCTCTTTCACGCAAAGCAAATATTGTCCCAACTGTCCCATGACCACATAAATCCATTTCAAAACCAGGTGTAAAGTAGCGCATTCTTATATCTCCTACTTCTGAGGAAAGAACAAAAGTTGTTTCGTTAAATCCAACTTTTTCAGCAATACGCTGCATTTCCTCTTCTGTTAATCCATCTGCATCTAATACAATACCTGCTGGATTACCCATATTCGGTTTATTCGTAAATGCGTCATAATGAAATACGTTTATAGTCTTCATTTTCTTTTCTCCTAACCTTCTTTAAAAATTTTATAATAAAGCTCTATCTCCGTTTTCAACGAACAATTATTTCTCCAAAATATTCTCTGCATCTTTTCATTTGAAGTATGTGTGCTTCCGATGTAATAAGTAGCCCCTATTTCCTTTAACATATGTAAAGATTGAAGATGCAGCCGGGAAGCAATTCCTTTCCCGCAATAATAAGGCATTACCCCAAAATAAAATAATCGTCCTTCACTTTCTGTTCCAGTTTCTATATGCGGTATGGACATACCAATCGGCTCATTTTTATCATAAAAAACAATACATGACTTTTCCCAACCCTTACCTAACTCTGTTTGTACAGAATAAAAATGTTCATCGATAGTTAAAATTGAAGTTTGATTCCCTGAACCCGACATACATTGTTCCCAAATATATTTAAAATCTTTTTCCGATAACGTTCCTTCTGCTATTGATCGATATGTATATTGTCTTTCAAGTTCTTCTATATTGTTCAATTCTCTACATACTTCTATCTTTGCTGCGTGCAAAGAAAAACCGGCATCAAGTAACACTCTCACACTTGAGTTATAACTACTAAACCTTTTGTTTAATACAATACTCGCTCTTTTTAACTCCCAATTAAAACAAACCTCTTCAAATCTACTTATCTTTGCTTTATATGTTTGTACGTTATACAAAACGTCTTCTTCGATTTCTTCAATCGTTACTGCATGTGGTAAGCCATTTAATACTTTTTTAGAAGGGCCAAACAGATTCTGAATGATTGCAAGATCGTATATCACCACTTTAATTCACCTACACCTGGCTCAATAAACTTCCCTGAAACATCCTCGTTTGAATCTATTATCCAATCATATATATTTTTTGCTCCTTCAGCCGGGGTCATATTCGCATCAAAAGCACCAATTTCAGTCTTTAATTTTCCAGGATGAATAGCAGTTACACGAATTCCTTTATCCTCAAACTCTTGTTGTAAACAGAGCGTTAACATATTTTGTGCAGCTTTAGCAATTCGATATGAATATGAGAAATGGCCTTGCGGAAACTCTTTGTTGGCCATTTTATGCAATGAACCTAACCGAGAGGACACATTTATGATTCTCGGATAATACGATTTAGCTAAAGCCACATATGTACCTTTTACAGCTCGAATTACACCTAAGCAATGAATATTAAATAAGTCCGTTAACTCTTCTGAATTCGTATGTAAAACCTCAGTCTCCTTTCCAGTAATTCCTGCGTTATTTATAACTAGATCAATATACTCTGTATATTCCTCAAGCTGTTTCTTAATTTGTTCTGTACTCTCATCAGCCGATAAGTCTGCTAATATAGGAAAACATCTACAACTAAACATTTGCTTCAATTGCATTACCGCAACCTCAGTTTTAACTAATGGATAAACAATATGTCCATTTTCATGAAACACTTTTACTAACTGTAACCCTAATCCACGATTTCCACCTGTAATTAGAACTCTCATATATTCATCTCCTTATTTTTAAAATAAATAAGAAAATCCATCCACTTACCATTCTCTAATGAAAACGCCTCTCTCTTGCATTCAAAAGAAAAACCTGCTCTTTCCGCAAGACGAACGGATGGCTCATTATCAACACGTATATGTAATTCGATTCTATGAAAATGAAGACAATTAAAAAATAACGGTAACGCAGCTTTTACGCTTTCTGCCCCATATCCATTTTTCCAATATTGATTATGAATAGAGTAGCCCATCATTGCCCACTGATAATCCATACGTAAAATTTTAATCAGCTCTAGCTTACCAATATTAGCTCCGTCTTCTTTACGAAAAATACCTAATACGTACATTTCATCTCGATGTGCTGCTTCATCAAAACCTCTTATCCATTCCGTGAACCATTCTTTCGTTGATGATGCCATAACTTGATAACCATCGTCATATTTATACTGCGATGGTAACCTCTTATGAAATCCATCTAACCAATTTTCATAATCATCATTTTGGAACGGACGGATCATCAGTCTCTCTGTCTCTACCTGTAATAGCGGTAGCTTCATTTACATCTCTTCCCTTAATTAATATTTGAATATTCTTTATTATCTTACACAAAATACAAAATCTAGTAAATTATTATGTTTTGATAGACAAAAACCCAGTCATGCTTTATACATAACTGGGTTCTTCATCGTTTAATAACATTTTTATTTCACAAGAACTACATCCCTTAATTCTCTCTTCAACACTTTCCCTAAAGCATTTTTCGGTAACTCTTCTAAGAATACCACTTCTGGAATTTTGTAACTTGCTAACTTCTCCTTACAATACTGAATAATACTTTCTTCTGTTACTGTTGTTTCGCCATCCTTCACAATGTAAGCTCTTGGAACCTCTCCCCAAAATTCATCTGGAAGTCCAACTACTGCAACTTCTAAAACACCATGTATTTCATGAATAACATCTTCTACTTGGTCTGGATATACATTGTCACCACCGCGTATAATAACGTCTTTATATCTTCCCATAATATGCAAGAATCCGTCGTCATCTATCATGCCAGCATCGCCCATGTTAAACCAATTATCTTTTACTACCTTCTTTGTCGCCTTTTCATTATTCCAATACCCTTTAAACATATATGGACTTCTTACATGAATCTCTCCAACTTCATTTGCTTTAAGTTCATGTCCTGTTTCTGGATGAACAATTTTCACCTCTACATTTTTCAAGGCTTTTCCAACAGAAGACATCTTTTCTTTTCCCATCATTGGATGCCATGATGTTACAACCCAACCTTCTGTACTACCATAGCCTTGCACCATATAGATTCCTTTTTCCATATATTTTTGGATGAGTGTTTCTGGCACTTTTGTTCCACCGCTTTGTGCTACTTTAAAAGTAGAGATGTTACGTTCTTTTTTATTTAGTTCATCAAGCATATAGCTATAAACAGCTGGGAATGCAAGCATCGTAGTAATTTTCTCTTCTTCAATCTTATCCCAAATAAGAGTAGGATTCGAATCAGCTAAGAAGATCATCGTAACACCATGATAAATACAATTTAAAATAGAAAGCACGCCACTCATATGAAATAATGGATGCACGGATAAAAAGCGTTCACCTGCTGGAATTTCTCTTTGTCCTGCAATCTCAGCAAAATAATGATGTAAGTTTTTATGTCCAATTACGCATGCTTTTGCCTGTCCAGTCGTTCCTGAAGTAAATAAGTAAATGGCATCGTCTTCTTCATGAACTTCTACGTTCGGTTCTGTCATTGGCTGTTTTTGCAACTCTAATTCAAATGAACCAAAGCCTTCTTTTGTCGTTTGAATTACATAAGGAATTTCTTTAACAGCATTAACATTTAATAACACTTCACTAAATTCTTCATCAATAACTAACACTTTTAATTTCGCTTCTTTTACAATCGTTTCTAATTCATATACAGTAAGCTGATGATTTAGCGGAATAAATACCGCTCCAATTCTTAAACTTGCCATCATAACGCTTGGAAATGGGTGATTATTTTTGCATAGTATTCCTATACGATCTCCTCTTTGCACACCATTATGTAATAAATAATGTGCAAGCTGATTTACTCGTTCATTATATTGCTGAAACGAATATCTTTTCTCCCCCCCTACAAGCGCTTCCAAATTTGGTGATTGCATTGCTCTTTTTTGTAGTAATTTTTGCATCGTTCTCAAGTAAAACTCCCCTTTATATATGTTAGGTTTTTTATTTTATCAGATTAACTATTAATTTACTAAAGATTACACTTAGTGAATATAATAAGAATATAAAATAGCCATTTACTTCACAAGTAAATGGCTGTTTCTTCTTATATATTAGAATACTTCTTATTCATTACATATCGCACATACTCAGGTGCACTTTTATCAATCTCTTCATCACTTAGTTTATATTCGGCACCATATAAATAAAATGAAGGTATAAATTCCATACCTGTATATAGGCATGTAGCTTGGAATGGTTTCGTCAACTCATCCATCTTAATTCCGCTATTTTCATAATCTTTTTCTAATCCACCTATAGAAACTGCTACACCAAACTCTTTTCCCTTCACTTTATCCCCTTTTGATCCGTATGCAAATCCATATGTTAATACATCATCAAACCATTTTTTTAATAATGGCGGTGTGCTGTACCAGTATAGCGGGAATTGAAATATATATCTGTCATGTTCTACTAATAACTTTTGCTCTTCTTCAATATTAAACTCCCAGTTTGGTGCCACTTTATATAATTCATGCACCGTAATTTCATCTGAATGTTTCTCAAGTTCTTCTGTCCATCTTTTATTAATTTTTGATTTTTCAATATGAGGGTGTGCTACAATTACAAGTGTTCTCATCATTTTCCATCCCCTTTATAAATGAATCAATCCTTTACATATTAGTATGAATGCATTACATATAATTGAAAAGTACGTACTTTCAGGTGCTATAGGAACCTTGAGGTACCTTTGGAGGTGTTATATGAATCAAAATGATAACTGTCCAATTGCAACGACGCTCGATGTAATCGGTGGAAAATGGAAAGTTCATATTTTATGTGTTTTGATGGATGGAAAAATGCGAACAAATGAAATCCGACGAGAAATCCCAAACATTACGCAAAAAGTTCTGACTCAACAACTTCGGCAACTTGAAGCTGATGGGATTATCCATCGTACTGTATATCAAGAAGTACCACCAAAGGTTGAGTACACAATAAGCGAATACGGGAAATCTTTAATGCAAATTATGAATGAACTATTTGAATGGGGAAAAGATCATCAGCTCAAAAGATTACATGACTAAAAAGGCACTATATACTTTGTTTAATCCTCAATGTTTATATTTTGTGTTTTTATAAATTTTATTTTTATCGTTTTTGGGCTAACTTGTTTTCTTAGATTGATGGACGTGACCCCACATCCATCAATCTAAAAAGATATAATTAGAAACATGAGATTTCTATACAATTTCGCATATAAACACTACTTCTACCTCATTAAACACTTGCCCGACTTTTTCTAATCTCAATTGTACGTAAACTATAAAGGAGCACACCTAAACCGAGAATTTTTTCGTTATTAGACGCATTAGAACCTAAGGTAATAGTAGGCACATTTAAACCCATAAACCTTTCACTCCATTCTATAGGCATATATCCCTGCTTACCAATTACTAATGTACGTCCATCTATTGTACGGAGAGTACTTTGAATAAAATCAAACTCAACTTCTACATCTGACAATTTTGTGGCTTTATCTGTCATCAAAGTACCTCGTATCATAGTAAATCCTTGTATCATTTTTTCTTTAAACATACCAATCTGATTATAATTTGAGTCATAGACTACCCAATCATATCCGTCCACTTCAGTATGAAAATAAGCTAGAATTTCCCCGCTACTCGTTTCTAATCCGTAAACATCTTTATTATGTAAAAAGGGTATTACTGAAAAAAGAATATTTGATGAAACCATCTTTGTTCCTGCTATATACTTACCATCAGGATGATATAAACCAAATTGCTTGTTTCGTTTTGGTAATTCTAATACAACCAAAGTATCAACATCCCAAAATGTTGCATTACTTTTTATCATATTCTTTTGTATCAACTTTCCTTTTCTTAACTGCCAAAATCCAATCCCAAAAAAGATAGAAGCAGCGATAACAAAAAAGATAAACTGCCCCCAATTAATATGTCCCCAATCTTCATATACAGCGCATAAAGCAAGAATAAAAATACCCGTCCCAATTAACAGTTTCAACTTTCCTTTTCGTTTATAGTAATCAAATAATTCCATTTCTATATCTTCACCCCTTATTTGTGGTTCCTAACTATTAATATATCAAAAACATATAATTCCCTCTATTCAAAAATATAAGTTCTTCCACTGTCCACTGCATTGGAAACAAAGTGATAGTCGGCCTTTTGAGCTCAAACTCCTGAGAAAGAATAAAAGCGAAATCAATATTTTTTTATTTTAGAGATAATACCATATCACCATCAAGCTAATAAAAAGATAATCCTTAAAAATGTTAAAAACGCTATTCTCTCTATAAAAACATAGGAAAGAATAGCGTTTCTTATTTTGAAATAGACGTCAGCATTTAAACTAAACATGCTAATATTGATTTTGTACGATTGTCAGTTACTTCATAGTAAATTTCTAATCCTTTCCGAGTACCTGTAACCATTTTAGCAGCTTTTAATTTAGATAAATGTTGACTAATTGTACTTTGAGGCATTTCCAAATCACCATACATTGTTGTTACATTAGTAGGACCTTTTGCAAGCATTATTTTTACTAATGATAAACGAACAGGATGCGCCAATACCTTTAGTACCTCAGAGATTTCTTCAAACATTTCTTTTTGTTCTTTCATCTTATTGCTCCCCTTTTATATACATATTTATGTTATCCATATATATAATTCGAAGGTATATTTGATTTTATGTCCGTCATTTTAAAAAAATATAAAAAAACTTTTTTCCGAAACTAAAGGAGTCTCTTCACATAATGTCTCACTATTAGAACTCTTATAGATACAGATGTATGTACTCTACACTCAGCTCACTACAATCAATGAAAAAGAGAGCAGATAACCTGCTCTCTTAAGATGCCTCCTTATGTTCCGTGGAATGTTTTACACTTCCTATTCTCTTTAGCTTATTCCAACCTACCGCTACTCCTCGAATCGATGAGAATATAGATTTAACGACAACATAAGTCATAAATTGACGATAAATAAACCGTTGTAAAATTAACCATACTAGTGGTTTCGGATTCTCTTCCTCTAATTTAAATGCAAATAGAGATGCGAGAAGATCCATTAAAAAGAATACAAAATAAAATCCTAAAACTTTTAGCGGATCACTACTAAATAACCCCATAATCATTAATATATCTGCAAAAGGAGCAATGAATTGCAGAACATATTGGAATAACCACATGTTAGGAAATGCAATAAACCCTAACGTTTTATGCTTTGAATTACATAACGCTTTTCGATGTTTCCAAAGACATTGAAGTGTACCATATGACCAACGATATCGCTGTTTAATGAGACTTTTCACATCTTCAGGTGACTCCGTAAAAGCATACGCTTTTTCTTCATATACAATTCTATGTCCTTGACGTAAAAATGTAATAGTAAGATCCGTATCTTCTGCTAATGTATCTTCACTTAAATATCCAGATTCAACAACATTCTTCTTACGCCATGCCCCGATAGCTCCTGGAACGACTGTAATACAATTTAACTCATCAAAAGCTCTGCGTTCTAAATTAAACCCTGTAATATATTCAACATGTTGCCAAGTAGTTAACAAGTTTCGTCTATTCCCCACTTTGACATTACCTGAAACTGCTGCTACATTTTGATTTTCAAAGTGTCTAACCATGAGAGAAATGGCGTCTTGCGCAATAATAGTATCCGCATCTAAAGTGACAATGATCTCTCCTCGCGATTGTTGAAACCCTAAGTTCATTGCCGATGATTTCCCGCCGTTTTCTTTCTGAATGAAACGAACTTTAGGATGTTTATAAAATGTTTCTTGCATTACTTTTGACGTACCATCTGTCGATCCGTCATCCACAACAATAACTTCAAATTCTCCATACTTACTATCCAAAATTGAGCGAATCGTCTTAGCTATCACCTTTTCTTCATTATATGCTGCTATGACAACACTAACAAAAGGTTGATAGGACAAATGAATAGAGCGAGATAGCGTTTTTCTTTTCTGCTTCCATGCAAAATAAATTAAGAATAAGAATCGAAAAATCCCTAATCCAATAGCGATATAAAAAATAGTTTTTAATATATGTTTAAAGTATCCCGCCCCTGAAAAGACAGCTTTATTGTAAAGTAAATATTGCTCACCCTCAGAAGAAACTGGGGGCATAATTTCATCACGTTCTTTATTCATTAAATCTGAAATTGTTACAAAACTATATCCATGCTTTTTAAGCTCTTTAATAATGATCGGCAACGCCTCTACCGTATGGGTACGATTCCCTCCCGCATCATGGAGAAGAATAATATTTCCCTCTCCCTTATAAACGGGATTAAGAGCACGCTTTACTAATTCATTTGTTGATGGTGTTGCCCAGTCCTCAGGATCCACTTTTTCTGCTACCATTGTATAGTTCATATTTTGTGCTCGTAAAATAGGCAATATTTCATTTGAGGAATCCGGGTTAGCATCCGCTTCGTATGGTGGCCTAAACAAAACTGTAGAATGCCCAGTTATTTCCTGGATCAGACGTTGCGTCGTATTAAGTTCTACTTTTGTTCGTAGTAAAGACGTATCAGCTACGTTAGGATGCTTGAAAGTATGATTGCCAATTTCATGCCCTTCATCGTATATTCTTTTTACAATACTAGGATTTAGTTGCGCGTTTTCACCAAGTACAAAAAAAGCAGCTTTTATTTTATTCTCTTTTAATATATCTAAGATTTCCGGCGTATATTTCGGGTCTGGTCCATCATCAAATGTTAGTACTACTTGTTTCCCTTTCGGTTTTCCATATCGTTGCACTTCGTATGCAGATGGTAAGGTTTGATATACTTCATCTGTAAGATAACCATCTTTACCTACTTTAAAATCTCTCAATCCATTTTGCTTTTCATTCTCAATCTGTAAAATTTCACCTTGTCCAGAATAATTCACTTCATCTAAACTAGTGATTTTATGTAATACATCAGGATTTTTTTGTGCCTCAATCGGATTTTTTAAAACTTTCCATATTGTAGGATCTTCTGCTCCTAATCTCCATAACGCAAACCCCTTTGCATTGTTGTCCATTGCGATTTTCACTTGATTATAGAGAGTAACACCGTCTAAGAACCAAGCAGTATGTTCTTTATCTCCTGTTTTATATCTAAAATAAGGATTTCCACTCATCTTATCCCATTGAATATTCATATCTGAATTATGAGCCATTGCCATAACTTCTGAAAAAGTTAAAGATTTCGCCGGTTCCTTACTATTCACTTTCCAATCATATCCATAGTTACCGAAAGCAACTATAAGTTTATTAGACGGAATATTCAGTTCTTTTAACGTATGTTGAAACCATTTATTTGAAGCAATTGGTCCTGGCTCTCCCGCTCCATAGTGCTCATCATACATCATTACAATCATTCGATCTATTATTTTTGCTAACACACTATAATCAAAAGCCTTATCATTAGCTGGAACATCTTGTGTAACGAGCAAATCATGTTTATGAAAGACCGTAGTAAGTTCTTTCATAAAATTTGTTAAGTTTTCTCTATCACTTTCAGGTACGGCCTCAAAGTCAATATTAATACCCGCAAATCGATTCTTTTCAACTTGCTTTACTAAATCATTTATAAACTTTGTCTTTACATCATTTGAGGAATTCAGCAACTTATGAATTAGCCCACTATCCGGACCAGAAGCTTCCTCAGTATAGTTAGTTAGTAAAGGCATAATTTTCACTTGATTTTTTTCTGCTAACTTTACTATCTCAGGTTTTATCTCACTTCTAATCGTTAAATCTGCTTTTAAATGATACCACTCTGGTACTAGCGTGGTTAATGAATCGATATTTTCTTTTAAAGAAGCGGTACTATTTTCATCCCAGTTTACATAAAAACCATACACTTCTTTACGTTGTTTACTATCCTTCGGCGAATTCACCAAATTTTTATTATCCTTCGTTTCGGTATTTGGTTTAAACTCTTCCTTCTTTAACTGCTGATCACTAAGTTTTTGATTAATTGGTACAAGTTTATTATCTTGTTGTACAGCGGTATTCATATTTGGAATTTCTGGTGTTGAAAAAATACTTTGAAAGAAAAAATAAAATACAACACTTACGCTAACGATTGAGATACATAGAAACGAAATAAAAGCTATGTTTCTTCTTCCTTTCGGATCATAAAAAACAGGTTTTACTTTATCTTTTTCTTGTTGAATGTTTTTCTCCATTATATTTTTCACATACTCCTTCTTAATAGAACTATAAAATAATAAAGTGCAACTTTAAGCAGCCCAACTCCCACCTAACTTCTTTTCCCTAGCCAAATTTTGAGATGGGAGTTTTACTGCCCGCAATAGTGAGATAACTCCTTTTCACTTTAAAATGAATCTCCCACTTCTATATTTCTATTGATTCTTCTTTTCATTCCCTTGCTGGTGGCCTCTATTCTCTTGTTGAGACCCCCTACCATTGTTTCCTTGCTCGTTTCCAACATTTTCTTTTTGGGACCCTCTTCCATTGTCACCTTGCTGATTCCCATTATTTCCTTGTTGAGATCCCCTACCATTGTCACCTTGTTGATTCCCATTATTTCCTTGGGATCCTCTTCCGTTGTTCTCTTGCTGGTACCCGTTATTTCCTTGGGACCCTCTTCCGTTGTTTCCTTGCTGATTCCCATTATTTCCTTGGGACCCTCTTCCGTTATTTCCTTGCTGATTCCCATTATTCCCTTGCGATCCTCTTCCATTGTTCTCTTGCTGGTGCCCATTATTCCCTTGCGATCCTCTTCCGTTGTTTCCTTGCTGATTTCCATTATTCCCTTGTTGGGATTCTCGACCGTTGTTTCCTTGCTGATTCCCATTATTTCCTTGTTGGGATTCCCTACCGTTATTCTCCTGCTGATTCCCTCTATTTTCTTGCTGAGATCCTCTACCATTGTTTTCTTTTATTTGCTTCGTTGGCTGTTCCTCTATTTTCTTTTGTTCTTTATGCTCTGGCTTCTCATATTTTTTGTCTTTTACAGAAGACAAATCTGGCACTACATCAGGAGATGAATCCAGCTGCGATTGCCTCTCTTCTTCGTTTTCCACCGGATTAGACGGCGTGGCGGGCGGCGTAACCGATTTGTTCTTCTCATTCTCTTGCTTTATATAGACACCTGTGCCCATTCCAGCTTTTCTAGCATTCTCTCGTACTTGCATCGTGCTATTTTGATATTCGACTGTAATATGTTTTAGCTCATATTCTTTCTTTAATTCTTTCATTACCTTTTCCAACTTTGGTTCTAGCAACTTATCCTTTGCAATAGCGGTTAGCATAACTTGCTTATCATTCGTTAAATACTTATCCTCTTGACTCTGCTTTATAATTGTACGTATTACTTCTTGCAATTGTTTATTTTCCCATTCCTTCAATTCTTTTAAAATACGCCTTCCATCATCATTACAAGCTTGTAAATCTATAACGCGAAGATCCTTCGTTACGCTCACTTCTAAACTTGGATTTATATCAACTGAGACGTAAGCGAATACTTTTTCTTCCGGTTGGTTGTAGAAAAATAACAGCGCACATAGAAAACAAGCAACAAGTAATGATGCCGGCTTTAAGAAATAAGGGATTGAAAAACGCGATGCTTTTTGTTCTTGCTCATCAAATGAAATTTCCTCTCCAATCATGCAAGAATCCCCTTTTCTTTTACACGTAATAAACTCTCCATTTGCCGTTAAAACAACTACGCTATGTTTTTTTATATCCATCACAATTCCTTTATTCATCATGCTTCCCTCCCCTTATATAATCAAGAATGTATGTATAGTTGTTTGCGAAGATAATACACATTGCAATGATATATTTTCTATGCCGCTCCAACGTTTTACGACTTACCCTAACACGCGGTTCAATATGTTTAAGCGGTAACTTTTTCTTCCGGAACAGCTCCTCCATCATTTCCTCTTCTTTTATAATCATCTTTACAATTTCTATTAAGTGCTCACGCGTATCACGATGCTTAGGAGATTCTTTAGCAAGCTCTGAAAATGTGATTTTAAACTCAGCTAACACACTTTGAAAATGGAGAATTTCTTCCTTACGGTTACCATTCTCTATTTCTTTCATATACTCCGTAAGCGATACTTGCATTTCTAACATTTCCTCTTGCTCATCTTCTTTTAAAAAGACAAGGTTATGCTTAGACTCCTTGCGTATATAGTCAATTACATCTCTTTTTATAAGAAGATCAGCAAACGCTAGAAAAGATTTCCCTTTTTTATATGAATACTGTTCAATTGCTTCGTTAAACGCAAACAATCCAATACTATATTCATCATCCTGTTCTGTAATATATCGGCGGCAGACAGACGATATCGATTTTCTAATAAACGGCTGATACTGTACGATAAAAGCTTCTTTATCTTCTTCATTATTTTGTATGTTACATACGATATCTTCTATTTTCGGTTTTCTTAAGATCTTCATTACTAAACTCAACACGGGTAATCTCTCTCCCTCCTTCTGCTTGAAATAGAAAAATGGTCACTAAACAAGTGACCATTCAACCACATTTTCTTTAGACTTGTCTTCTTGTTGTTCATATTTTTCAAAGCCAACTTTTCTATCGTTCTTACAGTTAAGCTTACATTTTACTCTACTTTCTTATTTTCTTCCGCTTGTTTTGCTTGCCCTGTTTCTATTTTATCTGCAATCCTTGCATAACTCTTCTCTATATCATTGGTAATTTCACCCTTTTATTTCGGATGCCCCACTTAATCTAGTAATTTTATTAATACGTCAGTATTCTTTCATAATCAGTTTTCTTCTATTTATTTTCTTCACTATACATATTCGGAGGAATACAAAGTTTTATGGGGGTCAAAAAATATTTTTATAAAAAAATAGATATTTATTTCAAAAATAAAAACCATTGATTTGAAAAAGGACTAATCAAATTGATGGTTTTCTTATCATATCTATTAAATTAAGTTAGGCTCTCATTATGTATAAGAAAATCTGCTGTTCTCACTATTTCCTACCGCTTTTCTCCATCGTTATCTTTCTTGATTATCATAATATGTCTTATCTGCATACTTTTGATCATTTCCTTTTAGATACGCTAATATTACTTTTGGATTTTTAAGTAAGGCCCAGTCTCCATATGTATCAAATCTTCTGCATGAAGTTATCATTCCATTTTTAATGGTACCGAATTTCTTATTATTTCGTTTTCCCCATTCTTTTAACCGTTTCGCGAAATCTGCATCTTCTGCCATAAGCATGTTTTCATTAAATCCGTTAATTGCCATAAAATCTTTTCTATAACACCAAAAAATCCCTACAGATATAGCTCCGTACTTAAAAAGTAAGGGAATTATAATTAGAATTGCAGAAAAGAATATTCCAAAAGACATTCTTTCGAACTTCCCATTCACCCCACCACCAATATATTTACCTGAAGATAAATATTTATCTACATTAGATAACAAAGACTCTGTCATTATCGTATCAGCATCTATAGTAACGATTATTTCTCCACTAGCTATTTCTGCCCCTGCATTTCGGATTTTAGATAAGTTTTTATCTTCATTTTTTAATGTAATACAATTATAAGATTTTGCTATTTCCTCTGTTTGATCTGTGCAACGATTTAAAACAACTATAACTTCCGTCTGCTCTTTATATGCCTCTGATGCCTTTGCAATTGAATCTAAACATTTTCTAATGTACTTTTCTTCATTATGTGCAGGGATAATAATAGAAAACTTCACATCTTTTTGTAAATCGCTTCCTGAAGATTCGTTTATTTCAGTCATGATATTCCCCCTTATTTTAGATAAATATATGTTATACATAACATATATTAAAATTGATTAAGTTTTATTATAAAAAGAGTACTTAAAACAATATAGACATATTATTTTAATTGTAATAGGGCTACTATTAAGCTCACAAAACAAAAATTGATGTTGTATGGGCTTAACTTGTTTGCGAAGTGTTGGTCCCCTATAAAAAAAACCACAGTTTACACCCAAACTGTAGTTTTTTGAAGTACAAGGAATTACATGAATCATAAGTCACTGTCTAAATTGTACTCCTCATTTATTAATATCTGTATCTAGTCTTCAACTTCGTAACAGAGCTAAGTTTAATTTCTTACAAAATGAAACCAAGGCAATTATTTAATATATGTATCCCCATGACATATGCAAGGGATCTGTTAGAAATAAGATAAGCTGCAGTAAGTATCACTGCACCAGGTAAATAAATAGCAATATCCGAAAGCTGGTTCGTATGCATAAATGTAAAAATTATAATCGAAATGGTAGATGCAATAGCAGTACCAATATAATGCGAAAAACGATTTAATATTATATAACGAAATATAATTTCTTCAAGTATTGGACCGAGAATACCAAATACAAGCAATGTAAATATAAGAGGTATCTCCGCGCCCGTTTCAAGGAGCTGTTCTTGGTTCTCTGGCTGACCAGTTGCTAGAAAACGCATAACAATCTGTTCTACAATTACAGTAAATAAAACCACCATAGGAATACTTACTATTTTCAAAATTGTCTTCTCTTTAAAATAAGTAAAACTTTCAATAATTTCTTTCCTAAAGAAAATTATTCCCACAATAGCAGGTACAGTCAAACCGATGGCACTAAGAACAAATTCTGATTCAACTAAGTTGCTGTTAGTTAAAAGGGATATGCCAAATAATATGAACAAGCCAATTTGAAGTAGTGCAAACAGTATATAAACTATTAGCATAATAAGTTCTTTTGTATTCGTTTTTATAAAGCTCACTTTATTACCCCCATAATGAAATTACTTAGAATCTTTGATTTTTCTTTCTGCATAACGTTCTCCTTCTAAATATACTTATATAAATTTCAAGACCGGACGGTTCGGTCCGGAAACTAATGATACTATAAGTTTCTAGTTTTTTAAACCCCCTTTATAAATTATTTACAAAATCAAAACGGTAAAAAGCAAATACATTTATATCTCAACTTCTTATTTACAATCAAATTCCAGTACTCATTCAATATTAACGATTTATCTTTTATAGTGTGACGTGATACGGCTTTTAACCGCAAGATCTCCTAATTAAACGAAGTGAAAATGAGAGTAGTTCAAACATTTTAGCTAAACATATTAATTAAAATTATATATAATACTCATATGTCGATACGGTAAAATTAGTTGCATGATATGACTGAATTAACCAACTGGTCATATTGTTTTTGACAGAAAATTCATTCGAATAGTATGGATAATACAGTTTGAGGTTTCCATCCGATAGGAATTGATAAGATATTTTTTGTTCCAAACTTATTTCTACTTACAAAAAAATCAAGAAAATAGAGGGTAAACATTACCTAGAATATTAGGATCGTTTTCATTAGGAGGACAAAGCATGACTAAAGTTGATACAGTAAAAGAAAAGATTATTGAAACATCTTTATATTTATTTAATACTAATGGGATAACTCGCACATCCATTCAGGATATAATGACAGCCACTGAACTACCGAAAGGATCTATTTATCGTAGATTCAAAAATAAAGAAGAAATTGTTCTTGCTGCCTACGACAAAAGTGGTGAGATTATGTGGAGTCATTTTCATAAAGCAATGGAAAATAAAAAGACAGCAATCGATAAAATCCTTGCAATTTTCCTTGTATATCAAGATGCAGCTAATAACCCCCCTATCGCCGGAGGCTGTCCATTGCTTAATAGCGCAATTGAAAGTACTGGCGTATTTCCAGAATTACAAAAAGCAGCAGCAAAAGGCTATGATGATACAGTAATGTTAATGGCTTCTCTCATAAAAGAAGGAATAGAGAAACAAGAACTTAAAGAAGAGATAAACATTATTTCGCTCGCTTCTTTCCTTGCCTCTTCAATGGAGGGCGCTATTATGGCAAGTCGTGTATCTAACGATAATATACACCATCATTATTTTATTGAACAAATAAAACATCATCTTTTCTCTTATTCTAAATAAGTAAGAACTTGCATTTCCTTTTTATAGACTTAAATTGAATACCCTTCCCATAAAAAGTATTTACTGTTTATGAGAAGGGTATTAGTTTTTTTGACGTTGTATATTATACATACTACCAATCTCTTTTTCACATACCTCTTCTTTTTACTTTAAAAAATATCCACTTTGATTTCTCCATTTAAAGCATTACCTATCTCCTTTTCCCTATAGATGGACAAAATATTGGGCACTAAATGAACTTTCCCAGAAGTAAAGTTCTAAAAGTAACCTATCCATAAAGCTACTAAAACTACTACTAACAAAGCAAAACAAAATGTGATATTTCGAATCCACTTTTGTATATCATGAAAATACTTTTCTATAAATGCGGTATAAGTAGAAAGCATAAGAAATAGCACAATGAAAGTAAAGGATCCCAATTTATCGTTAAATTTTTCATTAGTAAATGTGCTTACATGGAGGAAAAGAAAAACAAATGTTACTATGGATAGCTCAAATAATCTTTTTTTATTCACTCCGCCACCACCTTACAATAATTACCTTTCATTCCAGTTTATCAGAACATAATGTGTAGTAGTATATGAATATTATACTCACGTCAAAAAGGCCAACAATTCAAGATTGTTAGCCTCCATATTCCATAATCGTGCATTTTAAAATACTACAAACGACTGGATTCTTCAACTTACACTATATTCTCCTTTAATTACAAAAAACGAACCCCGAATTGTTCCAGCTAATTTAGACTTCTGCCTAGCAAACTTAAATTTCTCTGCCAATTCTGTTGGTACCTCCATTCCATCAGAAAGCTTAAATCCAACAGCCCTCTTCTTCGGGTTATCCAATGTATACATGACGTTAATCACAAGACCATCTTCATAAAAGACGTATGCAAACTTAATATTTTCCACTTGAAAATACGATGTTTCTAAAGGTTTCGCCGCAAATTCAATATCACGTTCTTCCTTCAAAATGCGGTTCACATAATCAAGAGTCTTCTGGCTTGCACTAGCTGGTACAACTATAAATTCATGCTTGTATTTATTCATAAAGTAACGGGCTTCATGAGCACGTAAACCAGCTAGCGCTTCTACTATAGGTGAAGACTCTAAACCAACTGTAGTTACATTTTTAAAATCAACGATACAGGACAATTTCATCTCTCCTTTTAACGATTTACTTCCTAACAACCGGAATCCACATTTCACCAAACACTAAACCGTTTCTTTTCCCCATCTCAACCGTTGTATTTGGTCCACCAACATAAGCAAAATCTGTTGCTTCTCGTAAAGCCTGACCGAAGGCGATACCAGTAAGCTTATTACTTAGCTCTTCAGCTGTCTTATCTTCCCCTTTTACTACTAAGTATTCTCCCTTAGGAAACTGGATCACTCTAGATTCTTCTTCTATTTGTGCTTCTGTCATAACACCCGCATAATACATCATCTTGTTATTCACTGCTTCGCTCACAGAAAAAATGTAATCATTTGTAGCTAGAGCTTTTAAAGTATCCAGCCTTCCATCTTCTTTAACAGCCGACCAAAAGTCTTCCTTTTCTTTTGTTATTCCAACAAAATCTGTATATTCACTCTTAATTTCAGTTCCAATACCTAACACAATAAAGCTATCTTTTTCTTCAATCGTATAATTTTTCATATTCAAAACCTTCCTTCTTTTAAAATGAATCAAATGATTTATCTTTTCATCTGATGAGTTTATAATAACTTTAAATCATGTCAAAAAATGATACTGTTTAGGAGAACCAAATGAAAAAAGTTGAACGGATTAATACAATTATGCGGTATATCAACAACCGCTCCCACTTTACAATTTCAGAAATCATACGAGAATTTAACATATCACGATCAACAGCTATTAGGGACATTAGAGAAATAGAAGCTATGGGCATGCCACTTGTTGCTGAAGTTGGGAGGACTGGGGGATATTTTGTTATGCATAACTCTATCCTGCCCGTTGTTCGCTTTACTGATAACGAAGTGAAAGCTCTTTTTATTGCCTTTATGGCTACAAGAAATCAACAACTTCCCTATTTAAAAAGTCGTCAATCTTTAGCCGAAAAACTGTTAGGACTCATCTCAGAAACCCAGCAAGATGATATCGTTCTTTTAAATCAACTCTTGCTGTTTGAAGGGACCAACCCTCATAATCCTGATTTACTTGAGCTTTCTGACCTCCCTCACCCTATGTTAGAAAAACTCATCCAAATCCTTCTTTTGGATAGACATTTATTGATTTCCATTAAAGAAGAGAAAGAAATCAAGTCTTATTCCATTTATCTATTACACCTGTATCAAGAAAAAAGTCAATGGATCATTGAAGGGTTTGACTTAAAAGAAGAAAAGAAGAGAATGTTTCCTGTCGATCATCTCATCCATATCGAACCATACACGACGAAAAAAAAGCTAAATAAGAAAAAGATTTTAGAAAAACTAAGTAAGAAGGATGAAGTGATTAACCTTATACTTGAACTTGGTCCAAAAGCAATTGCCCAGTTCAAAAAATACCACCCTTTCAAAATTTCAATATCTTATACAAATCCTTACCAATCCACAGCCATTTTAAAAACATTTATCGATGTTCACAATTCTGATGAAGTGACAGAGATGACAAATTGGCTGCTTTTCTTAGGGGATGATATTACAATTAGGGAAATGCCTGAAGAAATACTAGAGAATTTACAAAAGCAATTGTGCTTTTACACTCCATAAGCAGTGAGCCATTGTCACTGGGTAGATATCCTTTTTTTAATATCATTTTATTTACTACAACGAGAGCACAACAAATAATAAAAGCACGGAAAATCTTCCCGTGCTTTTTCAAAGATATATATTATTTCGGAGGATTTGATTTACTTACCCTAACTGACGTTTAAATGCTTTACTAGCGAAAAAGTAAGAGATGATCATGATCCCTACGCACCAAGCGAGCGCAATCCAAATATCGTTTCCAACAGTTCCTTCATATAAAAGAACACGAATCGCATTCACGATTGAAGTTACAGGCTGGTTTTCAGCAAATGCACGAACAATTTTCGGCATCGTTTCGGTAGGTACGAAGGCCGAACTAATAAATGGAAGAAAAACGAGTGGGTACGAATATGCTGTCGCCCCTTCCATAGACTTCGCTTTCAGCCCTGGAATGATAGCCAACCATGTTAGCGCTAACGTAAACATCCCTAGTATCCCAGCTACTCCAAGCCAATCTAGCATATTCGCACTGGAACGGAAACCCATTAAGAGCGCAACAAGAATAACAACTAAGATAGTAAGTACATTCGCAACAAGAGAGGTTAAAACGTGAGCCCACAATATCGATGAGCGCTTAATAGGCATCGTAATGAAACGTGCCATAAGCCCACTCTTTACATCCGTAAATAATCGTACAGAAGTGTAAGCGACACCAGATGCGATAGCCATTAGCAAAATTCCTGGCAATAAATAATTGACGTAGTTATCTGTTCCTGTTTGTATAGCCCCACCAAATACGTATACAAACAATAGCATCATCATAATCGGTGTAATCGCTACCGTAATAATTGTATCTGGACTACGCATAATATTGCGCATTAAGCGCCCAAGTAATACCCCTGTTTTGCTTTTCATTTACATCTCCTCCTTTTTGCCAATGATCGCAAGGAATATTTCTTCCAATGTAGGCTGCTTCTCGATATACTCCACTTTTGCTGGCGGGAACATCTCTTTCAGTTCAGTAAGAGTACCTGTCGTAATAATTTTTCCACCATGTAAAATAGCGATACGGTCAGCTAATTGTTCTGCTTCCTCTAAATACTGGGTTGTTAGTAAGATAGTTGTTCCTCCACCAGCAAGCTCTTTAACTGTATCCCGCACTTCAATGCGCGCTTCAGGATCAAGCCCAGTCGTTGGTTCGTCAAGAAAAATAACTGCTGGCGCCCCGATCAAACTCATCGCGATATCAAGCCGGCGCTTCATCCCGCCTGAATACTGATCTGCCCTTTGGTTGGCCGCATCTGTCAGGCTAAATCTATCAAGCAAATCGTCAGCAACTTGAGCAGGATTGGAAACACCACGTAACTTGGCAATCATGATCAAGTTTTCCCTCCCGGTAAGCATGCCGTCTAAAGCTGCAAACTGTCCTGTCAAACTGATACTTTGACGAACATGATCTGGTTGGCGCTTAATATCAAATCCGCAAATACTTCCTTCACCGCCATCTTGTTTCAGTAGCGTCGAAAGGATGTTAACCGTTGTCGTCTTTCCAGCTCCATTTGAGCCTAGCAGCGCGAAAATTTCTCCACGCTGCACCTCAAAATCCACTCCCTTTAAGACTTCTTTATCTCTAAAAGCTTTTTTTAACCCTTTTACAGAAATCGCTGCATTACTCATACTTTTTCCCCCTTATAAAATTAAATTACCTGCACCCTCTATTTAGTACCACTGATAATCTGTATTACTTAGTAGTGGTTTAAAAATATAACTGAATAGCGATGGCGTTAGTTCACATTTATGACCAGCTAATCAGTCGGTATTACTTGTTGCATTTATTTTTTTCTCAATTTCTTCATAATACTTTCATTCAAATCTTCACGATACTTAGAAACATACGTTTTAGCGTTTGCCACTAGTTCGTCAGCAAAAGATGCCACATCTTCCCCAGTAATATCTAGCACTTGTCTGCCTTCCGCTGCACCAGCTTCAAACAAATCGATTAATTCGTACTGAATGTGCAGCATATCCATCCCGTTTCCGGTCGAAAAATTCCACATGTAGTTTTGAATTTTCTTAAACACAAACTGATAGTCCTCTGGCAGTGCTGCAACACGTGCCATCATCATTCTGTACTCTTTTTTATCACCAATTAATTTTTTGAATATTTCCAACATCTTATTTTCCTCCTTTTTTATAAAGCAGAACCAGAAACTCTCCAAATATGAGCCGAAACATTTTATATTATGAGGCTAGTTTGACTTCAAGACGTTAATTTTTGACGATACAAAATCCCATTTTTTCCAAAACAATTCAAGTTCCTGACGTCCAGCTTCATTTAATGAATAAAACTTACGAGGCGGTCCCATATCTGATGGTTTCTTTTCAATATTCACAAGCTTTTTCTTCTCTAATCGTACGAGGATGGTATAGACCGTTCCTTCCACCACTTCGGTAAACCCAAGATCATTCAGGTGGCGAGTAATCTCATAACCATACGTTTCACGGCGACTAATGATTTCCAGCACACACCCTTCCAGTGAACCTTTCAACATTTCAGTTAAATTTTCCATGTTCTGATCCTCCTTTACCCCCTATTCTGTCTGACTTATATTCAGTATTACAGAGTACTAAGGCGAATTTTTACTGAATAGCTTTTGAGTAAAACTACACTATTCAGTATTACTTATTACAACTAAATTGTATGACTAAGTAGCGATACATGTCAACTGATTTTCAAATTTCTTCTAAAATCCGCTATTACCTATTATTTAGTGAAAAGTTTTTTAAGAAACAACACTACTCAGTATCACCTATTACAACTACATTGTATGACTGAGTAGTTGTAAATGTCAACTCGATTTTTATATTTTTCTAAAATCAACTATTACCTACCCCGCTAAGAAAAGAAAATACCCCAAAACAATAATTCTACATTTTTGTTTTGGGGCGCTATAAGCTAGCTCTTCTTCTGAATAAGACCAATCATCCTCTTGTTACGATAACATCATATCCATATCTTCTGCTGCAGTTGTAATTAATTTTAAACCGAATGTTTCTTGTAATACATCGAGCACGCCAGCTGAAATAAATTCAGGCGCCTTTGGACCGATGCGAATATCTTGAATTCCAAGACTAAATAGCCCAAGCAAAATAGCAACCGCTTTTTGTTCAAACCAAGATAAGACAATGCTTACTGGCAATTCATTCACTTCGCATTGGAAAGCATCAGCTAAAGCAGCCGCTATTTTCACTGTAGAAATGGAATTATTACATTGTCCTAAGTCGATGTAGCGCGGAATCTCGGTACCAGGTACAACGCCGTAATCCACATCATTGAAGCGGAACTTTCCGCAAGAAGTCGTTAAAATCACTGTTTCAGGCGGAAGTGACGTTGCTAATTCACGATAGTATTCCCCGCCTTTTCCTGGTGCATCACAACCTGCGATGACAAAGAAACGCTTAATCTTTCCTTCTTTTACTGCCTCAATAATTTCTGGAGCTAATGATAAGACTGTATTATGATGAAACCCTGTTACTAACTGTTCCTCCGACTCCATATGTACTTCTGGAAGTTCTAGCGCTTTTTGAATCAATGGTGCAAAATTATCATTTTCAATTTTTTGTACACCCTCTAAGCCGGCAATATCATATGAAAAGAATCGATCAGAGTATGATCCTTTAATTGGCATAACACAGTTCGTTGTCGCTAATATGGCACCTGTAAATTTTTCAAAAAGGCGTCTTTGATCATACCATGCCTTACCGATGTTTCCTTTTAAATGTTTATATTTTTTCAGCTGCGGATACCCGTGTGCTGGTAACATTTCCGAATGCGTATAAATATTAATTTCTTTTCCTTCTGTTTGTTTTAATAATTCTTCTAACGCAAATAAATTATGGCCTGTAACTACAATAGCTTTACCTTCTACACGGTTTTGTGTAATTTGAACAGGCTCTGGAACACCAAAATGATTCGTATGTGCCTCATCTAGCAACTCCATTACCCGTAAAGCTGATTTCCCAACTTTCATAGCCATATCAACATGTTCTTGTTCATTAAAGTTAGAATTGGTTAATGTCATATACAATGCTTCTTGCGTTGTAGCATCTACAAATGCATCCGTATACCCTAGCTGAGCAGCATGCGTACGATACGCCGCAATTCCTTTTAACCCAAACACAATCGTATCTTGTAAACTCGCAATCGTTTCATTCTTGCCACAAACACCCATTACTTTACATCCGCCTGTTGGTGTTTGTTCACATTGATAACAAAACATATCATCCCACCCTCTCCCAATCATTAATTACACCCTAAGCATAATATCCATTGAAAAAAAGTGATGTGATATCAATCACAATAATATATAAAGATTTGTGACAGTTCATATTGTTGACATAATATTTTTACTGTATCCTGATATTCATACTTGCACATGATTTATTTGCATCATATATCGGTGCACTTTTAAGGAATACAAATATCATATCCACCTAACATTTCACAAAATTTCCCTTACTGATGGTACAATTAAAGTTATGGAGGGATAATATGATGGTTTACTACGGAACACTGTTTCTTATACTCGGTATTGCAGTATTTCTGTTTATTATGGCTGGGTCACGAAAAATTAGAAATAAAAATCTTTCATTCGTATTGATCGCTTTAGGGATAAATATACTTGTAAGCCCAATGGCACTTTTTATAGGTGGGATGGCAACGGATTCTCCATATAGTACTGCACTTGATTTTTGGAAAGGATTTTTCTTTATTCAAGGAATACCTCTTTTCTTACTACTTATAACTTTCGTTTGGTGGCTTATTCGCCCGCCAAAAGTAATAGCTCCAACGAGTATTGAAAAAGACCTTGAACAAAATAGTAAAAGCACTAAGAAAAAAAGGACACGAGGTCGTCCAATTACTGCCTTACGTATTGTAATTCCAATTATTTTAGTAGTAGGCTGTTTGTCTTACATTTTGTATTTACAGGACATTACACTTAAAAAAAGTCATTCTCCAAATAATAAAAATACGATTAAAGTAGTGAAAATAGATTCAGACTCTTCTCATGGTTCCTCTCCCGTCAGAATTAAATACGGCTTATGGGAACATTTTGACATAAGTATTGCAAATGAGGGAGAACGTCTCGATTCCTCAAACGTTTTCGTAGATTGGAAAAACGATTATGAAGCAACAATAACACTACGAGGCAAAGAATCCGTACCTGAAGTTGTGGAATTTAATGTATCAAATAAATCTAATGGTCCTGTTTTTAAGAAGGTACAAAAAGTGGTCAGTTCCTTTACCTTTCAAAAAAGTGAATCTCCAAATTTAATAAATATTATCGAGCTTAGAGAAACAATAAAATCAAAAGGACCAAGTCCCAGTTCAACTGTAAGAATCTATTATGGGAAAAGAGGTAGCATTTTAGAAAAATATAAAGAGGTCACTCTTAAGGAAATGTATACGACAGACAACTTCAATATCAATTGGAGAAACGATGAACAAGTACAGGTAGAAGTAATAGAGGAAAATGTAGTAACAACTAGCATCGTGATTGATTTGTCAAAATGAATTTATTTTTCACATGTTATAACTGTGTTCTATCCGGCACACGAGAGATACATAGCATTTATAAATGAATAGATTTACAGACATGATGAACCGCCCCTTTCTTTACAATACATTTACATTACCTTAACATTGTTTACATTATTTATATGATATATTTATATAGAATCTACTTAATAAATTTCATGTACATTGTTATCTTTATAATCTCTGATTTAATTGATAAGAGATTATGTTATATTTTTTATACCAGGGGTGAATGAGGATGACTGAAACTTTAAAAACACTTATTATGCTTGATGCTACTTACGTTGTTATCGCAATTATGACGGTACTGGTATTTGTATACTTGGAATTAAAATCTCAGTAACGTATGCGGACTTCGCATTTAAATATAGTTAGAAGAAAGCGAGGAGAAAATTGTTTCTCCTCGCTTTTTTTATTTCAACAAATCCAATGTATGTAAAAGTAATCCTCTATCCCCTACTTCTCCATGACCAGGCACTACTAAATTTATATTTCCATATCGCTTCAGCACATTTTCAATCGATGTGGACCATTCATTTACATAAGCATCAGCAACGTTTCCTAAATCTTTCGAGGACGCAGATTTAACTAAACAGCCTCCAGCTAAAATTTGATATTGTGGCAACCAGACAACAATATTATCTTCTGTATGTCCCTTTCCTGGATAAAATGTTTCTATTTTCATATTTCCAAACTTCAAATTTGTAACGGTTTGTAAGTCTCCAAGTGGTTCTTCATATCCATTTTTCTTTGCTAATTCCGCAGTTAACGCTGTACTATGCGCTTTAATGCCTCTTTCTTTCAATGTTTTCATTCCACCAATTCGATCAGCGTGTGCATGTGTAATAATGACATCTGTTACGCGCTTCTTAAATTTCTTTTCTACTCCTAATGTCAAAATCTTAGTTCCTATCATTATAATTGGACACGTTATAATCGCTGCTTATGTAAACACACGTATGGTGCATTGAAAAAAGATCACCCACATGGATGATCTTTTTTATAATTTATCAACATATTGCTTTGCTTCTAGTAAAGAAAAGCCAAAAGCTTCTCTTACTCTCTTAACTGCTGTAACTGTTTTTCCTTCTTCCATAAGCTGACGCAACTCTTTATTAATCTCAGGTTCTCTATCTATAATTCCCATTTCTTTCGTAATTAGCTGTAATCTATCTTCCATCCTCTTTAAACGTGCATCCGTCTTCTTTTCAATTTTATTTAACTTTTCAACGATATAAATAAACCCAAAGATCGCTATCGGTATGATCATCCAAAATTCCATGACTATTCCTCCTCATTAGCTTTCATTTGTTTTATTTAACTAACTTATGTAAATTTTACCACGAAACACATTTAATGTATAATAGTAATATACAACACTGTTGATAAACCTTTTATTTCAGGGGGACACTTAATGAAAAGATTTTTAAATACGCTACTACAATTTGTAGTTCTTTCAATTGCACTACATGTATTATTTGATATCGTTGGCTGGCTTGTTTTCAATGCTCCAATTCAAAACAAAGTAAGTATTATTTCCTTACTAACAGCCACATGGCTTATGTACATGTACCGAGACAAATTTTTTAAAGCATTCACTTCGAATTAACTAAAAAAACTTCATCGATAAAAGATGAAGTTTTTTCTTTTCTATCATTCTCTCTATTAAATACCATATAATAGAACTAATATTCTGTCTCTTATAAGAAAGGAGTCACTATGAAATTAAAAAGTAACAATATATACGAGAAAATGAACCAATATTCCGTTGCATGTTTAAGTCTTGCCGTTATACGCAACAGCAAACTAGACGAAGCGATTGCTTTCGGAACACTTGAATCCGGAACAACTAGAACGGTAACTACGAATTCTATATTCAATTCTTGCTCAATTAGTAAATTCATCACTACAATGCTCGTAATGACATTGTCAGATCAAGAAATCGTGCATTTAGATGAAGACATAAATGATAGACTCACATCTTGGAACATACCTACCAATCTACTTACCTCACAGAAAAAAGTCACATTGCGAAACTTATTAAGTCATCAATCTGGAATTATTGATCCTCCTAATAGTTTTGAACATTATACACTTGCACATGGGCAACCAAACATGTCTGAACTCCTTGCCGGTAAAACACCATATTGCCCAGTACCGATAGAAGTAACTTATAAACCAGAAAGCGAATTTCACTACTCGGATGCAAACTTTTGTATAATCGAAATACTACTTGAAGATATAACTGGAAAGCCATTCAACCTTTTACTAGAAGAATATATATTTCAACCACTGCAAATGAAGAATAGTACAATCTTCTCTCCTGAAGACATAGATAAAACCGATGCTTTTGCTTGCGGACATAATAAAGATGGCACCGTTACAAATGAGAAGTATCCATTTTATCCATTCGCAGCTGCTTCAGGTATTTGGACAACACCAACTGACTTATCAACTTTAGTAATTGAAATCATTCATTCCTTACAAGGAAAAGGCAAACTAAAACTTTCTCAAAAAACAGTTCAAGATATGATTTCTCCTCAAGGTTGCTCAAAATGGACTGGCTTAGGTGTTTTTCTAGATGATTCGAATGAAGACTTACAAATTTATTCACTCGGATGGGGCGTTGGATTTCAATGTATGATGATATGCTATCCATACCGAGGTAATGGCGCTATTATAATGACGAACGCTGACTTAGGTGTTCATCAAATGGAAGGGATTATTGGTGACGTTTTAAAAACGTTATCCTTATAATGAAAAGAAAGAAGCTGTTCCTTTCAGCTTCTTTCTTATATAACATTTTTCGCAACAATTTTTATCTGTTCCGGTGCGATAATCTCCGTTATACTTTCTTGGAAATCTTCCCGCAACATTTCTTCAATATGTTCTAGCTGCACTTCAACATGTGTGCATTCTAAATTATGTATATTTAATAATGCATAATGATCTTTTTTCTTTATTACTAAATATTGATTTTCTTCTGTTACAAGTACAGAACCTAATCGTACTCCTAGTAGGCGTTGATCATCAAACTTCACAATCGCTTCCCCTTTCTACTTTAAAAATGTAAAGGCTATAAAAACCCAATTAAAGGAAATAATTCCTATATAGACTATATCACACTTTAGTAAAATATAAATATCATATTTCCTTTTACTAAAAACCCTTATTCTTTTATATATTTCGATACAAAAAACTTTCTCAACATAAAATTAGAATTTTCAGTTTTTATTCTTTTGAAAGTCTATTATAATAAAGTTAATAAATGTTTGACCTCTCCTAATTCATGTACATATGGATGATCAGTAGTCGCTGCTACTGATCTATTTTTTTGATTTCAGAAAGTAAATACGCCGCATCCTTTCCTACACCACAAATAAGTGCAGAACCCCTTTGAGATTGCCATGGCAAGCCGATATAATATAATCCTCTTACTGGACTTATTCCCTTTATATGATTAGGCAATCCATTCTCATTTACCGCCTTTTCTATTTCAATCCAATTATAATTCTGAATAAAACCTGTTGACCATATAATACTCCCTGCACTATACGTGCTACCATTTTGAAACATAATGCTATCTTCTGATGCACCCACCACTTTTCCCTCTAGTTTAATTGCTCCACTACGAATAAGTTCCTTACCTTCAAATCCAAAAATGGGATCCTTTCTTTTCTGAAACCATTTTCCCCTCTTTGTATTTACTTCAGCGTACAATAAACCCAATTTGTCTAACCAATTGAAAATACTTTTTCTAAAAAGATGTAATGGTAAAAACGTTAAAGGATGACTAATAGACATTGTAACTTCATGAGTCTTTGCAAATTCTACTGCAATTTGCATACCTGAATTCCCGCCACCTACTACTAGTACTTTCCCCTGTGGAATTTGCGATGGTGATTTATATTGTGATGAATGTATTTGAAAAACATGTGATGATAGATTTGCTGAAACTGAGGGAATAAATGGTTGCTGAAAACCACCTGTTGCGATAATAACTTTTTTCGTTTGTAGAATTTCTGTAGGAGTATGTAATTCGAATATATCTTTTTCTTTATTTATTTTAAAAACTTCGGTTTGCAATTGAATCGGTAATTGAAAATGCCTTGCATATTCTTCTAAATATGTTGCAATTTCATCTTTATATGGAAATTCATTTTTTTCATCTATTAACGCCATACCTGGTAAACTACTGTAAGACCGCGGAGTAAAAAGCTGTAAAGAATCATATCGATTTCTCCATGAATCACCAACTCGGTTTCCTGCCTCAAGTAATAAAAAATTATACCCTTCTTGTTTCAAGTAATATCCCATTGTTAATCCAGCTTGACCCGCTCCAATAATAATTAGGTCTTTCATTCTAATCCCTCCTCTTTTCAAATATATGAATACTTGTTCATATATTCATACGTTTCCATAATCATAACATTTTATTTTTATATAATTCAATATGTACTCAAAATAAAAAAGAGCAGTTTACCATAAAGTAAGCTCCCCTTCATTCTATCTTCCCAGTCTTTATCGCCTGTGCCCAATCATGCCTTTCAAGTTGAGTAGCTAACCGAGCAGCTTCTTCCCAATTATACGGAACTGAAATTTGTTCAATTATCCATTCTCCCAAAACCTCTTCTATCACTACATATTTTGCATGCGGAGTTCCTGATTCCATTTTATGCACAATGGGTAATTCATCTTTGTACGCTGGAAGTCCTACACTCCCCGGATTTATAACGATTTTTTCGTTTGCTAAATACACAACTCTAGGAATATGTGTATGACCACATACTATTATTTTTTGTTCTATATTTTGGAGTTGATCCATTATATTTTTTTCATTCTTTAATATCGCACCATTCTCGTCCATCTCCTCTAGTAAATACACCTCATCTGAAGTTGGTGTACCATGACAGCATAACATATCGTCTACAATAAATTGTGCAGAATGTTGTTTTAACCAATCTATATGATTTTTTGTTAATTGATTTTGTACAAAAGTTAGTGTAGCAGACTGCTGTTGTATAGGTTCCCAGAGCATGCGGTCACAATTGCCCTTAATATGTATCATCTCGTTATTCATTAATAATTCAATTGTCCCTAAAGGATCTAACGGCCCATACACACTATCTCCTAAATTTATTATCATTTCGACCTTGCGACGTTCCAAATCTTTTAATACTGCTTGTAAAGCGTGACTATTTCCATGAACATCTGAAATGATTGCTATTTTCATCTAAACCCCCACTTTACTATATTATTTATAAACATCTGCCGCCAATTCTCTCAAAACTTCCACGTTTACTACTTCAAAACAACCATCATTCTTCTTTATTATCTCTTTATCACAAAAAATATTTAATGTGCGCAATAAATGCCGATAACTTGTCCCTAACAATTCCGCTGTTTCCGTTAAATTCCCACTAAATACAATTCGATTCCCATGCTGCACAGCTCGTTCTCCCGCTGCTAACATGTAACTCGCAAGTCTGTTTTCAAGTGGATATAGCAAATTAATTGTACTATTTTTTGAAAGTCGGTTTAATTTATGAGCTAACGATCCACAAATACATCGTAAAAATTTCGCATCATGAAATAGTTGATTTCTCACTTTTCCTAAAGGCAAACCAACACAATATGAATCTGCCATTACTTGTACGTTTGAAGCCGTCTTTTGAGAATGAATTAACTCCACATCTCCTAACAGCTGCAAACTATCATAAAAGCATAATAATACAGATTTCCCGTTACTTAATGTATTAAACGCTTTTGCTTTTCCTTCAACGAAGAAAAACAAATAATCTATCTCTTCATTTTCTCTACAAATAAACTCATTCTTTTTAAAAAATATAAGTTCCATATACGGTTTCATATCATGACTAAAAAAGGAGTCAATGTTATTTTGTTTCATATACTCTGCTAATTTAATTGAATTACATATTTTCTTCATAGTCCCCCACCTTTACAACTCATCCCCATTGTAATCAAAATTTTCTTCCTCCACTATGACATATGTCATAGTAATACACAATTCCAGCATGATACAGTCATTACAAATATGAAATACAAAGGGGATATTACATTGTATAACTTTCTTTCTGTCTTTATTGGCGTGCTTATCGCCGTTATGCTTCCATTGAATGGGATTTTATCTGAGTTAATTGGCAAGTATACAGCAAGTGTTGTCATTCACTTTGTCGGTTTAATTGCAGTTATTTTCGTTTTAATCATAAACAAACATAAAATCCATTTTGATAAAAGTATTTCACTTTTTTTATATAGCGCTGGAGCGATTGGAGTATTCACTGTTCTTTTTAACAATATAAGCTTCTCCGTCCTTGGTGCCTCTATTACGATCGCATTAAGTTTACTCGGTCAATCCATTGCTTCCATCGTTATTGATCATTTCGGTTTATTAGGAATGAAAGTTGCAAAGTTTGAAAAGAAAAAACTAATTGGATTATGTTTCATCTCTTCTGGAATTATAATCATGACAATTTATTAATGGAGGCAAGAAAATGTTATATGTTACGATCGCTATTTTAGCTGGTGTTTCTATCGTCGTTGCTAGAATTATTAACGCGAATTTAGCAAAGAAAATTGGGAATTGGGAAGGCACGTTTTTTAATTATATTACTGGCTTATTTTTCTCTATGTTATTTTTAATTTTCAGTTCAGATTCAATGTATATTCCAATGCATACGTTACAATCCATACCTATCGCTGTATATTTAGGCGGATTAGTAGGCGTTATCGTTATTTCATTATCGAACTATATCACTCCTAAAATATCAGCATTTTATTTAACGTTACTCATCTTTATCGGACAGTTATTTGCAGGGACTATCATTGATTTCTTCCTGACAAATGAACTCTCAACTGGAAAAATTATCGGCGGTGTTTTCGTATTAATTGGGCTTACTTACAATTTACTCGTTGATCGCCCTCTTAAAACTGTTAAGAATAGCCACGTTCAACTATAATACTTTACGCTTACCTATCATATATTAATAGAAAAACTCTTCATACGAAGTAATAGAGAGGAGAATATTCTATTAAGAAAATTATTTTACTGCTTTGTAGCACATTGATTATTTGTGGAATCGTATGGTTTATAAACTCTGGAAAATCTATTCAAGATCTCTATACAGCAAATAAGCCCAAGAAAAAAGCTACTATTATTTCCACTCAAAGGGATTCAAATGAGCCCCCTGTCTTTTTAGGAAAACAGGAAATAAAAGATATACATGTCGAATCCATTAAAACAAAAAAAGATCTCTTCCTCACAAAAACAGATGAATTAAAAACGTTTATTAATAGTATGGATACCGCAAAAAAAGGAAAATTAACATTAGATGAAGAAGGATCAGATTTAATAGATTGTGATATGTGGATTACTTTCGAAGATGGAACTTATAAAAAATATTTCATATGGGTAGTTGATCATCACAGTAGCGAAGTGATGATTGCTCAGCAAGATACTCCTGATGATGTAAACCTCAAGTACTATCAATTAAATGAAGATAGCTCAAAAAAGGTTTATAACTTATTCAAAAAAATTATTTAACCGAAAAAGTCATGAGCACGTAAGCTCATGACTTTTTGCACTATATATATTCCGGGAACACTTTACAACCCTTTTCCTGCTCTATATCATGGCCAAAGAAAATAATTGGTTTCTCTTTCGCCACAACTTCTTTTAAACGTTTAATTGAAGATAAAGCTAATTCCGAATCAAATCCCGCAAACGGCACTTCATCTTCAAAATTCTCTTTCGTATAAGATGCATCAATCGTTAATAGTACAGGACCGTTTTTTTCCGTCTCAATTAATAATGACTGATGTCCTGGAGAATGTCCTGGTGTATACAATAACCGAACACCAGGTACCACTTCATAATCACCTTCAATAATTTTGTAGTTTAAATTTGGCAGATATGCTATTGTTTTTCCACTGTAATATTTCCGTTATGTGTGTTTAATTTAATTACATTTTCTCCTTTTCCAATAACCGTATTTCCATTATATTTATCAAGGATATTCGCTCTGCCATTGTCAACAGAAACATTAAATTGAACATTAGTTGGTTCTTTTTCAGTTTCAATATTAATTTTTCCATTGTGAGTCGTAAAATTGAGATTTCGATCCAGTTCATTCGTTTTCAGAGTAAGACTTCCATTTTTAGTTTGCCCCTCTATTTCACCTTCAACATGGTCTAGCATTATTCGTCCGTTGTTCGATTTCACATGAATATTTTGTGCCAATACATCTTTGAAATCCATAATTCCATTGTTTGTTTCCGCAATAATTTTTGGCGAATTGATTTCTCTTAATTCAACACGTCCATTGCTTGTATTGATATTAAAATTTGTTGCGTTTAGTTTTTTAGCAGAAACGTAGCCATTATTATTGGAAACTTTTAATGATTCATATTGTTTTTCAGGTAGATACACATTTAATGTTAATGGCGCCAACACTTCAGAAATATTAAAGTTGAACCAACTCTGTTGTTTTTCTTTATAAGAAATAAGAAGCGTTGAATCTTTCTCATCCGTAGCTAATGTTCTTTTTACGTTTGGATTAACCTCACCATCTAATTTTATTTTCACGTTACTACCTGTTGTAGGGTTGATGTTAACACGAACATTATTCGTATCGATAATGACGCTTGACACATTATTATTAATGACCTTTTCTTCTGAAATTGGTACCGCAGCAATTGAACGATAAGTGAATAAACTTCCGATAATACCAATAATGAAAATAATACCTGCAATGATTGAGAAACTCTTCTTATTTATCATGCTTCAAACCACCTTTTACTAGTGCTATATTGAACTTTAAATAACGAACAAATCCTTTCGTTGCTAGCTTCGTTAAAAATAACATAGCAATAACAATGAAATATCCAAGTCCACAAAGTGCTAAAGAAATGAAAAGATTAAATAACAAGAATGTATTTGGATGTATAATCGTATCAACTAAAACAAGTAATGGTGCACCTAAAAATGAGATACCTAGAACCCAACCTGAAAAAATCAATGCCGCTAATGTAATTGCAGGTGCAAGTACGATTAACAAATTGAAAAAACCTAATCCAATTACTGCCCAAATTGCACGAAAAACATTTCCTGTTGTTGCACTTGTTGTTACTTTCTCAATATGATAATCTGCTAATAACTCTTTGGCGATTTGAGCTGGAGAACCTAATGAAGCTACAATTTCTTCTTCACTTTTCCCTTCCTCTAATCCGAAAGTAAAATGTTCTTCATAATCTTTTAAAATATCTGCACGCTCTTTTTCAGATAATCTTTTTAGAGATGCATTTAATTGTTGTAAAAATTCATTTTTCGTCATTACTTACACCTTCTTTTATTAATTGATTGACACCTTGTGAGAACTCATTCCATTCCCTCAAAAGTTGGTACAAATACGTTCTACCTTTATCCGTCAGCGTATAATACTTCCTTGAGGGACCTTCTGAAGACTCCTGTAAATACGTTGTAAAATATTCTTCTTTAGTTAATCTACGCAATAGAGGATAAACAGACCCTTCTGATATTTCAATTCGATTGGAAATACTTCGAACTAATTCATACCCATAACGGTCTTGCTTATCAAGTAAGACAAGAACACAAAGTTCTAAAACTCCTTTTTTAAATTGTACATTCAATATTCATTCACCCTATTCTAATTGATGTTCACTACTATTTATTGTTCAGTACTGTTTTATAATAAGTAACCATAAGTATAATATAACACTTGGTATTGTTCATTGCAAGGTACACTGGAAAAATAAGTATAACTTTCATCCAACGCCTATAAAATCAAAACGATGGCGGATCCTCTCCAGTTACACGGTACTACATGATGCTGAAACAGGCCTTTTACAAAATAGAAGGGACTTAACTTTTTTACATAATGACACTCCACCTACTATAATAAAAGAGTAAATGACTCTTACTTTAATGGAGGGAATACAAATGAAAGCAATTGGTTTACATGAATACTTACCTATTGAAGAAGAAAACAGTTTAATTGATATGGAAGTTGAAAAACCTGTTGCCACAGGAAGAGATATACTCGTTAAAATTAACGCTATTTCCGTTAATCCAGTTGATACAAAAGTTCGATCTCCAAAAGAGAAAAAAGAAGATGTAGCGAAAATACTTGGCTGGGATGCGAGTGGTGTTGTTGTACAAACTGGCGAAAGTTGTACGTTATTTAAAGAAGGCGATGAAGTGTTTTACGCTGGAAGCATTACGAGACAAGGTACATATAGTGAATACCACCTCGTTGATGAAAGAATCGTTGGTAAAAAACCAAAAACGTTAAGTGATGCTGAATCTGCAGCACTTCCGTTAACAGCTATTACAGCTTGGGAAGGTTTATTCGAACGTTTAGGTATTGATTATAATAAGAAAGATACGAACTCCTTTAAAAACATTTTAATTATAGGCGGTGCTGGTGGTGTAGGTTCAATTGCCATTCAACTTGCGAAATGGGCCGGACTAAATGTTATCACAACTGCATCCCGCAATGAAACGATACACTGGGTTGAAAAATTCGGTGCCGATTATATCATTAACCATCACCAACCTTTACAAGAACAAATATTAGAGTTTGGGCTAAAAGATGTAGATTATATTTTCTGCCTAAACAATACAGATCAACATTGGCAAGCAATATGTGACCTCATTAAACCACAAGGAAAAATTTGCTCTATCGTAGAAAATGAACACCCTCTTGAGATGGGCATTTTAAAAAGTAAAAGTGCTACACTCGTTTGGGAATTTATGTTTACAAAAGCGATGTATGAAACTGGAGACATGATTACGCAACACGAACTATTAAATAAAGTAAGCGAACTACTAGATGAAGGCATTTTAAAGACTACTTTAAATGAAACATTCACACCAATTAACGCTGAAAATGTAAAAAAAGCACATGCCCTGCTTGAAAGCGGAAGTACAATTGGGAAGATCGTTTTAGAAAAGTTTTAATAACAAAAAGTCCGATTTCCAAATAAGAAATCGGACTTTTTACTATCTTTATTTACTTGAAATCTCTTGATCATTTTGAACGTCTAACGGAGTTCGCTTCCCTATTCCGAAAGCATAGAAACTAATTGTAACGATAGCTAAGAAAATAATACCTACAACTAGTGAAATGCGCGTATCATCGTTAAACCACATTCCGATTAATACCATAATTAAAAAGGCAATTGTTAAATAGTTTGTAACAGGAGCAAACGGCATTTTGAACGGATGATCTTTCATCTCTGCTCCCTTTTCTTTTCTAAAATTAATTTGGCTAATTAAAATGACAAACCATGGTACCATACCAGGAAGTACACTCGCACTATATACATATACGAATAAGTTTTTTGGTGCAATATAACTTAGAACTACACCGACCGCTAAACCGATAATTACGCCAACTGTACCGAATAAAGGTACACCATTTCCAGAAAGTTTCGTGAAATATTTCGGTGCTTGTCCATTTACACCTAACGTATATAGCATACGACCAGCACTATAAATACCACTATTACAACCAGACATTGCCGCTGTAATAACAACGAAGTTAATCAGTCCAGCTGCTGCCGTAATACCAACCTTCGCAAAAGTTGCTACAAACGGGCTACCAATTGTACTTAATTGATCCCATGGATATACAGTTACAATAACGAAAATCGCACCAATGTAGAAAATTAAAATACGCCAAATTGTACTTTGAATCGCTCTTGTAAGTGTCTTCTTCGGATCTTTCGCTTCACCAGCAGTAATACCAATTAATTCCACACCTTGATAGGCTCCAACTACAAGTGATAATGCAAAGAAGAATCCAGAAAAACCACCTGTAAAGAAACCGCCATTTGACCAAAGATTTGATATGCCAATCGCTTCTCCGCCGTTACCAATTCCAAAGAAAATAAGTCCAAATCCCGCAATAATCATTAATAGAATCGTAACAATTTTAATCATCGCAAACCAAAATTCAAATTCACCAAATGACTTAACAGAAATTAAGTTAGCTGCGCCAAGAATAACCATTGCAATTACACCTGGTATCCAAGCTGGTAAGTCAGGGAACCAATATTGCATATACGCCCCAACCGCGATAATCTCTGACATCCCAACGATAACCCACTGGAACCAGTTACTCCACGCTGTCATATAACCAGCTAGCGGATGAATATACTTATGACCGAATGTCGCAAATGAACCTGTACTTGGCTCCATATACAACATTTCTCCCATGGCACGCATGATGAAGAAGATAAAAATACCTGCAATTGCATAAGCAAGCATAACCGACGGACCTGTCCATTTAATCGTGCTGGCTGACCCCATAAACAAACCAACACCAATTGTTCCGCCTAAAGCTATCATTTGAATATGACGTGCTTCTAAACCTCTTTTCAATTCTTTGTTTGTCACTTCACTTCCCCCTCTTAGATGATTCATAGCCGCATTTTAAAACAAGATGCTTTCCCCTAATTCTTTTCGGCCCTGAAAATGATGAAGCAAACGTCATTTTACACTAGCTTTAAAGCTATCCTAAAATCGTTTTTATTGCTTCTTATAAAATTCTCAAAACCTTTCATCTTCCAATATTCTATAAATCTTAAAATTACTTACCTTATATTAATTCATTAATCTGAAAAATTCAATTATTTTTTCAATAAATTAATATGCATGATTACGTTTGAATTTCAACTGAATTAACAATAAAATACATCTATTCAATATGATTCCGGTATGAATATTATTACAGTATAAATAACCGAGGAGAGCATTTTTTCCTCGGTTTCACATCTCATGTACTTCAATCGTTATAGTTGATAACGTAATTTCCCACGCGTCCGATTCATATACCAACCAGAAATTTAATATATTAATAAACTACTAACTTTTTTAATCTAATTTTGAGGCAGAAATCTTACTGCCTCAAAACAGCGGGATAAAATATAAAAGGGTCTCATTTTTAATGAGACCCTTTTACCATTACATATTTAAATCGTTTTTGAAGTTTGTTTACCTAAAATAAACACTTTAGTAAACACTGTCATGATAACGACTATAGCTAGAAAATAAAGTGGCATCACTAGTAACGAGCCCGTATGCAGCTGACTCATTCCCCAAATTGTCATCGTTACAATTACATAGTACCCTAAGCTAAACAATGCACCTGCTGTACCAATAACATCTTGAAAATCTACTAATGCTAAACTTAAACAGTTAGGTAGCGCTACTCCGATTCCTAATAGCAATATAAACATCGCTACTAAAAATACAACCATATATATTACATTCGGATTTGATCCAACAAACGTAATAACAGATAAAAGGATAGCTCCTCCTGTCATTACGAGACAACCGATATATATAATTTTCTCTGGTTTATAAGTAGCAAGCAATCGTTTTGAAACTTTCGCTCCAATAATAGAAGCAGAAGCAACAACAATTCCTAAAAATCCATACATACTAGGCGATAATTGAAAGTATTCAATAAAGATAAACGGTGCTTCTGCATAATAGCTAAATAAAACACCATTTGCTCCTCCAACTAATAGCCCATACGTTACTACTTTCGGATTTGTAATTAACTTCTTTAAGACTGAAAACACATTTATTTTATTCGTTACTGAGTCCGTCTTTGTTTCTGGAAGAGAAACAAACGTATACAGAAAAATACCGATACTCATAACTACTAAACTTAAAAATACTATTTTAAATCCAAACATTTGATCAAGAAAGCCACCAATTAACGGTCCTATCGCTGGTGTAAAAGCAATAACTGCCGAAATTTGAGCAAACATAACGTGGCGCTTATGCCCTTCTACACTTTCACGTAGAATCGTTTGTGTCACAACTGATCCTGCACTTGCTCCAAACGCTTGAATAAAACGACTTACCAATAAAACTTCAATGGAATTTGCAATAAAGCATAAGAAACTCCCAACGCCATATACAACAATTCCAAATAACATCGCTGGGCGACGACCAATTATATCTGATAGCCATCCAATAAAAAATACACCTAAAGCAAATCCAGCAAAATACACACTAAGTGTTAACTGTACCTCATTATTACTTACATGTAACGCCTTTGAAATATCCGGTAAAGACGGTGTGTAGATTGTTTCACTAATTTGCGGAAATGCGACAAGAATAATCATTAACAAAAGTGATGGTACTGAGACTTTTTTCATTTTTCATACCCTCCTATAACTTTGAAAATCTCAGAAATAAAAAGACTTTCTTTAGCTACGGAACAGGAGGGGCCATTATAGAAATTCGATCATAAAACAACAAAGAAAACACCTCAATTACGTATGTTAATACTTATAGGAGGGTAATATTAACATTGATTTTTAAAATATACTTTTTCAATTATATTACATATTGTGTTTCTTTTTCTAGTACTCGGCCTTGGCAGATTTATTAAAGAGATAACTTGAAGTAACCACCTTTTTTATGGAATAATTAGAAATAGTTTGAATCAATAGATCTAATTATTAAACGATAGACTAGCATATTTCTAATTTCGCCAAGCTTACAAACAGGAGGCCTTTCGTAATGATTGAAATTTTAAGGACAATATTAAACTTCCTAATCTCTCTATTCTCAGGAGAATTACCAATTGTATATTATGTATGGATTATTACCCTATTCCTGATTCAAATAATCCAATCTACTCTGAACTACAACTTCTTTAACAAGAAAGACAATTTCAGCACTTATATATCGGAAGGATTACTTGCTTTTATTATTTTATTGTTTGGAGGAATATTAGTATCTAAGTTACTTGCTTACATAATAGACGACCCTACTATTAGTATGACGAATGTAACACATTATTTTGTTTCTCTTATCATATTAACTATATTTGTCGTAATAACCTGTATTAAAGACTTTATAGAGACATCTATAAAGAATAAAAATATATCTCTTTTTAGCTTGTTAGTAATTTCCTTACTAACAAGTATACTTTCATTCAAGTTTTTATCACCTTTAATTGAAGGTTCTTTTTCTCTTTCTAAATCTTTTATCACCACTTTAATCATTCTTGTAACTATATCAATCCCTCTATTAATTTCCTTAGAGGATAAGTATGCAGATGAAAAAGAAACGGAAAATGTATAGCTTCTTATTTACATAAAAGAAAGAGGGAGCTCCCCTCTTTCTTTTAAATCATCCCTTTTAATATCAATCCTAAAACTGACATTATTATCGTACTAATAATAATACGCAAAATCCAAGTTGTATTTGTACTTATTTTTTCTAATTGCTTATTAATTGTTGCTATGTCTTTCTCATTAATAGTGGTACGCGTTTCTAAAGCACGAATGTCTCTCATCATTTCTTTTTGCTCCGTCTTGAGACTGTCAATTTTAGCATAAACATCTTCCATATATTCACACCCTCTGTTCATCTTAATAGAAAAATCTATATATATTATGAGACAACCCTTTTACCGGTGAATACATTTCGTATATGTGCGCACCAAATTATTTGTACAATCTAATTATGTTTCCATGCTTCTATATTAAAATTAGCGTTAGGATAAATTAAATATAGAAAAGGAATCCCTTGTTTATGTAACAGCAAACAAGGTGCTCTCCAGCATACGAGAGCACCTAAGATAATTTCTATTGTTTTCATCACCATTTTCATGTTTACTAACTCAATATAGTCAGTATGATTTTATGAAGAGTCTACTTTGTTAGCTGCTTACTGTATACTAATAGTAATACGAAATAGTTCCATTGATAAACTCTCTAGAACAATAAATATACTGGCGGAAACAGACCTATACCCAATATTTTTTCCAGTAACATAAATGGTTATTTCTAATAAATGCGTTTGTATACCATTGTTTTCAAAAATTCCATCCTCAACCTTTACAATATCTGCTTCACAATCTACTTCTTTAAAAGTTTTCATTAATTTTCTTTCCAATAAACTACAATCAAAGTTCTCATCTTTTATTACAGCAAATTTAACCTTCATATCGATTTCCCCATTTTAAAAAAACTAAAATCATTAAATCGATATAAATATATATTATTTTATTAATTAATTCAAAATATATGTTTCTTATAAACCATTACTAAATTCCAGTTCTAAGGCTTTATATAAAAAAGAAAACAAATAAAGTGAAATTCTAATCATTAAGAGGGGTATCTATCCCCCACTAATTGTTTAGTTGAACTAACCAGACATTTACAAGATTAAAAAATTACTCTTTCAATCGCTAAACTAATTAATATATAATCCCCCTGTTTTCAGTGGCTCAAATTTTTTCATTTTTAATTCATGGATTCTGAGAACTTTTTGCTTTAATATTAATTAGTCGCTTCTTAAATTCTGTAATATTGGAAATAACTATATAGTGAAACAAATTAACTATTAGGAGTGCTATTGATGTTTGATATACTTCGTCTCTTAATTTTTTTTCTCATTGCTATCTTTTTATTTTTCTCCATAATAATGGAATTTAAAAAACCTCAAAAAAGTGTATTTTGGTTTTCGATTGAAGTCTTATCTCTTCTAGGAATTGTAATGCTTTTTAAAGATTTTTTATCAAAAATATAACTTAACCCACGAATAATCACGTGTTTCAAATACGATATCTTTATCTGTTGAACAACCTTATCTCTCCTTAAAAGCTCTTGTTTTCACCCTATTTCTTAACAAGAGTTCTAACCTTAAGTTGTCTTTTCTTTATAAAAAATAGCCTACCTATTTCTGTAGGCGGGCTATATCTTTATTACACCATACAAAAAGTATACTCTCTTCTCCACTCTAACTTTATGTAATGATATAGATTACAAATACACTATTATCTTTTCTATATTCTTATCATTGATTTTTCGTTCATAAATTCGTAACACATATATATAAGTTTTCATGCTAAAATTAGTTTATTCAAAAGAAATTATTCTTAATGAACCGATAATTTTTAATACCCTGTTTTAAAGCCTCGCCCCCCTGCGAGGCTTTTTCCTATTTAACTTGAATAGTAGTTATCAACCGTTACTATGCTGCTACACATTCCTATCTTTAGTTATTCAGCATCAGCACACGAAAATTTCTTTCCTGCATCATTTGATTTACAAATTTTATTTATCGATTTTTCGGTTATCTTTTCACTTTCACTAGAAACTTGATCTAAATCCATTCGAAATATTTGTTTTGGATTCTCTTTTGAATTCCCTTCAATATGAATTGTACGATCGAACATCTCAGCCGTGAAGCTGCTAGATGTAGTTATCATTTTCACTCCATTATTTTCACCTACATAGCGTTCAACTACTTTTTCAGCTTCTTTAAGTTGCTGAGATGTAGGATACGGGATCGATTCCGCTAAAGTGACTACACCTACTAAATAAGTAATATACAAACCACCTGCAATTAAGATAACTTTCTTTACTGTTTTATGAATCATGCTCTAACTTCCTTTTCTTATTTCATTATTAAAATATATAATTTTACTAATTTCTATCAATTTCTTTTTAATACATAACATTCGTTTTACATTTCATAAAAAGCAACTCTCTTACTAATTTTCAATTTGATAATACCATGTTGTTTATCGTTTTTCAATAAATAATTATTATATTACATTATTTATTTGCTGTTTTTGTTTAAAATAATGATAAAACCAAATAACTTTCTTATAAAATTCTTATTCTAGTAAGAAAGTAGCTAAAGCTCTCCTATCTTTTACAAAGGATGATGCTAATGTTGTTAATGGCACAAAAAAGCACCGTCACAAGTGACGGCGCTTTTTCTATGTAAGAGCTACTAGAAGGTTCCCTTCTAGTCTACTCCCATTTATAAGTCCAAAATTGTTCCAGTTGCAGCCATTTTAATGTTGCTGCATCTTTGTTTTTGATTTTTACATGCGTTTCTTCAAGCATCGCTTCTGTTTGCGAACGGTGCGCACCTAGTGCAGCTAATTTATGCTCGAATACTTCACTAATATTATTTACAACATCCGGCTCACCTAGTACAGCTTCGCGATTTTTCGTAATCGCAACCGCATGAATAACTGGACGTTCTTCTTTTGACATACGTGATACAGCGCGAACGACAGCGCGGCCAAATGCATCATGATCTGGATGTACGCCGTGCTCTGGATAAAATGTAATAATTCGAGATGGATTTACTTCTTGAATGATCGCTTCAATTTTATCTGCTACGAAATCAACATCTTCAAATTCTAACGTTTTATCATGGAAACCAAGCATTCTTAAGTCTTGAATCCCCATCGCTTCACATGCATCTTTCAATTCTTTTTTACGGATATTTGGAATCGTTTCACGGTTAGCGAACACGTTTTTTCCCATGTTACGTCCCATTTGTCCTAAAGTACCACACGCATACGTTACAGGTACTCCTTGATCTGTTAATAAGCGAATTGTTCCTCCCGCCGCAAATGCTTCATCATCTGGATGCGGAAATACAACAAGTACATGTCTCTCCATAAGTTTCCCTCCTTCTTACTTAAATGGCGTTAAGCTTAACTCAAGCGCTACTGCTAAACGGCCTTGATTATCATGCCCTGCTAGTAATAAACGATCTTTATCGTCTACTTCCCAGTGCGTAATACCTTCAGCATATACCCAGCCGTGATCCATCTTTAAACCAACTCGGTATGGGTTTGTTCCAGTTATTTTCCCGCGCTCAAAGCGAATAATTGCATTTCGAATGAATGCTCCAACTGTCATCATCTTTTCATTAAAGTGTGACGCGTACGCTCCGTTCGTCGTTTCTAAATGAATATATACATCTTTATTTACAAAACGTTCAATTTCATTTTGAATAAGAGAACTATCTTTTACTATTTCCATCGGAATTCACCTCTTTAAACCATTTTACGCAAAAATAATGTAAATTGCTATCTCTATATTAGAGGACAACGCCCACTTTTCCTAATAATTTGCACTGTGTTTCTTCATTTTTTTATATCATATTTGACACTCCCACGGCTAAAGCCGCAAGCTGACTAACGTCAATGGGATTCTTGCTACCAAAGGCGACGTCTATTTCTAGTATCGCTGACGTGCAAGATTGCGGTGTGCCATCACCACTCCGTATCCAGTGCATCTAGCAGATACGGCACTCGTTCTATTACCAAACGAGTCAGATTGTGAGTTCTCAAATGTGTTTTAGCGTCTTGTACTTGACGACTCAATACATTTTACGGAGCAGAAGAATTTGTTACTCCAACCTCATATGTATTCTGTTTTCAGAGAACAAGATTGTTTTAGAGACTTTTACTTGTCTGTTATGAAAATTATACCATTTCAAATACTTGATGTACAGAACATACTTTCGGTATTTTATCTGTACATCGCATTTGAACTCACTATCATCCACCCCTAAAGGGGGTACTATCGCACCGTAGTGGGCTTTCCTATTCGGAAAATCTGTAAAATCATCATTTTTTCCTTCACTTTGTTAAATAGTTTTCTTTCTTTTTTGAATTTGCTACAATATAAATTATGCAGAAGGATGCATGTTTACAATTGAATACATACTTTAAAGAAGGTGACATGATTGGAACAATCAGCACATGAAGTAGCAAATTGGCAATATTATTTTGCAATTGCCGTATTTTTAGTCACGTACGGATTTATTATTTCTGAGAAATTGAATCGTGCTGTAATTGCACTATTCGGTGCTGCTATTATGATTATTTTTGGAATTGTAGATTTACACGCTGCTTTCACATCACATATTCAATGGGAAACGATCACCCTCTTAATTGGGATGATGATTCTCGTACATATTACAAGTCAATCAGGCGTATTTGAATTTGTGGCTATTAAAGCAGCTAAGGCAGCTGGCGGCAAACCAATCCGCATTTTACTATTACTATCCCTATTAACCGCTGTCGGTTCTGCATTTTTGGACAACGTAACGACCGTCTTATTAATCGTACCTGTTACGCTATCCATTACACGTATTTTAAAAGTAAATCCTGTTCCTTATTTACTTTCAGAAGTACTATTTTCAAATATAGGCGGAACAGCAACATTAATCGGTGACCCACCGAATATTATGATTGGATCAGCAAATAAGCATTTAGACTTTAATGCCTTTTTACTTAACTTAGCTCCTATCGTAATTATTATTTCTATCGTGACACTTGGCATTATTTACTTCATGTATCGTAACAAACTAAAGACAACACCTGAGCAAATCGAAAAATTAATGGCATTAAATGAAAGAGATTATATTAAAGATCAAAGCCTCCTTTTAAAATCAATCACGATTTTGGGACTAACTATTTTAGGCTTTGTACTTCATTCGATTATTCACGTAGACGCTGCCGTTATCGCGATGACAGGCGCTACACTTCTTATGCTAATCGGCGTGAAAGAACATGATATTGAAGATGTATTTGCCCACGTTGAATGGGTAACTATTTTCTTCTTCGCTGGACTATTCGTTCTCGTTGGCGGATTAATTGATATCGGACTTATTTCTTCACTCGCAAAAGAAGTACTCGACGTAACAAACGGGGATATCGGTTTCGCTGCCGTACTTATATTATGGGTATCAGGCATCGCCTCTGCGACAATTGACAATATCCCATTTGTCGCAACGATGATCCCACTTATTCAAGATTTAGCTACAGGGCTCGGACTATCTGTCGATTCTCCGCAAATCGAAGTACTATGGTGGGCATTATCACTTGGAGCTTGCTTAGGAGGAAACGGAACGTTAATCGGAGCATCAGCAAACGTAGTCGTTGCTGGTATTGCAAAACGTGAAGGACATGCCTTCTCTTATATGGACTTCTTAAAAATTGGTTTGCCGTTAACAATCATTGCATTACTATTATCACATGCTTATATATATTTACGTTATTTAATGTAAAAGCTATAGTGCGTGAAATTATATCGACGATTTTTAAAATATATCGATCGTTTCTTTGAATATATCAACGATTTTCTAAGTATATCGACGATTCGACAGAGAATATCGATTTACCGACAAATAACGACAACAAAAAAGGTATGCAGCGCTAAACTGCATACCTTTTTTCGTTCACCAAAATATACCGATAATTGCTAACCCACCTAATATCATACCGCCAATTTGTCCGATAATTGTTGGTGATAATTGAACACCTTTTCGCACTTCAACAACCGGTCTTTCGTGCCTTAGTTGCTGCACTTCGCTTTGCAATTGATGTACACTTCCGTGCAATTCTTTAATTAACTCCTTTAATTCAGCGACCTCTTCATTTACTGGTTTTGCTTTTTCTAAGTTCATTTTGCATAACTCCTTATAAGTTCAATCAGTACATTGTAAATTTTCGCCAATTACCGTTTTATCTCCTGCATATTACACATATAAGAATGCATTTTTAATCTTGCAGCTCTATCCATTCATCCCGCAATATCCCCATAATGATACGATCAAAACACTTTCCATCTCTTTGAACCGCTTCTCTCATACAGCCTTCCATCTGAAAACCCATTTTTTTATACAACTCAATAGCAGCTTTGTTATAAGAAATAACATCCAGACCGACACGGTGTAAATTCAATTCATAGAAAGCATATTTTAAGATAAGGTGGATCGCTTCTCTTCCATATCCCTTCCCTCTATCATTTGCATTTCCTATACCAATTGCTAATAAACCCGTCCTGTTATTCCACTCTATGCCATGAATTGCAACAAAACCAATTAAGCGATCATCTTGAACTGTCCTCAACATGAAAGATACACTATTCGATCTCCGTCCCTTTAATAGCCCATCACTTACTATTTCTTGTAACGATTGTGGAAACGCTACATCTGTATCGACATTTCTTAAATACTCACTATCTTCTTGCCATTTAGCCATTACTTCAGCATCGTTTTCTCTCATAGCTGTTAATTTCATCGTTTTATTTTGAAAAAGTTTCATTGTCATTTCAAACTCCCCCTTTTTTAATAACGGGGATACTTATTTTAGCCTATTTATCCCCTTGTTCCATAAACTGCGTTATAAACGGGATACATACAATAAGCGCTGACATTGGCACATCTCCTCTACACGAAATTAACTTTATTGTATAATTTCCTGTTTATTCTAACAACAATAAAAAAGCCCTCCAAATTTAGAGGGCCTTTCCTAATAGCAAAACTATATTATTTCGTAAACATTTTCTCCGCTTCATCCATTGCCATTTTGTTACCTAAAGCAGAATAGTCAAGCCATGGCTGGTCATTGATAATATATACGTGTTTGCCTTTAACAGCTTTTAAGTCTTTCCAAATTGGTGTTTCTTGAAGTTGCTTAAATGCAGCTTTTGCCTTATCATCTCTGTTTACAACAACGAAAATAGCATCTGCATCAAAGTCAGGTAATACTTCTTGTGAAATGACTTCGAAAGGACGGTTTCCATCGATTTTCTCTACACCATTTGCAGGTTGTAATCCTAAGTCTTGGAATAAAATTGGTCCCATCGGTCTTTTCGTACTAAATACACGTAATTCTTTTGCAGTAACGCGAATTGCCATTACTTTTTCGTTATTACCTAGCTCTTTATCTATTAAACCTTTTACTCGTTTTGATTGCTCTTCGTAATCTTGAATATATTGATCCGCTTCTTTCTCACGGTTTACAAGTTTACCAACTTGTTTTAAATGGTCTCTCCACGTACCTTCATCTAAATTGAAAGTATGTGTTTTTGCAATTTTTTCGTATTTCGCTACATCTTTACCCGCGTATTTTTCATCCACATAAATGTCAGTAGGCTTTAATTGAAGTAATGCTTCCATATTCGGATCAGTTACAACACCAAGTTTTTTCGTATCTTTCAGTTGTTCTTTTGCATGTGGTAAGAAATCTTTTAAATCTCCACCAATTACAGAACCTACTGGTGTAATTCCTAATGCAAGTAAATCATTTGTTAAATGAATAGACATTGAAGCAATTTTTGGGTCATTACTTTTTTCCGTTTTTTTCGTTGCCTCTTCATTAGATTTCGTTTGACCACATGCTGCTAATACTAAAATACACATGATGCTAAATAAAATAGTAAGTTTCTTTTTCATATGTTCTCCTCTTTGAAGTATTTATTTTGTTTTTGTAAGTAAATAAAGAAAATACGGTGCTCCTAATGCGGCCACTACTACACCAGCTGGAATAGAATTTGGCTCAAATATAGAACGACCTATCGTATCTGCTAGTACTAAAATAATCATTCCGATAATACCAGCCAGTGGAAGGAAATGTTGATAGGTAGTACCTACTAACTTTCTTGCAATATGCGGAGCAACTAAACCGATAAAACCAATCCCTCCTGCCATTGATACACTCGCGCAAGATAATCCTACCGCTGTAGCTAAAAGGAATAACCGTTCTTTTTGAACAGAAACACCAAGTCCTGCTGCCACACTATCACCTAGTGACAATGCATTTAACGTTTTAGATTTTAGCCATGCATACGGAGTTAGTATGAAAATCCAAGGTAATAATGCAAGGACATGAATCCAATCCCTTCCCCACACGTTACCAACTAACCATCTGGAAGCGAATGTATATGTCTCATCATTTAACTTGAGAGAGAAAAATAACGAAATCGCACTAAATCCAGCTGAAATAGCAATACCAACGAGAATAAGTCTAATAGGAAGTAGACCTTGTGACCGATCATTCGCAAGTATAATAATTAAAAATGCAGCTAGCACTCCCCCGCCAAATGTAAATAACGGTATTAAAATCGATGCATTCTCATTAATAGAATGAAAGAAAGTAACGAATATAATTAGCCCGAAAGATGCACCTGAATGCAATCCAAGAATACCAGGATCGGCCAACGCATTCCTTGATAACCCTTGCAAAATTGCACCGGAAATCCCAAGGCCAATACCAGCTAACATTGTGATTATAATTCTTGGCATACGATAATCGTATAGCACGGTTGCACTCTCAAAATCACCATAACCGAAAAGCGTTTGAATTACTTTGAGCGGTGCAATGCTAAGTGTCCCCGTATTTAAGCTAAGCAAAATGACAGCGATACCAATACAACCAAATATTGTAGTTACAGTAATAACTCTCTTCTTATCTGTGTTTAAAATCTTCTTCACTTACAACTCCCTCCCAACTTTACGTGCTATATAGAGGAAAAACGGAACTCCAATGAGAGCTACCATAATCCCTATCGCAAGTTCTTTAGGAGGGTTTACTGTTCTTGCCCCTAGGTCAGCTAAAACTAATAACATAGCTCCTAATAATGCTGACATAGGAATAATGAGTCGATAATTCACACCAACTATTTTTCTAGCAATATGCGGGATAACGAGTCCTACAAATCCAATAGAACCAACAGCTGAAACAGAAACACCTGCTAGAATAACTACTATAATCATTCCAAGTATCCTCGTTCGATTCGTTTTCACACCTAAATTCGTAGCAACATCATCCCCCATTGATATGAGTGAAATAGACCGCCCTAACACTGTCGCAAAAACAATCGTTATAAAAATAATAGGAACTAAAAATTTCAAGTGTTCCCACTTAACTCCTGCAACACCACCAGCGTACCAAAACGCTAAATCTTGACTTAAGTCATAATAAATTGCAACACCTGAACTTAATGAATGTAAAAGTGCTGCCATAACTGCCCCAGCGATCGTTAACCTCATCGGTGTTAATCCGCCTGCTGTTGCTGATCCGATAATAAAAATGAGTACTGTACTTAAAACCGCTCCAATAAAGGAAACAACCATCAAAGAGGAATACGGCATATGCGGGAAAAAGGCAAAACTAAGTGCTACTACAAACATCGCACCTGCATTTATGCCAAGCACACCTGCATCAGCTAAAGGATTTCGTGTTACTCCTTGCATAACAGCGCCAGCTACTGCAAAAGCCGCTCCTACAACTGCTGCGCCAATTACCCTTGGGAGCCTTAATTCGTAAATGATTTGATGCTGTGTTAATTTCGGATTGTAATCAAAAACCGCTGCCCACACCGTTTGCAAATGAATATCCTTTGCACCAAATGCAACGGCCAAAAATATAGATCCAATTAAACATATAATTGTTAAGCTCATAAAACATATAAACTTAAGATGCATCCAGCGGTTATTGCCAGCACGTATAGTAGACTTATGTAACATGTTTCATTTCATCCTTTATATCCAGTTGTTTTTTATAATTATTTTTTATTTATAATTAATATTGATAATAATTATCATTTTCATTTAGATATTATATCCCCACTTTTTTTAAATAGCAAACTATTTTTTACTTTGTTACATATTAAAATATTTATTACAATTCCCCTCTAAAACTTACAAATACATGCAAAATAAACTACTGGTTTATTTTTTAAATTGTAGTATACTTAGTCATTATTTTTCGTTTTCAAACAAAAAACATCGAAGGAGACACAATGTTCTATATAAAACAACTACTACATTTCACTTACGAGCAAGCATTATCTTGCTTATTCCCAGTCGTCATTTTTTTAACACTAGCTCTTTCAAAACTCATAATGATTCCAGGTTTATATCGGTATGATTTCATACTCATCGTATGTCTTCTTATGCAGTGGTTTATGTATAAGACTGGACTTGAGACGAAAGACGAATTAAAAGTAATTACTGTCTTCCATCTCATCGGTCTTTTACTTGAAATATATAAAGTACATTTCGGTTCATGGAGTTATCCTGAAGAGGCGTATTCAAAGGTTTTTGGAGTTCCACTTTACAGCGGTTTTATGTATGCGAGTGTCGCGAGTTACATATGCCAAGCATGGAGAAGAATGCATTTACAAATGTATCATTGGCCGAAAGCTATTTTTGCAATACCTCTAGGAGCAATGATTTACTTCAATTTTTTCACCCACCATTTCATATACGATTTTAGATGGGTATTAACTTTACTTTTATTCATCGTTTTCTTTCGCACATTTGTGGAATTTTCATTACGAGGCGTTACATATAAAATGCCACTCGTTCTCTCCTTTTTCCTTATCGGATTCTTTATTTGGATTGCCGAAAACATCGCAACATTTTTCGGAGCATGGCAATATCCAAATCAACGAGAAGTATGGAATCTCGTTCACTTAAGCAAAATTAGCTCATGGTTTTTACTCGTTGTTATTAGCATTATGATTGTTACACAACTTAAACATTTGAAGCAGTTGAAAAAATAATGCTGATTATGTAAAAACAAAAAAACACTCTCATTATCTGTCGTACTTACTTTCGTCTTTTTTACTTTTAAATCACTTCCTTTTTTTCTTTTTAAGGACTTTTCCAATCATTTTTCTCTATCCTGCTCAACCTCTTCTTGTAAGCTTGTAATTTTCTTCTGTTACATCTGTGCCCTCATATTACAAAGAAAAAAGACAAAGCATCGAATAATCAAATACTTTGTCTACAGTCCGAGGTTGAGAAAGTATTTTCTCAACCTTTTTATTCGTTGTTTTTATTTTCACTCCATATTTTCTACATTTAAACACTTAGTTTCACAGTAATAGCCTTTGCCGCCAACATAAACCTTTTCTATTTCATTCTTGCTATTGGTTGCTAATTTAACTAATATTTCAGAAGGCGATTCCAAAGAATAACCTTGTTCAAATACATAGACTTCTTTTTGCAAGTTGTGCTGTTCATGAAGGTAGCAAGCTAATGCACCATTTGAAGTTCCAGTCGCTGCTTCTTCATTAATGTCGTATAGTGGCGCAAAATTCCTGCATATAATTCGATCGTCATTAAAAGTATATAGATGCATCCCAACAACATTATAATACTTGCTGATTTCTTTAATTTTTTCAAAACTAGGTTGCAGTGCATGTAATCGTGTTTCGCTTTTTATAGGAATTAAAATATCTTTTAAGCCCGTGGAGACAATTTGAATTGGATATTTATTATCTATAGCTTTCATGTCAAAACAGTCGATGAACTCGTTTGGAGATACAACATCATAGAATATCGGATTGTTTTGTTCCATGAATATGCTGTCATCTTTTATGGTAATAGTAAGAACACCGCTGTTTGTTTCAATTGTATAGCGATTCCTGAAGAGTTTATTTAAATGCATCAGTATCGCGAAAGAGCCAATTGTAGCATGACCACATAAATCAACTTCTTCTTTTGGTGTAAAATACTCAAATTTATAATCAGCAATTTCAGATTCTGATATAAATGCGGTTTCCGCATAACCCAGTTGTTTGGCTATTGCCATTTTTTGAGTAGTGGTCAATGAATTCTCAATAAATACCACTCCTGCTTTATTTCCGCCTTTATGATCCTTACTAAATGCACTTGCAACATAAACAGATATTTTCATAAGATACCTTCCTCACTTATAGTAAGTTGTAGCATAGAAAGCACTACGTATAAATCTTGCATAAAGCAAAAGACAAACTATTTTTTAGCATCTGGACTCTCCAAAATAGCTTATCTACAGTCTGAGCCCATCACTCATTAGAAAGTGACGGACTTTTTTTAGTAATATTTTTTAAACCATCCTTATCAAAGGACTTATAATTTACAAAAGCATAAGCAGTTACACATCATGAACTACTACTAGCAGAAGAAGTTGCTACAGATGAAGCGGCAATCGTGGCCACCATAGCTGCCTGTTGTGCTTGTATGAGGACTTCTATCATTGTTTGTAAACCTGTGTTGGTAGCTTTACTTTCCTCACCTTTTTGACTTACGAATAGTTGAATAGCAATAAGAATATTCGTATCTGTATGCCAACGGAACAATTTCTCTCCCTGCAATTTTTCAATCAACGCTTTAACAGAATGAATCTCTTTTTCTCCATCCTCAAGTAACGCTAGTAGCCCGATAGCTGGATAATGCATCTGTTTCACTTTTACCTTCTCTTGCTTTAATAACTTCCATATGTTTGTACATGTTGCAACTAACATTTCTTCACGGACATCCTTCTTTAGTGAAAGGATATGACTTAGAAATTGAAGATCATTCCCTTTACGCAGACCAGCTTCCGCTAGTTTTTTATAAAGACGTTCCACTCGGTCCATAAGCTTGTCTACATTCTCTGATTGTCCTGCTAGTAAAACCGCGAGCGGGTAATCATTTGTACCTGTAAGAAAAAGATGATCCTCTTTCATGCGTTTATATACTTGCATCGAACGCTGAATGTGCGTGCTATGCTGTTCATTTTCTTCTGTTAAAAGCACAGCTGCTGCAAGATAAGTAAATATACTGCGGCTAAAGCCACCAGCGACCAATTGTTCATATAAGTCTAAAAACTCTCGAAAAGCTTTCTTATAATCTGTAAAGTGAATATCTAATGTTGCGGCCACTACAAAGCGATGATAAGACTTTAAGTATGAAAACATCCCTACCTCATTCTTAATATAACTACTAATTTCTAAAAAACGTCCGAGATCAAGCAATTTATCACTACTTGCATACATAGCAGCAATCATCATTCCTGTTCGAGAATCACTCGTTTTCCATTTTAGTTCTCCCTTTAACTGTGAATATGCATGTATATATTGCTCTAGCTTTTGTTCTAATGTAATCATAGTATTCACCCCTATTTCTAGTTCCTCTCTATTATTATACGTATATTCCATATTTAGGAATACTATATTTCATAATCACACCATAAAAATTAGAAGGTTTCTTTATCCTAATAGATTGGTTTCTTGTCCTTCTTCATCAGTAGCACGATGATAATCCCTAATCCTTCAAGAAGTTATACAAAAAAGGTAGATAATAATTTATCTACCTTTTTTGTAAAAAATAAGAGTGTAACTATTTACAACTCAATTTTGACAAAACTACTGTCATTTCGTTTGTTATATGCAATTCAAACTAAAGAGCCTTAATAATACGTTCCATTGCTTTCATCTGACCAATATGATCTGCTTCATGATAAAGCATCATACCGTAAAGCTCTCCTACTGTTTCCAATCCTAGGAATGGCTCTGGCAGTTTATTCTCAAATGCTTCTGCTGGAATTTCGTTAATACGTTTTGCTTGTTCTTGTAATTGGGCTGTTAATACTTCTAATGATGGTCCTTCTGTTTTCCATTTAGATGGTCTTGATCCATATCCAAACATACCTGGATATTCCGTTGGTAATTGTTTGAATTCTTTTCCAAACATGAAAACTTCTGCTGCCGTTAACACATGACCGATATGCCAGCGAATTGTATTGTTAAAACCCTCTGGCTGCGTATCCGCAGTTTTATCATCTAACGTTTCCATAAATTTAAGTAACGCCCCGCGCGTTATTTCAAATTGTTTTAAACCAATTATTCTATTCATTTTATCGTTCCCTTTCTCCATGTTCAATTTATTATGAACTAAAAATGTTCAATTTATTAAACTTTCACCTTGTTTAATCTATCAGAAACAATGAAGAAATACATCTAATATGCTTAGTAAAAATAATAAAAAGGTTCCACCCTCGTAAATATAGAATTACTTACTACACAAATAGTTTAGTAAGTAAAAGAGGAGTGTTAATTTCATGTTACATGTTTTAAAACAGCAATATAATCTTATTAGCGCTACAAGAGAAACTCTATTCACATTTTTAGAAGAAATCCCATTAGAAAAATTACATAGCACTGTTCCGAATTTCGGGAGCGGTAGCATTATAAAGACACATATTCATGTAGCCGATTGCTATCGATACTGGCTTGGATCATTCGCATTTAAACAAAAGCGAGCAGATTTTTCATTCGCTAGTAATTATGAAATTGAGCATGCAGATGTCACGAAAGTACGTGCTAGATTTAAGTTAGTAGATGAAACTGTACAACGTTTTTTAGATGAATACAATGACCGTTGGCTCGAAAATATAGCAAATGAAGTGAAATGGCAAAAAGAACCTTGGAGTACAACACCGCTATGGCTTTTAACTCATACAGAGACGCATGAGTTTCACCATAAAGGACAAATTGTATCTATGGCTAGACACCTTGGATATGTTCCTCCTGATACAGACCTGATTAGTTAATATCAAAAAGCTTAGGATGAATACAAATCGAGCATGTTTTGAAAACCAATCAAAACATGCTCTTAAAATATTCTACCTTACAATCTCCATATCCCCATCAATACCAAATAGTCTCAGCATAATTATATGCATCACTATTCGGAATTGCATGTTTCCCCTGCGCTTGCGCTTTTCTTGGGTCTAAATCATATACCATCGGCGTATAGCATGATGTTTGCCCTTTATTCACAACACCATTTCCTCCAGCACTCCCGCAAGTATATGCTTTTCCATCGGTTTTTCTGACTATCCTTGCATCAGCTTCGTTATTATAAACTGCCGGGCGGGTTACAGTAACTTTTGCCCATGCTGTCTTACACGTCGTGCTAAATTTTAATTCCACATAAGAATTTGAATCAATCCACTTCTTCTCTTTCGTTACTGCTGATTGATCACAACTATTGTAATACGGACTTTTCCCATCATACGTATGGTCTTCCGCATATGCTTTATTATTATTGGTCGTACTAAACACACTAGTTACAACGAGCAACGCCAGACAAAGACATGCACTTACTTTTTTAAAAAGTTTCATAGAATTCCACTCCTTTATTAATAACGTCCAGTTTTCCCATAACCATTATTAAACGTAACCGCTTCAGCATCTGCTGTGTATCCAAAATCTGCAGTTAAATCAAATACCATTCCTGTATACGTGCTCGTTTGACCTGTTTTTATTGTGCCGTTACCCTGATTGGAAGTGACTGATTTTTGGAATACACCATTTTTATATTTATTCACAACAGCGTACGCATACACTCCTCCAGAAACAGCTGGTGCTGGTTGATCTAATACAAACTTAGCCCATGCTGCATGACATCTATTGCTATAACGTAAATACACTGTCCCAACCTTTTTACTCCCTTCATACACCGCTGTAGACTTTGCATTAAATCCATCTGTATCACATGTTGTACTGCCTCCGTATACTTTCGTTGTTGCTGGATTTTTCCCGTCATAATAACTACTCAGATCGGTAGCTGCAAATGTGCTTCCTTGAAAACTAAATAATACCCCTACACTCGCTACACTTAACACACATACTTTCATTAACTTTTTAAACATTTTAAATCTCCTCCCTCAAAATAAGTACATATAATAAAGACAATATCCCCCTATGTACGCCCCTCCTTTCATGCTTCCTAGAGGCATCTTACAGAAACGAAAAAACATTGTAAATTCCCTTATGATTATTGGAATATACGAAGAAATTTACTTATCCTTTTAAGAAAAAAAGTTGAGAAATACACATTTTATAGCATCCTTTATTTCAAACATAAAAGAACCGATACTTGTTACATGCAAGCATCGGTTCTTTATACAAAATTGCTATTTTTTCTTTTATAGAAAACAAATATTTCTCCACTTAATCCGTTGTAAAAAACTCTCTTGTTACATCAATAAATTGCTGCAGTGGCACTGTCATCCATTTGTCTTTATGCCAAGCGATTTGCGTATAAATCGGAGGAATTGTTTCTTTTAAAACTAACTCCTTTATTGTCCCTTCTCGCATATCTTTTTCTACTACTATAGCTGGTAACACAGCAACACCTAAATCTGCAATGACGCATTGTTTAATTGCCTCGACACTAACAAACTCAATCTTATTTGCTGGATATATGTCTTTCGCACGAAATAACTCCTCAAATAAAGTCCGATATGAGCACCCTAGTTCTGTTAATAAAAGTGTTTCCTTCTCTAAATCTTTTATAGAAACGGAAGTTTGCTGGAGTATATGATGGCCTGGAGCAGCTACTACTTTTAATTCTTCTTTCATAAGCGGCTCCACATGTAAAGCATCTTCTGTTTTACATTCATCCAAAATAAATGCAAGATCGACTTTTCCCTTCATCAATTGTTCCTTCGCATCTTTATTAGAATGTGCTGGTTTAAATATAAGTTTTATTTGAGGAAATTGTGCTTTAAATCTCTTTAATATAGATGGAAGCCTATATGTACACTGACTTTCTTGTGCACCAATCGTTAACGTACCAGCTATTTCTTCATCATCTTTCACAGCCATTTTCGCTTCGTTACTAAGCACAATCATCTTATCAGCATATAATTGAAACTTCCTCCCTGCTTCAGTTAAGAAAAGACGTTTTCCTAATCTTTCAAATAACGGCGTACCTAGCTCAGCTTCTAACGTTTTAATTTGCGCCGTTACGCTCGATTGAGCAAAGTTTAATTTCTTCGCAGTTTGTGTAAAGTTCAAAGTATCCGCGGCTATTTTAAAGGTAATTAATTGTTTTATCTCCATTTATCATCCCTCTTTTCAATCGGAATTTCCGATTGATTTCATCAAAATAATCCTCTTTGTCTATTGATATTTGTATTGTATGATAAAGAGCATCGACAAACAATATAAATGGAGGTATTCCATATGAAAGCACTTTGTTTCGAAACATTCGGAAATGCTGATGTACTTCAATATAAAGAAATCCCCGATCCAATCATTAATCCAAATGAAATTCTTGTCCGTACGAAAGCAATTGGCTTAAATTTCGCTGATATTTATAGACGCCGAGGCGATTATCATCTCGCTGGTAACCCGCCTTATATATTAGGTTATGAAGGGGCTGGTATTGTTGAAGAAATAGGAACTAACGTTACTACCATCAAGCCTGGAGACCGTATTGCATTTGCTGACGTTCCATTCGCAAATGCAGAACTAGTTGCTGTTCCATCTGAAAAAACAATTCAGCTTCCAAATTCTATTTCTTTTGAAACAGCCACTTCTGTCTTATTACAAGGTCTAACGGCACATTATTTAACGAAAGATAGCTATCAAATAAAACAAGGTGATATAGCTTTAGTACACGCAGCAGCTGGTGGCGTTGGTCAACTTCTTATTCAAATAATTAAACTACTTGGCGGAACAGCAATTGGTCTTACGTCATCAAACGAGAAAGCAAAAGTTGCCACGTTAGCTGGAGCTGATCACGTATTTTTATATAGTGAAAAATGGCATTCAAAAGTACTTGAAATAACAAACAGCACTGGAGTAAATGTTGTATATGAATCAGTAGGTTCTACATTAGAGGAAAGTTTTAATGCTACTAAAATTAGTGGTACTGTTGTATTTTACGGAATGGCCGGCGGTAATCCTGCTCCCGTTGATCCGCGCATGCTTATGGATACTTCAAAAACTTTAACTGGCGGAGACCTTTGGAACGTGCTTACTACCTTTGAAGAACGTAAGCAGCGCTCTACTCAATTATTTGATTGGATTGCTAGTGGAAAATTAAACATTGCGAGTCCTACTACATTCTCTTTACAAGACGGTGCTCGCGCCCATGAATTATTAGAGAGCAGAAAAAGTACAGGGAAGATTTTATTGATTCCATAATTCATAAAATGAAAAGGAATCTAGGTTAAGTTTTATGAAAACCTATAGTGAAAAAAGTTGATAAATGGAAGGACATAACTAATGTGTTATGTCCTTTCTTTTTCAAATCACTCGGATAATTTTCGATCTTTTTTCTCAATTAAAAGCATATGTTTTTTATTTATATATTGCTAGAAAATTATCATTTTATTTATGAATAAGGCTACATACCCATTTAAGCTAAAAACTAGCTTTCGACCCTATAACAACAGTAGCATCTAATTCCTCATCTCGAGCCACTTTCGTGGTAAGCCCAGCACCAGCAAAGATTTCAAAGGTCTGATCTGCCTGCATTTCGCTCGTCTCTATTAAAAGATGACCTCCAGGTGCTAGCCAGAGAAATGCTTCTTTCGCTACTCTTCGCTGAATGTCAAGTCCATCCTCTCCCCCATCAAGCGCCACCTTTGGTTCATGTAGGCGAGCTTCCTGTGGGAGCAGTTTTATTGCATCAGTAGGAACATAAGGTGCGTTTGCAAGTATGGTCTTCACGTTGCCTTTAAGTGAATGAGGCAACGATTTATACAAATCACCTTCAAAAACATGGCCACCGAAACTCGTTACATTGCGGCTTGCACATCGTACTGCAATAGGGTCAATATCAACACAATATAATTCAACTCTTCCTAAAGCTGCCGCTAGAGCTGCACCGACAGCACCTGAACCACAACAGAGATCAACGACAATATCACCAAAACATGACAGCGCTTCGGCTTGGTGAACAAGAAATTCGGTTCGTTGACGAGGCACGAAAACACCCCGCTCCACTTCTATCCGCATCCCACAAAATTTTGCGTATCCAACAACATATTCAAGTGGTAAACCATCGGCTCGCATTTCCACCATTCTCTTGAGGTCTTCTGGAGTTCGGGCTGCTGAAATAAGTAACCGGGTCTCTTCTTCTGCGAAAACACAACCCGCGCTCTGAAGCCTGTTAATTATACATTTTTCTGTTTTATTGTCCAAAAAGGAATTACATTCTTTTCCTATTTACCTCACCACTTTTCTTATTTATAACCCTGTATTCGCTAAAAATTGGAGATATCCTTTTTCAACAAAATGACCCTATTGTTGAAAAAAGAAACACTCTATATAATTTCATTAAAATATTCCAATACACTATATAAATGACATACTAAAAAATAAAAAGGAGGTTAGATTTCTCTAACCTCCTTTTCTTATCTCTATTTAAGATCTAATTATATTTCCACACTTTCTTTCCCTTTTGCAACATAACTCATATCTCCAACTGACTCGACTGTATATGTTCCGTCTTGATATACAATCTTCGTCACACTAGCATTTTCCACTCCAAGTTTTGTTTTACTACTGTCTAGCATTTCTATTAAGGTTGTAATCAACAGCCCATGAACAACAACTAAAACGTTACCGCCGCCATTTTTAGCTGCTTCTTCACTAATATTATCTATCTCTGCTTTTATACGAGTAGAAAATAATTCCCAATCTTCCGCCTGTTTCGTAGGATCTGCTGCTCTAATAAGATCAATAACTTCTTGAATAGAAAACTTCATAAGTTCTTCTGGTGATGCAACGCCTGCAGCTTTTCCAACCGCATCCCACATATTATCAAGTTTTTCACCTTCAAAAATACCAAAATTTAATTCTCGTAATTTTTTTCTTTGCTCAAGTTTCAATTTTGATTGCTCACTATATTTTAATACTAAATTAGCAGTTTCAATCGCGCGGCCGCTATCACTACTATACGCACTTGTAAAATGAATATCTTTTAATCCCGTTCCTAAATTAGAGGCAACTTCCACACCTTTTTCTACTAACGGAGAGTCTGCCCAACCTTGCGCGCGATGGTTCGTATTTAATATTGTTTTACCATGTCTTGTAACATATAACGTAACTACGTTGCTATCTGTTTCTCGATTCTTCATTCTTTTTTCTCTCCCTTTACATTTCTATCTCAATTTTAACACCTCAATTATTCATTGAGCAAAATATATGTAAGTAGCTTCGCTTAATAAAAAACGCTACCTTTCTGTATATCCATACAAAAAGGTAGCGTCTTTTATGATTATATTTCTTAACCGATACCCTTACTCAGCAAATGCACTCGAATATTGCACAACTCCTTCTATACTTTGCAGAGCGTTCTCACTTAACTCAACCGCCATAAACGCTTCATCTGGCACTTCAAATGGTGCTTTTATATTCCACTCACTTGCTTTCTTAAAACCAAATTTCGGATAGTACTCTGGATGTCCTAATACTATAACTGATCCGTATCCAAGTTCTTTCGCTTTTTCTAACGCAGCTACTATAAGCTTTCCACCAATTCCTTTTTTCTGATAGCCCCTAGCAACTGATACTGGTGCAAGCGCTAATGAATCTACAGAAGCTCCATCTTGTTCTATCGTAATTTTAGATAACATAATATGACCGACTATTTCTTCATCTACTGCAACGATTGATAACTCTGGAATAAATGCGTCACACTCTCTAATACGTTTTACAAGTTCATGTTCCTTTTTATCACTAAATTCTTCGTTTAAAAATGCTTGTTGTACAACTTCTTCCGTTTTTCTATAATCGGTTTGTCGTTCTTGTCTAATCGTTACCACTCTGGATTACCCTCTATTCTTTCTCATTTCTTTTTGAATTTTACGAAGTGCTTTTTTCGATCCCCGCTCAATATCATGTTGCATTTTTCTTTCTTTATAATCGACAAATAGCGTATTTAAATCGTATCCCTCTGGGTATAATTCCTTCGCTGCTACCTCTAACGTAATACGTTTTATATTTACTTCAACAAATTCACCGTTATAATATACAACGACATTACAGAAATTATCTTTTTCCTTATAGATGATACCAAAATCATCATGATCCAATAAATTTACACGGTCGCCAATTTTATACTCGTAATGATTTTCTCTTTTTTCTTGCAGGAATTTCGGCTTTCTAATTTTACTTTCATTCACTTTTTCTAGAGCGTACTCTTTATTTTCCATATACGCTTTCGCTCTTTGCAGTACCCGCTCTCTTACGTTCATTTTATTGGCAATCCAAAGTGCATTACTTTCACCTGATTTACCGATTACTAATTTATAAAGTGGTTCTAGTGTCTCACTATTAAATTGCATCGCTGCGTTCATAAAATCATCATGCATTTCTGAGAATCGTTTAATTTCACCGTAATGCGTACTCGCCACTGTAATACATCCTGCAAGATAAAACTCCTCTAAAATAGAAATTGCAAGTGCTGCTCCTTCATTCGGTTCAGTCCCGCTTCCTATTTCATCAAATAGTAGCAACGTATTATTATTTGACATCCTCATAATTTCAGATAGATTTTTCATATGAGATGAAAATGTACTTAGTGCATTTTCGATACTTTGATTATCGCCAATATCTACAAATACATTTTCGAAAATAGCAATTTCTGTTTCTTTATCTCCGGCAATATGCAAACCTGACATTGTCGCTAATGTTAACAATCCAATCGTCTTTAACACAATTGTCTTCCCGCCCGCATTCGGCCCTGTAATAATTAAACTACGATAGTTTTGACCAATTTCAAAGTTTAATGGTACTACTTTTCCACTTAAAAGCGGATGCTTACAATTTACTAAATGAACGTAGCCATGATCATTTAACTTCGGCTCTATTCCATCAATCGATTTACTAAACTTCGCTTTCGCAAATACCATATCATATTGACTAATTAACTCCACATTAATCTTTATACTATAAATGTTTTCTAACACCATTCCAGATAAAGTCGCTAAAATTTGATATTCTTCCATCGCTTCTTCTGCTTTCAAACTTGCGAGTTCCGTATTTAGCTTTGTAACTGTATGCGGTTCTACAAATACAGTAGAACCTTTAGCAGAAGCTTCAACAATACTTCCGGCAACTTGATTTTTATAGGAAGATTTAATCGGAATCGTATAACGATCATCTTTTTTACTAATAAAGAACTCCTGAATATACTTCTTATTTGCACTGCTATTTAAAAACTTCGTTAAACGCTCTTTTATTTTTCCATCTACCGAATCGATGTTATTTCGAATTCGTTTTAACTCTTTACTAGCGGCAGAATCAATGCTATTTCCTTTTATTGAAAAATTAATTTCCTCTTCAATACTTTTAAATTCAGTCATTGAATTTGCATAAGAAGCTAATACTGGCGCAAAAAATTCTTTATCTAACATAAACTTTTTAATCTTCCTACAGCCACGTAAAAAATCTGAAACACTTACTAACTCTTCTGGATCTAAAATCATCCCTTTTTCTAATTTTTGAATTGTACTAGCAATATTTGAAATACCGAAAAAAGGCACATGCCCTTCCGCATCTAATATAGCTCGCGCTTCGGTTGTTTCATTTAATCGATTCCTTACTACTTTTATACTTGTACTCGGCTCTAATTTATTTATTAATTCTTTTCCTAATCCACTTACACAATAAGATTTCACTATATCCTTTAATTCGTTATATTGTAACTTTTCAAAAGTCATCGTATTCATTTTATTTCTCCTCACTATGATTGATTTCTATCATAAATGAAGATACCTACTCATTAGATTCCAATGAGCCCTACATTATTCAATTACCATTTTTATACATTAAAAACATATACAAAAAAGCTGCGGGGATACCGCAGCTTTTACATTTACAAGGCATGAGTAATAACATATGAGGAAATAAGCCATAAAAACGGATGGCAATCCCCTTATTACACGCTTTATAAAGTATTGTAGGTATCTTCATAGGTATCGAAATAAATCCATGACAAAATTAGGGGTATGGTATACATAAAAATCCCCTGTTCTTATCCGATTTATTTCATTAAATTTTTCCTATTTAGTACCTACCGCACTCACAAAAAGCACCTCTCATTAATTTATATTATAGTCATTGAAATCTAATTTACTGAAATCATCATACTATATGTATAGCAAGAAGTAAAGGTGTCATACTTTAGTCGTACGCACATATGCAGATGTTTTCTTCTTAATGATTCAATATAATTTATTTAGAACAAATTTTGGAGGGATTTCTATGACCGACTTTCAAAAACAATTTTTCGCACGATTACATATAGAAGAAAAAGACAAAGTTTCATTTGAAGATTTACCTAACATTATGTACGCAATGGCACAAACTGTCCCATTTGAAAACTTAAATGTTCTCGAAAAGAATTTTAAGGAAATATCAAAAGAAAATCTAAAAGAAAAAATTTTAGTAAACAACCGTGGCGGTCTTTGTTATGAACTCAATCCTACTATGTATCACTTCCTTAAAGACGCTGGATTTGATGTTCATCTCGTTTCGGGAACAGTGTATAACGCTGCAAACTCCATATGGGCTGTTGATTCTGGCCATATCGCAACCGTTTTAACACATCATAATGAACTTTACTTAATTGAAGTAGGATTCGGATCATACTTACCGCTTGCACCTGTTCCTTTCTCAGGTGAAGTCATTCACTCCGTTACAGGAGATTATCGTATTCGTAAAGAAATGACCGAAAAAGGAAACTACCTGTTAGAGATGCGTAAAAACAATGAGTTTTTGGATCAATCTTCTACTGATGATTGGGCGTTAGGCTATGCATTTTATATAGAAGAAGTGGATGAAGAAAAAGCAAATGCAGCACAAAAAATTATTGTTGAACACGATGGCTCACCATTTAACAAAGTACCTCTTATTGTAAAACTAACTGAAGATGGGCATGCATCTTTAACGAAGGATAGTCTGAAAATAGCGAAAAACGGTAAAAAAACGAAAGAAAAAGTTACAGATATGCAATATAAAAATCTTTTACATTCAAAATTCGGAATTACATTATAATTTTTTTAGCCTTGCCTTTTAGCAAGGCTTTTTAATTTTCAGCAGGGATTTTTTGCAATTTGTTGTATTTCATAGTTATATAGGAATATAACTACATATTTAGAAAGGAAATGATTATGACAGAACTTAAAGATCGACTACAAGTAGCTGATAAAGAAAAATGGGATTTAACGGATATTTACGATACCATTGAAGATTGGGAAAGCGATTTCCATAAAATTGAAGTATTAACGAAAGAATTACACGAGTTTAATGGAAATATTCACGATGGCAATAGTTTATTAGCCTATTTAACAAAGAGTGAAGAAATTTCTAGCATAATAACTTTAATGTTCGCTTATGCACGATTACAATCTGATCTTGATACACGCGATACTGACGCTCAATCTCTTGTCGATAAAGTAACACAATTACAAGTGAAAGTAAGTGCAGCTAAATCTTTCTTTTCTCCATTCTTACTTAGCGTAGATGAAAACACATTACACACTTACATAGAAGAAGCTGAAGGCTTACAATATTATAAAGAAGATTTATTTGAATTATACCGTTATAAAAAACACGTATTGAATAAGGACCAAGAAGAGATTTTATCACAAATGGGCGAAGCACTCTCCTCTCCGCAACATACATACGGCATGTTAAATAATGCAGATATACTATTTGGTGAAGTGACTACTAATGATGGAGAAAAAGTTACTTTAACACGAGGAATGTATGCAAAGTTAATAGAAGATGAGAACCGCGAAAAACGTAAAGAAGCCTATAAAGCTTACTACAAGCCATATGTTCAATTGAAAAATTCTATCGCTTCTACTTTATCTGCTGCTATAAAAAATAATGTTACTGTTTCTAAGCTAAGAAAATATCCATCAGCGTTAGAGAAATCATTATTTGGCGACATGGTTCCAAAAGAAGTATATGAAAATTTAATTGAAACGACGAAAAAAAACATTCAATCTTTACATACATATAATGAACTTCGAAAAGAGAAATTAAATGTCGATGAACTAAGACAATATGACTTAAGTGTCGATTTAGTAAAAGGTGTAAAACAAGATATTCCATATGATAACGCGTTTGACATCATGATTGAATCACTAGCTCCTTTAGGTGAAGAATATATTGAAACATTAAAAAGCTTTAAAGATAAACGTTATATTGACGTAAGAGAAACGCCAGGAAAACGTTCCGGTGCTTATAACTTTGGTGTATACGGCGTTCATCCTTTCATTCTTTTAAATCATCATGATGATTTAAATAGCCTTTTCACTCTTACTCACGAATGTGGGCACGGTATGCATACGCACTACTCACACGGATACCAACCAAGAATTTCTGCACACTATACTATCTTTGTCGCAGAAGTCGCTTCTACAGTAAATGAAGTGCTATTAATTCATCATTTATTAAAAGAAGCAAAAGATGCTAACATACGTAACCATTTAGTAAACCATTTCATTGAGAAATTTAAAGGCACTTTCTTTACACAAATCATGTTCGCTGAATTTGAAAAAATCACGCATGAAATGGCACAGCAAGGTAAACCATTAAATGCCCAAGTCTTTAGCGAGGTTTATGAAAACTTATTTAGAGAGTATAATGGCGACTCCCTCGTATTTGACGAAGAAGTAAAATACGGATGGGCTAGAATACCGCATTTCTACCGTCCATTTTACGTATACAAATACGCAACTGGATTCGCTTCTGCAATCCAAATTGCTGATAAATTATTAAGCGGCGATCCAAATGCACAGAAAAACTATCTCGAATTCCTTAAAGGTGGAAGTTCAGATTATCCATTAAATCTACTCAAAAAAGCTGGCGTTGATTTAACTACGCCAGAACCGATTGAAAGTGCATTACATCGTTTTAGTGAACTTGTTGAAGAGTTTTCAACTTTATAAAAAAGAAGAGCCTCTCGCTAGAGGCTCTTTCTCTTTCATGCTCCCTTTCCTTCTATTAAATCATTCGCCATTTTCCTAAACTCTTGATTAAATGCATCATTCATACCATTTTGGACGTTAGAGAACAATATGACAAACGTTCTTTTATCCCAGTTAAAATTATTAAAAGTATTCCAGCCTGCTAATACCCCGTGGTTATGATAATAATCTGGATACGTATAGAAACTAAATCCATATTTTCTTGCAGGTGATGCAGTAAACATATCTAATACACTTTGTTTAGATAACAGCTTTCCATCCATTATTGCCTCATCTAATCTTTTCATATCTTCAACAGTTGTATACATTTCACCACACCCATACAACCAGTTCATTTTTAAGCGGGGAGCAGCTATTAATTCATTATCTTTTCTCGTATACCCTTCTGCTAAAAAAATATCTTCTGGGAGAGTCGCCCCCATTCCAGATTCATACATGCCAGCAGAAGTAAAAATATTTTCTTTCACGTATTCAGCGAGCGGTTTATTCGTAATTTTTTCTACAATATATGCAAGCACCATATAATTATAGTCTGTATATTTCCAGCCTGTCCCTGCAGGAAATTGCAATTTTTGCCCTCCAATCCACGTTACTAACTTTAAACGTGACCCTGCATCCACCCTACCTTGTCCTTGATCTGGCAAGCCAGATGTGTGTGTTAATAGATTTCGTAACGTAATGTTTTTATCTGCTGGAAACGATGGAATATACTTATTTACATTGTCCTCAATATTTAATTTCCCTTTTTCTTTTAGCTGCATAATAGATATTGCAACGACCGTTTTCGTAATAGAACCAATACGATATTTCGTTCTTGGCGTTGTTACTACTTTATCTTTCACATTCGCATATCCATAACCTTTTCGTAAAATCACATGATCTTTACTAGCTACAAGAACGCTCCCATTAAATCCTTTATCTTTTAAATATTCATCTAATTTACTAGCTACAACTTCATAGCGTTTTTTCTCAGTTGCATCAACTTCTTGCATATCGTCCTTTTGCTTACTATTTACATTAGAAAATGCCTTTATATCATATTTCTTACCTTTATTTGCATGTATTAGTGCAACGACACTCCCACAAAAAATAGCAAAAACAAAGAAAACGATTAACCATTTCTTTAGCATAATAGGAACCCTCTTTTATATAGTTTCACTTAACGTACATCCATTCTGTTCTATATCTTTTAATTTTCAAATATTTTATAATACTACCTATTATTCACCTAAATGAACTAGATTCCTTTTTCTCATATTCAGTTTTTGGCTACTCTCTATTGTATTTCTTTCTTGCAAAATTTCCACCCTACAATCGGATGCACCCTACTATAATTTCAACATATTATGTAACATTTGTTACACAAGATAAGAAACGGAGTTGTTACGATGAAAAACAGAGATAGAAACAATCGTTTAAATGATATGACGTTTCATTATCCTACAATAAAATATAGTTATAATTTAATATTAAGTAAAATAGATTATAACTTTAAAAGGAAATGATACTAAAAATTTTCAAACAAAATAAATCATGTAAATAACGATAAAGAAAAACAAATCATTATAGCTAAAATTACAGGCAATGAACTTCATTGAAAATGAATCTCATTTATACTTTGATTATACAACAAATAAAAAAAGAAATGTCGCTCACTCGGCATTTCTTTATATTTTCTTCATAAAAAATTTACATTGCTAACTTTCTTTTATTTTTTTGTTTTTTCTATATAAACTGACTGCCGAGATACTTAACAATACTACTATACATAACCACGCATACGTATACCCTTTCTCATCCACAATATAACCAAATAAAACAGGGGCAATAATAATTGCAATTTGATTTAATGTAAGTGCTACACTCACTGTTATTCCTACAGATTCTTCACTTGCCAATTCAGCAACTTCGGCTATAAAAAGACTAAACCATCCAATTGAAAAAAATCCTAACAATGCACTTACACTATACAAGATTCCACTCGTTATTGTATGTATATTCATTACTAACAATAAAATCAAGCCGATAGAAGCGCAGACAGCTATAAATAAAGGTATACGCCGATTCCCCTTATACAACACATCACTAATAGTTGCTAATGCAATACGACCAATCATTCCAGAAAAGAACATAACTGAAAATACTGTTCCGGCTACAATAGATGTAATCGATTGTTCCCCTGCTAAAAATTTCATGAAGTGTCCAACTAACACCATTTGTAATGAAATCATGCAAATACCCGTTATATAAATTGGATACAACTCTTTTTTGCATATCACTACTTTTAGCTCCATCCAAAAGGAAATTTTAATATGTCCTTTCCTCGCTTCCTCCTGAACATATGGCTCTTTATAAAACATAAAAAATAATAGCCCTCCAATTATACAAATGCATGCGATACTATTGATCGCGTAAGTCATATTATATTGTACGGTAAGAAACGGGATTAACACTCCCGCTAACGCGCCACCAATCGGTATACCAGCTTGCCTTATTCCCATCGCTAACCCACGATTTTCTTTTCGGAACCATTTTAAAATCACTTTACTTCCTCCTGGCTGGGAAACACTATAAAACATTCCTATTAATAAAAGTACAAATAATAACCCATTAAATCCACTTACTATATTAGTCAGTAAAAGCGAACTCCCTAGCAAAAATGAACTGATAGAAATTAATATTTTTTCATTATATTGATCAAGTAGCCGACCGACAAAAAGCATACAAAATAACGGTCCAACATTTACAACACTTACTAATAATCCACTCTCCGTATTCGTAAGTGCATATTCTTCTTTCCAAAATAAAGCGAAAACCCCGACACCATACGTTATAAGTGTCGCTGTTGTTTGAGCAATCGTCGCAACAATTAACATAACCCATTTATAAGTACTATTCACCCTTTCTTCAATCAACATAATAATCCCTCCCCCTTCCATTGTATGAAAGTTCTGATATCATATAAAATAAAGATTCATCATATAATCCATCAAAAAAATTGATACCTTTTTGGAGGAATGATACGTGGATATAAAAGATTTAACTGTATTTTACGAAGTCGCGAAGGAAAATAATATTTCTCACGCAGCAAAAAATTTGAACTACGTACAATCAGGCGTAACGATGCGTATGAAACAACTAGAAAATGAATTAGGTGTTCCTTTATTTTACAGAAACGGAAAAGGTGTAACTTTAACTTCTAACGGTGAGATTTTATTAACATATGCCAAACAAATTATCCACTTAATGGATCAATCTATAAAAGCGATTCAAAGTAATGGAACTGAACCAAAAGGCACTTTAAAAATTGGGTGTACAGAATCTACAACTGCGGTAAGGCTCCCCTCTATATTAACGGCCTACTATGAGAAGTACCCAGAAGTCGAATTGATTTTAGAAACAAATACGACTGAACAACTAATTAAGCTTGTATTAGAGCGAAAACTAGACGGAGCGTTTATAGCTGGCTCTACTCAGCATAATGAACTTCATACAAATGTATTTCGTAAAGAAGAATTGGTTCTCATTAGTAAAAAACCTCTATCCTCTCTTACAGACATAGAAGATATGAATTTACTCGCTTTTAGTCACGGGTGTTATTATAGAAGTTTATTAGAAGACTGGCTTCAAGAAGTGGGGATCTCCCCTAAACGAGTATTAGAATTCGGAACAATTGAAGCGATACTTGCCTGTGTAAAATCAAGTATGGGCGTAGCGATTATGATGAAATCAATTTTAAAGGAGCATGAACATGACGTATCATTCAATCCTTTACCAAATAGCTTCAAAAAAGTTCCTACTACTTTTATTACTAGAAAAGATATATTTCGCTCAGCTGCATTACAAAAATTTATGGAGATGACTCACAATGCATAAAAAGAAAATACGTGGGATGAAACGAAAAACAAACGCTATGATAAAACAAATTGAGGAACATACAAAAACGTTCCCTTCTACTTTCTATAACGATGAATATTGGTATATGCCTTTACCAGTTTCTCAAGCTTTTATCGAGTCTCATAAGACACCTAGAAAAGTAAAACGATTATGTATACAAACCTTAATAGATCGAGTAAATCATTTAATAAAAATAAAACCGAGTGATACACATACATATCGAGTTGTTACTATAATTTCTATAGAAAATTTATGGAGATCGCAAATTATCGTATTTAAAAACGATGACTACTTTCAAAATTTTTTCAATAGAAATAATGAATTTCAAACATGGATCCCTCTTTCAAATGAAATTAATTTTTGGGAAACATGGGGAATTTCAATTCGCCCTACTGCCCAACTGTTGCACTTTCAAGAAGTCATTTATGATGAAGATGCAATCGAAGAAAAAGAGATTTGGTTTATTGGAGAGTTATCTTAAAAGGGGTACTTTCAAATGAAAAGCTTCCCTTTTTTCACCTAACAAAATCACTATATAATGAATTTATCATTTTACTATATAGGAGGTTTTCACATGGTAATCCCTAAATATCCTGATGTCCCTACTCTTACGAAAAAACAAATCGATCAAATTACAGAAATCGCTTTTCTAAAAGAAATAACACCACAAAAATGTGATGCAATATTCGTTTTCGGCGGTTCTCATCCCGGCAATTGGCAAGCTCCTCTAGAAGCTTATCGACAAGGTTTAGGAAATAAAATTATCGTTACAGGTGGTACTAGTTTGCATGGCATGAAACATCCGAGCTGGAATTACGGGGATTTGTCAGATGCAGAAGTAATTGTAAATAAATTACTTGAACATGGCGTACCAAAAGATGCTATCCTATTCGAGAAAAACTCCCTCCATTCTATCGCTAATGTAATGGAAGCGAAAAAGATTTTTGATTTTACAAAGATTAATCAGCTACTATTTGTTTGCAAAAGTTTAGGCGCTGGTCGGCAATATCGAGTATTAAAAAAACATTTACCTAAAACTATTACGTGTATCCCATATACATTTGATACAAGTTTCGATGGTGAGTTTATCATTAATAGATATAATTGGATAGAAAATGAAAAAAGTCGCTCTATGATTTTTGGAGAATACTTGAGAAATGTTTGCTACGGTAGAAAAGGTGGTATTGAGCCACCTGAAAAAGAAGTTCAAGGCTTAGAAGAATATGTATTCTATTACTATAATCTAGCATAATAGAAAAAGGTATACCTAAAACACCGGTATACCTTTTTCTATTATGCTATCTCACTTATTTTTCTTTTAACACACTATGTAATCGATCAGGATAATTTGTAAACATTCCTGTAGCGCCCCATTTCATTAACAATCTCATATCTGGTTTCTCATTAATTGTATAAGGATGAATTAGCAATCCATTATTTCTAGCCGTTTTCATATATGACTCATCAATAATTAGTTCTCCGTTATCATTACGTAAGTTCGGTCCAATACCAACTGCATACTTTTTAATTTCTTGAAAATCTTCATTTGTTACACTTTTCGGTTCATGTGTAATGCCAGACCATTCAACAATCTCATTGTTTTCATTTGGATAATACCAAAGCAGTTGAACTAACGGAATATTTTCATTCATACTATGAATCTTTGTTAAACTATCTTTACTAAATGATTGAATCATCACACGGCTAGAAGACATGTTTTGACCTATTAAATTATATTTTTCTAATAAAGCTAATAATTTCTCTTCCATTCCTGGATACACATCTGGTGATTTTGTTTCAATGTAATACTTCATGCTTCTTCCGTACTTTTGGAAAATTTCTTCAAGAGTCGGAACTTTTTGACCAACGTACTCTTGCTTAGCCTTTTCTGGATACGCTTTATTGAACCACAATCCTGCATCTAAACTCTTTATTTCGCTTAACGTTTTATCTCGTACTTCACCTGTTCCATTTGTCGTGCGATCAACTGCTGTATCATGCATTGCAATTAATTGGCCATCCTTAGTTAATTGAATATCTAACTCCAAATAATCCGCTTTCATTTTTTTCACTAAATCATAAGAAGCAAAAGTATGCTCAGGTGCATGTCCACTTGCTCCGCGATGTGCAATATTTAAAAACTTATTCTTATTCCATTCATGCTTCCCTTCTGCTTTCGCATGAACAGCTCCCCCAGCAAAGATACTTCCCGTCATAAAGAAAATAACTAACATGCTAATAATTTTTCTCATCCTTCTAACCCTTCCTACGCTGCAAATTTCAACAAGTTAATGAGATTTACACGAAATAGAAGATATACTTTCATCATTTTTATAAGTTTATATTAAAATTCCAATCTTACAAATATAATTCCCCTATGTTATTACTATACTATTTATTTTCCATATCCCCCCTATTCACATGTAACTTCCTATTGATTACATTTCATCAATAAAAAAAGCCATAAATTATTTAGAGGACACTTCTATATCCCTAAATAAATTTATGGCTTATCTCAAATATCTCCGGCCTCGATTAACTTGTCGAAATTAATCATACCAAACCTATTAATATTTGTGAATATTATTTTTTCAGTAAAGTGAAGCATATAAAACAATATACTTCCATAGCTACTTAAAAACTACATAATAAATTACTCATTACCTTCTCCAGTATTACATCTGGATTTACCACTGCTTTTTCCGAACGCCATCCAATAAAGCCGTCTGGTCTAATTAATACAGTTCCTTCATTTTCTATCCCATATAATTCACGAAAAACATTTTCTTGAGCAATAAAATCTCCGCTTCCCCCTACTCGATACACATTAATATTTATCCCTAATTTAGATGAAACATCATATACAGCTTCAGCCCAAGAACTATTGTCTACTCCAGTAAGTAATACAAAATTGTTACCAAATAAGTCTAATATAGAAACTTCTTTCCCTTTATACATCCCCCAAAAATGCGGTGCTCGTGTTCCAGGTCTTCCATTCAAATCTACAATATCCATTCTATGTGGAGTGCCTGATTCATCTATTATTGCATCTGAACTATAATGATACCCAACAGTCACAGCTAAACCGTCCATATTATTCAGACTGCCTTCCTCTCTATTCGCAGCACGAAACAGTAAACTACTCGCATAATCTGTCGTTAATTTTGCAACAGGGTATCTCTCTTCATGATATGTTTCTAACAATTTCGGGTTTGCTTTTCCTTTTATAACAGCCGCTAATTTCCAAGCCAGATTGTGCGCATCTTGTATTCCTGTATTGGAACCAAACCCTCCAGTTGGCGGCATAATATGCGCTGAGTCGCCAACTAAAAAGATTCGATTATCTTGAAATTTTGCAGCAGTACTTTCAGTCGCTTCCCACGGTAAAACACTTACTATTGCTGACTTAACATTTGTGCTTCCAATTGCGGTTTGAATAATTTGTTTACAACGTTCTATAGTGAAATCCTCTGGTCGCTCTCCTTTTAATGGATCATAGGATACATGGTAAATCCATCTTCTTTCGTTATCAACTGGAATAAGCGCACCAATAACGTCTGGATGGAGTACCATAGAAAAACCAAATGCATCTCCTTGTATAAATTCACTTAAATCCGCTTCAAAATAAATATTCATATAATAACCACCAATTGTTCCACGGCCCTCGGTACTAATCCCTAAGTGCTCACGTATTTTACTTTTTGCCCCATCTGCTGCAATTACATAGTCACAATGTATGACACTTTCTTTTTCTGTTTCACGATTTCGAATCGTTGCGATTACTCCTTGCTCATTTTGTTCATAAGAAACCAATTCATGATAAAAAGATAATTCTCCGCCTAATGTTCTCGCTTCTTGTAACATCATCTCTTCTAAAGTAATTTGATAACAAGCAGTTTGTTTTGATGGACTAATCTCTTTTACTTTTCGAAGTAATTTTTCATCGTTTCCATACTGAGTCACCCTCAATTGTGCGAATTCTTCCTGATTCGCCTCAGCTATTGTATGAACAGCTATTCTTCCTCGGCAATTTTCTAATGTTTTACCCGCTGATCTAATTCTTTGTTCTAAACCTAATTCTCGAAATAACTCCATCGTACGAAAAGTGATTCCACCTGCTTTCGGATGAATGGCAGTAGACGGATGCCTTTCAATAAGCAAGTATTCAATATTATGTTTTGCAAGGAATAACGCAGACGCTAATCCTGATAATCCCCCTCCAACAATTAAAACTGGTACATAATTCAATTCCATATACTTATCCTCCACATCATTGTTCTGAGCTCAGTGACATAAATATAATCAAAAAAACAACAAAGATATAGACTTATATTTCATTTTAAATTATCATATAGATAGATTACGCCCCAAATTACTTTTACTTTTTCATACATCTATAATCTGCTTGAATTATGCATGTATGAAAGAGTAAAACAAAACAACTCACTTCAAAATAATAAAAACATGATAAGCGGTCGTAACCCAATAAATTATATAGGGTTACGACCGCTTAATTTTTTGTGCAATGACTTAACCATCCTCATCTGTAAACAACGTATTATTAAGCCTTTTCTATCTCCTACCATTTTCAACTCATAAAATTTCATTCGTCTCGATTTTCTTTCCCAATATTGCAGCTCATACAACAATCATGTAGCATTACCTTATCGAAGTAATGGTCCATCATCTTAAACCTTTCGACTAATTTCCAGGAGGTAAAGTGATTGAAATGAATAAACAAGAACAATTAAATGTTATAAAAAAAGATTTTATTGATTCTCAAAAAGTATTATTAGCAATTGGCGATGAAACACGTCAAGCTATTTTGTTAGTTCTCATGGAAACGGAATGTCAAACAGGATTACGTGTAGGTGAAATTACGAAACAAACACACCTTTCTCGACCAGCGGTATCACATCACCTTAGAATTTTACGAGAAGCCGGTATTATTTTAATGCGAAAAGAAGGTACAAAAAACTTTTATTATATTGATATACGTACAAAATTAAGTTTATTAAAAAATCTTGTATTAGATATCGAAAAGCTATTGCACAACTTTTATTGAAATGTGGAGGTATAAGAAATGAAAGCGATGATAATTGATAAGTACGGAAAAGTCCCAATGCGTATGGCCGAGGTACCTATTCCTGAAATAAATGAGCATGAAGTGCTCGCAGAAATTCATGCAGCTAGTATTAACCCAATTGATTTTAAAATACGCGATGGAAAAGTAAAGGTGTTACTTAAATATGAAATGCCCCTAATCCTTGGGAATGACTTTGCTGGTGTCATCATAAAGGTTGGATCAAAAGTAACTCGTTTTAAAGTCGGCGATGAAATATATGCACGTCCAAGAAAAAATAAGATTGGTACTTTTGCGGAGTATATAGCCATTCATGAAGATGACATAGCTTTAAAACCGAAAAATTTAAGTTTTGAAGAAGCTGCTTCAATTCCACTTGTTGGCTTAACATCCTATCAAGCATTACATGACATTATGCAATTACAAAAAGATCAAAAGATTTTAATTCACGCTGGATCTGGTGGTGTTGGTACTTTCGCAATTCAGTTAGCAAAAATAATGGGCGCTACCGTTACAACAACTGCTAGTGAAGCTGGTTCCGATTTAGTAAAGTCTCTTGGAGCAGATCAAATTATTAATTACAAAACAGAAAAATTTGAAGAAATACTAAAAGATTATGATGCAGTATTTGATACCATTGGTGGTACAACACTTGAAAAATCATTCAATATTATAAAAAGCGGCGGCAACATTGTTTCCGTTTCAGGAATGCCAAATGCTCAATTCGGTAAAGAATTCGGTTCAGGATTTTTCAAAACACTCTTATTTTCATTAGCAAGCAAAAAACTTACTGCACTTGAAAAAAAGCATAATGCTCAATATTCATTTTTATTTATGAAGCCAAGCGGCGATCAATTACGCACTATTGCAAACTATATTGAAGCTGGCAAAATCAAACCGGTAATCGATCGCGTTTTTCCTTTTGAGGATGCTCAAAAAGCAATGGAATATTCAGAGGCTGGAAGAGCAAAGGGGAAAATAATTGTAAAAATGAAATAATAATAAAACCTCCATTTTCTTAAAATGGAGGTTTTAAATTTGCTGTTAAATAGACATAGTGTACTGAAGTCCTTACAATAGATTGCAAGGGGAAATATCATATTATACTTTTAGCTAATTTTACAAAGAATACATACGTACAAATACATAATAAAAAAATAAACAAGGAGGAGATAAAATGACTAAAAATAATGAAGCTGGTTGGAATTTAGACCATAGTTATACGACTTTACCACAATCATTTTATACAGAAATGCCCCCTACTCCCGTAAGTTCACCGGAGCTAGTTAAGCTAAACCATTCACTTGCGATATCTCTTGGCTTTAATCCTGAAGAATTGAAGAAAGAAGCCGAAATCGCTATTTTCGCTGGTAATGCACTCCCAGAAGGAGCTCGTCCATTAGCTCAAGCATATGCCGGTCATCAATTCGGACATTTTAATATGTTAGGCGACGGTCGTGCTCTTTTAATTGGTGAACAAATGACTCCTTCAGGTAAACGCTTTGACATTCAACTAAAAGGTTCTGGTCCTACTCCGTATTCACGCCGCGGTGATGGTCGTGCTGCACTCGGTCCGATGCTACGTGAATATATTATTAGCGAAGCTATGTATGCACTTGATATTCCAACTACCCGCAGTTTAGCAGTTGTCACAACAGGTGAACCAACCTATCGTGAAACAAAGTTACCTGGAGCTATTTTAACTAGAGTAGCAAGCAGCCATATACGCGTCGGCACATTTCAATATGCTGCAGCTCGCGGTTCTATCGAGGATCTTCAATCACTAGCTGACTATACAATAAAAAGGCATTATCCAGAAATTGAAGATCATGAAAACCGATATACTGCATTGCTACAAGAAGTCATTAAAAGACAAGCAAGTCTTATCGCAAAATGGCAACTTGTTGGATTTATTCACGGCGTAATGAACACTGACAATATAACGATTAGCGGTGAAACGATTGATTACGGCCCTTGTGCATTTATGGACAATTACGACCAAGGAACTGTATTTAGCTCCATTGATACACAAGGTCGCTACGCATATGGAAATCAACCATATATGGCCGCATGGGATCTCGCGCGACTAGCTGAATCTTTAATACCAATCCTACACGAAGATGAAGAAGAAGCATTAAAGATTGCTCAAGACGAAATTTCAAAATTTAGCGTACAGTATGAAAACCAGTGGTTCCTTGGAATGAAAAAGAAATTAGGACTATTTAGCAGTGAGGAACAAGATCAATCACTTATTGAGCAACTTTTAAAAATGATGGAGAAATTTAAAGCGGATTACACAAATACATTCCGTTCATTAACTCTTAATACGTTAGAAAATACCCCTCTATTCGATAGCCCTGAATTTAAAGAATGGTACAAACTGTGGCAATCTCGATTAGAAAAACAAGATGAATCGCAAGAAAATGCCTACGAAATGATGAAAAATAATAACCCATCAATCATCCCAAGAAACCATCGCGTAGAAGAAGCACTAGAAGCCGCTGTCACAAATGGCGACTATAGCGTAATGGAAAAACTTCTTGAGGCTCTAGCAAATCCTTATGCGTATACTACAGATCAAGAAGAATACTGCGTTCCACCTGCGCCTACGAATCGTCCTTATCGTACTTTTTGTGGGACTTGATGGTTTAATATGTAAAAAAGGTGTGTTCATACAAATTGTATGAACACACCCTTTTTTATATTTTCACCTCTCAACTAGAAATTTAAAATGCCCCCTCCCCCGACACCTTTTCTTTACTCCAAAACAAATTAATACTATTCCAATCGGCTTACTGAAAAGTTTGTTAAACAAATATTGAGAAATAAAAATCTTATTTCTAAATATTGTTATTTTTGATACTATATTTTATAAGAATATTCAAAAAGCGAGGGGATTTCATGAACGTTCAACTACAAGGTAATGAACAAATTACAAAATTATTTAATGATTGGTATAGAGTAATATCGCAACATCAAACTATTCAAGCAACAAAGATTAAAAATGATATTGAGGATAAAATCTCTAGTTCTGAAAAAGATACTAATCTACTATTGTATTATTCACTTTTTAATTTTAGATATGAAGTTTTAACGGATGGTTTAAATATTACTAAAGATGCTTTTAATAAAATTGATATTTATCCAATACCCGAAAATAATTGTCTTGCTTATTATTATCACTTCTTCAAAGCCATTCATAACACCATTCTTGCAGACTATAATGAAGCTAAAAATCACTTCGAGAAAGCAGAAAAACTTTTAAAATATGTACCTGAAGAATTAGAACTTGCTGAATTCAATTATCGTATCGCCTCTTTTTATTACCAAATATACAACCCATTATTAGCAATCAACTATATACAAAAAGCTAAAAAAGTTTTCTCTACACACTCAGGATATGAAGTTAATTTAGCTGCATGTGACAATGTTTTCGGGCTATCTTGTCTAGATTTAAGACAATATGAACAAGCTGAAGAAAGTTTTAACTCCGCTATCGATATTCTTAAAAAGAAAGGCGAAAAATCATTACTTTTACGTACAAGAAATAACATTGGTTTACTGTACGCAAATCAAAATCTTTCTTCTTTAGCAATTCGTCATCTATCCGAAGTTACTGAAAGTATGCCGAATCATTTTAAAGCTCTTTATCTACAAGCAGATGAATATTTGAAATTAGGTGAAAAAGAATCTGCATCTCAATTTATTGAAAGAGGTTTATTCGTCTGTAACAAACTAGAAATTAAAGAATATCAATATCGATTTAAAATCTTAGACGAGCTTTGTAAAGAATCAAATACAATTGAAATAGAAAAAGTAGTTTTAGCAGGAGTTTCTTATTTCGAAACAGAAGAGTTATGGGAATGCATCGAAGAGTATACAGAAAGAATAGCAAATAAGTTTTATGCAGAAGAAAATCACTTCAAAGCAAGTAAATATTTTTATTTAAGCAATCAAGCACGTAAAAAATCATTAGCTAAAGGGGCGTTAAAATAATGAAAAAAATTGGTTTAACACTATCGGCAGTAGCATTGACATTAATTTTGAGTTTTGGATTTAGTCATAATTCCAAAGATGTGTCCTTAAATAAAGGCGATACATGGTCTCCAGCATACGGGCTTAAACAAGCATAACAAAAATTCGTGCTAATAATTAGCACGAATTTTTAATTTATATAAATTTAACGCGCACATCCTTTATATAATCGTTAATCTTTCATCAACCCTGCAATCGCCCTACTCTCCTCACTACCAACTTTCTCAAGTTTCTCCACAACTAATTTTCTTCTTTCCACAGAATGATTTTGACTTAACTTCGCTTTTCCTTCTATTTTATTTATCTTTACTTTGAACCCAACTATTCCCTTACTTAATCCTGCTATATAATTCGGGTCTACATCATTAAGTGAGTAGGCGCTCTCTGGATCTTCATACTTATGTACTAACTCTTGAAGAGAATCTATTAATTCCTGTTCATCTTCAACAATTTCTAATTCACCATATACATGCACTGCAACGTAATTCCATGTTGGTACTGCATTGTTTGTTTCATACCATGACGGAGAGATGTAACTATGTGGTCCTTGAAATATAGCTAGTACTTGCTGATTCCCAATATCTTTCCACTGTTCATTCGGCCGTGCGAAGTGACCATGTAAAGTAAGGGTCTCCCTATTTAATAACAAGGGTAAATGCGTTGCATATGGTTCCCCATTATGTTGAGAAAATAACGTTGCAAAGCTATTTTGTTCCATTATTTCGTACTTCATTTCTTCATCTTGTATTGCGAAATATTTTGGTATATACATAAACTCCCTCTTTTCCGGTCTTTTATTTCTCATTATATTTAAGTCTTGTGGCATTCAACAGGGCCAGTTTGTATTTGTTTTATAATGGCAGCGTTCTATTTCAAAAGAATAGGCAGCATGTATTCCATGCCGCCTTAGTTTATCTTTTCTAATATATTTGTAATAAATGCTGTCTTACCTTCACTATAGCTCGTTCTACTTTTTGTCTCTCTTGCTAACTCTTCCTTTAAATGTCCATATTCAACAGCAACATCTTCATGTTCACGAAGATAATCCCGAAACGCTATATGTCTTCTTAGCTCTTCACTTTCTTTATCACACACATACAAATGATGTTCCATCCAATCTGTACTTTCTCCGTCCCACGGAACGAAAGCGTCCTTTCTGCCAAACGCCTCTCTCCCTTTGTAGCTCCATTCTGCCTGATGATAGTATCCTATCGCTTCAAGCTTTGTTACTACTTCAGGAAAAAAAACATAATCTTCTATTACGATATCAATATCTAATATTGGTTTTGCTGCAAGCCCTTTAATAGATGTACTCCCAACATGTTCAATGGATAAAATACTGTCTTCCATTACATCGTTAATGAGAGTTTGTAACTTATTAAATTCACTTTCCCATTTGATGTTATACTCTTTGATAGTAATTCTCTGTTTCAAAGTATCCCTCTCCTCAAAAGCAACTATAACCTCTGAATATGAGTATCCTTAAAATCCGTCTCATATTTCAACCCATATCCAAACATTCGATCCATTCCAATATGTGCTGTCCATATTAGGCCTATCATAATAACGGTATCTATCTTAAAATAAACACCAATGATAACAATTAATATCGATATGATATATGTGTGAAATAAATTATAAATGTTAGCCCCAACATGATTATTTATACCATACGCTAACATTGATAAATCCGGAGCTAAAAGGAACAGAAAAAATATTATCCAACTAAATTCATATAATGAATACGCATAAATCGCAGCTATGAAAACAACTAGCCCTTCAAAATGTACAATACGTTTTTGCATTCTTTATCATTCCTATTTTTCTATATTTACCGATAAAGTTTCATCACTGAAAGTATCCTTTGCATTTTTTGACCAGATGGTTGCTAAAATCGGTCCTGCAATGTTATGCCATACTGCTGCTAACACACTTGGGAGGGCGGCAGCTGGTCCAAAATGTGCTGTTGCTAGCGCAACACCTAAACCTGAATTTTGCATTCCTACTTCTATTGAAATAGCTCTTCTTGTCCCTTCGTCTAGTCTAAGTATGAATGCTGTTATATATCCGAGTAAAAAACCGAAAGCATTATGGAGCATAACGGCAATAAAGATAAGAAGGCCTGAAGAAGTAATACTACTTACATTCGCTGAAACAACTGCAGAAACGATAATGATAATTGCTAAGACCGATATTAAAGGGATAACGGTCATTCCTTTCGTAACAGTTTTAGGGAATAACTTCTTCACTACTAACCCTAAAATAATAGGTATGATAATGACTTGTACGATAGAAAGAAACATAGACATAGGATTAACCGGCATCCATTGTCCTGCAAGTAATAGTAAAATAAGAGGTGTAGCAATTGGTGCTAGTAACGTTGATAATGATGTCATTGCAATAGACAGCGCTAAGTTCCCTTTCGCTAAATAAACCATAACATTTGATGCAGTGCCACCCGGTACTGAACCGAGCAACACTAATCCAGCTGCTAATTCGGCTGGCAGATTCATAACGTAGGCTAGTACGTATGCGACAAGTGGCATAATAATAAACTGAGCACATACACCGATAATAACTGGCAATGGTTTTGTAGCAATAATTTTAAAATCAACAGCCTTTAATGTTAACCCCATCCCAAACATGACAACCCCGAGTAAAATCGTTATGTAACTATTTAACCCGAGAAATGGAGCGGGAATAAAATACGCAATAGTTGCAATACAAATAACCCAAAATGCAAAATACTTTCCAGCTATATTACTTATCGCTTCTAGTACTTTCACCCCATCATCCCCTATCCTTTAACTGAAAAACTTTATTCGGATTCAAAATATTTTGCGGATCAAGAGCTTTCTTTATTTTTTCCATTACGAGTAATGCCGCCCCATGTTCTTCTTCCTGATACTTCCGTTTTCCAATACCAACGCCATGTTCCCCTGTACATGTTCCTCCTCGTTTAAGAGCATATAGAACGATACTTTCATTTATTTCATCTGCTTTTTCCACTTCTTCTTTATCGTTTGGATCAACCATTAAGAGCACGTGGAAATTCCCGTCTCCTACATGACCAAGAATACCACCAACAAGCCCAACCTTATCTAATGTATCTTTCGCATGTTGAATTGCCCCAGCCAATTCTGAAATAGGTACACATACGTCTGTACTCATAAGCTTTTTACCAGGATAGCTATGAACGTAAGCGTATGCTAGGTTATGCCGTGCATCCCATAATTTATTTCTCGCTGCAGTTTCCGTTTCAAAAGCAACTTCTTTACATTTATGATCAAAAACAATTTCTTTCGTAAACTCAACATCTTGCTTTAACCCTGCTTCATTACCGTGAAACTCTAAAAACAATGTAGGTTCTTCTCTGTAACTTGTTTCACTATAATGATTGACTTGTTTCATAGATAGTTCATCAACGAGTTCAATTCTCGCAATCGGAATACCCGCTTGCAATATGTTAATAACAGCTTCTACTGCATCATTTATAGTTGGAAACGATGCTCTCGCGGCCATAACATGCTCTGGTATGCCGTATACTTTTAATGTTAACTCTGTAAAGCATCCAAGCGTACCTTCTGATCCTACGAAAACACCATTTAAATGGTAACCTGATGACGACTTCACAGCTAAATTCCCAGTATGTATTACTTCTCCATTAGCAAGAACGACTTCTAAATCACGAACTTGATCACGCATAACGCCATATTTCACGGCTGTCGTTCCACTCGCATTTGTAGCGGCCATTCCACCTAACGTTGCATCTGCTCCTGGATCTACACTAAAAAACAAACCGTATTTCTTCAATTCTTTATTGAGCTGAGAACGAGTCACTCCTGGCTGTACTTTCACCAGAAAATCTTTCTCTCTTATTTCAAGAATTTTGTTCATTAATGAAAAATCAACCGTAATTCCTTTTTCATAAGGAATTACATGTCCTTCTAAACTAGAACCTACCCCAAACGGAACGACGGGTGTCCCGTGCTCACTCGCTATTTTCATTATCGCGCTAACCTCTTCTGTCGTTTTCGGAAAAACTACTACATCAGGTAAACTACTGGCATGATAAGATTCATCTTTACTATGTAACTCTCTTACTGTCGTATTGATTACTACTCGATCTTCGGGAAGCACACCCTTTAATTCATTTACTAAACGCTCTACTGTTATTTCCATCGTACACTCTCCTACTTTCTATAAATTTGAATTACAAAATATGTTAAGTATTTTATACATAATAATCCGAAAAATTAAATAATTCAAGTTTTATACATATGCAATTCGTTTCATACTGTCGAATAAACGAAAAGAACTTGCAATACCTATCGCAAGTTCTTTTCTATAAAACTACATTTTAAACGACTTCTTTATTAACAACATAAACCAAATTAAAGTAAATGCCATCAGCGAATGAGAAAAACCAACAATATAAGTTAATCCTTTAAAGTCCGCTCCATTTAACTGAAGAAGCCCTCTTGCTGCTAGCGAACCTAACATTAAAATTAATGCGATATTATGTACAACAAACCACTTATTAAAACTTTTCGCTTCATGAAACGCGAATACTTTTGCTAATCCTAAAGCAATTAAAAAGAAGAAAAAGCCGAGTACAAGTGTATGTGTATGTAAAAGGTTTAACAAAGTAGATCCTACAATCCCTTTATACTTTCCATACTCCCTAGCGAAAATCCCTGATAATAAACCGATAATCAAATACGTAAACGATGCATTATATAATTTCTTCATTATGTACCTCCTTGAGTAGAATGTGTAGTGTGTCATATTTAGTAATAATGATAGTTATATAGTAAAAACTCCTAGTCACCTAGGAGTCATTGTATAAGCATCTCACTCTTTACAATCAATTCTAATTATAAAATATCCCTTTATACAAAACAAACGAACTTTATGTGAACAATCCAGGCTCTTTTAAAATATGTTGCGATTTTGTATTACACAATCCATACTAATGATTATAAATGTTAAAGGTGGTGCAGTAGATTGTGATAGTTCTTGAAACGGAACGACTCGTTCTTCGCTGGTTTCATATAAAAGATGCTCCATTTATTCTCGAGTTAGTAAACGATTCTGCATGGATTCAGTATATCGGTGATAAAAGGATTAAAAACTTAGAAGATGCAAAAAAATACATCTTAAACGGACCCGTTGATATGTATAATAAAATGGGCTTCGGCCTTTACTTAGTAGAACGAAAAGAAGATCTCACTCCGCTCGGTATGTGTGGCCTTATTAAAAGAGATTCATTAGAAGATGTTGATATCGGCTTTGCCTTTTTAGAGAAATTCCGTTCGAAAGAATATGGCTACGAGTCAGCTTCTGCTGTAATCGAATACGGAGTACAAAAACTAGGTCTGAAACGAATTGTAGCCATTACTACTACTGATAACATCCAGTCAGGAAAGCTTTTAGAAAAAGTAGGATTGAAGTTCGAAGAGATCATTTCGAACTCAGGGGAAGATTTAAAATTATTCGGCTATAACGCGTAAAAAGATTTCGAAAGAAAAACCCTTGATTTATCTACGCTAAGCAGAAAATCAAGGGTTTTATTTATGTTCTAAGAGGCGTAATGATCAAATAGCATGCTCTTCAATATGTAAATCTGTTTCGTGATGTAGTAAACCATCAATGACATGAACGGCATCCCTAGCATTCGGATTAATCACTTTTGTATGAAAGCTAGAGAATTGATCACTCATAAAGCGATAAAGTGAAACTTTAATTAGTGGGGGTTTTCTTCATCCCCCACTGATTATTAGCCTTCACCAATCGGACTTTAATGGTAGCACCTTTACCTGTTCCGTACTGTGGATTTGCGTCTGCATGTAAAGATGAACCCCCCATTTGCATGCCCATCCCATCTGAAGACGAAGTGGTACCATCTCCCCAATAAGAAGCTAAATCTAGTTGGTGCTGGTAATTTACTAATGTTGCTTGTGCCTTATTCATTGAATCTTCACCACTCGTTTTTTATCGGACTTCTTTTTACTGTACTTTTATTTTCTTTATGAGTTATTAGAAAAATAATTGTCTATATAAGTCTTTATTTTTTCAAAATCCTTTTCCATAAATAAGTTTGCTGGTACTTCAATTATTGGAAGATTATTTTCATTATCAAAAGGTGGACACGGTTTGGGAACTACCAAATAGTCAACTGAGTTTTTATCCCTAATATAATTAATCGAAACATCATAATACTCAGAAAAATATCCCTTCAAATCATCCTGATTCCTTAAAAATGGTAGAGAAAATATTGAACCATAATTTATACCAGCGTCGACAATTAATACAAAGCATATTTTTTTCATGATACACCCTCCTCGTATAATAAGTTTTAAGTTAATAACTGTTCCTTGAAAATTAAATAGTTTTTATCTTCAAGAGCTACATCAAAAAATGATGTATGGGTAAAATTTAGTCTTGGATACCAGGGGGTTTCCCTAAATAATGGAAGTACAGAAATGGATCCATCGGGAATATGCTTACTCCTCCTGTAGTTCGAGCACGTTAAAAGACTGCGACCTAGACCAAAATGCACTGCATACGCACAAGCTGTATCGGTTTCCTTTTTCTTTATATTCAATTAAATTATATCATTATTTTACATAAATTTACAGACTTTGTTTTTTATTTTATTGGCAAACTTATGCTTAGCGTGAATTGGAGTGCTTTGGATTGAATTAGCGGTGCCTCGTCAACGTTGTACACAGTGCAATTATACATTTACTTTTGATTACGGGTTAGGGCTGATTCACTCTTCAACAGCCTCATTTCGTCGTGAAATTGTACAGCGTTGTAAGGGGCGCGCTTTGTCAGATGTTGCCTGCGAATATAACTTGCCTTACACCACGGTAGAGCGCTGGTTTTATTGGTATGCACCTGAAGATGAAATAGCTACTCGAATTTGTGTAGATGAGTTTGCGATTCGTAAAGGGCACACGTATGCAACAAGTGTGCTAAATGCAGATACAGGGCGTGTTTTAACTGTCGTTCCAAATCGTAATCAAGAGGCAATCGAAACAGGCAAAAAGACAATTAGCTGATTGGATAAAACGCTATCAATTCCATGTTTGCGGTGCGGTTGCGAAAATTGTGAAAAGCTTCGTATTACGTGAGAAAGCGATGCTCGATACAATTGTGTCACCTTTATCCAATGGAATCATGGAGGGAACAAACAATAAGATTAAACTTATCAAACGGCGTGGGTTTGGCTACAGAAATGATGACCATCTTTTCTTGCGCATTCGCTTAGAAACAGAACGTTGATTTTATCAACCCCATCTTTTGGTGATGATCCTTTCATATCGCATTTTTGGTACTTTATAGAAATAATTCTTCCGTTTATAAATTTATTATATTAATATATCAAATAAAGAGGTGAGAATAAATGGGACAACCACTATTTTTATTAGTTCTTCAATTCATTGCATTTATATTAATCATTTGTATCTTATATGGAATCTTGTACAATACCGTATTGAAATTAAATATGCCTAAATGGACTGCACATATGGTAGCTACATTATTTTCTCTTGGTAGTGCCTATCAAGCTTTTGTAAATTTTTTTGTATAACACGCAACAAAAAGGTCGCCACTCACGGCGACCTTTTTACTATTTCACTTCTACCGTATAATTCCCTGTTCCCCCGCCATACTGATACACATGTAAATAATATTTCCCTGGATACGTGTAGTAACTTCCTACTAACTTATTCCCTTCTTGCTGGGCATACGTAACATAATTATTTAAATCTGCTTCCGAATAAAGAACCCAGTTTACTCCAATATTATTTTCCTTCGTTACATTAATTTGCAGGTTTTTCGCCGTTTCCACATTTATTTCAAAGTAATCACTCGTATCACCGTTTCCTAAACTAGCACGTAAAACTTGATTGAATTGCAGTTTATTTGCTGTCTGGAATGAGTTATTCGGCTCTTTTTCCACATTGTTATCTTCTTTCTTTTGAACCGTTACATTCGTTGTAGCAGTATTCGTTAATCCTTTGTCATCTGTTACTGTTAATTTCGCTGTATATGTTCCTTCTTTTGTATACACGTGAGTCGGATTTTGCTCATTACTTACTGCTCCATCACCAAACTCCCATTTATACGAAGTAATTTTCCCATCTTCATCTTTTGATCCATCGCTTTTAAACGAAATTGCTTCATTTACATTTCCACTATAGGGCCCATTTATAACCGCAACTGGCGCTTTATTCACAGCACCTTCTTCTGTATTAATCCCATGGAATACAACATCATACTCAAATTGTCCTGCTGCATTCACACGGTAATTTACGAAATAAGCTGTTACTGTTTTATAGCCTGTCCATTCTTTTGCACTTAAACGTTTTAACGTATCATTTACGTTTTGTGTAATTGATTTCCAGTCTTCATATTCTCCTTTTGCAGTCGTACCTGTATATGTTCCTTGTAGTGTAAATGTATGAAAGAACTGTGATTTGTTTTTCTTAACTGATACATTACTTAATTTTGCTTCTGCTGTAATTTCTGCTGCAATATCTGAAACTGGTTTCGGTGCATGAGTTGCTAAATAATCATCTGATACTAATGGAACATTATATTTCTCACGGTTATCTACTAACATTTGCATATAGTCTTGATACTCTTTATTTAAATTCGCATCTTTACTTAAAGCAGAGCGGTATGCATCATATGCTGTTACATCATTTTTCCTAATAAGATCATGAATTTTGTCAAACATATCATATCTCTTATTGTACATGTACGATTGTAAAGCGAAGGAATAATTATAGAAATCCCACGTTCCATATTTTGCGTTTAACGTTCTCTCTGCTGTATAACGTTCTGCTGGATTTGAAGATATGCCTCCTATAATACTCTTTCTCGGTACAACATTATCTGTTCTCGTTGCACCTGCAAAAAACTCCGCATTCCCTTCTTCAAACCAAGATAATCTCTCATTCTCATACATCTTCCCTTGTCCCCAAAGTCCTGGCACTTCATATCTACCTTGTAAATAATGCGTGAACTCATGTCGGAACAATTCTTCCAAACTATAAATGCTTTCTTCTGGCGTACGTTCATAAGTAAAGAACGTACCTGTTCCTTCTATATAAAGACCGCCGTTATTCGTTTCATACCCGTATAATTGACGGTTAAATTGATATTCAGCTGGGCTATTATAAATAACCATCGTTAATACATCATCAGGATTGCCTTTTTCTAACGGCTGGTCACTTTCAACCGTACGATGGAATTGTGCCTTCACTTCTTTTGCCGCCCAATATAGACGTTTTACTTTTTCCTCAGTCACCTTATCTCCAGCTTTTAACACAATTGCTCCATCATCGAACGTATACGTTTTCGGTAAATATTTTTTCTTACCATCTTCTCTTATTTGATCTAGATCAACCACTTTACCATTCGCATCTTTCCCGCCATAATTCGTCGCAATTTGCTCAGCAGCTACGAAATATTGCTCACCTAAATACGGATAGATTTTCATGGCATCTGTTACAACCTGTAATCCTTTCGTTTCTGTACTATGGAACGTACCAAGTCTACCTGTATAATAAATACCATTATTAATTAACCAACCATTTTTCGCTGTCACCGTTCCAATTAAGGCAGAACGACTTAATTCATTAATATAGCTATCAATTTTTTGATACCATATTGTATCTTTCGGTGCTTTTCTCGTATCGTACAAATACGATTGAATATCGTAATCAACACCTTGCATAATATCGTAAATCGCATTTCCAGCTGAAAGATTATCTACCAATGTAGAAAAATTATCATTATATTGTTTAAAAATCTTTGCAGCTGATGTGATCGTTTCCACATCACTTGAAGCATTTCCAATTAATTTTCCATATGATGAGACAACTCTATTTTGTTCTAACGTACCTAGTTTAAAATTCGGGTTATTCGCAATCGTTTTTAGTGCAGGTAAGCATTTATCATGATAGCTTCGCTCATTTAGTTTACTTAATTCTGTATGATAAAATCCTAAATAAAAACCAGATCGTAACACCTCTACTAAAGTCTCAATCCCTTTTGAATCATCTTTCGTATAAGCTTGTCCTTGCTGGTTCAATTTATCAATAATTGCCTGCATTCTACTATCATTTTGATAGAATGCAAGACTATCCTTATTAAACTGAAATAGCCCAGTAATTTGCTCCCAATCAATTGTTACAAGTAAGTCCACTAACTGCTGATTGCTCAATTGATTTAATTCAGCAATTGTATACGTTTTCGCTACAGCTAATTGCTTACTTTCCTTTTTCACTTCAGGCGGTCTTTGTGACAAATCAGCAAATTGTAGCCTTTTCTCAAAAGACTTATTTTCCAACACTTTTGATGAATGAGCTAATTCTTGCACTGGTAATTGTAAACCAATCGGCTCCATTTTGAGCACATTCCGATATGAAACTTGCTCTCCCTTTGTACCTTCTGCCAATGCGTCCCCTTGAAAACTCCCTAACATGAAACTAGCAAAACTTACCCCTACTAACACTTTTTTTGAATAGCCTTTCATGCTCTCCCCTACCTTACATTTTTTAGTGTACCGCACCATTATTTTACTATTTTTACTTTTTATACTGTATTGAGAAAAAATAAGGTAACGTTCACACATGTATCCATACCATGCAAAATTAACACTTGACTTTATGTGCGTTTTATATCAAAAAAAGATAGATAATAGCGAAATTCCCGCTACATCTATCCTCGTTTTCAAAACTATGATTTTAACTTTATGAATGTAACTTCTGGTAATGTTTGCATATGCTGAATAAACTCATTCTTTTCTTCTGACGATATGTTTTTCAGTTGCATCCCTACCTTATAAACAATTTCTATCCCTTGCTGTGAAGCTTCCACTTCATATGAAAGTATTGGAATGCCTTTCATATGAAGTGTTTCTAATATTTGTTGTACTGCTTCACGTTTATTTATACACATTTGCACCATTATATTTTGCGGAAATAAAAATTGCACCTTAAAAATACGACTTACAATCTCTAAACCAATTAAAACAAGAATCGTCGCTCCAATTCCTACTACATACATACCAGCACCAATTGCTAATCCAATTCCTGCTGTAGCCCATAAACCAGCTGCTGTCGTTAATCCTTTCACCGCCTGCTTTTGAATAATAATTGTACCTGCACCTAAAAAACCTACTCCACTAACAACTTGCGCTGCAATACGACTCGGATCTAGTGCCATATGTTCTTCATTCATAATATCTGAAAAAGCATATTTCGAAACGACCATTATTAAAGCACTCCCTACCGCTACTAGGAAATGTGTTTTTAAGCCCGCTTCTTTTGATCGAATTTCCCTTTCAATACCGATTATTGCTCCTAACAAACCAGCAACACCGATTCGTATAATGAAATCAATATTTACACTCACGAGCCCTTCCTCCTTTCATTCATTATAGATAGATAAAATAAAAATTATCACATACATCCATTTATCGATATGAAGGAATTTTACTAAAATACACTTAATACCTAGGCCGTTTTATGTTAATATTTTAAATATTGACATAAAATAAATAACTTCTAATTTTAAACATCCAATCATTTTCTTGAAAAAACAAAGGTGGATAACATGAAATGAGGTTGAGAAAATTAAGAAAACGCTTTCATTTTGTGTCGTAATTTTTTTATACATACTACATAAATAAAGGAGCTTACTCACAATGAACGTCTCTTTGCTTACACCTACTACCGATTTACAAGACGAATACTTAGATTTTTATAACGAATGGAAAGATGGCGGTGAAACGATGATTCCGTGGGTTATTTCAAAAGACCCTTCTAACTTCCCCGCTATGGTGCAAGAACTACTCGATGCACATAACGGAGTAAACCTTCCTGAATCTTGGGTACCAGACTCTACATATTGGCTCGTTACAGATAATAATAGAATTGTAGGAGCTGTTAATATACGCCATAGTTTAACCGAACATTTATTTAACGCTGGCGGCCATATCGGTTATGGCATTCGCCCTTCTGAAAGAAGAAAAGGTTATGCTACGAAGTTATTAGAATTATCCCTAGAAAAAACTAAGAAATTAAACATCACGAGAGCACTTGTCGTGTGCGATGAAGTAAATACTGCTTCAGAAAAAACAATTTTACATAACGGCGGGGTTCGTGATGATGATTTCATTGAGGAAGATGGGAATGTAGTAAGACGTTTTTGGATTGAGCTATGATGAAGTCCTCCAATGAAAATAATCTCGTTATAGAGAAGGATAGTAAAAATAATGAGCTACAAGTAAAACAACTTATTGATTTATACAATGAAGAATCGTACGTATTTCACTTATTACGAGATAATAAAACAAAATGTGCGTATGTTGCCTACTATAAAAAAGATGTAGTAGGCATCTTTTTCACCTGGGGCAGTAACTTCCATCCATACTGCACATACTTTCGAATATATACGAATCCTTTCTATGCAGAGCTACACATTGAAGAATTTTTATTAAACGAGATTCAAAAGCGAGAAAACTTTAAACTCCCATTACAAACCTCTATATGGGAAACATCAGCTCATTTAAAAACGTTTTTTGAAGAACATAATTTTACGGAAATTCGAAGAACATATATGCCGATATTAGACTTACAAAAAATAGTTTCTATCGATATAGTCCCTAATTCAAATTATCATGTACAAACTTTATCGAACATCGTATCAAATAATAATTTATTAGAAAAACTAGCCTACTTAGTAAAAGAAAATTATGAGCAAACCCACCTAGCAAATCCCGTTGCCTCATTCCCACTACAAACTTGGCAAGAGATGGTTTTAGCTGATGACGTACTACTAGATAGGAGCTTTCTCATTATAAATGAAGAGCATCAAATTATGGCATACTCTTTCCTCCATACATCAGAAAAGGATAATACGGTAGAACTAGGATGGTGCGGAACTCACACGAAAGACGATTTATCCTTACTGAAACTGCTCGTTTTCGAACAATTTATGTATGCAAATAAACACGGCTATTCTTTCATTCAAGGTGAATTCGATTCAACTAGTATATATGCAATGGAAATCTTAAAATCCTTTCCTTTTAACCCTTGTCCTACTTGGATTACGTATCAAAAAGAAGCGAGAAAGTGATTATACACTTTCTCGCTTTTCTTATGCTACTTCTATTTCAAACTGTACTGTAATACCACTCGGATCGACTACAGTAAATCCATTTGTAATTTCGTGTATTTCATGCTGTTTTTCTATTAATCTTTCTTTTACTTCATCTAATGCTTCTTTATGCGGTAATACAATCGTATATACCTTAAGTCCAGTTGCATGTGCTGGTGGATGCGGGTTATTTACTCCGTTCCACGTATTTGCGCCTATATGGTGATGATATCCTCCTGCAGAAATGAATAAGCAGTCATCTTCACGTTGCTGCACTTCCAAGCCTACTGTATCTACATAAAAGTCATGTGACTCTTCTACATTAGCTATTCGTAAATGTACATGCCCAACGACAGTATTAGCAGGTAATCCATCGAACTCATAATCAACAAGCGTTGCTAGTTCTTTTAAATCCAGCGGGGTACTTCCTCCTGGCCCTTCCCCCCATTGATCGCGCGGACGATCCGCATAAATTTCAATACCATTTCCCTCTAAGTCTTGTAAATAAAACGCTTCGCTATACGTATGATCACTCGCGCTATTAAACCTTGAAATTGGTAAAATTTCATTTGAATATGTATAACGTCCCTCTTGCTCAGCCGGACTATCAATTACATTCTTATTACGAATCACACCAAATAATGCCGACGCAAAAGCCTCACGAGTCGGAACCAAAAAGGCTACATGATATATACCAGTCGTACGCGGCTCTTGCAGCACCCCGTCCTCTAACTTTTCAAGAACAAGTAATGTATTCTTTCCACCTTTTCCAGATAAATATGCTTTATTCCCCTCTTGCTTAATTACTTCTAAGCCTACAACATTCTCATAAAAGGAAATTTGACGTTCTAAATCTATCACCTTAAATTCAACATGACCAATACGTGTTTTCGGATGAATTTGTACCATAAATAACTCCATCTCCTTATCCCAATATTCTTCCATTACATATAACCGTTACTATGAAGGATACAACTAAAATCATCCTATGTAAATAAGAAAAGTCAGAATTTACACTTATTTTTATATTCATAATAAAAAGTCACCTCTTCTAACTTTCAGAAAAGGTGACTTTACAAAAATAGTCTGTTCTAATTCTTATCGCATTTTATGTACTTCAGCAACTAACTTTCCGCCCTGAATGCCCATATAAAGCTTCACAGGTGCATCATTCGTATTTTCAAACACTAAGTCTAAGTATGGATATGCAATTGTAGCATCTCTTCCTTGTGGGACGTAACCTACCGTTTTAGAATGTGTTGTTCTCTCTACCATTTTCAAACCAGCTTGATCTGCCGCATTGTATAATGTTGATGATGTTTGACAAACACCACCGCCATATCCATCTACTAATTTACCATCTACAATTTCTTTTCCTAATTGATATCCTTTATCTGGCGTTGTATCACCAATTAATGCATTGAAAGAGAAACGGTCTCCTTTTGCTAATACAACTCCATTTATGCTCGCTGCTGACAAACGAATATTTTCAATACGGCCACCTGTTGAGCCACCTAAATTCGTTTCATATCTACCAATTACCGTACCACTTCCTTGCGCATCACTTAATGTTGCAGTAGGCTTCTTCTCAACAATAGGTAATTGATAGGAAGAATCCCACATACCTACGTTTAATAGTTTATCTACTAATTCTTTTTCCATTAATTCATAAGAAGGTTTCCCTTCTTGCCAACTTCCATCAGATCCTAGACGTGAAGGGACCATCTTTTTGTCAACATTTTTTCCAACTTCCCTAGCAACCTTCTCAACTGATTTTTTAAATTTCGCTTCATCTTCAAAATAACCTAGACTCGACAAATCTAACTTTTTTACTTCCGTACCTGTACGACCATCTACTAAACTAATAGAATCCTGTACTTCTGCTTTAGCCTCTACCGTGTGGCCACCAATATCACTTACTAATGCAACATCACTTACTTTTGTACCACAGCCACTCACTACAGCTACACATAAAACCCCAACTAATATACCCTTTACTTTACGGAACAATATACTCTCCCCTTTTCCCCAATACTACTTTTATGTATTATTTCATTTTTATGTATGTTTTGTTACAATCATTTTACAATATATTTATAAATTGTTACAAGTTATTTTTTACTCTATATAAATTACTCTTTTCTTTTCCAAATGTCTATATATATTTACATAAAAGTTTGAGTTTGATAGAATTGTAACCTTTACGTAACCTCTCCCTATTATCCAGTATATACCATAAAACGAACGAAATACAAATGTAAAACTCCATATTCGTATTTATAAAAAACATCCTGTGAACATAAATAGGTATTTGCCGTGCCACACTCCGCTTTTACACATACATTATGGTGAATTAACCTATTTTAAAGAAATGGAGGATGTTTTTATGTACCCCTACAATCCATACGATCCATATAACCAAACTGGTTATCAACCTCAATATGATTTACAAGCACAATACCAACAATATATAGATCCAGTAGAACAAGTTAATCCATATGATCAAACTCGACAATTCCAACTTCCAATCTCTTTTCCTGGTGCTGGAAACCGTCAATTAGAAAGACGAGTAAATGAGCTTGAACAAAGAGTACGTCAATTAGAAAACACGGTTGAACGTCATACACGTAGATTAAACCGCTTAAACCAACGTTTACGTACAGTAGAAAACAGACTGAACATTCCATTTTCAGCATTAGAAGACGGATTTTAATTTCGGAAATAAAAAATATATGAAGGAAGGGGGCTTCCCCTTCCTTATATAAATTGACGAAAGTTTTTTCCATCTCTATACTGATAAGAGTTAATGAAATGAAACAAGGTGATAAATATGGATTTTGAAATAAATTATCTTTCCTTTTATGTTGTACAAGTAGAAGGAAAAGGTGAAGCTGTTGATAAACGCTACAAACATTTTCAAACATTAGACGCTGAAGAGTATGAAGATAGCTCCTTAAAAGAATTTTTGAATGGTGAATTATTAAAAATTTCAAAGCGAAAAGTAGAACGTCATGCGAAAACAGAACAAGCTCCGACAAAGATCGGTCGCTTTATTGTAGAAGAAGGGCACGAACTTGACTCAAACCCTCATTACAACTTATTTAATCGCATCCGCTTTGCAGAAACGAAGGAAAACTTCAAAGATATGAGCGAACCTCTCGTTTATACATATCTTGACACAAGTGCTGTGCGCGGTGGTGTATTTTTAATTGCGCAAGCAAAACTACGCAAATACTTTGATGATCCATTCGTCTTCGTTATGAAATGTGACTTCGAGCCAAAAGTCGCTTCTATTTCCGATGAATCCACACTAATTCGTAACGTTGAAATGGCCATCACAACAAAAAATATGAAATCTATCCAATATCCGTACATGCCCGAAGAAGGTATGGTCGAAGTGGGCGAGCTAAAAATTCACCAAGCATCACACGCCCGTTACTTTGAAGACTTCTTAAAATTCGTCGAATACGAACGCTCTATGCCTGAAATTATGAAAACACAAGTAATGGACATGGTATACGACCAAATTGAAGATGTATTTGAAGAAGGTACGGAAGAGCGCGAACAGTTCGACCAAGCGATGGAAGTATGGGCTGCCAGTCCGAAACGCGAAATTATGGAACAATTTTCAACCGAAGAAGTAATGGAAGCTACCGCTCAAATCGTCGAGCACGCGCCTGAAGTGGAATTAAAGCTAAAAGCAGACCATATCTCTGTAAAGGCCCTACTTGCTGATTTCGGGGATCAAATACATATCGCAAAGGTAAATGACCGATACGTATTAATGATTGAGGCTGATACACTTACATTTGAGAAAGGCTTCTCTCCAATTGAGTTTCTGAAGCCAGACGAGTTGCAAGATGTGATTGAGCGGATTGAGAATAAGCAGCAGTATTCTTATGATCCGAACGGGATTGAATAAATTCTTCCATTTAACTGTTTTTACTGGGCGCTTTTAATAAGCGCTCTTTTATTTGGGGCATAGTTTTCATTTATATTAAAAACCGATTCTACTAAGAATCGGTTTTTCTGCTTTATAACAAAATATGTTTATGTTTAAAAATAATTTTGATCCAAGATGACTTTTGTTGCAGAATCAAGTCCATCCCTTTCTGGTTATACAAACGTATTTCCATTAGAAATATCGGCTTCAATATTCCTTATAGACCAAACCCTTCTATAAGTTTTTGGTGTTTTTCCTTTTAGTCACTATGTATGTTCTCAAAATTAAAATTTCATTTCACTACCTCAAACTTATTGTACTCGTAAAAAGATAACTGAAAACGATATTCCGGATGCTCTCTCACCCAATCATAGGCTTCTTCTAAAATTCCCATTTTATTTTGCAAGTCATTAAGTTCACTACATTCATTCCTTTTCTGTTTGCACAGAGGACAGAATCCATTCACTATTTCAGCACTCGTCGCCCTAATCGTTTTCCTTTCTAAATCAACTACTAGACGAAGAATAAGAGAATGTTTTTCTTTCGTAGTCACCATCATTTCAGCAGTCCCATCCTCATTCCAAAAGACTCCATTTAATTCCATCTGTACGTTGACATCTTTAATATCCAAGTCTATCACTATTACACCTCCCATATATAAGACTCTTAACCTACTCTTCTATTTTAATCTTTAATACACCACGATTTAAAGATATATTAAGCCTTTTCCAATTCTTCTTCTTTGCTATGAAAGGAAGTGTAATAAACGCTAATAGTGCGGTAAATATTATCCCAAAAGCTAAAACGGTTAAAATGTTAAAGATTGCTTCCATTAAACTACACTCTTTTCTATGTATATTCATACTAAAAACAATAAAATACTCCATTACTAATACGGGACAAGCCGTGAATTTTCCAACTAGACTTCAGCAACTTAATCCTGAAGTCTAGTTGTACATATGAATAAAATAGACTATGTCATTAATTTTCTTCTACTACTTTCTCCATCTCAGCCAAATACCTAATCTGCCTTTCCGCTTTTCTAACCGCCGTACGAAAATGTTTTTTCAGAAGTTCTATTGTAGGTTCACTTATATAATATCTTTCCGTTATACTTTCCCACGTGTCACTACTTTCAAATGTACTCCAAGCGAAAGGACGCTCTGTATTTTTTCTCATTTCTTTAAATACCCATTTTCGCATCTTTTTTTTCGCTTTTTCTGTTAATTTTCCGTCCTTTACAAGCTCGAGTTCACCATGTCTTTTATACCTTTTAGTAATATCTCTCTCGCTATATGCTTTAAGAAGTATGTTCGCTGTATTCTCAGCATCCGCTAAAGCTCGGTGCTGCTTCCCTTCCCATATTAAACCGAGCTGTTCTACTGCAGATTGTAAACTTGGTGTATGCTCAAACAATTCTTCATACGCTTGAAAAACAAATTTTTGTAAATCAATTCTTCTTTCTTTTTCCATACAAGGGCATTCTACACTATGTAACGTACAATCATGAGATAGAAATCGATAATCTTCTTTTCCCCATGTAACAAATATAGAGTCTTCTCCAATAAACCGAATAAATTTTTCTATAATTTGCGGGAATTTCTCGACACCAATTAAATCTTTCTTTGTAATTCCCGTTAATTTTGTCGTATGACGAGTAAGTCGTGCCCCCGGTTTTACTAACTCCGAAAATTCTCCAATTACCTTCATTGTACTTGCTTCTATTTTTACAGCTCCGATATCAACTATCTCTGACGGATCTTCTGATTTATATGGCCTAAAATTTCTCTCTATATCAAACACAATAAAATGTGTAGCGTTTTCCAATTTATTTACCTCTTTCTACATTCCTTTTCACACACATACTTTATTTTCAGTATTTATTTATTCATACACTTTATGCATGTAATACCTTATCTAAAAAACAAATTCAATCTCATTATTATATGTACATAGGGGGTTATTCAGTAAAAACGCAAAAAAAAAGAAGGGCAAGCCCTTCTTTTTTCCACAATTACTTCTTGTTAACGTTTGTAGCTTGAGGTCCACGGTTACCTTGTTCTACTTCGAAAGTAACTTCTTGACCTTCTTCTAAAGTTTTGAAACCTTCGCCTTGGATAGCTGAGAAATGAACGAATACGTCTTCTCCGCCTTCAACTTCGATGAATCCGAAACCTTTTTCTGAGTTAAACCATTTTACTTTACCGTTTTGCATGTAAAAAATCCTCCTACAATGTACCTATATGTACATATTCATTTTCAACCACTTTACAAAAATAAGTCAGACATTAAAAAAACTGCAACTCTGAGGAGATTTAACATTGCTATCCTCCTCGGAAGTTACAGCTCATTTAAATCTCTATATTATTAAAAGTAAAATGGTTTAAATATAATATATCATATCAATATAATAAAAGCAAAGTTTTTTTGCTATACAACTTTTTTCTTCCACTGCATCGCTTTTGATTCACCTGATCCCGCTACAAAATAGGCTTCTTTTTGGTTTACAATGCGCCAGCCATGCCCTTTAACTGAATCACATACTGTTACAATTCCTTCTTCTAAAAGTACACGACAAACAGTACTAATCCCAGCCTTATTTTGCGTTGACGTTGTATATAACACATGTTGATCTACACTTAAGTCTAAATAGCTACTTGCTTTCTGCTCACTTTGACATGTGTGCCAATATGTTTTTTCACTCTCAATACTTTCATTTATTTTACAAAAAGAAATATTCCCGCTAATGCCTTTGCATGATCCACTGGCTGCTACTAAATAAGAGTTGTGTAACGTCAACGCTGAGATCATTTGATTCATCACGATTTTAATCCTCTTTAATTTACGTGTCTCCAAATTAAAGAGCCAAACACCACCATATTTAGCATGTATTTTCGTACCGATAAATAAGTAATGTTTATATAAAAACAACGATCGAATAGATGGTGCTCCGCCACCATATTCAAGAAATGGATGAATGGTTTCCCATGTCGAACCAAAATCATTCGAATGATACAACGTTTTATCTCCATGAGCAATGACAGTTCCTTCTATATTACTACACACATTCCAACTCGTTGCCTTTGTTGGAAAACGTTGAACCGTCCAATTCTCTCCACCATTCATACTACGAATAAAAATTCCTTCGTCACCTACACCATACACTACATTATCTTCGCTATGTAAATCCCTAATTCGTTTTTGAAAACCATTTAAAATTTGTTTCCATTCTCCGTCTTGTTCAATAAATAAACCATTATATGTAGTAGCTAACATAAGCTTCCCATCTCTTAACTTTGTAATAGCGGTCGCACTTAACATTGTCTCCACGTTGACACTCCCATTCTTAGAACTTCTCAGCAAATGCAATTGCAAAATTACTGCATTTTTCAACATCCTCTTCATCTTCTGGAGCTAGTTCGATTTTCAATCCTTCTTGTACAAGCTCTGCACCGCGTTCTACAAGCCTTTCTTCAAATATCGTTACCGCTTCACAAAACAGTTCATACGCCGTATCACCTGATCCAAATACCGCTACTTTCTTCCCTGATAAATCTATATTTTCTAAGTCCTCATGGAAATCTTCCGCTTCAAATGGCAATTCACCATCGCCCCACGTATAAGATCCTAAAATGATTCCATCATAAGCTAATAATTCTTCAGCATCCATGCCTTCCATTTCTTGCAATACCACTTCATGATCAAAAGCATCTAAACTAACTTTAATTAAATCAGCAATACTCTCTGTATTTCCTGACATACTTGCATAAGCTATTAAAATTTTCGCCACTTTGGCATCCCCCTCTAACAATAAATGATTCTCATTCTCATTATATTAATAATGATAATCAATTTCAATTATATTTTTTATTATTTCTGTTTACTTCATAAAAAAAAAGCACAGATGACTATACAATCATCTGTGCTTTTTTTTTACTTTTTAAAAATACCAAACGGCTTTCCAACTGGTAAAACAACTTTTCCGAAGTGTGTGTTTAACACTGCTGCTGCTGAACCATAGAAAGATAATAATGAAATAAGAAGTTCAGAATATGCTGCTAAATTATGCATTGCATGCGGCATAACACCTAAAGTACTTAATGAAAGACCGATAAATAAGAAATCAATAAGGACGAAAATCATAAATAATACTTTATGTGTTTCCATTGCACCAATTGTCATAAAGATTGTGAAAATTAAATATCCGATAAAGGCTACACCAAGCTGTTTTGAATCTGCAGCTTGTGCTAATTTTTCGCCAAATACTCCAAGTTGAATTAACCAAGTCATTCCAACACCTAGCCAAAATAGACCGTATGCACCGAATGCTGTTGTACCGAATGTATTGTTATGCTTTGCATCGTGAATGCAAGCAAAGATTTGTGCAAATCCTCCTAAAAAGATTGCCCATGGTAATACTAGTGAAACGCCATCTGTTAAGCCTAACTTTTGAGATGATGCTACAAGTGTTACCATCGCTAATCCAAATAGACCAATTCCAGATGGATCTGCTGTTGTCATTTTCACATGATGTGTAGTTGTTTGATTGCTCATATAAACCTCCTGATTATAAACATACTCGAATACAATACTTAAATCAGAAGACTATGTCAATGGTTTTTTTTGTATGTTGTCAGACCTTATATTTTATAATGTTCTAATATACTTTCAACCACTTCATACGGTTTTATATTCACTTTTTCCAACTCATATATCGGCAACCATAACGGAATATAAATCCCTCTATCTTTCATTTCGAATTCTTCAGCTTTACCACTTCCAAAAACTCCACCTACAATATCGGCATTAAAATAATACTCCGTACCCTTATACTCCACCTTTGCAATTAGATGCTCCACTTTTATATGTACCCCTAATTCTTCAAAAATTTCTCGCTTTGTTGCTTCTTCAGGTGTTTCTCCTTCTTCAATTCCTCCACCTGGAAAAACATAGTACGTTTCATCTTCTCGGATACGTTTTATAAGAGCAATTTTCCCTTCCTGCACAATGATAGCCGCGCCGCGATTTCTTGTCATTTTATTACCTCAATACCGATCGCAACTGTTCCCCACTTTTGTTCTTGTTCTTTCGTATATATTTTGTATGTACTTTCTAACATTTCCTCTAAACTATCATTTTCACAATCCAATAATTTTTTATCAATTTGTTCGTACATTGCTTCAAAGTTTTCATATCGTTTTATCTCCGTTACTTTTACAGCCATCGTTGCTGCTGTCGTAAGGTTCGTAAATACAATATGATCGCCTTGTTTTATGAGTTGACGCTTTTTATCGTATAAGCGCACTTCATACACTTTTTTTCCTGATTGAATTGACTGAAAAGGTTTATTATATAATCCCATTTCATATCTCATACATTCCACTCCCATTTATTCATTTTACCTATTAACACTGGTCACCTTACTACACCTTGCATATAATATTCCACGCTTATTTCTTGATTGAGAAAGAAGGTTGAAGAATCATGTTATATTTAAATCAAAAACCTGAATATAGTAAGTATGATATCGGTGATTATACTTATAGTAAAGTAGGTCCAACTATTTTTTCTTGGAATGATGAAACGAAATTAAAAATAGGTAAGTTTTGTTCATTAGGAGAAGAAGTTGTTTTCATACTTGGCGGAGAACATCGCGCGGACTGGATAACGACTTATCCATTTAACGCTCTTTTCAGCGAAGGAGCCCATATTACTGGTCACCCCTCTTCAAAAGGTGATATTGTAGTCGGCAATGATGTATGGATTGGTTATCAATCCTGCATTTTATCTGGTGTTACGATTGGTAACGGTGCCATTATTGGCGCAAAGAGTGTTGTTACAAAGGATGTACCGCCATATGCAATTGTAGCTGGTAATCCTGCAAAATTTGTTCGATATCGTTTCCCTCAAGAAACAATTGACAAACTAGAAAATATCGCATGGTGGGACTGGGACATTTCTGTTATAAAAGGAGCTATTCCATTTCTACTCTCCGACAAAATTGATGAATTTTTCAGCTCACCCGAAAAAGAATCTACATGATTCATACAGAAAGAGCACCCTTCTCTTACAGGATGCTCTTTCTGTATTTATTTTCTCTTTATTTGCAAGTGATCACACGGAGAACATTGAAAAGAAATTTTCCCTAAACAATTAAGATTCGTTTCGCAAATTTGTTCTATCGTTGGAACAAATGGAATAACAACTATATTACTTTCTACTATTTGTGTAACAGGTGGTAAAACTGTGCCTACTTGATGTTCGAAACGAATACTTGCTTGATTTATATAATTCCCCGAACCACTTGGGGCACTCTGCACTACTACTTGGAACGAAACTGTTCGTGCTTCACCTGGATTTAAATTCCCTATAAGAAACCCTGATACTGGGCTTACATTTGGTACTGGTGTATTATCAACCGTTACACTTCCAAGGACAAATCGAACACTACTATCTAACATATCTTGAAAACGAATATTTTGTATGACAGTATCACCCGTATTTGTAATAACTGTCGTAAAGATAATAACATCTCCAATCGTTGCTGCCTGTAAATCTGCCGTTTTTACGACTGTCGTTGAGACATTTTGAGGAATAAACGGGATAACAACTGTATTGCTATCACCCTCCACTACTACTGGCAGCTCATTCGGATTTACAATTGCGAGCCCATTTGCTATAGCAGTATTTGTGACTAAATTATTTATTTGCCCTCCTGTTATTACAACTTGGAAATTAATAATTGCCGCATCATTTGGCTGAAAATCACCTAATGGAATACCGGTATTTGGATTAGCAAATGGAAGAGCTACATCGTTTACCGTTACCGTGCCATTTATAAATAACGTATTTGGATCAATGATATCTGTTAACACAATGTTGGTCACAGGAACTGTACTATCATTTATAACGGCAATTCCGTAAGTGACAACATCCCCTACCATCGCTACTTCAAAGTTTGCTCCTTTTGCAACAAATAAGATTGCAGTATTTACCGTTACAATAACTGTATTGCTCGTGTCCATCACTGTAACTGGAGGCTCTCCTGGTACTAAAATATATTCTGCTAACGCTCCAGCAACGTTTACTACTGTTCCACCATCCGGAAAACTTGTAATCGTAGCTTTATATGTTACAAGTGCCGTCTCACCAACTGGAATATCTGGTATCGTAAATCCAATTTGCGGATTTACCCCCGGTTGCAGAACCCCATTTATCGTTACACTATTTGGAACGAAATCAGCTTCCTGAGATAGCACATCGATAAATTGAACATTCATCGCATCAGCAGTACCAGTATTTAATATACGAACCGTATACGTTACCGTTTCTCCTACGCCAACAATTGAATGGTCTACTTCTTTTAGCATATCTAAGCTACCTCTATTTACCGGCGTAACCGTCGTATTACTTGAATTTGTAATTGTAGACGGAGGTTCTCCTGGAATCAATTCGAAATCACCCGTTACTCTCGCTGTATTCATAATGCTACTAGAAGACGGAACCGAGATTACATTTACTTCAAATGTAATTAATACGCTATCCCCTACAGCAAGATCCGGTAATGAAAAGCCTACAAATGGATCTAATCCTACTTGCGGAATCCCATTTATTTGTACACTTCCAGGAACGAATTCTAAACTAGGTGACGGAACATCGATAAACTGAACATTTGTCGCTGTTACCGTTCCCGTATTTGTAACTTGCACGCTATACGTTAACGTATCTCCTAAACGTGTCGCTTCTTTATTTACAGATTTTATAACGCTAAATCGTCCTCTATTCACTCTAGTTATCGTCGTATTACTCGGCTCTGTTACTACAACTGGTGGTTCTCCTGGCACTAAAGTAAAGCTTCCTGTTATATTTGCAACGTTCGTAATTGTTCCTGATGACGGGATGTTTGTAACTGTCGCTTGAAACGTCACTATAACCGTTTCACTAACTGGTATATCTCCAACTCCAAATCCAGTAATCGGATTTAAGTTTGGTTGCGGGGCTCCATTTATCGTTACACTATTTGGTACAAATGACGCTCCTGCTGAAATGGTATCAATAAACTGAACATCATTAGCTGTTACTGTTCCTGTATTCGTTATTTGCACTGTATACGTCAATACATCTCCAACTAGAGTAGCAGCTCTATTTACTTGTTTAATAACATTAAAGCGTCCTCTATTTACAGTTGTGAGTGTTGTATTACTTGGCTGATTTACTATAACTGGTGGTTCTCCTGGTACTAATACAAAACTTCCAGTTACATTTGCCGTATTGGCAATTGTTCCGTTTGACGGAACACTAACAACAGTTACTTGGAATGTGACTTCTACACTTTCACCTGGATTTATATCTGGAAGCGGGAATCCATTATTCGGATTGAATCCAGGTTGTAACACACCGTCTATCGTTACACTGTTCGGCACGAATGCTATAGAGGAAGGTAGTACATCACTATATTGAATATTCGTTGCTGGCACTGTCCCTGTATTTTGAACTACTGTTGTATATGTGATTGTATCGCCTACTGCAACAACCGGCTGACTTACTGATTTTAAAACATTCAAACCAGGCTCATTGATTTCTGTTAATGTCGTATTACTTGTCGTCGTCTCCGTAATCGGTGGTTCTGTTTCACTTACAGCGAATGTAGCTGTAACATCTACAAAGTTAACAATTGTACCACCTTCTGGTATGCTCGTTACCATCTCTTGATAGGTGACACGTACAAAATTATCTACAGGTATATCTGGAACTGTAAAACCGATGAAAGGATCTAATCCTGGTGCTGGTACCCCGTTGATGCTCACACTTCCTGGTACAAATGCTACACCAGCAGAAGTTGTATCAATAAATTGAACATTGGTCGCTGGTACTGTTCCGAAATTAAAAATCAATACATCATACGTTAATATTTCTCCTACAGTCGCTACTTCTTTATCTACTAGTTTTAACGGAAAAATAAACGCTATATTAATTGTCGTAACGACCAAATTCGTTAATATCGTTTCCGTAATCGGTGGTTCCTGCGGATTTGGTTGTGAAGTAAATGTAACGTCTGCATCATTTAATATAACTTCATTATCTGGAATTTCTGTAATCGTCACTTGGAACGTAACCTCAATACTTCCACCAGCGATTAATAATGGCGTAACTGTAAATCCTATTTCTGGATTTAAACCAAGTTGCTGCACTCCACCTATCGTTACACTACCTTCTACAAATGTCGTTCCTTCTGGGATGACATCTTGGAAGAACACATCTGTAACTGGTATAATTCCTACATTTGATATGAGCACAGTGTACGTTAATACATCCCCAACCGCTCCAGCTGCAACGTCAACTGTTTTTGTTGCTGTTACTTCACCAGGAGGAGGTAACGGTATTGTAACTACCGTTGTATTACTTGAGTTCGTTGTTGTTACAGGTGGTTGTAAAGGATTTAATAAGAAAGTGGCTGTAGCAGATGCTGTATTTAATACTGCTCCACGTGTAGATGGTGCAACCACAGTAACTTGGAACGTTACGGTCAATGATGTTCCAGCTGCAATATTAGGAAGCGGGAATCCAGCATTTGGATCAAATCCAGGTTGTGGTGTTCCATTTATCGTTACACTATTTGCTACAAATGTTGTTTCTGGAGCAATTGGATCAATGAAAGAAACGTTCGTTGCTGTTACTGTACCATTATTACGAATGACAACAGAATACGTGTAAGTTTCTCCAAGTGCTGCTTGTTGTACAGATGAAGTTTTTTGTATATTTAACTGCGCTGTGTTTACTTGCGTCACAACGAAATTACTATTCGTAACAGTCGTTATTGGAGGGTTTGCTGGGTTTATAAGAAAACTTGCAGTAACGTTAGATTGGTTTCTTATATTTCCACCGCTCGGAACACTCGTCACGGTAACTTGAAACGTAACCGTGGCCGTTTGCCCAACCGGAATATTTGGTACCGGGAATCCTGCCATAGGATCCGCGCCTTGCTGAACGACTCCGTTTATCGTCACACTATTTGCTACAAACGTTGTTCCAGACGGAATTGGATCTTGAAAAATATTATTTGTTGCAGGAACAGTTCCTGTATTTTGAATAAGAATCGTATACGTTAACGTATCTCCCACACCGGCTTGTAGTGTATTTACACTCTTCATTACATTAAGTGACCCTACATTCACTCGCGTCACAACAATATTACTAATCGTTACAATTGTAATTGGTGGCTGGAGAGGACTTACTTGGAAATCAGCAGTTACATTCGCATTATTCGGAAGAACTCTATTTGGCGGTACACTCGTAATCGTTACTTGAAAAGTAACTGTTACTATCCCTCCTACTGGAATATTAGCAAGTGGAAATCCAGTTGTTGAGTTTAAACCGGGTTGAGGTAGCCCGTTTATTGTTACACTATTCGCTACAAAAGTGGTTCCAACTGGAATCGGATCAAGGAACGATACATTAGTTGCTGCTACTGTCCCACTATTTTGTATACGAACTGTATACGTTAACGTATCTCCTACACCAGCTTCAGTAGCGCTTACACTTTTTATTACATTTAATCCTGAAGAATTTACGACCGTCATAACAGTATTACTTGGTTCTGTTACAGTAATCGGTGGCTCTGTTGGATTTACAAGGAAATCTCCTGTAACATTCGCACTGTTTACAACATTATTTCCAAGTGGAACTTCATCAATTAATACTTCAAATGTAACAATTACACTCGCACCAGCGGGCAAATTATTTAATGGGAATCCGAATTCTGGATCTGCCCCTTCTTGTAAGATCCCATTCACAAAGACACTGTTTTCAATAAATAATGTACCTTGTGGAATTGAATCTTGGAAAAATACATTTGTAGCTGGTACACTACCTGCGTTTATGATTTCTATTGTATATACTAAAATATCCCCTACCGTTGCAACATCCGTATTTACTGATTTCACAACTTCAAAGTTACCTGATTGTACAGTTGTATTCACAATGTTACTCGGAACATTGATTGTTACGGGTGGTTCACTCGGATTCACTTGAAAACTTGCTGTTACATTTGCTTGATTTAAAATATCTTCATTTTCTGGATCCTGTATAATTAATACATCAAATGTGACTACAACGGTTTGAGCCGCAGGAATATTCGGAAGAGAAAATCCTGTATTCGGATTCAATCCACTTTGCGGTACTCCATTAATTGTTACAGAATTTGCAACAAATGAAACAGCGGAAGAAATAGCGTCTTGGAAAAACACATTTGTTAACGGAACATTCCCCGTATTTTGAACGGCAATTGTGTACGTTAAAGTGTCTCCTACTGCCGCTTGCGTTGTATTCACTTCTTTTATTACATTTAAACCGCCTGTATTAACTTGTGTCACAACTGTATTCGTTTGTCTATTAATCGTTATTGGTGGCTGATTTGGAATAACGACGAAATTAGCAGTTACATTTCCGCGATTCGCAATCGTGCCTCCTGATGGCGTCGATGTCACTCGTACTTGAAAAGTAACCCTCCTACTTCCGCCGGGAGATATATTTGCTACTGTAAACCCAGTAGCTGGATTGGCCCCAGGTTGCGAAACACCATCCACAGTTACACTATTTGTGATAAAAGTCGTTCCAATTGGGATCGGATCTTGAAAAACAACATTCGTTGCAAGTACATTTCCTGTATTTTGAATTGTTACCGTATACGTAAGAACGTCGTTAACCGTTGCAAAAGCTTTATCCACTGTTTTTCTCGTTGTTATATCAGCTATATTAATTGTCGTAACTACAGTATTACTTGTCGCTTGCCCTGAAACTGGTTGTTGACCAGGCACTGGAGTAAAGGTAAATGTTGCACTTGCACGGTTCGGAATTGGATTGACAAGAGGGTTCGATGTTACTCGAACTTGAAAGCGCACTACGGTCGTTTGCGAAGCATTAATACTTCCTAGATTAATACTACTTGCTGGATTCGCTCCTGGACGTGCTACTCCGTTTACCGTAACGCTGTTTGCTACAAATGTTGTTCCTGCAGGAATACTATCAACAAAAATAACATTGTTTGCAGTAACGTTTCCATTATTCGTCACATTAATCGTGTACGTTAATACATCATTAAGCGTTGCCGTCTGTAGATCTACAGATTTTTGCATACTTATAGTTGCTTGATTCACTGTCGTTTGTACTGTATTCGAAGAAGACATACTAGTAATAAGTGGACTACCGACGAAAGGACGGAATTGATATGATACCATTGCACGATTTGGAATAGGATTTGGGTTCGGAAACGATGTTATTCGCACTTGAAAGGTAACAATTCTTTGCGTATTATTTGGGATTGTACCTAAATTAATTCCAGTAGCAGGGTTCGCATTCGGCTGTGTTACCCCTCCTACCGTTACACTACCAGCAACAAACGTCGTTCCATTCGGAATACTATCACGTAATACAACGTTTTCTGCACTTCCTGTTCCTGTATTTGGAACCGTAATCGTATAGGTAAGAGTATCCCCTACCCCTGCGACTGTTCTATTAACCGATTTAACAGGATTAATAATCGGACCTGTTGCATCAATTTGAACACCAAAACCAGCTGCAGCATATCCATCCCCATTTGTCACGAAGCGAACAGTTGCTGACGTTTGGTTGTTTACTAAAGATGAGGAGGCATCTACATTCGTAATATCCCACCCTTGCCTTCGGACGGCCAAAGCTACTCCTAACGGCTGATTCAAATCTCCAAATGTACCGCTCGTATCTAAATTTCCACTGTCATTACAAATTTGTGACTGAAAGAAATTATTCGCGGGATTTCTCGGTCCAAATAAAGCAACTGTAGTATTCGCATTCGGTCCAAAACGAAGTTGATCTCCAGAAATGTTAGAATCACCTTCTTGTGCAGTTACAAGTACCCTTCCTGTTACAGCTCCTGTTGCGGGAGTTGCAAATCCTGAAATAGTGGCATCAACCGGTGGTGATGAAGCATCGATAATTTCTTGCCCTGCATATACTGACAAATTCCGAAGTGGTAAACTTGCATTTTGATACACAACCTCAAGCGTCCAGCCAGCTGAACGACTAATTGTTGGATCAGCTGAAGTTCTTGTAGCTGGCACGGCACCTGTTGTATATGTGCCCGCCCCACCTGCACTAACAAGATTCGTTACATTAGCAGAGCGTGCATAATAAAACTGATTCCCTACTGAACCTTGCTGCGCGGTAGCAGGATCTGGCGTAACAGAAAACGTCCCTGCTGGCGTTGTAAATGTAATGTTATCATTTAAAAATGGTAAAACATCTTCCGTATCAGTCCGGAAAGTTCCTGCCCAAACTAACTCTGCATACAAAATACTACTCCCTGCCGGAAGATTTAAAATTGCACTTGAAGAATTCAAGCGCCAGTCATCCGTTGTACCTGCTGGGAACCCTGGTACTTGCAGCGCTGTATTTACCGTTGTAAAAACAGCAAGTGTACCAAAAATATTACCTGGTGCAGGTGATGTAGGGCTAAGTCCCAGCGTATTCCCAGTAAACGTGACGGCACCAGGTACTGTTGTCGTAAAACGATTTATAAAAGGCACGCAATCATCTCATTTCAATTATAGTAAAAATTGCTCTATACTATAAAATGTAGACAAACTATACAATGTACGTTGTCCAACAAAATTCCGCACATATGAGAGGAGTTTATAAAACTATGCGCTACGTTATTATAACAGGAACTTCACAAGGTTTAGGTGAGGCTATTGCCACACAATTGTTAGAAAAAAATACAACTGTCATCTCTATTTCTAGAAGAGAAAATAAAGAGCTTACGAAACTCGCAGAACAATATAATAGCAATTGTGTTTTCCACTCCTTAGATCTTCAAGATGTACATAATTTAGAAACGAACTTTAACAAAATCATTTCATCTATTCAAGAAGACAGTGTATCTTCTATTCATTTAATTAATAATGCGGGTACGGTTGCTCCTATGAAGCCAATTGAAAAAGCAGAAAGTGAACAATTCATTACGAACGTTCACATTAATTTACTTGCACCTATGATTCTCACCTCCACTTTCATGAAACATACGAAAGAATGGAAAGTAGATAAACGTGTTATAAACATTTCATCTGGTGCAGGAAAAAATCCTTACTTCGGATGGGGCGCTTATTGTACAACGAAAGCTGGCGTAAATATGTTTACACAGTGCGTAGCAACGGAAGAAGCAGCAAAAGAATTCCCAGTAAAAATCGTCGCTTTTGCACCTGGTGTTGTTGATACAAATATGCAAGCACAAATTCGGGAAACAAATAAAGAAGACTTCACAAATTTAGATCGATTCATCGCATTAAAAGAAGAAGGAAAGCTATTATCACCTGAATACGTTGCAAAAGCTATTCGTAACTTACTAGAAACCGAAGACTTCCCTCAAGGCGAGGTTATTAGAATTGATGAATAACAAAAAGGCGTGCTATTTTAGCACGCCTTTTTGTTCTACTTCTCTAAAAATATAAGCACAGACTCCGCAATTTGTTCATAACCAATTTCTTGATAAATTTTATTCGATGTTGGATTTGCCAGGTCCGTATATAATGTCGTTGTTTTGTAACCTTCATCTAACATACGTTGACTAAGTGCCGCTACACAATTAGATGCGTATCCCTTTTTCCTTTCTTCTTTCGGCGTATATACGAAATTAACTGTTATATTATTTTTAGTTGGACGTGTTTTTGCTGCTACAGAAACAAGTTTTCCATCTACTTCTAGACCAAATAAACGATGATTAGTAATTAATGTATGTGCCGTTTGTTTTGCTTCCTCTTTCGTAGTAGGAAGATTCACATCTTCGCAAAATTGGTATATCCACTGTTCTATTAATGTTAGCTCATCACTATTTACTTCTCGAAAGATTTCATCTCCGTTCCACTTTTTCTTCACTTGTTTTAATTCATATATACCTTGCTCCATCGCAACAGTAGTTTTCTTATTTTCTAACACTGCAATCTCTTCGGCTAATCTCTGTACAATTTTCTTATTACCGATTAATCCAGGAACATCTGGATATACTTCCGCTAATTTTTGGCAAGTTCCACGATGTCCTCTTCCACCATTTCAGACGTAGCAACAATAATTTGTTTCTTCTCTTCTGTTTGAAGAAATACAACCGCAATTTCTTCTCCTTGTTTCGCTATCCCCATAAATATCGGTTGGTGGACCATTTGTAATACGCCTAATATGAGATTATTTTCCTGCTCATTCTTTTCTAGAAATGGTGTAACCTCTTCTTTAAAATTAACAATCTCTTCATATACATGCAATTGAATCATCGACAATCTCTTCTCTCTATTTATAGTTTTATTAAGGTATTGGCGATTAATTCACTAAATTCCTCTTTTACGATTCAATAATATTCGAAGCTAACGTATTCAAATTATTTTCAGCTTGTAAAATTCTCTGTTTTTCCTTTTCAAATACCTCTTCTTGTCGAAATGACTCTTTTCGATTGTTAATCATGCGCTCCATTTCTTTTTTACTCGGCCCACCGTATACATTTCTTTTTTGTATAAAAGCTTCTGGCGATATAATTTCTTTCCACTCTTTTTCTAATAAAGTTATATTAAATTTTTCTTGTAAGTACATATTCACATCTTTCAAATGTAATTCATGAAGCTCCTTTTTCTGCTCCAATAACATATTTGCAATAGCACTCGCTGCATGATGCGCATGCCGAAATGGAATGTCATAGTTTTTTGTTAAAGCATCTGCGAAATCAGTTATCGTAATTGCATGTTTATAGGAACGATTTTTCAACGTTTCTTCCTCTACCTTCATCGTTCGAATAACTGCATTCATAATAGAAAAAACACGAATAGTCTTTTCAATCCCTTTATATAAGTATGGCTGCAAGTCATCCTCTGTATCAACAATATCACCAAATGGTGTATTATGAATCATTTGAAATACTGTAAATGCTTCTCCTAAAGCACTACTCGTAATTGCACGGGCGTGTTCAATCGAAACTGGATTTCGCTTTTGCGGCATAATACTACTAATTTGCACATATGGCTTCGCCACAGTAATACCATCATATTCTTTCGTCGCTAATAGTAAGAAGTCATGGATCCATCTGCTCGTATTCGTCATCATTACCATAAGTAAAGAGCTAACTTCTAATAAATAATCCGCTCCAGCAACAGCATCATATGAGTTCTCAATTACATTTGTAAACCCAAGTAACTCGGCAACTCGCTCTCGTTTAATTGGGAAACTTGTTGTAGAAAGCGCAGCCGCTCCCATTGGGGAATGATTTAAAAGTTTGTACGTTTTTTTCATGCGTTCTAAATCTCTCTGCATCGTATCATAAATCGCTAACGTATAATGACCAAATGTTGTTGGCTGCGCTGGTTGTGTATGTGTATAAGCTGGCATAATCGTTTCCTTATGATCAGCAGCAAATTGCAGTATACTTTCTTGCAATAACAAATGATGTTCCATTAATCGTAGCACATATCGCCTTAAACTCATGCGATACATCGTAACACCCATATCATTTCTACTTCTACCAATATGCATATTACTTACAAAATCGCTTTTCGCTTCTTGAGAAATTAAATGTTCCACTAAAAAAAAGAGATCTTCATGCTGCTCTGTATAGAGCAATTGCTCTTTTGGAATTTCCTCAACCTTTTTTAGTGCTTGTAATATAAATTTAGCTTCTTCCTTTTTCATTAAATTTTCTTCCATCAGCATCACAATATGCGCTTTATGCACTTGAAACATATCTTTCAATAAGTAATTTCGTTGAAACTCAAATACATGTTGTAATACGCAATTCACGTATGTTTTCCCAGGGAAATCAGCGCCTTCACTCTTTATAAACTCTTCTTTACTTTGTTTCATCACCTTTTCCCCTTTCACCTAAGTATTACTACCCATCATACCCAGAGATAGGAAAAAAGTGCTTGTACACAAAAATAAACTCGGTGCTCTTTGCACCGAGTTTATTTAATAAAAGTCGCATCATACTTATCACTTTGCAACACTTGGAAATGTAAGTTTGCTAAATGTTTCCGTATTTCTGCACTGTCATCTTCATTTAAATTATTTGCTAAGAACACTATTTCTGTACAGTTCCCGCGTTTGTCCATCGCATAAACTGCTTTTGTAACTGTCCATGGCGTATAGCCATTTTTTTGCCCTGCATGTCTAAATGTTTTACGGTATTTCTTAGCGCTCATATCTGTTTCAACGATATTGGCCCATACTTTTTCTTCTGCTTCTGTCAGGCCACCTTTATGATTCGCCTTTTGAAGTAGTACCATATAATCGTTTGCAGAAGCAGCTGGCAATCGATCTGACCAAATTTTATCGTAACGTTCCTCTAAATAAAGAGGAATTTCCTTCTGTAATAATGGTCCCTTCTTTTTTAAACGCTCATGAATAATCATCGCATATTCACGATATTGCTCTTGAGACATTTCTTTTAACTTTTTCTCTATTTTATATTTCGGAACGTGTAGTTCTTTATGCAAATATCCAGGGATGTATAAAGATGAAACGATTGGAAATATTGGTTGATGTGCAGGAAGCGATAAACTTTGTAAATTCCGATTAATATTATCTAATCCTAACACTTCCATTAAGTACTCAGCATTTGCATTCGAGCTAAACCTAACCATTCCTCTTGCAACTTCTTCTAAAGAAACCGCTCCTTCAGTTATCTTGCCTTTCTTCTCCAAATAGCTTTGCCATCTATCTTGCGCTCCACCATCTGTATTCGGCACATAATAACGATTCACATCATTAATTGAAACAAAATGAGACGAATCAATCTTCCCTTCTGTAACTTGTTTCGTATATTCAAGCGCCACAATTAATTTCATCGTACTAGCAACCGGCAATACAACATCTGGATTTACAGAATAAACAATTTTATCATTTCTCTTTACTAAAAGTGCACTATTTTTTTCATCTTTATGTTCTTCAATAAAGGATGCGATATACTGCGCATCATCATTATTTGAACTCCAAACTTTTTTCACTAAAAAATTACCCGATATTAGCAAAACGAAAATACCCACAATCACTGCGCATACTATAGTTTTTTTCAAGTAAAATTCCTCTCCTATTGTGTAACTCTTTCTCTCTATCTAAAAAAACAAAATAATGGAGATGGTTATTTGAATAACCATCTCCATTATTTTAACTTGTATACTCCCATTATGTCTACGTCATAATTTTCACAAAATCCTCAAGGAATTTTTTATAATGTAATGACCAACCAATTCGCACCCAATTTTTTAAGGCTTTTGCATCAGGTTGAGGACGGAAATCTGCAATACTTTCTCCTTTTGCAATCCCCACTGTATCTACATCGACACGACGATACACATAATCCAATATTGAAGGATTTGCCGCGACCATCATTGTAACAACGTCATGTACCGGACTTCCTGTTATTTTCGGATTTAACTTTCTATAAGCTTTATAATAATACGTAAAAATCGGTTCAATTAATTTATTAAAACTCGTTTTAGAATGTTTCGTAATGTACTTTACCATCTCTGGCGTGATTATAGCTTCAGATGTAACATTAAGCGGCACCAACGTCACATTCTTGGCATTTTGCATGACTAATTGTGACGCAATAGGATCACCATGAAAATTCGCTTCTGCGACTGGTGTAACATTTCCAGGCATTAAAAAAGCACCGCCCATTATATAATATTCTTTCACATACTTCATCAATGGTTTTTCTAAAATAAATGCTGTTGCAAGTGTCGTTGACCTCCCAGCATCAACTATAATTAATTCTCCTTTATATTTTTCAAGAATGTCAAAAAACTCACAAAAAGGCCTTATATTTGGAGAAAGATTTTTTGGCGGTCGAATTGGTCCTAAACCTTCCGCCCCATGAATTTCTGGATAGTATGTTGTAATATCTCCAGATAAAGGGATTTTCGCACCATTAATAATAGGTATATCTTCCCGCCCTGCCAGTTGCAATAAATATGCCGCATTACTTGTCGCCTTTTCTTGCGTTACATTTCCATATCCAGTTACTACACCAACAATATCAATATCAGGATGCAACAATCCATACATAATTGCTAAAGAGTCATCAATTCCTGGGTCTCCTAAAAATAATACTTTTTTCATCGCCCTCAACTCCATCCCCTCAATTGTTATTAATTTATGAATATTCACAGGATTACAGAATAAAAAGAACAAATTTATACGAAAAAACGCAGTCCTGTAAGGACTACGTTTTTCATCTAACCTATACTGTTTTTCTTCACAGCAACCATGCTTCCTAAGATATAAGCGATAAACGCAAAACAAATCGGGAAGACAACTGTATGTATACCGAACGGATTTGGATAGAAAAGATGAATGCACATATATGAGCTTACTCCAACTAAAATGGAGGCAAGCGCTCCTGTTGCATTTCCTTTCCTCCAATATAACCCTAATACAATCGGCCAAATGAATGCTGCTTCTAATCCACCGAAAGAAAATAAATTTAACCATATTAAAAAATCTGGTGGTTTAATTGCTGCTGCATAAACGAGCAATCCTACGATAGCAGTAATCCATAAACTTCCTTTTCTAATCGTACTGTCTGCCGCATCTTTATTTATGTAATTTACGTATATATCTTTAATGATTGATGAACTTACAAGTAATAATAGGGAGTTTACTGTAGACATAATCGCCGCCATCGGTGCAGCTAAGAAAACTCCAGCTAACCAAGGAGGTAACACTTCCATTGCAAGTAGCGGCATTACTTTGTCTGGTACCGTTATACCTGGAAGTACAACTCGTGCGAACACACCCGTTAAATGCATACCAATCATAATGGTACCGACAACAATCGTACCAATTATTAACGCTTGATGCATCGCTTTTGAATTTTTATAAGACATGGCACGCACACTAATTTGCGGTAAACCGACAACGCCAATTCCAATTAAAATCCAAAATGATGTCACATATGATTTTGTTAAACTACCATCTGCTCCGAATGGTGTAATTAAATTCGGATTGATTTGAACAAGTTCCTGCATAATCTTTTCAATTCCACCACCGGCAACGACAGTAGCAATTAAGATGATTGTCGTTCCAACTAACATAATGATACCTAATAACGTATCTGATAAAGCAACTGCACGAAAACCACCAATTAATACGTACACAAGTACAGAAAAAGTAAATAAAAATAGTGCTGTTGTATAAGAGAGACCCGTTAGCGACTCAATTAATCGGCCACCGCCGACCCACTGAGCTACTGTTGCTGAAAATAAAAAGATAATAATACATAACGCAGAAAGTATGACAACTGCTTTATTATTATATCTTCCCTTTAAATAATCGATAAGAGTAATGGCTTCCATCTTCCTAGCGATAATTGCAAACTTTTTACCGATAACTGTTAAAACGATATACCCTGTTACAACTTGAATCGCAGATAACAATACCCATCCAAGCCCCATATTGTATGCTATACCAGGGCCACCAATGAAGCTACTAGCACTACCGTACGTAGCAATCATTGTCATTGCTAATAATAAACCACCGAGCTCACGCCCACCTAAAAAATATTCTTGCAAAAATTTATTATGGGCAGTCGCTTGTACACGTCTTGAAGCATATACACCAATTAAAAATACAACGATAAACGAAATTATCATTGGAATGATTACATACCAATTCATCTATTATTCCTCACTTTTTTCTTCCTCATCGAGTGAAATATCTTGAAATACAAAACGAACAACTAAACTAAGTAAAATAACCATAACGATAAATCCAACGATACAGCTATAAAAAAACCATGCTGGAAAACCGAATACATATGTATATTCACTTGGATTTTTACTACCAAGCCCATAAGCAAATCCGTACCATATTATAAAATTAATAATTGCAAGTCCAAGACCAATTAACGCTTCTCTATGGGCGATTCGAAAGCGTGGATCATCATGATAATTCTTCATTTTTCTCCCTCCTCTCACGATGTATTATTGTACCACTGTTCCTCTAGTTTTTCCTACTAGAAAGCAAAAACAAGCAGGATTTTTTATAATTATATAGAAGATTCTCTTACATTACATATTTTTTACAATTGTAACACAAATGAAATTTGAATTTTCAGTATTTGTTAATTATGATTTAAATTAGAGGCTTTCCATCTAGTTCCTACATCCTTGATTTCGGAATAAACGCTGTCTCGTACTGCGTTTACATTATATTTTCAAGGGGGTTATACAATGAGTCAACTAGCTGTAAATCTTCATGAAAAGGTAGAAAAGTTTCTTCAAGGTACAAAAAAGTTATATGTGAATGGATCATTCATTGAAAGCGCTTCCGGAAAAACGTTTAACACACCTAACCCAGCAACTGGCGAAACACTTGCCGTCGTTTCTGAAGCTGGTCGCGAAGATATTCATAAAGCTGTCGTTGCAGCTCGCATGGCTTTTGACGAAGGTCCTTGGTCTCGCATGAGCACTGCTGAGCGAAGCCGGCTTATGTACAAGTTAGCTGATTTAATGGAAGAACATAAAGAAGAGCTTGCACAGCTTGAAACGTTAGATAACGGAAAGCCAATCCGTGAAACAATGGCAGCAGACATACCACTTGCAATTGAGCATATGCGCTATTATGCTGGCTGGGCGACGAAAATCGTTGGTCAAACAATCCCTGTTTCCGGTGATTACTTTAACTATACACGTCATGAAGCTGTTGGTGTCGTTGGTCAAATTATCCCTTGGAACTTTCCACTTCTTATGGCAATGTGGAAAATGGGAGCAGCGCTTGCTACAGGATGTACAATCGTTTTAAAACCTGCAGAACAAACTCCACTATCTGCCTTATACTTAGCTGAATTAATTGAAGAAGCTGGATTCCCGAAAGGTGTTATTAATATCGTTCCTGGATTCGGTGAATCAGCTGGACAAGCTCTTGTTAATCATCCACTCGTTGATAAAATTGCATTTACTGGTTCTACTCCAGTCGGTAAGCAAATTATGCGCCAAGCATCTGAAACATTAAAGCGCGTTACACTTGAGTTAGGCGGTAAATCACCAAATATCATCTTGCCAGATGCTGATTTATCTCGCGCGATTCCTGGTGCACTTTCTGGTGTTATGTTTAACCAAGGACAAGTATGCTCTGCTGGATCACGTTTATTTGTTCCGAAGAAAATGTATGATAATGTCATGGCTGACCTTGTCCTTTACTCTAAAAAATTAAATCAAGGTGCTGGCTTAAGTCCAGAAACTACAATCGGTCCTCTCGTTTCCGAAGAACAACAAAAACGTGTAATGGGCTACATCGAAAAAGGGATTGAAGAAGGTGCTGAAGTACTTTGCGGAGGAAGTAATCCATTTGATCAAGGCTACTTCGTTTCTCCTACAGTATTCGCTGACGTAAATGATGAAATGACGATTGCAAAAGAAGAAATTTTCGGTCCAGTTATTTCTGCTATACCGTTTAACGATATTGATGAAGTAATTGACCGTGCAAATAAATCACAATTCGGCTTAGCAGCTGGTGTGTGGACAGAAAATGTTAAAACAGCACACTACGTTGCAAGTAAAGTACGTGCTGGTACAGTATGGGTAAACTGTTATAACGTCTTTGATGCAGCATCTCCATTTGGAGGATTTAAACAATCCGGTCTTGGTCGTGAAATGGGATCTTATGCATTAAATAACTATACAGAAGTGAAGAGCGTTTGGCTTAACTTAAATTAAAGAGAAAGAACCTGACCTATCCGGTCAGGTTCTTTTCATTATGTATGTCTTTAAACTTGCAGTCCCCCGCTCACATTTAATACTTCTCCTGTAATATAGGATGCGTATTCTGATGCTAAGAAGGCAGCTGCGTTCGCAATATCTTCTGGCGTTCCAATTCTACCAACCGGAATCGCGCCGACCATCTTTTCTTTCACTTTATCTGGTATCGTTTTTGTCATATCTGTATCCATAAATCCTGGGCAAATCGCATTACACGTAATACCGAAATTTCCAACTTCTTTCGCTGCCGTTTTCGTTAAACCTACAACGCCTGCCTTCGTAGCTGCATAGTTTGCTTGACCTATGTTTCCTTCTCTACTAATTGAAGATATATTAATAATACGTCCATATCCTTGTTGTCTCATGTAAAGCAGCGCTGGTTGCATACAATAAAAAACTCCAGTTAAGTTCACTTGTAATACTTGTTCCCAAGCAGACTTCTCCATTTTATGTAACATTGCATCTCTTGTAATCCCAGCGTTATTCACCAAAATATGTAATGTTCCGAATTTTTGAACCGCATATTCAATTAACGACTTTGCTTCATTTTGATTACTCACATCACATCGATATAAGCTCACTTCATATCCTTCATCCAAGAACTCACGTGTCGTTTTTTGTAATTTCTCTTCATTTACATCGCTAATTAATACTTTCGCCCCTAGTTTTGCATACACCCTTGCAATCTCTTTTCCAATTCCCTGTGCAGCTCCTGTTACAACAGCTGTTTTCCCGTTTAAAAACTCCATACCTATCCCCCATTTCTATTACTTATACTGTATATTTCGGCTTTTTACTTTCCAATTCCTCTTTGTATAAAAAAGTCTATTTGTGTCAAACTAACTTTGCAACGTCGCATAAAGTGAAACTTTAATCAGTGGGGATTTTCTTCATCCTCACTGATTATTAGCCCTCACCAATCGGACTTTTATGGGCAGCCCGCCCCCCACCTAACTTCTTTGCTTTCACTGAATTTTAAGGTGGGGGTCTTACTGCCCATTAAAGCGGGATAAAGTGCAAGGAGATTGTGTCGAATGAACAAAAAAAATTTCAAACAAAACAAAGCTACTGATGGCATTGATGTAGAGTTCTCTCGTGAACTTGCTGACCACAATGACTTAGAAGCAAACGCACGTGCAAATGCCGCTGATGCACGTCAAAAACGCCAGTCAACTGAAAAATAAGGAAAGCACAACCTTATTCTTTTCAACAGGGACCTACTACCCAACAAAATAAACCGAGAAACATCTCTCGGTTTATTTTCTATATTTTTTTGTATAATGTGCCAAAGTAAGTAGCGGATAAATTTGGGCATAGCTATGATAACGAATATAAAACCCACCAGGTAAACCTGTTCCAGTAGGATATTTTTCATTCACATAAGGATTCGTAAGCAAATATGAAATGCCTTTTCGAATAGCTGGCGTTTCTGTATCATAGTAAGAAATGAGAGCATCTAACGCCCATGCTGTTTGAGATGGTGTACTAAATGGTAAAGTAATGAATCTTTTCTCCATACTACTTTGGCATGATTCCCCCCATCCACCATCTTCATGCTGTATATGTTCAAGCCATAAAGCTGCTCGTTTCAATGATGGATTGTTAGATGGAATTCCGAGTGACCGTAAACCTGTCATAACAGCCCACGTACCATATATATAACAAATCCCCCATTTCCCATACCATGATCCATTTTCCTCTTGTGCATTCATTAACCAATTTATCGCACTTTGTTTTTGTTTCTCAGGTAATTCATTTTGCGTATATGTCCCGAAAAGCTCTAACACTCTTCCTGTAATATCTGGTGTGGAAGGATCTGTAATCATATCACTTGCATTTTCGATTGGTAAATTTGCTAATAATTTGCTCGTCACACCTTTTTCAAACGCTCCCCAGCCCCCATCATTATTTTGTAATCCTTTAACCCAATCAATCCCTTTCTGCCAAGCATTATTTACCTTTTCATTCTCTCTACTTCTTGCCAACACTCTTAGTACAGCGGTTGTATCATCAACATCTGGAACTGTCATATTTACATCCGAAAAACCCCAACCGCCAGGAGTAAGTGCGGGAGCATGTACGCTCCAATCAGCTTTTTTTGTATGCTGTTTTTTTAATAAATATGTTATTGTCTGTTGAATCATCTTGTGATCTTTCGGAACGTGTGCCTCTTGTAACGCATAGCTGAGTAAAGCCGTATCCCATACAGTTGAAGGAGAGTTTTGCAAGTGACTCCCTCTTTCCATCTTCCATATATAAGATGTTATACCAGCTATAGCCTTTTGAATCAGTGATGATTGAAGAGAATGCCCTAACGCAAGTAAAGCATAAATCATATAAAACGAGGCAGTTGCGTAACTATATAACGTTCCATTTTCATCAATACGCTCTTTCATGAAACGTTCGACTTCCTCATATCCTTTATGATGTAACGAAAGTGGATACGAGATAATTTGTTTTACATCACTTAATAACGTTTGAAACAAAGGAGACCGATCCTCCCGAAACCATTCTCCACCCCCGCCCGCAATGTGATTTAAATTTGGCAATAACTTTTTCCCTACTCGAAATCTTTTATTTAAACACACCATCATCGGAATTAAATGGATACGTGCTGAGCTACTCAATTCAAATATACTGAGGGGGGAATCATTCTGTAGAAACATGATTGGTGTTGGTAAATGAAAGAGTGAAGGATATTCATATTCTCCATGAATTGCTAATAAAAACTTGGTCATAAAATGAGCACGCGCCACGCCTCCGCGTTCCTTAATAAAATTTTCCGCTCGCTTCATATTCGCATCTTCTTTTGTATATTTTTGCGAAGCAAGTAAGGCAGCATAAGATTGAATGGTAGCTGATAAATTACCTCCCACTTCATCTTCATACAATTTCCACGTTCCTTCATTTGTTTGAAGTGATGCTAACCTTTTTACAAACGGTTCTATCTCTTTATCTCTACCTAATAATTTTAATAAAAAAATCATATGGCAATCTGTTAATGGAGCTCCTTCAAAACAAAATCGCCACGTACCATCTTGCCGTTGCATCGTTTGAAGTGCAGTTGCTCTTCTCGCTATTTCTTCATGCACTTTTTCATATAATAACAAATTACTCACCCACCCTTTCGAAATCCGTATAACGATATTCAAGAAAGTAGCTGAATATGTATGAATACAAAGAAAAGCAGAACATATAAGATGCTCTGCTTATAAACAATATCCTACTCCGACAATAATCCCTAATAAAGCACCAACTACTACTTCATACGGCGTATGCCCGACAAGTTCATTTAACTTCTTATATTCTGTTTGTCTACCGTGAAAAAACTCATTCAATATTTTCGCCTGTTTACTTACTGCAAGCCTTACTCCTGAAGCGTCATACATAACTATAATGGCAAAAATAGCAGCAATTGCAAATAAAGTACTTTCCACACCTTCCACAACGCCAACACCTGTCGCCAGTGCTGTAACAGTTGAAGCATGAGAACTTGGCATCCCACCTGAAGCGAAAAACTTTGCAAAATCAAATTCACCCGTTTTAAATAATTTAAAGACTACTTTCGTTAATTGTGCTAAAAACCATGAAATTACAGCGGCCATAAGCGGATCGTTATGTAAAATCGTTTCCACGTTCTCAGCTCCCTACTAGCTATAATGGAAATCCTATAGTATCAGTATAAAGAAAAATGCGTAGAAAATACTACGCATTACGATACTTTTGCTGATTTATTTTTTATAAATTTCGGTTGTTTCTGCACCAAGAACTTTGTTTTCGCTACCGAGAATACAACTAATGCAACCCATATACAGAAAAATGCAATCATATGAGTAGATGTGAAATGTTCACCAAATACGAATACACCTAAAATCAAACTAATTGTTGGTGCAATATATTGTAAAAACCCTACCATATAAAGCGGAATAAGTTGGGCTCCTTTTGCAAAATAAAAAAGTGGCAATGCTGTAACAATGCCCGCCCCTATTAATAGTAATGTCGATGACATTGAGATCGAGCCAAATGAGCCGAAACCATGTACTCCTGTCATTACTAAATAAATAATCGCAAACGGCGTTACTAACATCGTTTCCATCGTAAGTCCAATTGTCGCATCATAGTTTAACAATTTTTTTGTTAATCCATATAATCCAAATGAAAGGGCAAGTGATAAAGAAACCCACGGAATAGCCCCGAAACGTACTGTTAAAATGATAACCCCTACTCCAGCTAAACCAACTGCAACGTATTGCCAAAAGTTTAACTTTTCCTTTAAAACGACTGTACCAAGTAAAATACTGATAAGCGGATTAATATAATAGCCAAGACTTGCTTCAATGACATGATTATGATTAACGGCCCATATGTAGACAAACCAGTTTCCGCTAATCAAGACTGAAGCTATTGTTAATGACATTAATAATTTAGGTCGTTTAAAAAGATTCACGAACTCTCCAATAAACTGACGAAATCTCTTCGTAACACCTAATACGATTAACATAAACACGAACGCCCAAACGATGCGGTGTGCTAATATTTCATCTGCTGGAACTTCCTCCACCCATTTCCAATAGATTGGTAGTATTCCCCACATCGTATACGCACCAGCCGCATATATAATCCCTTTTTTTTGCTCTGCTGATTGACTCCCCATCTTCCTTTTCTCCTCTTCTCGTTTTTCTCCATTATACGGCCCCACGTGCTCACTTTACCAATAATCAATCTTCAATTCTTTCGACATTTCTCATACAACAAAAAGTAAACATATTGTGATAACGACAAGTAACGGTATACCGAAAACAAATTTCTTTTTATGAGTTTTATGGTGAAACATATACATACCGATCCAAGCACCAACTGCGCCCCCAGCTGCCGCTGATAAAAACAACGTACTTTCTGGCGTTCTCCACTGTTTCTTCTTCGCTTTCCGTTTATCAAGCCCCATAAGGCTAAAAGCTATAACGTTAATAAGAATAAAATAAATCCATTTCATCGCTTTCTCTCCCTATGAAAAATTCGCTTAATCGTAACATGAAAAAACGATGGAAACAACTGAAGAACACTTTTTATCAAACTAGTTTAATTCATTACTTGCATATTTATATAACCAATTAAAATCGCAGTTATAGCAATTAAATAGAAGAATGTTATGAGCAAAATCTTATACTTCATTTCCTTCACCCACGACCATATCATCGAAAAAACTTCTCCCAATCACTTTTTCATCAAAGTGAAGAACTACAATTAGCCCTACATATAAAGAAACGAAATTTAAAAACCATTCCCCATTATCGTCCTTATTAGCTAAACATTTAAATATCTCTTGAAATTGCATACGCTCGTCTATAGCAACAACCGGTCGCACACCAAAATATTTCAATACGAAATGTAAATCAAGCTGCACGGATAAGGATAAAATATATTTTAATAACTCCGTATAATGAGCAACATTTTTTTGACTATATAACTTCACGAGCTTTTGATGTAAATGAGCAATCGATAATTCTTCATCAGTCATTTTTGTTGCTTCTATCGTTTCAATCATCTTCTTCATATTCATTACATTTACCCCTCCTGTTACAAAACAAAAGCCAAAGCGTATTTATTTTATAATCAGCAATAATTGAGTATTTCTCGTCTCTCTCTCTTCTTCACTAACTAAGTCATACTTTTTTAGAAGATGAAAGACATCATTTAATATTTCCTGTGAATGATTACCTTGCAAAAATCCCTTTACCTCTTTAAAAATCACTTCCGGTAAAAAACTCTTTTGGCTTTCAAGCTTACTCATTACATCTTCAATAGAATGATCGATATTACACCCCATAATAAAATTCCTCCTCTATCCTTTATAAATAATATCTTCTGCTAACGATGTAAACACTTCTCCAACAAGAGAATCTTCATCATATACAGATGAACCGTTATTTTCTTCACGTTTTGCAAAAGGTACTTGTGCGATTACTTCTGTTTGCAATTGTTCTGCTAACATTTCACCGCCGCCTTTTCCGAAGAGGTAATTTTTCGATCCATCTTGTTCTTCATAATAAGCCATGTTTTCCACAATACCTAAAATCTCGTGTTTCGTATGTTTTGCCATTACCCCTACTCTAGATGCTACGAATGAAGCTACATTATGTGGTGTTGTAACGATAATTTCTTTCGCCTGCGGAATCATTGCTGCAACATCAATGGCAACATCTCCTGTACCAGGTGGTAAATCAAGCAGTAAATAATCTAATTCTCCCCAGTGCGTATTCGCAAGGAAATTTTGAATCCATTTATTTAACATCGGTCCGCGCCACATAACCGGATTATTTCCTTCTGTAAAAAATCCCATAGACATGATTTTAATACCATGACTAATAACTGGAATTGCTGTTTGATCAATCATCGTTGGTTTTTGATTCGTTTCCATCATAGCAGGAATGCTAAAACCATATATATCTGCATCTAATATCCCCACTTTTTTGCCCATACGAGCTAAAGCAGTTGCAAGATTAATTGTTACAGTTGATTTTCCGACTCCACCTTTTCCGCTCGTTACAGTAAGAAATTGTACTCCTGAATCAGGACGAAGCATGCTTGGCATACCAGTTTCTGTTCTAGTATTTTTCTTTAACTTCTCTGTTAAGACTGCACGTTCTTCTTTTGTCATAGAACTAAATGTTACAGCCACTTTAGAGGCACCAATTGCGTGAAGCGATTCTTCAATATCTTGTTGAATTTTTGATTTTAACGGACACCCTTGAATCGTTAGCACTACTTCAAGTTTAACCTCTGTGCCATTCATTTGTATATTTCTAACCATGTTTAACTCTACAATACTTTTGTGTAATTCTGGATCCTCTACATGTTTTAACGCATTCATTATTTGTTCTTGAGTAAGCATAGAACTCATCCCTTCTCGTATTCGAATTTATATATAGCATCTTCTTATCGTTTCAAGAAACGCTTATTATCCACCACTAACAGGCGGGATGAATACGACAATATCTCCAGCTTGTATCATCTCGTCATTCGTTACAAACTCTTCATTAACAGCCACCATCACTCTATCAAGCGATTGTAAACTATAGTTTGCTTTGAGCCATTCTTTTAATTGCTGCACAGTCATTTCTTGTTTTTCGGAAATTACGAATCGATCTAACCCGACTTCCTCACGCAAATTTGCAAACAGTAAAATTGTAATCATTTTCTCATTCTTCCTTCTTCGGTTTTCCTTCTGGATAAGGTGTATTTTCAAGCTGATCGCCAATCCACATCGTCCCATCTTCCCAAAATTCTTTTTTCCATATTGGAACGATTCGCTTTATCCGTTCAATTGCGTATTCATTCGCTTCATAAGCTACTTTACGATGCGGTGATGAAACTGCAATGACTACCGCAATATCCATTATTTCTAGCCGCCCTACACGGTGCGTAATTGCTACTTTTGCGTCCGGCCATCTTTCACTAATTTCTTCACCAATTCTCATAAGTTGCTTTACTGCCATCGGTTTATATGCTTCATACTCTAAATGTAGCGTTCGTTTTCCCTTTGTTAATTCTCTCACTGTACCAATAAAAGTTGTAATCGCACCTGCGTCTCTTCTTGCAACCTTATTTGTTACTTCTTCAACTACAATCGGTATATCTACAATTTCAAATAGCACTTGTCCCATTAGAATCACCTCTCACTTTATAAAATGTCCAAGGCCATTCACTACCTTCGTTATCTTCCAACAAGAGAACATCTACGAACATATCTTTTTTATACCCTCTCGTACCACCTGGAAGTACAATAAATATATTTGTCTCTGCTAGAGAAGAAACTGAGCTAGATTTATCAAACCCTGACGGATAAGCGATTAACTGCCCTTCGTTATATGTTAGTTTTCCTCGTACAAATCTTGTAAATGGATTTGGCTTTAAAAAGTCTTCTCCTAATAACGCTTTTTCTCTTTTTACATGTGCTTTTTCACTAAACATATACGTTCGAATACAAGGTCTTACAAACAATTCAAATCCTACGTAACAAGCAGATGGATTTCCTGATAATCCAAATAATAACTTGCCATTTAATTGCGCTATAGTCGTAACACTTCCTGGCCTCATTGCAACTTTATTGAAAAGAACTGATGCACCTAATTTTTCATATATAGCTGGCAAATAATCGTAATCCCCTACTGATACACCACCTGTTGTAATGAGCATATCTACTTGGCTTAATGCTTCTTTTACAGCCGTAAAACACGTATAAAAATCATCGCTAAACTTCCCAAAATATTTTACTCTTCCGCCTGCTCTTCGGATTTGAGACAATATCATATACGTATTACTATTTCGGATTTTCCCTGGTTGTAATGAATCGTTTACATCCAGTAATTCACTGCCAGTCGCTAATAGTCCAACTACAGGCTTTCTCGCAACTGGCACCTCGCTATACCCGAACGTAGCAAGAAGAGCTGAAATACCTGGATGAATGTATGTTCCTTTCTTTGCAAGAACCGTTCCTTTACGAGCATCTTCACCTTGAAAAGAAATATTATCGCCCGTTTTGAATGACCGTTTCAATTCCATATACTTACTGCCAGCCTCCTCATATTGACGAGTCAGCTCTAGCATAACAACTGCATCACATCCACTCGGAATCTGTGCTCCCGTCATAATTCGAACTGCTTGAAACGGACCTACTTTCTCATCGAATAGCGATCCTGCACCAATTTCACCCACTACTTCAAATACAATTGGCGTTTCATAACTTGCTAAATTCGTATCTTCTGCTCTAATAGCAAATCCGTCATACGGGGAACGATTGAATGAAGGTACGTCATGGTCAGCTACTAAATCCTCCGCTAATACACGTCCATAAGCTAATTCAATAGGTAGTAGCTCCTTTAAACCCCCATTAGCAAATTCCATTACTTTACGAACAGCTTCTTCAACCGTAATTGGCACTCTTCTTTCCATTATTGACACCCCTTTCTATTAACCGAATACGTGATAATATAACTGTTTTGCTTTTAAAATATCATTTGTACCATGAATGAAAACACGACCATCTCGAAAAATAACGACGCGGTACTCATCTAATTGGCAAGATAGTAAATACGGATTCCGATCTACTTTCCCCAGTTTATTTAATACTTTTTCTATATCATCAAAATTGTACTGTCTATTTTCTACCGGTCTAATTTGAACTGTATTTCTTCCGCACAAAACAGCTACCTTCGTTTGGTTTTCGTATGATAAATAAGGATAAGTTCGATTCAAACCACATGAGAGACAAGCGTCTGTTTTTATTTTCCCTAATTTTATAAAATGGTTTTGATTACTCCATATATCAAATATGAAAAATGTTTTTCTAATTGCTGCAAAATCTTCTACTAAAATTTTGAGTGCTTCCGCCACTTGATATGCTGCGACGATTTGTACAGTCGGGCTAATAATTCCAGCTGTATCACACGTCACACCTGTAACTGGAACGTTCTTCAGCACACAATGTAAACACGGTGTCTCTTGCGGAATAATTGTACAACTCATACCGTACGAGCCAACGCAAGAACCATATACCCACGGGATATTATGTTTTTGTGATAAGTCATTTATTATAAATCGGATATCGAAATTATCTGTTGCATCAATAATTACATCGACATTTTCTAATAGCCCTTCCAAGTTTTCTACACACGCATCCATTACGAAAGCATGTATTTGTACTTCCGAATTAAGTTTTTCTAGCCGATTTTTAGCAGCGATTGCTTTTGGCAATTTCTCTCTTACATCTTGTTCAGAGTACAATTGTTGCCTTTGTAAATTACTCCATTCAACGTAATCACGATCTATGATCGTCAACTTGCCAATACCTGCACGTACGAAACTTTCGGCACTTGCACTTCCTAATGCGCCTACTCCTACAATTAACACATGTTTATTTCGAATTTTTTCTTGCCCTCTACTCCCAATTGCTTTAAACAAATGTTGTCGTGAATACCGCTCAGCCATTGCATACCCTTCCTCTCACGCACTCTATTTCATATTAGAATGTTGTTTTTGATAACAAGCAAAGTACGCAAATCCAACAAAACCAGCTCCGCCAATTACATTTCCGATAAAGACAGGAACAAAATTTTTAGCAAGATCCATCCATGTGAGATGACCTGCAAAAATAACTGCTGAGATGACAAACATATTTGCTACCACTTGCTGAAATCCAATCACTACAAATGCCATAATGGGAATCCAAATTCCGATTATTTTTCCGACAAAATCACTCGTCCCATAAGCGAGCCAAAGCGCTAAACAAACGAGCCAATTACACCCAATTGCTAAAATTAAAGTTCTTCCAAAAGATTCATGTAACTTGCCTTCTGCTATCGCTACCGTTTTATTTAAATAATCCCCCTCTGTTAATCCGCCAAGATGACCGAAACAATACGCTACGAAAATAGCTCCTACAAAATTCATGAAAGTAATCCAAATCCAGTTATTTAGCACACTAACCAATGTAATTTTCTTTGCATATAGCGCCATAGACAGTGACATCATATTTCCGGTAATTAATTCTCCTCCCGCTAATACAACGAGCATGAGTCCAACAGGAAAAACCGCTCCTCCTAAAACATTTACTAAACTCCCCCAGCGCTCAGGCAAATTACCTAAAACGCGAATGTTAAGTAAAAAACCTAGCGAAATAAACGCTCCTCCTAAAAAACCGAGAATAAGCATTGCTGGCAAGGTCTGACTTACTTTTTGAACACCGGCCTCAATGACAAGCTCAGCAATTTGTTCCGGTTTATGAAATGCCATTACTAATTCCTCCATTTTCTCCAAATAAAAAAGCAGCTTCAAAAAACCTCCTCAAAATAAAGGTTTTTGAATGCTGCTTAATTTCTCTGCACATCTTTTACAGAGAGATCAACCATCACTTTTACTATAAAATAGAAAATCTACAACCGTTGCACATCTTCCATTTTGTATATACTTCATCATATTGTCACTTATATATATCAACCACCAATATGTGACATTTCAATTTTAGGTGCTCTTTTTTTACTTGTATGACTTAAGCGTTCATCTGAATAACGATCTTCTCGTTTGTTCCATATATCGCGTACGACATCTGTTATTTCCTCGTCAGTGTATTCTGATCGAAGCAGTTCTCTCAAATCATTTCCTTTAGAAGCGAACAAACAAGTATATAATTTTCCTTCTGCAGAAATACGAGCTCTCGTACATGAGGAGCAGAAGGAGTCTGTTACTGATGAAATAATACCTATTTCTTCATCACTTCCAATATAACGATAGCGAGTCGCAACCTCTCCTGCATAATTCGCTTCTATTCGTTCTAATGGCATAACTTGATGAATCGTATCTACTATTTCTTGTTTAGAGATAACCTCTTTTAAATCCCAACCGTTATAATTTCCAACGTCCATATACTCAATAAAACGAAGAATATGTTTATTTTCCTTAAAGTATTGCGCCATCTGCAAGATATCCTGTTCGTTTTTCCCCTTTTGAACGACCATGTTTATTTTAATTTTCATACCGACTTCAGCTGCAGCTTGTATTCCTTCCAGAACCCTTTCTACTTTGCTTCTATTACCATTCAAATAGAAAAACCGCTCTTCTTCTAAGGAATCTAAACTAACTGTCACACGTGATAAACCCGCCTTATATAAATCAGGAGCAAACTTTTTAAGTAACGATCCATTAGTTGTTAAACCGATATCCTCCACACCATCTATTTTATTCAGGCGCTCGATAAGCTGCGGAAGACCTCTTCGAAGTAACGGTTCTCCGCCTGTAATCCGTAATTTTCTAACACCTAAAGAAACGAAAATACGCGTTATCCTTTCAATTTCATCAAAAGATAAAATTTTATCATTAGACAAAAACGAGTAATCAGGACCAAATATTTCTTCTGGCATACAATATCGACAGCGAAAATTACAGCGATCAGTAACTGAAATACGTAAATCCTTTAACGGACGTTGTAGTTTGTCTAATGTGACAGATTTCATATTTATTGCCTCGCTTTTACTTATTTTATATTTAAAACACGCTCCGGATGCGTATATACATTTAAGGATTCATTCCGAATAAATCCTATCGTAGTAATACCTAATTCTTCAGCTAGCTGTAAAGCCAACTCAGTTGGAGCTGATTTTGACAGTATAATTTCACAACCAATTTTTGCAACTTTCAATAATATTTCCGAAGAAATACGACCGCTAAAAACAATGATTTTATCTCTTATAGAAATATTATTTTTTAAACAATAACCGTAAATTTTATCTAACGCATTATGCCTTCCGATATCCATTCGACTTAAAATAATACCATTCACATTGCACAAAGATGCATTATGAACGCCGCCTGTATGACGAAATGTCTCCGCAGATTGTTGCATTTCTTTCATTAATCGAAAACAGTCTTCTGCAGTAACCTGTACATGGACGCCATTCATTTTCTTTGCGCTTAGTGCATCATTTGCAAAAACAAATCCTTGTCTACTCATACCACAGCATGAAGTAATATAACGTTTATTTTGCATTTGTTCGTAATACGGATTTACTTTTGCCGTCGTGACATGTACAAATCCTTCTTTCTCTTGTACCCATATGTCATCAATATCTTCATACTTCCGAATGATTCCTTCAGATGCTAAGAAGCCTATTACCATATCTTCTATATATTCTGGAGTACTAACCATTGTAACAAACTCCTGTCCGTTCATTTTAATCGTGACTGGAAACTCTGTTACAATGCTGTCCTCTATATGTTTAAACGCCCCTTGTTCATAACGAAAGATTTCTCTTTCTACCTGTATCGGTTTCACGATCAGTATCCTTCTCTCACGTTATATTTTTATCAAAAACAAATACCGAAACTGCAATATCTTCTTCTACTTTCATATCTGAAAACAAATTCACTAATTTCGCTCCAACAAGTTCCTCCAAATGTTCACGGGAATTTGCAGCATACACTTCTTGAATCATTTTCGTTCTAGCCATATGAACCATTTCCGCACCGTCCATCGTACTTGAAATGAATTTTTCAGTAGGTGTTAAGTTTCCGTAAAGAGTCGCAATCGCCATATTTTCAGCGAAAACAGTATGAATTCGTTCTGGCCCTTTTCCGAAAAGTTCCTTTCGAAGTTTTCGAATCATATCATTAAATTCATGTACTTTTTTTGACATACAATTATACCTCCCAAAAAACCTCATTTTACTTTATTATATATTTTACCAAAATGAGCCTTCCGCCCAAACTATTTCGTACAAACATTTGGGCGAAAAGGTTCACTTCATGAAGTTTATTCTTCTTTTAATCCTTTTCCCATACCTTTTAAGAAATGAAGCCCAAACCCGATAGCACGGTTAATGTCTGGATCTTTCAATACTTTCATAAGATCGAATACCCCTACTTTTTTATTACTCTCTAGATGTTCATTACCTTTTTCTAGCCCTACTAATAAGCTACCTATAAGCTTTTTCGTAAGCTCCGGATCAAGTTCTGTTAAAGCACCCGCAGCCCCCATCATATTATTAATTAAATTTGTAACGGGCTCACGAGTCACTTGACCAAGAACAATCTTTGCGATTGGTTCTTTCGCCTTTAGCATAGAATTTGCTGCTTCTAGCATGCCAATATCATTCAATTCCCCTACTATATTAAACATTTGATTTAGAGCGTCTTCATTATTAGCTAGAAGCTCTTTTAAATCATCTAATTTTTGCTGTTTTACTTCTTCCTCAGTTAATTCTTGTTTTTGAATCATTTTTATAGGTGCAGCCATATTTTTCTCCTCCTACTTATCCGTTAAATGCACATACCCTGGACGTGCCCACTTACGATGTACCTCAATACCGGATTGAGGATGACGTTTTTTATTACGCGGGTTCGCTTTTGGCATCGGATTTTCGCCATCAACTTCCAGCACTTCCATACGCACTTTCGTCTGTTTATAAGCAGGTGTGTTCGTACGCGTATCAACGGCAGGACCTGTTAAGAAATTAATTGCTGTTTCATTATCTGTAGAGTTCATCGGTAAATATAACTCATTCGCTTTTACACGATCTGTTACAAGTGCACGTAATTTTAACGCTCCAAACGGAGAGACAAGACGGACTAATGAACCAGTTTTTACTCCACGTTCTTTTGCAAGTGCTGGAGAAACTTCAACGAAAACGCCAGGCACTTTCGTTTGAATACCTGTTGATTTATTTGTCATATTCCCTTCATGGAAGTGCTCAAGCATACGACCATTGTTAATATGAAGGTCGAACTCAGCTGGGAATTCAGCTGGGCGCACCCAGTCAGCAATCGCAAAACGAGCTTTTTTATCCGGGAAGTTAAATCCATCTTGGAAAAGAAGCGGTGTATTCGTTCCATCAAAACTTCCCCAATGGAAACTATTCCATCCTTCCAATACTTCATAGTTTGCTTGTGAAAATAGTGGTGATAAACTTGCCATTTCAGCAAAAATTTCACTTGGATGACTATAACGCCAGTTTGCACCTAATTTATTCGCAACTTCCTGCACAATCCACCAGTCTGGCTTCGCATCTCCAAGCGTAGGAAGAACTTGATATAGTCTTTGAACACGACGCTCTGTATTTGTAAAAGTACCTTCTTTTTCAAGAGATGGCGCTGCTGGTAATACAACATCTGCATATTGAGCCGTTTTAGATAAGAAAACATCTTGCACAACGAAGAAATCAAGGCTTGATAATACTTCATGTACATGATTCGCATTAGAGTCTACAAGAGCCATGTCTTCTCCGACAAGATACATAGCTTTCATTTTCCCTTTATCAATCGCGTGAAGCATTTCAATATTATTCAGACCTGGTTCGCTATTAATTTTCACTCCATAAGCCATTTCAAATTTCGCACGTTCTATATCGTTCGTAACGTGTTGATATCCAGGAAGCCATCCTGGTAAAGTACCCATATCACAAGCACCTTGTACGTTATTATGACCTCGAAGCGGATATGCACCAGCGCCTGGACGACGATAATTACCTGTTGCAAGTAGTAAGTTTGAAATCGCAGCGGAAGTATCAGATCCACCTGTATTTTGCGTTACCCCCATTCCCCAAAGGATACATGTACCGTCTGCATCACGAATCATTTCAGCCATTTGAATCAGTGTTTCTTTTGAAATACCAGTCATTTCTTCTGCATATTCAAGTGTATATGCTGTAAGGCTCTCTTTGAAATCTTCAAAGAAATTTACATTCTCATCAATAAATCGTTGATCGTGCCAGCCTTGATCAATCATATATTTCGTAACAGCCATTAACCATACTTGATCTGTTCCTTGTTTTGGACTAATAAAGACATCTGAACGCTCTGCCATTTCTGTTTTACGAAGATCAGCCACAATTAATTTTTGTCCGTGTAATTTATGTGCACGTTTAATACGTGTAGCTAAAACAGGATGACCTTCTGTCGGATTACAACCTACAATAATAACAAGACCAGATTGTGCAATATCTTTAATCGTTCCAGCATCTCCGCCCATACCAATTGTACGGAATAATCCGTCTGTCGCTGGTGATTGACAATAACGTGAGCAGTTATCAATATTATTCGTTTCAAATACTTGTCGAGCTAATTTTTGAATCACATAATTATCTTCATTCGTAATTTTAGATGAAGAAATAAAACCGATAGCATCTTTACCGTACTCTTCTTTAATCGATCCTAATTTACTTGCAACTACATTCAACGCTTCTTCCCATGTTGATTCAACAAACGTTCCATTTTTACGAATTAAAGGTTTCGTAATTCGTTCTTTAGAATTTACGAAATCCCAACCAAATTTTCCTTTTACACAAGTAGAAATTGCGTTAACTGGCGCATCAGAAGAAGGTTGTACTTTAAGAATTTTACGCCCTTTCGTCCACACTTCAAATGAACAACCTACACCACAAAATGTACATACTGTTTTCGTTTTCTTCGTACGAGTATCACGCATGGCCGCTTCCACTTCTGATACCGCAAAAATACCGCTATATCCAGGCTCTACTTCTTTAATTAAATCTACCATCGGTTCAAGAATATCTGGCTTTAGTCCCGTCATAAATCCAGCTTCACCAAGCATCGTTTTCTCCATTAAAGCGTTACAAGGACAAATGGTTACACATTGACCACAACTAACGCATGAAGAATCATTAATATTTACTCCTTCATCCCAAATCACTCGTGGGCGTTCCGCTTCCCAGTCTATCGATAATGTTTCATTTACTTGTAAGTTTTGACACACCTCTACACATTGACCACATGCAATACATTGATTCGGGTCATAACGATAAAACGGATGCGTCATATCAACTTCACTTACATCTACTTTCGGTTCATAAGGATATTTTTGATGTTCAATTTCCATTAATTCTGCTGTATTATGCAGTTTACAGTTCCCATTGTTGTTGTCACATACTGTACAGTATAATAAATGATTTTCTAATAACCGATCCATCGCCTCTGTTTGTGCTTCCTTCGCACGAGTAGAGTTACGTTCAATGTTCATACCTTCTGTCGCTACTGTCGAACAAGAGCGCATTAACTTTCCGTCAACTTCTACAATACAAGTGTCACATGTTTGAATAGGATCTACTTCTGGTACGTAACAAATTTGCGGATGTTCAATCCCGTTCTCATTTATAACACCCAATATCGTTGAACCGGGCTCCGCTGTATACTTTTTTCCGTCAATTGTAATATGAACCATGTTGTTATTCATGGTCTTTCCCCCTTTTTGAGAATAAAAAAACTCCACCACGAAAATATACGCACCACATTTCGGCACGTTATTATCATGGTGGAGTAGTTTATTAGCACATCTTGCTAAAATACCAATCCATTTATTCATAAATAAAACGATAGAGTCATAACAGGTCATATCACGATTCCATCTTTAACACTATAATTATAGCGTTAAAGTTAAAAATATACAATATAAAATTTAAACTACGCATATGTCCGTATGGAACTATCCATAATAACCCATATAAAGTGAAACTTTAATCAGCCCTCACCAATCGGGATAAAACATAACAAGGAGTAAGCAAACAAATGGGGTCTTTTAATAAATGGATTCGTGGTGAAAAATCTTTTTCTAACCAAGAGCAAGCTGATCACACATTAAATAAATCTATTTCTTCTTCCCTTTCCCTTAATTTAAAGCACTTGTCCAAACTGTTTAGCGGTATTCCAGAATTAATAACACGCAATTTTCCATTAAAAAACGGACAGGAAGCTGCACTTATATATATGGAAGGACTTGTAGACAAAACTGTTATTAACGTAAACATCCTTCGTCCTCTCTTATTTAAAGAGTGGAATGAAGACGATTTTTGGGAAGCCTCTGTTTCTATCGGAAATATTAAAAAGATTGAGCAGTGGACAGACATTGAACAATCTCTTTTACACGGCAAAAGTATTTTATTTATAAACGGGCAATTATCCGCTTTAGAGCTTGATACGCAAGCGGCACCAAAAAGGAGCATTGAAGAGCCTACAACAGAGAGCTCCATAAAAAGCTCACACGAAGGATTTAATGAAGTAGCGAGCGACAGCCTTGCACTTATTCGTCGATATATTCCAAATCGCGAATTGAAAGTGAAGGAATTCACTGTTGGTGAACGAGCTACTTCAAAGGTTTTTTTGCTTTATCTAGCAGATGTTGCGGACGAAGATGTCGTAAAAGAAATGGCATCCCGTATCGAATCAGTAAAAGTGGATGCGATTCTTACTACTGGTGAATTAGAGGGGTTTGTTGAAGATAATTCCTTTACTCTCTTTCCGCAATTATCAATAACTGAACGCCCTGACACAACAGCACATCATATTCTAGATGGGCGAATTGCTGTTGTTGTAGATCGTTCACCAGGCGTATTAATTGGACCCATGACCTTTTCAGCTTTTTTTCAGACGATAGATGATTACAGCTTCAGGCCAATGATTCCATCTTTTATACGATTACTTCGTTTCACTGGATTATTTATTGCAATTTTTGCTCCTGCTCTTTATATTGCTATGATTTCCTTTCATTATGAAGTGATTCCACTTAAATTATTGTTAACGATTGGAGAATCTCGAGCTAAAATTCCTTTTCCTCCTATATTAGAAGCACTTTTGATGGAATTAGTACTTGAAATGCTCCGCGAAGCTGCAGTTCGGCTTCCGGGTCCCGTTGGACAAACCATTGGCGTCGTAGGAGGGATTGTCATCGGACAAGCTGCAGTTCAAGCAGGAATAGTAAGTAATGTCATGGTTATCGTCGTATCTATTACTGCAGTCGCTTCTTTCATCATCCCTAATCTAGAAATGTCTGCAGGAATTCGACTTCTTCGCTTCCCAATGATGATAATTGCCTCTTTATTTGGTGTCATTGGCATTATGGTTGGGATGGCAATCATTATTATTCATATACTTTCTATGGAATCTCTCGGTGTTCCTTATGGTAGTCCTTTTTCTCCGTTATTTGCTTCGGATTTAAAAGATATTCTTATACGTTTACCATGGAAAATAATGAAGAAGCGCCCACTATCCCTTAACTTAAAACAAGAGAATCGACAACGCGATATAGAAGGAACGGAGGAAGAGAAGTGACAAAGCGTGCAAAGAGGGAGATTAGTTTATTTCAATACACTTTAACAATTAGTGGTGTTCAAGTAGGATTCGGTGTCCTTACACTTCCTCGTGAAGTTGCACAAGGGGCGAATACAGATGGATGGATTTCTATTATTATTGGATGCGCTATCACTACTTTAGTCAGTCTATGTATTGTGAAAATCATGGAAAAGCACCCTGGGTATACTTTACTCAATGTGCTAACTCGTTATCTTGGGAAGTGGCTAGGAAGAGCAGGAATGATTTTTTGGATTTTATATGCTGTCCTTGCAGCTATTTCCTTAATTTTTTCCCTCTTATACGTTATTCACATTTGGATTTTACCTAGAACTCCAATGTTTTTAATTATGATTTTACTATCTATTCCCATGCTTATGCTCGCATGTAAAGGCGTTCTTATTATAAGTCGTTACGCTGTTTTCACTGTGTTTTTCACACTGTGGATGCCTTTGCTATTGTTTATCCCTCTTAAAGATGGGCATTGGATATACCTTCTCCCTCTTCTTAAAGAGGGCTGGATACCAGTTTTAAACACCGTAAAATCAACTATTATTGCATTTCTTGGATTTGAGTTTGCATTTATCCTTTATCCTTATTTGAATAACAAATCCTCTGCCAAAAAAGGGATTGTTATCGCAAATTTAATTACACTATTTCTCTATCTTCAAGTCACGTTCGTTTCTTTCGTTTATTTTAGTCCAGATGGTATAACAAAGTTTTTATGGCCCACCCTTTCTCTTGTTACACCATTTCACTTTTCATTTCTTGAACGGTTTGAAATTATCTTTTTATCTTTTTATCTCTTCATTATTTTTGATTCTTGCATTCCTTACATATTTACTGCTTCAGATGGAATCAATCAATTACTTAACAAAAAAGGGAGTTCCTTGCCTATTTGGTTTTTATTATTCGGGTGTATTGTTGTCTTATTCTTTTATATCCCTTCCTCTTACCAAATAAGTGCTTTGCGAGACTTTTGGGGAACTGCCAGTTATTTTATCGCTTTTCTATTTCCAGTCGTATTTCTCTTATACATGACACTTTATCAGCATTGGAAAAGGAGAAAAATTTAAATGAGACGCTTTATTCATTTCACTATACTTTACTTTCTCATAACCTTTTTAACAGGATGTGGAGATCGACTCGACTTAGAAAAACAATCAATTTCATTAATTTACGGCTTTGACGCAAAAGCAAAAGGAAAATTAATTGTGTACCACGTAAACCCTATTTTTAATGAAGACGTAGAAAAAAAGTACGAAACACATGAAGCGAAAGTACGTACACCTCGAGAAGCAAAAGCAACGTTTAATAGTTCAAGTGGCGGTTTAGTATCTACAGAAAAGTTACAGCTCATTTTATTTAGCACAAATTTTTTAAAACAAGAAGGGGCTATGCCTTACCTTGATGTTTGGTATCGTGATCCTAAAAACACTGGAAACATGCGTATGGTTGCAGTAGACGGTCCAATTTCTTCAGTTATATATAATAACTTTAAAGATAAGCCTGCCCTTCCCGAGTATTTAACAGATTTAATTAATACAAATAAATTATACAATCGGACAGTTTTCACACCATTTCATGAATTTCATAGGCAAACGTTTAATAAAGGTATAACACCTGCTATTTCAGAAATAAAAAAAGGAAAAAAAGATGTTATCGTTACAGGCTCTGCACTTTTAACTTCTCGCGGAATTTATAAGATGTCTTTAAATCGCTATGAAAGTGCCCTTCTGCTCATGTTGCAAAAAAAAGCTAATATACCTGTTGCACTTACAATGAAAATCCCTTCGCATTCAGTTGAAAGTAATAGTCATCTAAAAGATACAGAAGGTGAAGATTTCGTATCAATAAATGTTCTTAGCATGAATCGTGATATCCGTACAGGCTATAGCGATAACCACTTCAAATTTAATGTTAAAATGGATTTAAAAATCGCTGTATCTGAACTTACATTCAATATGGATATAGACAAAGATAGAAAGAAATTAACTTCTCTTATTACAAAACAACTAAACAAAGATTTGAACGATTTAATCCACAACATTCAAAAACAGCAGCTTGATCCATTCGGATTTGGTGATTATGCGAGAGCGTTTCAATATGAAGAATGGAAAAAAGTTGAAGACGATTGGCCGAGTGCCTTTTCAAAAGCTAACGTAAAAGTAGTACCTACTATTAAAATTTTAGAAAATGGGATTATTAAATAGCAAAAACACGCTACTTGTTCTTATACGTTTAAAGAATAAGTAGCGTGTTATCATTTTATTTTGAAACTTCCTATATAATTACGCTTCTGTTTCTGATTCTTCGTTTTCCGCTTGTTCCAACCTTTGCTGCTCCGCAATTTCAGCTGAAATCATCCCATAATAAATTTCTGGATACAATCCAAATATTTGATATACACTTCCTAAAAACGGCATCGGAATCCCTCTTTTCTAAAGTTGTATTGCCACTTTTAAGGATTCCCTTTTCATTCATTATACATTCGTTTTTGGCGTTTCTTCTTCATCATGAACGCTTAATAAATTTTGCCATTTTTTATAAGGCGCACTATTTGGATCTACGTATCCTTTCGCGTACGAACGATCCCACAATTGTTTAATAAACATTTCTTTCTCTTTCTTGGCAACCATATCGGCACCTGTACCGTAATAGTTTTGGAAATATAACTCAATTTCATCAAGGAATAACCTTAATAATTCATCAGAAGTTTCTTCTAACGTGGGATCATATTTCGCTTCACGGTCATACATTAAAATCATATCTAAAATATTATGGACATGCTCTTTACGTAGCCATCTAATATCTTGAGCACCTAATACAAATGGATGCGTATATAAATGTCCACCTTGTATCATCGCCTTTTCTTGTTCTTCTTCAAATCTGGATAAGATGTTTTCATAAATGAACGGATTATGAAGTAATGCTCTGTGCAATTTATAACTTTCGCTTGAAATATTTTTCCCCATCGACTGAATTAAGAAACTACGTCCAACGCCGTTATATTGATACACGAATTGACCATCAACAGCAACTAAACTAATCCAGCGATACATATACGCGTATAGAAGAGCTCGATTACATTTATCATAATCTAACTTCGTTTGCGTTGCATTTAAGTCTGGCATGAATGCTGGTAAGTGCCAATACTTATCTAAATGCGGTGTTAAACTAGATTTTTTACTATTCAACTTGTTTACACGGCGATAGTACGACTGAAAATAATCACCTTTATCATTCATAAATCCATTTGCAATATGTCCAGACGAAAGCTTAGGAAAGTCTTGTAGTGATAAACCGTAATGTGCACGATAACAAATGACTTCAAATGGCGAGAAAGCTTCATTTACTGTATCTTTTTCTTTAAACATTTCTTGCATTAATTCCTCTTGCAGTTCTTTCTTTAAAGATGGATGTATGCCCCAATATTGTAATTCCCTATGATGAGAAACTTTCGGCACGAATGGACTTGCTAAATGGAACAAGTCTTCAATTTTTTCACGAACATATTCATCACGATCACGATTCTTATAATCCGCTTCTTTTCGTAATGCTTCAACGATGTTCAGCTCTAATTTATCGCGATAGCGTATTTGTAATTCATCATAGCAATAACTTAGTATGTGCTCACGATAAAAGTCTTCTACCTTTTTCGATTGAATCTCTTCTGTTTTTGCATCCCGGCAATATTCCCCGTATAAGCTCATATAAATTTCCGCGCATATATCTTTCGGTAATACACCTAAATTTAAATGTTGTTGCATATCTTGCCATATCTTTTCTTGCAACTTCTCTTCAGCTAATACGTATACATTCGTTGGGTTTGTTTTTCCTTCAAATTCCTTGCTTCGTTTTTGAATTTCGAACAATAAATTTTCACGTGTTTCATGTAAATTATCAAAAAACCTTTCCCAATATTGAATCATTTTATTAACTGCTTGATATAGCGATTGATAAACGAGTTCTAATAGCATTTCTTTACGGTATTCGTTTAATTTGTGTACGTACTGCGTTACAATATCTTCAAATTCCTTTTTAAATAAACGCTGCTGGTTATTAATCATTTTTCCAAACCAGCCTTGTTGCTGCGCAATTTCTACTCGGCGTACAGCTGTTACCGTTCCATCAATATTACTCACATTAAATTTCTTATCGTAGTTTTGAATTAAATTACGCTTTTGTTCATTATTTTCATGTAGTCGATTCATTTTTTCGACTAACTGCTTTCGAATTTCATACAACATAAAACGAGCTGCTACTGGATGAACAGAATCTGTTTTCTTTAAAAACCATGTATTTAGTTGATATGACTGTCCTTCAGAACCACTTGGTGAAAAACGATCTGATTCAATCATGTCATATAAAAGTGTCGTTACATGTTCATGTACGCGGCTCGGAATCGCATACGCATATAAACGAACCGCATGGTCTACCCTTGCTACTTCACCTTTCATTTGTTCCGTCATTTTTAGCTTCGCAGCTGAAATTTTACACTCATGCTGCAGACGATTTAATTCCTCGTCTTTTTGTACCGTACGCTGTACATAACTTTCTACAGCTTCTAAAAACAGTTTAGATTTCGCAACACCAACCTTGCCGCCTTCTGCTCCTTCACGCGTTTCATTGTACATTTGTCTATAGAAAATATGAGCCTGCTCTGGACGAGTAGCAAGATGTTCTAAATCTTCTAAATAACTTTTCCCGCGCTCTGGCTTTTCACGCTGCATACCACGTTTTACATCTTGGTCATATCTATGCTTCTTCTCTTGAAACAATTGATCTAAATGAAGCCACGATTCATCTAAACCTTGCACGGCCCATTTTAAAGCACAATATTTTAACACATGCTCATATGGATAAATAATCTTTGCCGTTCCGGCCCCGCAATATCGCCCTTTCCCACTTGATTCTGCTAATTGCTGAATTTGATTATCTTCCTGTGCAAAATGATTTGCAGACATCGGACTAAATAACTGTAAATAAATCGTATTTGCCATTTGCTCCATATAATCTGATAAATTATGCAAATGGTGTCCATGTAAATTTTCATAATCGTATAAGAAACAATAATTGTACGGTAAATGGTGTTGTTTAATCGTGTGATTTGTTCTCCCATCCTCATCTACTTGATCCGGTCGATACTCTAATTCAATCGTAACCCCGCCGCGTTTTGATAACTCTCCAGTAGAACCGAGCGTAATGGCATGTAATTCTTTTAACGAAGCATAGCCATTTGCTTGCACCGTTTCAAACTCTTTCGCACTAACCGTTCTCGTCTTCACTAACACGTCCGGCATTAGAAACGCACCACGTATTAAAATGTTGTGATGTTGCAGTTTTTTCCGAAGCATTTCGCGTAAATATAGTGCAATTTGTAGAAACATTCCTGAACCTGTTCCGCCCGCTAGTGATGTTACGATAATGACACGCACTCCATATTCTGTTTGATCGCTCGTAACCGGAAAAATCTTCTCGATTTCTTGCCAAAAGGACGTGAGTTTATCTTCTTTCATTGCAGCACGTAACGCTAAACGGGAAATAACGCGTAACTGTCCTGCCCCTTCTGTCAGTGGTTTATCAAGTATAGTCGGGTCCATTGGAAACCATTCTGGAATCGTTGGATCTCCTGCAATATACTCCCTAGGCGTTTTGCTCGAACTCGTTTGCGTCTTAAACTTTCGAATATGATCAAATTTACTCAATGTATTCACATCTGTATCAAATACGTGCATTGCTACTTTTTTTCGGCGCTCCTCAGGCAGCCTTTCATATATTTGATGTGTCACAGTACTACCGATTCCACCTAAACCAATTAATATCGTTGGAACTTGTAACGTCATGTGAACCACCTTCCTATTCTTGCTTGTTTGAAAAAAGGAGGGAAAAATAATACTCTCCTCTTTTCCCCATCTACTATTCACACTCGTATTTGTAAATTTCCTTACCATATCCTCTATCAATTACTAAAAGTTCATTTGGATATAGTGTCTTATGTTCCATTCCAACCTCATCCTCTGTTATAAACATCCCATCAATAATCATTCCTACTACTTGTGACTCTTTCGCTACAAATATCGATTTCGATCCTTTCTTTGCTATAAACGTAACGGATTGCACAGTCTTTCTTTCTGCTCTAAACGGAATGCCAAAATAATGTTTCCACCATTTATTTTTAAGTAATTCTGGCTCAGATTGATATAACCAATCTTTCGCTACTTCTTGATCCCATTCGTAATACAATAGTGCTTTCCGGTGAAATCTCGGACGGACAATCCATCCTAAAACGATTATTCCTACTATTAACAGTAATAAAGTGATAGGAATAACAAACTTAAAAATAAGCGCATACTTTTCATAAAACGGTGCATTTTGAATATGGAGTGTTATTTTTTTCTTTACTTCTTGTAATTTTGAATCCTGCACTACGATGGTAGCTTCTACGGTGCCGGTATCTGTAAAATTGAACGTGTCGGAGTAATGAGGGCGAGGATAAATATAAATTTGATTACCATGCTGTTTTATTTCATAGTTGATTGATTGTTTAGATGTGACACCAGTAGATTTTAATAGTTTTTTTACAGCCTCTTCTGTCATCGGCTTATCATCTAACTGTGGTTGTATAATAAATGGTTTACTATTCTCTAAATTTGTTACTTTTTCTTCATAATCTTTCGTGACAGTTTGAAGTGATAATTTAGGCTTTTTCGTTGTTTCGATTTTAAATTCTTTCGTCTGTCTGTAAAACCCCTTTATGTTCATATGAACTTTCCCGCGTACTAATCCTTTAGTAAGCTTCGTTTCGTAATAAAATACATGTCTTTTATCGTCCCACTTCATCGCATGTTGCTTCCCGTCTATTTCTACTTCTGCCTGAAAGTAAGAAGACTGAACTGGCAACTCAGTAGGTTTTGCTTCAATAACAGCTGTCACATCTTCATACATTTCCTCAACATTTTTTCTATCCTTATCCTCTTTGTCATAAGTAGAAACAGTATAATTAAGTGCCGGTTCGACTAGTACTTGTAATCCTTCTTTCTCAATATCTCGGTCCACTTCTATCGTATACGTTCCTGGTTTAATAACTTCCTTATTTTCCGTACTTATATGAACTATATTTCCGAACAATTTCGCTTCGCCTGGTGCATGTATGGAAAAAGAAGATTGTAATTGTAATGGTTTAGAAATTTGTGTGACCTGATAATTAGACAAAGAAGGCGATTGTCGCACAAGCGTCATACGCTTTAATGGAAATGGTGTTGTAATCTCTACTTTCTTTCCTACCACTTTCGTTTTTACAATCGATTCCACAGAGGAGAACGGATCACGATTTGCAACTAATGCCGCCACTTGATTGACGCTTTTTACAATACCATCCTCTCCACTAGATGGCATCGTAACTCCATTTATCTCTTTCTTCCATATTTCTTTAAACGTATTTAGTTGTGCCTTTTCTTGCTGTCCTAAATCCTCTTCCATCGTAATTAAAATTGGATGTAACGATATCTTTTTTGCATCCATTTCTTTCTTAAACTGTGCTAACTTCTGTGTAATTTGTTCTTTTCCGCCAATCTTATCTTTCTCTAAATCATTAAATGCCCCGTCAGTTAAGACAATAAGCCAAAATTCACGTTTCCCATCTATATCTGCTTCCTTTTTTATAGATTGCATCGCCGTTTCTACTGCGCTAAACGGAGTATTTAAATACGTTTTCCACGCTCCAATTCCCTCAATTTCCGTTTGTCTCTTATCCTTCGCTAACGAAATGTTTAATGGATCATTCGGCTTGCTCATTGGAACGTAAGAAAATGTATCTTTTTCATCTAATAGCGCAACTAAACTTTGCAAAGCATAATTGGCATATTTCCAGCGATCGTTATTTCTCATGCTGCCCGAATCATCATATACAAGTGAAACGACCCTTTCCTTTGCCTCCTCTCCTTTTGCAAAAGTCCAAAAAGGATGTAACCATATACATAGAAACAACATGAATGTGGCACAAATTCGAATTTTCATGATGAGGCTTCGCCACCTTTGTAGACAAATTCCTATGTTTAAATTTATGAGAGGATACAAGATATATGACTTGTATTTTAGGACAACTAGCGCAGCATAACTTTATTATGTAAACAGTTATAAAAACTGAATATGATTCCTTCTAGCGTTTTCTATCCGATCATATAAGTAAAAAAGCCTGTTTAAGCTCTACACTTAAAACAGACTTTTCCTACTTTTTATTTTAAAAACACATAACAAAAAGTTTGATTTATTGCTTCACATACACTTCAACAATCGGATTATCTTTATGATCCGCATGCAAGCGTATATTCTCCTCACTTGTACTATATATGCTAGCTAATAACATAATTGTTAACACGTTAGGAGTTTTTGCATCACTCCCGTATTTTCTTTCCAGCGCTTCCTTATATTCAAAATCCAAGTCCCCTTGCACATATGTATACACTTCAAAACCATCTTCTAAATTGCAAACTACTGTATCAATAATATCTGCCCCTACTTGCTTTTTCATTTCCTCTCGCAATGCTTCAATAAATTCTTCCCACGGTACTTCGTATGTCTGAAACTGATCTGTAGATTTCATGCCTTTTCCTCCTTATATATCCTCTTCCTATATTTCCCCTTTCCTATAACAATTATGATAGTTAGGGCATTCGTACAAGCCGCACTTGTCCCCCTTACATATCGTATTACTGTAATGGGGAAGGAGGAATGAATATGCATAGACAAAAATGTTATGATACGTGCCGACGTTACTTCGGAAAAGTTGTTCGGATTGAAGACCGTGATGGCCGTATACATTTAGGTAAAATAATCGATGTGACACAAAGCTCTGTATGGATTGAACCGGTGCAACAGCGCTCATCTTTTGATTCAGGATTCGGATACTATGACGCTTATGCAAATGGTGGTTGCGACCTTTGCGGCGGCCTTAGCAGATGTGATAGTTGCGGATTTGGTTGTGGTGGTGGATTCAGCGGCTGTGGATGTGGCGGTCGTGGTTGCAATAATTGTGGTTGCGGCGGCTGGGGCGGTGGCGGTTGTGGCTGGGGTGTTGAACTCGGATTTGGTTTCATCTTCGGAATTACATTAGCTGCATTATTTTTCATTTAACATAGTAAAGAGTTGACTACCTTTAGCCAACTCTTTTCCTTTATTTTTCACATATAAAAATACGATGACCTAAAATATGTTGGTACATAAGCCTTATATTTTCATGCTGCACCCATGCCTCATATAACTCATTCGGAATAAATTGTGATACATTCCATTCCGGCTCTTCTATATAGCTAGAGATTGTTTCTGCAATTGTACCACCGCCAGCAATAGTAACCCGCCGAAAATTTGCTTTCTGAAATAATTGTACCCACTCGCTCTCAGTTAATAGTTCTTTCATCCCGTATAATTGAGCGATTTTTTCTTCCTCTCCCTTATCAATGTGCCTATCAATAATCATTTCAATGACAACAAGCTTACCGTCTTTCTGTAATACACGATAGCACTCTGAAATAACCTTTTCTTTTTCTGTAAAAGCGAGTATCGATTCTCCGAGTACGAACACAAATGAGTCATGTAAACAAGGTAATTGCTCTACATTCCCTTCAATTAATTGAATGTCTAGTCCTTCAAACGACCATCTATCTTTCGCCTTTTGAATCATAATTTCATTCTTTTCCACCGCTGTTACTTTATAACCACACTCTTTTGTCATATACGCTGCTGTTTTCCCCGTACCGCAGCCGAGTTCAAGGACATTTGCTCCATATCTAAAAGGCAATTGTGCTAACAGTTGTTTTGTTAACGTAAAACCACCAGGATGAGCACTCCCTATTCCATAATAAGCTAGGAAATCAATGTATGTGTTTCGTTTCATAAAATTCTCCTTTAAATTTTCTATAATACATATATTCACCCATCCATAATTAGTGCACATAAAAAAGCATTCCCAAGTGCGATACCGCAACTTGAAAATGCTCTTCTCTTTTTTATTTCTCTTCAATATACGCCCATTTAAAGCTATATTCCGGACTAATATTATGTTTCACAATTCCCTTTACATTCGGTTTCATAACATATGATTTAGCACTTTGATATAAAGGTACGAGCGCTACATCTTCCTCAAGTAATAATTTCTCTGCCTTACCTAACTCTGTCCAACGTTTTTTTGCATCAGCCATCCATTCTGTCTTACTTTTAGTAATAATGTCATCATATTTTGAATTTGAGTAGCTCATCTGGTTTTGCGAATTTTTTGTTTCAAACATATCAAGATATGTCATTGGATCCGCATAATCTGGATTCCAGCCACCATATGAAAAATCATAATCTTGGTCTGATTCTAATTTTAGTTTTTGTTTAAATGGTTGCAACTTAATATTTACTGTCACGCCTTTCAAATTCTTTTCAACTTGATCTTTTACATACTCCCCAACTTTTTTCGCATTACCAGTATCATAATTTAACAGTTCAATTGTTACTTGATCTTTTCCAAGTTCTTTTTTCGCTTCTTCCCATGCTGCTGCTGCCTTTTTAGAATCTTGTTTTAAACCATTCTTGAACGTTTCTGCGAAATCTTTACCGTCTGGTCCACTTGCTAAACCTTTTGGTACTAAGTAATCGACTGGTTTTGAACCATCATTTAAAATGACATTCGTTAAAGCTTTCTTATCAATTGATAATGCGATTGCTTCACGTAATTTTTTACTCTTTAGAGGTGTATCTTGCCCACCACGTTTTTGATTTAGACGTAAGTAAAACGTACTTGTTTCCGAATAGGCCCCAAACTCTTCTTTATTGTTTCTATACTTATCCACGAATTCACCTGATAATAGTGCGAAATCAATTGCACCTGTATCAAATAAGTTTACTCTTGTAGCTACTTCTTTTACTACACTATAGTTGATTTCATCTAGTTTTACAGTCTTTTTATCCCAATATTGATCATTTTTCTTTAATTTCCAGCCTTGCTCATGTTTCCAGTCTGTAAGCACAAATGGACCATTATACAGTGTTGTATCAGACTCTAAACCGAATTTATTTCCTTTTTCTTTTACGAACTTTTCATTTAATGGATAGTATGACGCAAATGCCATTAAGTTCAAGAAATATGGTACAGGTCTTTCTAGTTCTACTTCAAGCGTATAATCATCTACCGCTTTTACACCTAATGTCGAAACTTCTCCTTTTCCTTGATTAATCGCTTCTGCATTTTTAAGATAGTAAGCAATAAATGCATACTCAGCAGCTGTTTTTGGATCTACTAGACGTTGCCATGCAAATACGAAATCTTTCGCTGTTACAGGATCACCATTTGACCATTTTGCATCTTTCCGTAATTTAAATGTATATTTTTTGCCATCCTCGCTTTTTGTGCTAGATTCCGCTACAGCTGGGATTGGCTTATTATCTTTATCTAATCGATATAAACCTTCCATTGTATTCCCTAAAATTTGTGAGCCAAGTGTATCTGTATTTTTTGAAGTATCCATCGTCGGAATTTCATTCGTTTCTGTACGATTTAGCACTTGCTTTGCCGCATATTTAATATCAGATTTCTTCTCTTCTCCACCATTATTAGACGTTGTAGTCGGTTTCTTCTCCCCACCAGAAGATCCAGAACACGCTGTTAACGCCATACTCATCACTAAAACTGGTGCTACAACCGCCGTAAACTTTTTCATCTTTTTCTTCATTTTTGTACCCTCCCCAATTATATGTACGAAACTAACTTTGAGAGATGTTCTATGAACTTAGTTATTAATACCTTTTCACTAATTAACATCCTGTTAATTATCCTCATTTTTGAAGTTTCACTTATTTTATTTTTATAGTAACTAAGTATTTTACTATTACTACTATACGAATTCTCCCCCATCTACTATATGTCAGTACCACTTTTCTTATTCTTCTCTATTTAATTTAATAGAAAAAGAGCGTGTTAAAGGTAATTATCTTTTAACACGCTCCTTTTTATTATTTGCCTTCCGTTACATAAGCCCACTTAAAGCTATACTCTGGACTAATGTTATGTTTCACAATTCCTTTTACATTCGGTTTCATTACATATGCTCTACCTGTTTGATATAAAGGTACCATCCCTGCATCTTCTTCAAGTAATAATTTTTCTGCTTTACCTAACGTTTCCCAACGTTTCTTCGCATCAGACATTAACTCATTACCTGCTTTTTTCACCATTTCATCATATTTCGGATTCGAATAACTCATTTGGTTATATGGGCTCTTCGATTCGAACATATCAATAAATGTCATTGGATCCGAATAATCTGGGCTCCAACCAGCAAATGAAATTTCATAATCTTGTGCTGATTCTAATTTTAGTTTTTGTTTGAACGGCTGAATTTTCGTATTAACCGTTACACCTTTTAAATTTTTCTCAATTTGATCTTTAAAGTAGTCAGCAATTTTTTTCGCTGTTCCATCATCATAGCTTAGTAATTCAATTGTCACTTGATCTTTTCCAAGTTCTTTTTTCGCTGCTTCCCAAGCTGCTGCTCCTTTTTTCGGATCATATTTCAAACCATTTTTAAATGTATCTTGGTAATCTTTACCGTCTGGTCCTGTCGCAAGCCCTTTTGGTACTAATTGATCTGTTGCTTTTGAACCGTTATTTAAAATAACGTTTGCTAAACCTTTTTTATCAATTGATAATGCGATTGCTTCACGTAGTTTTTTGCTCTTTAACGGTGTATCTTGTCCGTTACGTTTTTGATTTAAACGTAAGAAGAATGTACTTGCTTCTGAATATTCACCATACTCTTCTTTATTCGATTTATATTTATCAACGAACTCCCCTGATAATAGTGTGAAATCAATTGATCCTGTATCATATAAGTTTACTTTCGTCGCAACTTCTTTTACTACACTATAGTTAATTTCTTCTAATTTCACAGTTTTATTATCCCAGTACTTATCATTTTTCTTTAGCTGCCATCCTTGTTCATGTTTCCATGAAGCCATAACGAACGGTCCGTTATACAACGTTGTATCTGCTTCTAAACCGAACTTATCTCCTTTTTCTTTTACGAACTTTTCATTTAAAGGATAGTACGATGGGAATGCCATTAAATTCAAGAAATATGGCACTGGTTTTTCTAATTCTACTTCTAGCGTATAATCATCTACCGCTTTTGCCCCTAAATCTGTTAGTGGCTTTTCACCTTTATTAATCGCCTCTGCGTTTTTAATATAGTAAGCGATAAACGCATATTCTGCCGCTGTATTTTTATCAAGTAAGCGTTGCCATGCGTATACGAAATCTTTCGCTGTTACAGGCTCACCGTTTGACCATTTTGCATCTTTACGTAGTTTAAATGTATATTTTTTGCCATCCTCGCTTTTCGTACTAGATTCTGCTGCAGCTGGGATTGGCTTATTATCTTTATCTAATCGATATAAACCTTCCATTGTGTTCCCTAAAATTTGAGAACCTAATGTATCAGTAGATTTCGAAACATCCATCGTCGGAATCTCTTGATTCTCTGTACGATTTAACACTTGTTTCGCTGCGTATTTAATTTCAGATTTTTTCTCTTCCCCACCACCGCTAGACGTCGTAGTTGATTTCTTCTCCCCACCAGATCCAGAACAAGCTGTCAACGCCATACTCATCGCTAAAACTGGCGCTACAACCGCCGTGAACTTTTTCATCTTTTTCTTCATTTTTGTACCCTCCCCAATTATATGTACGAAACTATTTTTGAGAGATTTTCTAATAACTAGTTATCAGAAAATTCTTATTAATTAATATTCTACTAATTTTTCCGGTTTTGTAAAGTTATTTTTAAAATATTCTAAAAATTATTTTTTTGTAATAGTAACGAGTATTCTTTACAATTATCACGATACAAGTTCTTTCCTACATCTATCTATTTATTCGCATGTATTCTCATAATAAAAGAGCATTCCAAAAGTAAATAGTCTACTTTTAGAATGCTCTATCATTTTATCTTTCTATTGTGGACAATGAGATTCTCACTACAAAATAAGCTAAGAAACCTATATACATCCACTTAAATATAGCCTCACTACTTAAAAATTATTTTCCATCTTTTTCAGTCATGTACGCCCACTTGAAGCTATACTCTGGGCTAATGTTATGGTGAACGATGCCTTTTGCGTTTGGTTTTTGAACGTATGCATCACCACGTTGGTATAAAGGTACAAGCGCTACATCTTGCTCAAGAAGTAATTTCTCAGCTTTTCCTAGCTCTTCCCAACGTTTCTTCGCGTCACCCATTAATTCTCCGCCAGCTTTTTTGATCATATCATCATACTTCGGATCAGCGAAGCTCATTTGGTTATGAGAATGATTAGACTGGAACATATCTAAGAATGTCATTGGGTCAGCGTAGTCAGGTCCCCAACCAGCATATGATAAATCATAATCTTGCTCTGTTTCTAATTTCAGTTTTTGTTTGAATGGTTGAAGTTTAATATTAACAGTTACACCTTTTAAGTTTTTCTCAATTTGATCTTTTACATATTCCCCAACTTTTTTCGCATTACCAGTGTCATAGTTTAATAGCTCAATTGTAACTTGGTCTTTTCCAAGCTCTTTTTTCGCTTCATCCCATGCAGCTGCTGCTTTTTTCGCATCTGGTTTAATACCATTTTTAAATGTTTCTTGGAAGTCTTTACCGTCTGGTCCAGTTGCTAATCCTTTCGGTACTAAGAAGTCCGCAGGTTTAGATCCATCATTTAGAATAACGTTTGATAGATTTTTCTTATCGATTGAAAGTGCGATAGCTTCACGTAATTTCTGGCTCTTTAACGGTGTATCTTGCCCGCCACGTTTTTGGTTCATACGTAAGAAGTAAGTACTTACTTGTGAGTATGTGCCAAACTCTTCTTTATTGTTTCTATACTTATCAACGAATTCACCCGATAGAAGTGCAAAATCAATTGCATTTGTATCATATAAGTTTACTCTTGTCGCTACTTCTTTTACTACACTATAGTTAATTTCGTCTAGTTTTACAGTCTTTTTATCCCAATATTGATCGTTTTTCTTTAGTTTCCAGCCTTGCTCATGCTTCCAATCAGTAAGAACGAACGGTCCGTTATATACTGTCGTATCAGACTCTAAACCGAATTTATCCCCTTTTTCTGTTACAAATTTCTCATTTAACGGATAGTACGATGGGAATGCTACTAAGTTTAAGAAGTATGGTACTGCTTGTTCTAATTCAACTTCTAAAGTAAGGTCGTCTACTGCCTTTACTCCTAGTTCCGTTACAGGTTTTTCACCTTTATTAACAGCTTCTGCATTTTTAATTGGGAATGCGATAAATGCATACTCAGCAGCTGTTTTTGGATCTAATAGACGTTGCCAAGCATATACGAAATCTTTCGCTGTTACAGGATCACCATTTGACCATTTTGCATCTTTACGTAATTTGAATGTATATTTTTTACCATCCTCACTCTTCGTGCTTGATTCTGCCGCAGCTGGGATTGGTTTGTTATCTTTATCTAATCGATATAAACCTTCCATCGTGTTCCCTAAAATTTGAGAACCTAATGTATCTGTATTTTTAGAAGTATCCATTGTTGGAATCTCATTTGTTTCAGTACGATTTAGTACTTGTTTCGCTGCTAATTTTTCTTCTGATTTGCTATCTCCGCCTGAGCTAGAATTTGTGCTTGTCTTCTTATCTCCACCTGATGTAGAACATGCTGTTAATGCCATACTCATTGCTAAAACTGGTGCTACAACTGCTGTTAGTTTTTTCATTTTTTTCTTTTTCACTTTCTGTACCCTCCCTAATTCTAAACGCTCTCATTTAAGAATTTTCTGATAATTCTGTTTTTCTTTATATATTTATCAGAAGATTCTTATTAACTATTATTCTACTAATTTTTTGAGTTTTGTAAAGTGTTATTATTGAAAATTTTTAAAAAATTATTTTATTACAGTAATATTCATAAAAATTCCATAATCTTTCGAAACACTATATCTTATTGAATCTTATGTATTGATTTAATAGTCTTTATATCCTTCCACTATAAAACGCCTGTAAAGTATTGTTAATAAATAATGTATATCATAACAAACCTCTTTTCTACAAAAATAAAAAAGTCAGCAAAGCTGACTTTTTACCCGGCCATTTTTTCTCTTTTCATTTCCTCTACTACTTTCATATACTTCTCGTTATCAAATTCATTTTCACTTTTTGCAACTACTACAGTCGCAATACCGTTACCAATTAAATTAACGATAGCACGTGCTTCTGACATGAAACGATCTACACCAAGTAATAGTGCTAACCCTTCTAACGGAATAACATTCATCACAGATAAAGTAGACGCTAGTACAATAAAGCCTCCACCTGTTACTGCGGCTGCTCCTTTAGATGTAACTAACAAAATAGCTATTATCGTTAATTGTTGACCTAGTGAAAGATCGACGTGAAAGACTTGCGCTAAAAATATAGTGGCCATCGATAAATAAATTGTTGTTCCATCTAAATTAAAAGAGTACCCCGTCGGAATGACTAAACCTACTACCGGCTTCGAACATCCGAAGTCTTCCATCTTTGTCATCATTCGCGGTAATACTGATTCTGATGATGATGTCCCAAGAACAATAAGTAATTCTTCTTTAATATGCGCTAAATATTTCCACAAACTAAATTTATAAAATTTACAAATGAAATTTAAAACAATAAAAACAAATAATGCCATTGTTGCATATACACAAATCATTAATTTACCAAGTGGAATAAGTGTACTTAAACCATATTTTCCAATTGTAAATGCCATTCCACCGAATGCTCCAACCGGTGCTAATTTCATTACAATTGATAAAATGTTAAAAAATACTTTCGATAATCTTTCAAAAAAGTCGATTACCGGCTGTCCATTTTTCCCTAACATCGTTAACCCTGCGCCAAATAAAATAGAGAAAAATAACACTTGTAAAATATCACCTTTTGCAAATGCTTCAAACATGTTAGACGGCACAATATGTAAAAAGAAATCCATCCATTTCATTTCTTGCCCGCTTTGTACATATTGTGAAACATCTCCGCCCTTTAGTTTTGAAGGGTCTAATCCGTCTCCTGGACGCACAACATTCGCTACAATGATACCAATTATTAAAGCCGCTGTTGTAACAATTTCAAAATATAATAGTGCCTTTCCACCAACACGACCTACCTTTTTCATACTTCCCATACTTGCAATACCAAGCACAATTGTTAAAAAGATAATTGGTGCAATAACCATTTTAATCATATTGATGAACGTTTCACCAATTGGCTTCATCTCTTGTCCAACACTCGGCCAAATTGCTCCTACTGCAATACCACAAATAATGGCCACAATAACTTGGAATGTTAAATTTTTTACAATTCTCATTTTTAATACTCCCCTGTTTCTTTCATTTCTCCCATACTATTTCAATAATTGCTAATGATATATTCTATGTAATAGCCCCCCTGTTATGTAACTTAAACTATAACTTTATGTTACACTATTATGTTTATTTTGAAAATAGTATATAACATTTCTATATAAACGACATACTATTTAACGTAATAAAAAAGCAGACATTACATCTGCTTTAATTCTCCTCAATCTGCTTTTCACTTAATCCTAAATGTGTTCTAAGCATATTACTCAAACTCTGCAAATCTTTTTTATTAGGATTATAATAATATACACGTTGCCCATTTGGACCATTAGGTAAATATAAATCATCACCAGCTAATTGTATTTTTTCAACTGAACTATTTAAACCGTATTTATAAAAAGATAAAATATCATCCATTGCTAAATTTGTTTTAAAATCACCATCAACCGCCTCAACTATTTTTTCTAGCTTCGTAATCGATCCTACACTTTTTAATTTACTTAAAATCGCTTCCATAACAAGTTGTTGGCGCTGTCCTCTCATTGCATCACTATCAATATGACGCGTTCTTGCTAAGGCAAGTGCCTCTTCCCCTGTTAATTTTTGTAGTCCTTTTTTCAAATGGATCGCGTCAGGTTCATCTTTACTATTTTGCTCCGTAAATTCAACTGGGACATCTACTTCAATCCCATCTAATCCATCAACAATTTTAGTAAATGAATTAAAATTAAACTTTACAAAATAATCAACAGGCACTTGTAATAACTTTTCTACCGCTTCCACTGAAGCTTGCGGCCCTCCATCTTTACCATTTTTAACGAAACCACTTCCATATGCATGCGTTATTTTATCTTTTTTCTTTTCAACCGGAACATATGTGTATGTATCACGTGGTATACTCGTTAATTTCACAGTCTTATCATCTTTATTAAAAGTAGCTAACAGTAGTGCATCTGTATGAAATGCACCATTATACTCCTTTTGTCGTTCTTGATTTTCATCAATTCCCATAATTAAAAGTGAAACATTATTCGTAATCGGTTTTACAGTTTCCTCACGTAAATTTGATTTTTCACCACGTACTAAATTAACATTTGATTTTTGTACGAGATTAGAAGTTTTCTTATATACGTAAGTACCATATCCAAATCCGCAAAATAGTAATATTGCTAACAATACACTTATTATCGTTGTCTTTTTATATTTTCGTTTATTTTTCTGTTCTCTTGAAGAAGAATGATTCTCCATATTGTTTCCTCCGTTTTCTATTCATCTAATATATTTTTCACTTTTTCATACTTAGCTCTATCCTTTTGAAATGTATTCTCTTTCAATCCTTTGTTTATTTGTATCCATTCTGTTGTAATCGAATATTGAATCATACCTTCGTGGAAACTAAGGAATTTTAGCATAATCCCTGTATTTTTCTCTACAACCATTTCAAATTTCCCTCTTAAATCTTCAGATGTACTTACAGGCATTTCTATATTTATTGTCCCTTCTATTTTGTAGCAATCAAGTCCAAGATACTTCGTTTCTTTATAATTCCAATCTTTATATCGGATTAATAGATCAGCAAATTCGGATTGAATACTATACTTCGCGAATCCCACATATTCATCATCATATCTTTTTTTCTCACCTGATTTTCTCAATAACCTTTCCGTAGGATTTAATTTTAATAGTTCATAGTTTCTTTCTTTCGGGCTCCATTTTGTTTCTTTGTACGTATACTTCTCATCATCAAATTCTTTTTTCTTGCCTTCGTTATATATAATGGTTCGTTTTTTCGTTAGCTTGTCTTCTTTTGAAGAGATTCCTCTTTGTTGCTCCGTATCAATCGCATATTTGTATGTTGTAGCAATTCTTGACGAACTAGAATATTCCTCAAATTGTCCTGAAATATTATTAAAATGATCAATGGAATCTAGCATCTTTTCATGAATCTTTTCTTTATCTGGATAATTTGCATTCGCTTTTATTTCCTCTTCATTTTCGTAATCAGAAAATGCCTTTTTCTTTACATATTCAAACACTCCGCCGTTTTGAGCAAAAATTTGATCAGAAAACTCCGACATAGACACAATTGAAAGTGCTAGAACCGCAGCACTTATAGCCATCATATAAACTCTGTAACCTTTCTTTTTTACCGGGAGATTATGTAGTGTACGATTAATCTTTTCATTTAACTCTGGTGGCACTATAACACTCTCTTCTTTTATTCTCTTTTTTAATTTCTCATCAAATAATTTGTCATCAGCCATCCTTTGCACCTCCTATTCCATCTTTAATCGTTTCTGTAGTTGTTCCCTCGCACGTGCCAATCTCGATTTCACTGTTCCTTTTGGTATTTCTAAAAGCTTCGCTATACTCTCTTGATTCATATCTTCATAATAATAAAGTACCGTAACAGCTCTTAACTCTTCATGTAACGATTGAATCGCATTACACAAATCTATATCTTCATACTGATCGCACGCACTCATATTGTAATCATTCTCTTCTGTCACAATTATCTTTTTATACGTTCTAATAATGTTATTACATTCATTCATTAAAATTCGAATTAACCAAGTTTGAAAAAACTCTTCCTTCTTTAATTTTTTTATATTTTCATAGGCTTTTAAAATTGTTGTTTGTATCGCATCCTCTATATTTGTCTCATCACGTAACATAGCCTTTGCAATGCGATACATCTTCACTTTTTCCGTATGTATAAGCGCCATAAACGCTTCATGATCACCTTTTTTCGCTAAAGAAACATCAGTTTCTTCTTTTACAATCATTTTATATAAAGGGATTACTTTCACAATTGCTCCTCCTGTTTCATCCTCGCTTCAAATTTAACTTTACATGTATTAGACGTATGAGCCTAGAAAAAGGTTCATTTTTTTGAATATTTCCATAAAAAAAGGTAAACATTTTTCATGTTTACCTTTTTTTATACGTAACTCTGAGGAGATATCCATTTGGATCGACAACTTTAAAGCAATTATTTTTTTATAAAACAATAATGACTTTTCTACATCATTTACATATAGCTGCAACTCATTCGTTTCCTCCTTATCAAAAAAAGTCCACTCATATAGTGGACTTTCTACCCTACAACGGTAAATCTCTCTTCTTAAACAATACAATCGCTACTATAAAAATACAAAGCGCTCCCGCAGCTAAACCTATACTTACCGGCCATATATTATACGTTCCTTCCGCAATTTCTTTTGGACGAAACAGTGTAAATAACGATAGACTTTTCATCCACTCTAACTTATCACTTAATTTCCCTACCATATTTAGTACAAAAAATAAAATAGTTAAACTTGCTGAATAACTAAGTGCCTTTCTTTCGTCATTACATATACAAGAAAAGAAAAATGAATAAGCACTAACGATTAAAAATATGAGCCCTCCGACTATATTTATCTTCAGGAATAATTCTTTATTTAAATTATTATCTTGTAAAAACCATTCCGCACCTACTATGCCCGCTACATACGTAACAACTACAATAATTAGTAGTCCTAATATGAGAACAGAGGCTTGCGTGATTGCAATTTTCACTCTAGATACAGGTGTCGCTAATAAATATGCCATCGCCCCTTTATCTACATGCCGGGCAATTAAATGTGTTGCAACTGTAACGCAAAAAATTGTTAATATGATAATAAACAATAGACTATAGTACTCACCAGCTAAAAAATCCATTACGTTTTGAATCGGACTTTCCATGCCAACAATTTTTTTCACACTATCAGGCATAGCGCTTATTAATTCATTTAAACCTTTCGCTGATACCATGGAAGGGAATATCCAAATTAACAACCATAAATATAGAGCTGCACCAGTTGCGTAACTCAAAATACTTTTTTGCGTCTCTTTCAAACTAGCTAAAAACAATTGCTTATTCATGCTTTACCCCTTCTTTCTTATCGTAATAATGCATAAATAAATGTTCTAAATCCATCGCTCGCGTTTGAAGCGCCGTTACATTATAGTTTGAAAGTATTTGTAAAACAGTTTGATAGTTTCCTTGTACAATAATCGATGCCTCTCTACCTTTTACCGCTTCAAATTGCAAATTACATTGCGTAAGAGATTTAATCTCTTCCTCTGATGATACGGTTACATCTATCACTTGTCGTCTCATACTTTGTAAATCATGAATATTTTCAACCGTTACAAGGCGCCCATCTTTAATAATCGCTACTCGGTCACATGTACGCTCAATTTCAGTGAAAATATGTGAAGACATAAGAATCGTTTTTCCCCTTTGCTTTTCCTCTACTATTAAATCTATAAATACTTGCTGCATAAGTGGATCGAGTCCAGATGTTGGTTCATCTAAAATTAGCACTTCTGGATCGTGCATAAATGCAGCAATAATTCCTACTTTTTGTTTCATTCCTTTAGACATTTTGCGAATTGGTGTTTTCACATCAAATTGCAGACGTTCTATTAGTTCATCTCGTCTTTTCGTATCCTTTAGCCCACGCATTCCTTGCATTAACTTTAGAAATTCTAATCCGTTCATTCCTTCAATAAAAGAAATTTCACCTGGCAAATAACCAACTTCCCTTTGAATTTTCGCTGCTTCATTCCAACAATCCAATCCAAAAATTGAAGATTTTCCAGATGTCGATTTTATAAATCCCATTAAATTACGAATCGTCGTTGATTTACCTGCACCATTCGGTCCTAAGTAACCGAACACTTCTCCTTCTTTTACATCAAATGTAATATGAAACAAACCTTTTCCGTTCGAAAATTGTTTTGTAACATTTTGAACTGAAATCATAAATCCACCTCATTTTTTGAAATATTTAATATGTGATATTTCAAAATTATTGTACTCCTCATCTTTCATATTCGCAACAACTTTTTGAAATATTTATATGTCTATATTTCAAAATTATTGTTTTTCATTATTTTTTCTTGTATATTTTAATTGAGGTGATTGCATTGAACGGCTTTGAAAAAGTGAAAGAAAAGAAAAAACGTGCTATTAAAGAGGCAGCCTTCTTATTATTTTCAGAACGCGGATTTAATGAAGTGAAAATAGAACATATTGCAAAAGAAGCAAACGTTTCTCAAGTTACCATTTATAATCATTTCGGAAGTAAAGATGCGTTATTTCGAGAGCTTATACAAGAATTTATTATATCTGAATTTCAATATTATAAAGATCTTGCAGCGGAAAAATTACCTTTTCATGATATGATGCAAAAAATGATTGTAAGAAAAATGAATACTGGTGGGTTATTTCAGCCGGATATGTTACTACAAATGATGCAAAGAGATGAAGAGCTCCGAAAGTTTATTTATAGTTATCAAAACGAAAAAATCTTGCCTTGGTATTTAGAAATATTAGAACAAGCACAGCAAAAAAATGAAATTAACCCTCACCTTACTAAAGAAATGATGTTACTTTACATTCAAATGTTTACAAAATTAGGTGATGATTTTGGGGCACAGCTTCTTGAAGGAGATCGCGAAAAACATATTCAAGATATTGTCACTATGTTTTTCTATGGTCTTTCTGTTCCACAAAAATAAAAAGACACGAAATTCGTGTCTTTTTATTTTACAGTGATAACTCTACCTGTTTCACTACTTTCAACCGCTAATTGAATCAGCTTAATAACTTCTAAACCTTCTTGTGCTGTTACAGGTAATTTCTCACCACTTATAATACTATCTCTTACACCTTTATAGTACATGTCATAACAGCCGACTTCTGTTGGAATACGTACTGACTCTTCTTCTGTTTCTAGAGTAGCAAAATTAGCTTCAGTATCTACTCCGTAACCGTTATCCCCTGGCTTCATTCCATTTTTTAATTGTTCTTCCTGTGAATCCATACCGTATTTCACGATAGAACCTTTATCTCCATGCAGTGTAAAGTGTGGACCTGCCTTTTTCACATAACTGCTACTACGTAAAATGACACGTTTAACTCCGTAATGAAGTACTATGTGGAAATAATCATCCACCTCTGCACCTGGGCGTTGTTTAATTATATCTGCACGTATCGCGTCTGGTTTCCCAAATAATGATAATGCTTGGTCAATTAAATGCGAGCCTAAGTCATATAATATACCTGATCCTGGTAAGTTCTTTTCTCTCCAGCGATCACGTACATGTGGACGGAAGCGATCGAAATGCGCCTCATATGCGTATACATTTCCTATTCTATCCTCTTCTAATAATTTCTTTATCGTTAAGAAATCATTATCAAAACGGCGATTATGATATACACTTAATACCACATTATGTTTCTTTGCTAATGAAATAAGCTCTTCTCCTTCTTCAATTGAAACAACAAATGGTTTCTCTACAACAACATGCTTACCGTTTAATATTGCTTCTTTTACATATGGAAAATGAGTTGTATTTGGTGAAGTAATAACAACTAAGTCAATATCAGCTCGCTTCACCAATTCATCAATTGTACTCACGACGTTAGCATTCGGTAATGTTTCTTTTACTACCTCTTCTTTTGAAGATAATACGGCACGAATATCGTATTCTTCTATCGTTTGTAATAATGGGATGTGAAATGTTGTACTAGAAAATCCAAACCCTACAATCCCTACACCTATTTTTTTCATGTTGCCCCTCCATTTATCCCGCTATTTGTGGGTAGTAAGTCCACTTCATGAGAACGATTTCATTCAGTTATTATAACAAGATTATTATTATTTACATAATAAGTTGCCTAGAAAAAAGCATCTTGCCATTATTCATGGCAAGATGCTTTTTTTATTCCGGTCTTTTTTTCGTCCACGTTTCAATAACTTCACCAGTATCATTAACATCTAGCACTAAACTACCGTTACTATACCGGTCTTTATTTCGATACGCTTTCGGATCAATTTCTTCTACAATATGTTTCTCTGTCTTCATGTAAACTAATTCATCGTCTCTAACGATTTCAATACCGACAATGCGGTATGGATTACGTTTTAACTCTTTGAAAATAACAAGACCTCGCTTCGCCCTCGTTGATTTCTCAATTTCTGACGCTTTTAGGCGTTTTATAGCACCGCGCTGCGTTACGAGAATAAGTTGATCTTTATCAGCATTTAATGGTTTACCAGAAGCGACATAGTCATCTTCTTTTAAATTAATTGCTTTCACACCAGCGGCTCTTACACCGACTGGACTTACTTCATCTTCATGGAAAATAAGTGCATATGCACCGTGTGTAGCAAGAACGATATCACTCGTTCCATCTGTCGCAAATATATCAACAACTTCATCATCTTTTTTCAAGTTTACAGCAACGAATGCTCTTGAGTAACGCTGTACTTTATATTGGTTTAATTCTGTTTTCTTAATCATACCGTTCTTCGTTACAAATACGATAAATCGCTTTTCTTCCTCAAAGTTCGGTACGACAGTTGCCCAAATAATCGTTTCATCCCGATCGAGTGAAACGATATTAGCAACGTGCTGTCCCAAATCTTTCCAACGAATATCTGGCATTTCGTATACTGGCAGATATATATAGTTTCCTTTATTCGTAAATAAGAGGACTGTCTCTGTCGTATTCGTATCGAATCGTTCAAGTAAGATGTCACCCTCTTTCATACCGAAGTCTTTGCCATTTGAGGCATTATGTGAGCGCCATCCAGTACGTTTCACATATCCTTCTTTCGTTACAGTAACGATGACATCTTCTTGTGGGATCATCACTTCTACATCGATTTTAATTTCCTCGATTTGATCTTCAATAATCGCGCGTCGATCATCACTATATGTTTTCTTAACTCTCTTTAAATCTGTTTTAATTACTTGAAGTAATCTTTTTTCACTTTGTAAAATTGCCTGTAGCTCAATAATTTTCTTATTAAGCTCATCTGCCTCTTGTTGTAGCGCTGTAATATCTGTATTCGTTAAACGATATAATTGCAAGGATACAATTGCTTCCGCTTGCGCTTCTGTAAAACCAAATTTCGCACTTAAATTATCTTTTGCATTACGCTTATCTTTTGAAGCACGAATCGTTTCAATAACTTGGTCTAAAATCGATAATGCTTTCTTTAAACCTTCTACAATATGTTGACGATTTTCTGCCTTTCGTAATTCATATTGTGAACGTCTCGTAACAACTTCTTTTTGATGGCTAATATAAGCATCTAAAATTTTAGGTAATGTCATAAGCGTTGGACGACGATTATTAATCGCTACCATATTAAAGTTATATGGAATTTGTAAATCTGTATTTTTATATAAATAATTTAAAATACCTTCAGAATTTGCTTCTTTTTTTAATTCTACGACAATGCGAAGACCTGTACGATCTGTCTCATCACGTACTTCAGCAATGCCATCTAATTTTTTATCTAGGCGTAACTCATCCATTTTCTTAACAAGGTTTGCTTTATTTACTTCGTATGGAATTTCAGTAATTACGATTTGCTGTTTCCCGCCACGAACCGTTTCAACTTCTGCTTTCCCGCGAATAATAATTTTACCTTTACCTGTTTCATACGCCTTTTTAATACCATCAATCCCTTGAATAATACCACCTGTTGGGAAATCTGGACCTTTCATAACTGTTAATAAATCATCAACAGTACTATTCGGTTTATCAATACGCATCATTGTAGCGTCAATAACTTCTCCAAGATGATGCGGAGGAATTTCTGTTGCATAACCAGCGGAAATTCCTGTAGATCCGTTCACTAATAAGTTCGGGAACGCTGCTGGTAAAACAACCGGTTCTTCACTCGTATCATCAAAATTAGATACGAATTCTACTGTTTCTTTATCAAGATCACGTAATAACTCAGATGCAATTGGTGATAATCGGGCTTCCGTATAACGCATTGCTGCTGCCGGATCCCCGTCAACACTACCATTATTACCATGCATCTCAACTAAAACATTACGTACTTTCCAAGTTTGACTTAAACGTACCATCGCTTCATATACAGAGGAATCACCGTGCGGGTGATAGTTACCAATAACGTTACCGACTGTTTTAGCCGACTTACGGAACGCTTTATCATGTACGTTTCCTTCTACATACATAGAATATAAAATACGTCTTTGTACTGGTTTTAAGCCGTCACGCGCATCTGGAAGTGCGCGATCTTGAATAATATATTTACTATAACGTGCAAAGCGGTCACCTAACACGTCTTCAAGCGGGAGGTCATGAAACTTCTCTGCTTGCATGTTATTCCACCTCCGTCTCCATAATCATTTCATTTTCTAAAATATTTCCTTCTTCTTGCATACCGAACTGTACATTGCGCTCAATCCATTTACGACGCGGTTCTACTTTATCACCCATTAATGTTGTTACGCGGCGCTCTGCCCTAGCTGCATCATCAATTTTCACGCGAATTAATGTACGCGTTTCAGGATTCATTGTTGTTTCCCATAATTGATCTGCATTCATTTCACCAAGTCCTTTATAGCGCTGTAACATATAGCCTTTTCCAACTTTTTTCGTTACACTATCTAACTCTTCATCTGACCATGCATATTCAATTACTTCACTTTTCCCTTTTCCTTTACTTACTTTGTATAAAGGAGGAAGTGCGATAAACACTTTACCAGCTTCGATAAGTGGTTTCATATATCTGTAGAAGAATGTTAATAACAATACTTGAATATGCGCTCCGTCTGTATCGGCATCGGTCATAATGACAACTTTATCGTAGTTAATATCTTCCACATCGAATTCATTGCCTACACCGCCGCCAATTGCATAAATGATTGTATTAATCTCTTCATTTTTGAAAATATCAGCAAGCTTTGCTTTTTCTGTATTAATTACTTTACCACGTAACGGTAATACCGCTTGGAAACGTCGATCTCGCCCTTGTTTTGCAGAACCACCGGCAGAGTCACCCTCTACTAGGTATAGTTCATTTTTCTGCGGGTTACGTGATTGTGCAGGTGTTAACTTACCACTTAATGTACCTTCTGATTTCTTTTTCTTTTTACCAGTACGCGCTTCCTCTCTCGCTTTACGAGCGGCTTCACGTGCTTGCGCTGCTTTAATTGCTTTTCTCACAAGAAGTGTGGCTACGTCCGGGTTTTCTTCTAAAAAGTAAGCCAAATGCTCTGATACAATGGCATCAATTGAAGAACGAGCTTCACTTGTACCTAGTTTCCCTTTTGTTTGTCCTTCAAACTGAAGTACTTCTTCTGGTACACGTACAGAAACGATAGCCGCTACACCTTCACGAATATCTGTACCTTCTAAGTTTTTATCTTTTTCTTTTAATAGTGAAACTTTGCGAGCATACTCATTGAACACACGCGTCATTGCTGTCTTAAATCCAGCTTCATGTGTTCCACCATCTTTTGTACGTACATTATTTACAAACGAAAGAATATTTTCTGAGTAGCCATCGTTAAATTGAAATGCTAGTTCTGCTTCAATCCCATTTTGTTCACCAGTGAAGTATACAACTGGGTGAATTGAATCTTTTTCTTCGTTTAAATAGGAAACGAAAGCTTCAATTCCTGTTTCATAATGAAAGACATCTTCTAAATCATTTCTTTCATCTTTTATTGAGATTTTCATCCCTTTTAATAAGAATGCAGATTCGCGTAATCTCTCACATAATGTTTCATAATTGTAATTTGTTGTACTGAAAATCGTTGTATCTGGTTTGAAATGCATTGTTGTACCAGATTCTTTCGTCTTTCCGATTTTCTCAAGCGTCGTTACAGGAACACCGCCATTTTCAAAGCGTTGTTCATAAATATTTCCGTCACGCTTAATCGTTACGACTAACCATTCAGATAAGGCGTTTACAACTGATGCCCCAACACCGTGTAAACCACCACTCGTTTTGTAACCACCTTGACCAAACTTACCACCGGCATGGAGTACAGTTAAAATAACTTCTGGTGTAGGTTTTCCAAGCTTATGCATTCCCGTAGGCATTCCTCGCCCTTTATCTATAACGCTAATACTATTATCTTTATGTATTACGACAGAAATTTCGTCGCCAAATCCCGCTAACGCTTCATCAACGGAGTTATCTACTATTTCGTATACTAAATGATGCAATCCACGGCTGTCCGTGCTCCCGATATACATACCCGGGCGTTTTCGAACGGCTTCAAGTCCTTCTAACACTTGAATCGCATCTTCATTATATTGGAACTGATGCTTCGCCAAACTCCTTGCCCCTTTCCTAATCCAAAATCAGAACATATGTTTCTATTATAGAATAACGCCTCGACTATAGTTTTGGCAAGTTATCTTATCTCTTTTATATACCATTTTCAATAGAAAAATCCTTGTTTTTTCACAAGGATTCCTCTAGGCTACTATTTCAGAAAAATAATCGTTTGTCAACGAGAAATGGATATGTATTCCAAGATTACACATTCCAAACCTTTATTATGATCCAAATGATCAAGATCCAAAACGGGATTACAAGTAACAATCCCCAAAAACAGCCTTTAAAAAATCTCATGATGAACACCTCGTTCATCGGCCCTACTTATTATCATGAGGGCTGAAGCAATCTTCCTACCTTTACAATCTATACTATTTTGTCATCGCATGTTCTACTTTTATACAACGATCCATTATTACAGTATAGTCTTTTTCTTTTAAAAGTTTGTATGTATCTTCATCTTGTACTCCTAATTGTGCCCAAAAAACATCTGCATCAATCTCTACAAATTCTTTTGCAACATCCATTAAAAACTCTGAGCGACGAAATACATTTACAATGTCAACGTGTTCCTTAATATCCTTTAGTGAAGCAACTGCCTTTTCTCCAAGCACCTCATCTACTGTTGGGTTAACTGGAATAATGCGGTATCCAGCATCTTGCATTGCTTTTGAAACCATATACGATGTACGTTCTGGCTTATCCGATAAACCAACAACTGCAATCGTTTTACTTTTCTTTAATACTTCACCAATTTCCGTACGAGTTGGGTTTTCAATTGTCATAAATTATCCCTCCTATTCCTTTAGTATAGCCGATAAAGAAAGTCTCTTTCAATATGAAAGAGACTTTCTTTTATTCCGATTATTGATTCTTTGTAGCTGAGTTATCTGCTAAAGTAGCTGTTTTCGTCATTTTTTGACCGTTACGATAGAATGTAACTTCTACTTTCTCTCCTACTTTTTTCTTTTCATATAAATATTTACGGAATTGAAGTGAATTTTCTACTTTTTGATTATCTAATGCTACTACAATATCATATTGTTCTAAACCAACTTTTTCAGCAGGTGATATTGGGTAAATTTTACCTAATACAACACCGTTTGTTACGTCTTTCGGTACTTTCAATTGATTTACTGCGTAGGCTTGCACATCTTCTAATGAAACGACACCTACTCCAAGAGCTGGACGTTTCACTACTCCGTCTTTTTCAAGTGATTCAATAACTGGTTTTGCGATGTTAATTGGAATAGCAAATCCAATTCCTTCAACTTCTTGTTGTGCAATTTTACTTGAATTAATCCCAATTATTTCTCCGTTTTGGTTAAATAACGCACCACCACTGTTACCAGGGTTAATTGCTGCATCTGTTTGAATAACTTGAGCATTCCAATCTGCACGCTTATCACCATCGATATCTACTGGAATTTCACGTTCTTTACTACTAATAATACCTTCCGTTACACTTCCATCAAATCCTAGTGGGTTACCGATTGCAATTGCTTTTTCACCCGCACGGATTTTACTAGAATCACCTAAAGTGGCAACTTTATTTACATTAGCACCATCAATTTCAACAACAGCTAAATCTAACCAAGGGTCTTTCCCTACAAGCTTCGCATCTACCTTCTTGCCATCACTCAGTTTTACAGCAAGTTTATTTGCACCATCTACTACATGATTGTTCGTTACAATATATGCTTTATTTCCTGCCTTTTTATAAATAACACCTGATCCTGAACCAGCTTGTTGTTCTTGACCTGTCGGTTGCATTGCAAATGGATCAATACTTTGTTGCATATTAATAACACCTACAACAACATCTTTCGCGCCTTCAATCATACCAGGTAAGTCCGTTTCATTTTTTGCTTTATTGACAACAGGAACTACAGTACCTTCAACTTTTGAATCTGAACTAAAAGATGATACAGTCGCTCCATTATTTTGAGCCCATGGCATATATGGTGCCGCAAAACTAATTGAAACAGCCCCAACTACAGCTCCGACTAAACCTGTGAAAAAATAGCCTTTTTTACTGCCCGATTTTCTCACTTCTCTCGTTTCACTATGCTCTTCATTTAAATTTGGTCCGTCGTAATATCCCATGTTTACTTCCCCTCTCTGGTGAATTCGTATTTTTAGTATAGTCACGTTTTGTGTCCTTCTTGTGAACTCATCGTGAAATCCAATTAAAAAAATACACTTATTTAACATTGTAGACAAAAAAAGCATTTTTTGTACATTCCACCTGCAAAAGAGGATATAAAATTGTTATTTTCCTAGAGTGAAGCACACAATACGTTCCAAGTTATTCTTCAAATTTATAACCAACACGAATAACAGTACCGATATGCTTCGCTTTATCTCCTAGCTTATTTCGTAGTTTTTTAATATGAGTATCAACAGTTCGGTCATCACCGTAATAGTCATATCCCCATAACTGATCTAATAAATGTTGACGTGACAACACAATTCCTTTGTTCTCCATTAAATAAACGAGAAGTTCAAATTCTTTATGTGTTAATATAATTTCTTCTCCATCGACTAAAACAGTTCTAGATAGACGATTCACTTCTATTCCAGCTAAAGACATAGCATTTTCTTCTGCTACCCCTACCACGCCATCCGCACGTTTCAGTAACGTCTTCGCGCGAGCTACTAACACTTTCGGGCTGAAAGGTTTCGTTACATATTCATCTGCACCTAATTCGAACCCTAGTAATGTATCATCCTCATCCGAACGTGCTGTTAGCATAATAATTGGTACTGCTGATTCTTTTCTAATTCGTCTACAAACAGACCATCCATCTATTTCTGGTAACATAATATCTAACATAATTAAATCAATTTCATGCTCTGCAAATAATTCTAACGCTTTTTTTCCGTCTTCTGCTTCGATTACTTCAAAGCCTTCATTGCGAAAATAATCGCTGACAATTTCACGTAATCTTCTTTCATCTTCAACAAGTAATACTGTTTTATTCATAATAATCTATCCCGCCTTTTTACTCTTTCAATCGAATAATACGTTGATTGGAGCTTCCGCGAAATGGAAGTGTTAAATCTTTTTTCTCGATTTCAAATCTTCCATCGACTAAAACATCCCCATAATGTAACAACTCTATCATATCATTATTTTGAGAACTCTGTATCTCTTCTAACGTATAACCTGTATACATCCATAAATTTTTTTTCAAATCTTTCACGATTTTTGCTACTTTTTTCACTTCAGCAGCTTGGAAAAATGGATCTCCACCTGAAAATGTTACATCAGTTAATGGATTACTTGCAATCTCTTTCACAATTTCTTCTACTGTCATTTCAGTTCCATTACAAATATTCCACGATTTCGGATTATGACAACCGAAACAACGATGCGGACAGCCCGCAAAAAATACGACTGTCCGCAACCCTTCTCCATCTACTACACTATCATGAATGATGTTCATCACTTTCATTTATGTTTCACCCGATCCATCTCTTCACTACGTTTCGCACTATTCCACTTCGACATATCTCCTACAAGATAACCTGTTATACGGCGAATTCTTTCTATTTTAGCCTCATCTTCATTTCCGCAGCTTGGACATTCATTTCCAATAACTCCGTGATAACTACAGCACTTACAACGGTCAACAGGATGATTAATTGAACCGTATCCAACGCCATGTTCTGCCATCGCTTGTACAATTTGTTTTAATGCCTTTTTGTTATGCATTGCTGCTCCATCTAGTTCAATATACGTAATATGTCCCCCGTTACATAGAGCGTGGAACGGGCCTTCTAAACGAATTTTATTTATCGCTTGCATGTTATAATAAACTGGAATATGGAATGAATTCGTATAATAATTATGATTTGTTATACCGCTAATCACGCCAAATTCTTCTCTATCTTTTTTCACAAACTTTCCTGATAACCCTTCTGCAGGAGTTGCAATTACCGAGAAATTCAGTTCATGTTCTTCTGTCGCTTTATCCATTCTATCTCTCATAAAGGAAATGATTTCATACCCGAGTTTCCATGATTCTTCATCTTCTCCATGATGCTTTCCTGTTAAAGCTACTAAACACTCCGCAAGACCGATAAAGCCAAGACTTAACGTCCCTTGCTTTAAAATGGATGCTACAGAATCTTCAGGCTGTAACTTTTCTCCACCGCGCCATACACCTTGTGAGTATAAAAATCGAAAATCTCTTGCTCGTTTCGTACATTGATACTCAAATCGCTCTAATAATTGCTTAATTCCTAAATCTAAATAATAATTTAACGCTTCAAAAAACGCTTCTTTTGAACCACTAATTAATGCTAATTTCACTAAATTAATAGATGTAAATGATAAATTCCCTCTTCCAATCGCCGTTTCTTCTCCATGTATGTTCGACATAACACGAGTACGACATCCCATGTAACATACTTCACTTTCCGGTCGTCCATCATAATGCACAGCATTAAATGGCGCATCTAAAAATGAAAAGTTAGGGAATAATCTTTCAGCCGTTGTCTCTAACGCTAATTCAAATAAATCATAGTTCGGATCACTTTCTTCAAAGTTCACACCTTTTTTCATTTTAAAAATTTGAATAGGAAAAATTGGTGTTTCCCCTTTACCAAGACCTGCTTGTGTCGCTTTTAAAAGTTGTTTAATTAAAAGTCTTCCTTCTTTTGATGTGTCTGTTCCATAATTAATAGAAATAAACGGTACTTGTCCTCCGCCCCGACTATGCATACTATTTGAATTATGAATGAAAGCTTCACAAGCCTGATACGTATCATTTTCTGTTTCTTTCCACGCAAATTCTTCTATTTGTTCTTTCGTAAGCGGATATGACTGTAATCGTTTCTTATGTCTCTCTACTGTTTTTCTCACATATGGAGCTAAATCAACATCAAAGAGTGCAAACGATTGACCACCGTGCTGCATATTTTGATTCGCTTGAAAAATAATAGACGAAAGAGCCAATGCACTTTTAATGTCTTGCGGTTGTCTCATATGTCCATGTCCGGTATGAAAACCGTTCGCAAGCATTTGCGCTAACGGAATTTGTGAACAAGTCGTCGTTCCCGTCACATAAAAGTCTAAGTCATGAGGATATAATATATTTTCATTTATCGCCTTTTTCACTTGATCTGATAATAAATTTTCAACAGCATAATATTTCGCACTCTCAGATGCGAACGTTCCCATTACTCCCATTGGAGAGCGGCCATCTACATTTGCATTTTCTTGCATTAAATCTTGTTCATTGCCGTGGACAATCGTCTCAAACACTCTCATTAATTCTTCTCCACGTGTATTTTTTTGTAACATTTATAACCCTCCACCAATATGTTGTTGTCTTTTGATTAAAATGTTACTACATATAGTCTTATTGTTTCTGTGAGAAATGTAACATTCCTGTGAAATTTTTTGCACGAAATAATGAATTTTTCATTTACAAAAAAGAAATGTGCTCTTTACAAATGTATGGTACAATATACGGGAAAAACTCTTTTTACCCTTTATCAACACATTTGAATAAAGGAGACTGAACTTATGGTTACTACATATCTTTTATTTATCGTTGCCTACTTACTTGGCTCGATTCCATTTGCACTAGTCGTTGGAAAGATTGGTTATGGAATTGACATTCGTGAGCATGGAAGCGGTAATTTAGGCGGAACAAACACATTCCGCACATTAGGGAAAAAAGCAGGTTTTACCGTTACAATTGCTGACATTTTAAAAGGGACATTAGCAACAAGTCTACCAATGGTTTTCGGATTAGATATTCACCCACTATGGTTCGGGTTAGCGGCTGTTCTTGGACATGTCTATCCAATCTTCGCGAAATTCCGTGGTGGTAAAGCAGTTGCTACTTCTGCTGGGGTGCTATTATGCTACTCACCAGTTGTTTTTGCAATATTAGCTGTTGTCTTTTTCACCCTTTTATTTACAACAAGATACGTATCACTTTCTTCTATGGTAACAGCAGTTGTTGCTGTTATTGCATCCATTGTTAGCGGGGATAAAATCTTCATTATTGCGATGTGTTTATTAGCAGGTATGGTTATTTATAAACACCGTGCAAATATTGGACGAATTATAAATAAAACTGAACCGAAAGCAAACTTTTCAAAAAAGCAAAAATAAGATCGTAACCCACATAACGCAAAAAGAAAACGTGAAGCATATTAATAGCGTCTTTTTGCGTTATTTTTTATACTAAAGAAAAAGCAACATAATTTGGAGGAACTATACATGAATCTTTCCGTAACAAAAGAAGCAGCACAATGGTATAAAAACGAATTAAACTTACAATCAGGTGAAACACTACGCTTTTTCGTACAATACGGTGGTTGCAGTACTGTGCAAAAAGGACTTTCTTTAGGTATTCGTAAAGATGATCCTGCACATCCTGCTGTGCAAATTCAAGAAGAAGATATTAACTTCTTTATTGAAAGCGATGATGAGTGGTTCTTCGATGGACATAATTTAGTTGTTACATTTAACGACGGTGATGATTTCCCGCAATTTAATTATGAAAAATAAAAAAACGTGGCTTCCGCCACGCTTTTTTATTTTTTCTTGATTTCCTCATATTTCGCATACCACTCTGGATAGAACTTTTTAAATGATACAGGGCGGAACCCTTCTTTTTTTGCACAAATATTCGTTGTACTTGCAGTAATACAAAGTTCGCCATCACCATTATAAATTTCATATCCATATACAACGCGAAGCGGGCTCACTGTATCAACCCACGTTTTTACAATTGCTTTTTCACCGTAACGCATCGCTTTACGATAAGAAATTTGCAAATCTAAAACAGGAGAAATGATTCCTTCCTTCTCCATTTCAACATATGAAAACCCTAAATCTTGTATAAGTTTCGTGCGACCTAGTTCAAGCCACACTAAATAGTTTGAATGGTAAACAACACCCATTTGATCTGTTTCCGCATAACGGATTTCAACTTCATGTTCTGCTACAAACATATGTATTCGCCTTCTTTCACTTCTGCTACCTTGCATACATTTAATCATAATACAGTGACATCAAAAATAAAATAAAAATAGTGAATCTTTTACCGAAAGGAGCAAGCATATGATTCAAATTGTAACGGTTCGTAGCGGTGATAGCGTATATAGCTTGGCATCAAAATATGGATCAACACCTGACGAGATAGTAAAAGACAATGGATTAAATCCAGCTGAAACACTCGTTGTTGGTCAGGCACTAATTGTGAATACGAAAGGAAATAATTATTATGTACAGCCTGGCGATAGCTTATATCGAATCTCTCAAACATATAACGTTCCTCTCGCCAGTTTAGCTAAAGTGAATAATTTATCTTTAAAATCCATTCTCCATGTTGGCCAGCAATTATATATTCCAAAAGGGACGAAACGAGCAGTAGAATCCATCGCTTATTTACAACCTTCAACTATCCCCATTAAAGAAAGTTTAGTTAATTCTACACGTGCTATTAATCCATTTTTAACATACTTAGCCTACTTCAGTTTCGAGGCAAAAAGAGATGGTACGTTAAAAGAACCAACTGAAACAGCTAAAATTGCTAATATTGCAACGCAAGGAAACACCATTCCTATGCTCGTTATTACAAATATTGAAAATGGAAACTTTAGTGCCGATCTAACATCCGTTATTTTACGTGATGCAACGATTCAAAATAAATTTATTACAAACATTTTGCAAACAGCTGAGAAGTACGGTATGCGAGACATTCATTTTGATTTCGAGAGCGTGGCACCTGAAGATCGCGAAGCGTATAATCGTTTTTTACGAAATGTGAAAACACGCTTACCTAATGGGTACACACTAAGTACAACACTTGTACCGAAAACAAGTTCAAATCAAAAGGGAAAATTTTTCGAAGCTCATGATTATAAAGCACAAGGTCAAATTGTTGATTTCGTCGTCATTATGACATATGACTGGGGTTGGCAAGGCGGACCACCGATGGCTATTTCTCCTATCGGTCCTGTAAAAGAAGTACTTCAATACGCAAAATCTCAAATGCCTCCACAAAAAATTATGATGGGGCAAAATTTGTACGGATTCGATTGGAAACTACCGTTTAAACAAGGAAATCCGCCTGCAAAAGCAATTAGCTCTGTTGCAGCTGTTGCACTAGCTCGTAAATACAATGTCCCTATCCGCTATGACTTCACAGCCCAAGCCCCTCATTTTAATTATTTCGATGAAAATGGTGTACAACACGAAGTTTGGTTTGAAGATTCACGTTCTGTTCAAAGTAAATTCAATTTAATGAAAGAACAAGGTATAGGCGGTATTAGCTACTGGAAGATCGGCTTGCCATTTCCACAAAATTGGCGTTTACTCGTTGAAAACTTTACGATTACGAAAAAGGGCTGACAAAAGTCAGCCCTTTCTGTACATTCTGTTAAGATTCATCTTTGATTTCACTTTTTAATGAGTCAATACTTTCTAAACGTCTTTGATTTTTTGCTTCAATAGCAGAACGGTCTTTTTCATTAGAAAGCTCCGCTGTTTCTTTTGCTTCATTAAAGTTATCAATTGTATTTTGCACCATTTCTTGTAACTTTTCAGCGTTATCACTTCGATTATCTGGATTTGGCATGTACTTTCCTCCTAATATTGTATATACACACCATCTTAAATTACCTATCTTCCCTCAAATTTATACATAAAAAAGGAGAATGCAATATTCTCCTTTTCTTTAACCGTTATCAACAATCGGTTGTTTACCCGTTTGGTCTTGCATTTGCTTCCCTTTATTGCCACCAGCTTTTTTTGATTGTGTTCCAATATGATTCGGTGCAAAGTCTTTTGAATTCTTTTTCGGATTACCCATTACTATCGCCTCCTTAACACTAGTATCGTACTAGTGTTAAGAATTATTCAGCTTGCTTAAAAAGTTTCATTTCATAACGTTTTTCAATACGCTCTTCAATACGATCGATTGCATCGCGATCGCTTAATAATTGTTGTTTATTTTCTTTCACAAGTTCGTCAAATGATTTACGGCGACTTCTTCTCATGCTGTTCACCCTCTCTCCATTACTTTCTTATTACATAGTATGAGCAAAGGAAAAACTCTTTAATCAGATTTGTAAGAAAATTTTATGTTTTAATACTCCTAAAAAAACTCCGTGTACAATAAAACGTACACGGAGTTTTTCATACCATAATATTCAAATACTCTTTTAACTTTTCATCTGCATTCATTTCACTTTGTTTATAATCATGCAGCGCTTGCAGTACGAAATCATACTGTTCTAAAATATAACTTTCTAATTTCAAGACATCCTCTAAGCTATTCAGCATAATTCTCGTATTACCAACTTCACTTTTTAATGCCGGTTCACATGCTAAACTCGTACATATTTCTTTCACATCATCTTCTAATATGTCTGTTAATACGTATTTCTTTCGCCCTTTTACCTTTAATCTCATAACTGGATAAAAAGCTTTTATATCTAAATAGCTTCCTACATTCATGCAACGAATCCATGCGATATCACGTTTATTTCGTACAAGTATCTCTTTTACCGCTTCATATACTGCTGTCTCATCAAGTACTTCTGTATTCGATTTCCTTTTCGCCTCTTCTTCAATAGAGGCACATTTTTGATAAACTGCTGCACAAGTAATACAATCATCAAATGCATTATGAGAACTTAAACGAATTCCAAGCATTCGCTTTAACGTTTCAAGTTTATGATTAGGAGCGTGCTTCATATATTTCTTCGCTAAAAATACAGTATCAATCACTTTATTTTTCGGTTCCGGCAACCCCAGCATATTCACATTACTTTTCAAAAAGCGCATATCAAAAGATGCATTATGAGCGACAATTACATTCGTATGTAAAAATGCTAAAAATAAAGGTAACACTTCTTCAATCGTCGGTGCATCTGAAACACGATAATTTGTAATACCCGTTAAACTCGTTATTCGGTCTGGAATTGGACGCTCTGGATTCACATAGGAAACAAATTGATCTACTAGTTCATGATTACGATATTTCACTGCTGCCACTTGAATGATTTTATCATTATAAGGGTTAAATCCTGTTGTTTCAAAGTCAATTACAACATAATCTAACGGTAAGGATATATTCCCCACTCCAAATACACTCCTTTATCTCTCAACGTTTATATTTCTTTTATCATATCATGAAGCTTTCACTACGTGAAAAAGAAAAGGCAGAAATGATTATATTCCATCTCTACCTTTTCACTGTTATTTTAATTTAGCAATTCGTTTCTCCATCTCTTTTTGCGTCATCGGCCCAATAAACTTATCTCGAATGACACCTTTTGTATCTATAAAATACGAAGTTGGGATCGTAATGACTTTATAGGCTGTTGTTACATCAATGTTCTTGTCCAATAAGATAGGAAATGTAATTCCTTTTTCCTTCGCAAAATTACTTACCTTTTCTACTCCTCCACCTTTTTCGGAAGGCGTATAATTTATTGCTAAAATTTCTACGTTATCTTTATGTTTTTTATAGAAAGCTTCCATATCCGGCATTTCTTGCTGGCAAGGTCCACACCACGTTGCCCAAAAGTTTAAAATCACTTTCTTTCCTTTTAAATCTGATAACTTTACATTCGTTCCATCTAACTTCGTTAATGCAAAGTCTGGTGCACTCTTCCCTATTTCAATACCATTACTTGCAATCATCTCTTTCATAGCAGCTTCACTTTTTTCTTGTTCCCCTTGTACCGCCTGATCGTTTTTACCAAACTGTTCATAAGCTGCATATCCCGCTAAACAAAGTAACACTACAATAATCGTAAGCTTCCGCCACATTTTATATCACCCTAACGTGTTTATCTTCTTTTAATATATTCATTCAAATGCTATATACCTTATTTTAGCTTATACGGACAAGCTTGGAAATATTCACAGTCGAAATAATCAGATTTTTACAACCGAGATGAAATATTTACCTTTTTATCATATAATTAGAAATATATGTAATGTTTCATAATGAAAGGAGCTCCTATGAATTTATTTGAAAAAGTACTTCTATATATTCTTAGTTTTATATTTTCCCCAATCGGTATTATCACATGGATCATCTCACTATTCAGTAAAGACCCTGAGAAAAAACAAGTTGGTCGTATTTGTCTCTATATCGCTTTAATTTCATTTATCCTGTTAGCAGGCCTCGGTGTTCTTACTTTCTTCACGACGACCACCATCACTACTACAGAATAATTATAGAAAGGATGACTGTTTTGGGAGAACATCCAATTTGCAAAGAACTTCGATATATACGAATATATTTAGTTGTTTTAGTGATTGTTCTTTTATTTTTTAACGGCAAACAAGTCGTTGAAATTTCTACAAATCACGATTCTATAGAAAATGTTTCGACCAGTAATATGACACAGATTGCTGAAAATACATTTGCCATTCAAGAATATAATCCATCTCTAAGTAGCGAACATACGGTCAAAATTTTCAAATATAATCCAGATACAAACCAACTGACTCTAATGAAAGAGTTTAGTACTAACGATACTGAATCTTATACGTATCAACTTAATAAGAATGAATAAAGATAAGAGCATTATGTCGCTCTTATCTTTTTATTAACATCTTTTTGAAAAATGATTTATATGTTAATAACTCTCTAGGATCCCCACATTCCACAACAATTCCATTATTCATAACAACAACCCAATCCGCTATCATCGCCCTCTCGACATCATGTGTCGCCACAATTCTCGTTACATCGCTTCCTAGTCCTTCTATCATATTCCAAACAAATTCTTGATTGCCCGGATCTAATCCCGCAGTCGGTTCATCTAAAATAATAAAATTCGGATTTGAACCAATTGCTCGCAATAATGCAAGCCGTTTTCTTTCTCCTCCCGAAAACTCTTCACCGCTTTTATGTAGTACAGTTTGAATTCCTTCAGGTAACCCCCTAATAATCGGCGTTACATTTACAAGTTCAGCACTTTTTTCTACCTCGTTTTCTAAGCCCACTTCCCCGAAATACATATTCTCTTTTACTGTCGTCCGAAAGAATCGAGGTTCTTGCCACACTGTAGTCAATCGAGCCTCATTTCCATAATAAGCAATGCTACCGTTAGATGGTTTATACAAACCTGTCATTAATTTTAAAAGCGTTGTTTTTCCTGCACCACTTTCTCCGACAATCATAACGAGTTCACCAGGATTAATTTGCAAATCAATATTATGAATTCTGCATGTCTCTTCACCATTTTCCTGAAATGAGACATTTGTTATTGTCATCCCCATCGCTCTTTCTACATTACTATTTGCCACTCGTTTATCTAAAAAGAAAAACACTCTACTTGCCGAAGCAACTGCAACTTGTGACATCATTAATAAATCTCCCACATAACGGACAGGGAAAAAGAGCATCTCTATTGTCGCTAAAACTGCAACAAGTGAACCAACTTCCATTTCGCCCTGCATTATTTTTTGCGCACCGATAATAAGAACAACGATATATGCTCCTGTTTCAATCACTGTTCCAACTACCCCAATGCAGTGCTGCATCATCGTCTTCTTTACTTCCAATTTATAAGATTGTGCCGTTACTCCCTTAAATAAGCGAATGGCCCACTTTTCTTTTTGTAAACTACGTAAATCTTGTGCTCCTTTTACAAACTGTGACATCATCTCTACAACAGTTGATTGATTTTTTTGAGCAATACTGGCAATATTTCTTATCTTTTTCCCTAAAAGCATTGGAACCATTGCACTTAAAAATAAAAATGGAGTTACCCACAATATAAACTGTATATCTATATGTTGTAGTGCTATGATCGCACCGATAAATTGCGCAATGGCGTGTATATATTCTATTAATATAGAACCATATAGCCTGACCCAGTTCGGAATATCAGATACGACTAACGTTTCTAGCTCTCCTTGTTTGATTTTCTCACTCTCTTCAAACGGTAATAGGAAAAAATGGCGCAATACATCTATACGCTTCTCTCGTAATATTCGCTGGCTCGCTTTTGAGCTTACATAATCAAATGAAAGATTGTTCACCCACATCAATAAGCGGGTAACTGTAAACAAAGTAATGTAAAAATACGCTCCCTTCAGCTCTCGTTGAATTAGGTTATCTACAATTAGTCCCATGAATAGTGGACGGGATAGATTTAAAATAGCTGCAAAAATCCCACTGCATACAGCTGCTATTACTAATATTTTTTCTTTCTGTAACGGTAACAAAATTCTTTTATATTCTTTCATGACGTTTCCTCCATTTTTTATAGTAAAAAGAAAGGGATGAAACCATTTGGTTTCATCCCTTTCCATAAAATAAGGAAGCTAACAGTTGTTAGCTTCCTTATCATTCATTTCAATTGTTTAGTTCGACACTTTAGACTCTTCAATTTTCTCACGAAGAACCATTTGTAAGATACCACCGTGACGGTAGTAGTCAATTTCAACTTCACTATCGAAACGAGCTACTACTTCAAATTGTTTTTCATTGCCATCTGCATCAGTTGCAACTACTTTTACAAGATCGCGCGGTCTAACTGTTTTGTCAATTTGAATTTCAAATGACTCGTTACCAACAAGACCTAACGTTTCAGCGCTTTCGCCATCTTTAAATTGAAGTGGTAATACGCCCATTAATACTAAGTTACTGCGGTGAATACGTTCGAAGCTTTCTGCGATTACTGCTTTAATACCTAATAAGTTTGTACCTTTTGCAGCCCAGTCACGAGAACTTCCCATACCGTAATCTTTACCAGCAACAACTAAAAGACCTGTGCCATCTTCTTTATATTTCATAGCAGCATCATAGATAGATGTTACTTCACCAGTTGGCCAGTATGTTGTATATCCGCCTTCTGTTCCTGGTGCGATTTGGTTTTTAATACGGATGTTCGCGAATGTACCACGCATCATAACTTCATGGTTACCACGACGAGAACCGTAAGAGTTAAAGTCAACTGGTTGTACGCCGTTTTCTAATAAATAGCGTCCAGCTGGTGTGTGCTTACCGATTGAACCTGCTGGTGAAATGTGGTCTGTCGTTACAGAGTCACCAAATTTACCAACTACGCGTAAGCCTGATAACGTTTCAACTTCACCTGGCTCTTTAGATAAACCTTCAAAGAATGGTGGGTTTTGAATGTACGTTGAATCATTATCCCAAGTATATAAAGCTTCGTTTGAAGTTTGGATTTCATTCCAACGCTCATTGCTGTTAAATACTTGTGCATATTCTTTCTTGAACAGCTCAGATGTAACAACGCTTTGAACTACATCTTCAATTTCTTTAGCTGATGGCCAAATGTCATTGAAGTAAACAGCATTGCCATTTGCATCTTTACCGATTTCATCATTTTTCAGGTCAATATCAACAGTACCTGCAAGTGCATATGCCACAACAAGTGGTGGTGATGCTAAGTAGTTCGCTTTTACAAGCGGGTGAATACGACCTTCAAAGTTACGGTTACCAGATAAAACAGATGTTACTAATAAATCGTTTGCTGCGATTGCTTCTTCTAATTCCGGTGCTAATGGACCAGAGTTACCGATACAAGTCGTACAGCCGTAACCAACTGTTTGGAAACCTAATTGGTCTAAATACGTTGTTAAACCTGATTTATCTAAGTACTCTGTAACAACTTTAGATCCTGGTGCTAATGATGTTTTTACGTACTCAGGTACTTTAAGTCCTTTTTCAATTGCTTTCTTCGCAACTAAACCTGCCCCAATTAATACGTATGGGTTTGATGTATTTGTACAGCTTGTAATTGCAGCAATTGCAATTGCACCTGTTTTCATCGTTACTTCTTTATCTTCTAATGTAACCTTCACTTCTTTATCGAACTCTTGCTCATTAAATCCAAGTCCTTGTGTTCCAACTGGTGCTACAACAGCTTTGTGGAACGCATCTTTCATATCTGAAAGTGGAATTAAATCTTGTGGGCGTTTCGGTCCAGAAAGGTTAGATTCGATTGTATTTAAATCAATTTCAACAAGATCAGTGTAAATTGGATCTTTGCTGTCTGCTGTATAGAATAAGCCGTTCGCTTTACAATATTCTTCAACAACGCGAATTTGCTCTTCATCTCTACCTGTTAAACGTAAGTATTCTAATGAAATTTCGTCGATTGGGAAGAATCCACAAGTTGCGCCGTATTCTGGTGCCATGTTTGAAATTGTTGCACGGTCAGCTAAAGGCATGCTCTTTAAGCCATTACCGAAGAACTCAACAAATTTACCAACTACACCTTTTTGACGTAATACTTGTGTTACTTTTAATGCAACGTCTGTTGCTGTAGTACCACTTGGAAGTGTACCCGTTAATTTCACACCGATTACTTCAGGTACTGGGAAGTATGAAGGCTGTCCAAGCATTCCTGCTTCTGCTTCAATACCACCAACGCCCCATCCAAGAACGCCGATACCGTTAATCATTGTTGTATGTGAGTCTGTTCCAACTAATGAATCTGGGTATGCAACTAAGTCACCTTCAGCATTTTTTACCGCGTGAACAACTGGTGCTAAATATTCAAGGTTTACTTGGTGTACAATACCTGTAGCTGGTGGAACTGCACGGTAGTTATCAAATGACTTTTGTGCCCAGCTTAAAAATTTATAACGTTCTTCATTACGTTTAAACTCTAAGTCCATGTTGAATGCAAGCGCGTCTGCTGTACCCGCTCTATCAACCTGTACAGAGTGATCAATTACAAGGTCTACAGTAATTTCCGGATTAATTTTATCAGGATCCCCACCCATGTCTGCCATTGCTTTACGAAGCGAAGCCAAATCAACAACAGCTGGAACACCAGTGAAATCTTGTAAAATTACACGAGATGGTTTAAATGGAACATCGATATCTTGCACATCTTTCGTTCCCCATTTCGCTAAATTTGTAACATGCTCTTCTGTGATTACACGTCCGTCTACTTGACGAAGTACTGATTCAAGTAAAACTTTCACGGAATATGGTAATTGAGATACGTTGCCAACCCCTGCATTTTCAAGCGCTTTCAAATCATAATAATGATACGTTTTTCCATCTACTTCAAAAGTTGCACGTGATTGAAATGGATTATGTTTGACCATTATGTTTCCCCCCTGTTAAACGTGACTAAGTTGTCTGAATATAAAATGTAGACAAACTTTTCAATACCTTACGATAATATCTTATTACAACTTTCTAAATAAGTAAATAATAAGAAACTTATAGATTATCATAAGTTTTCTTTATGTTTCTAAATTTGAATAGTGTTCATGTTCCTTATGAATACTATTACCATAAAGTAAAGTGCTCTATTAGCGCTTTCTTTACAGTTCATACATACTATGAACTGCTCATCATGCAACTTACAAAAAAAGTTATAGAGGTGAAATAAAATGGGTAAAAGAAAAGCAAATCATACTATTTCAGGAATGAATGCAGCATCTGCACAAGGACAAGGTGCTGGTTATAACGAAGAGTTTGCAAATGAAAACTTAACTGCTGCAGAACGACAAAATAATAAGAAACGCAAAAAGAACCAGTAACGAAAAATCCCAAAAGGAGCATTCACCTTTTGGGATTTTTTCTAATGTTTATAACGTAACAATTCCGAAACCGTTACAAATCGATAGCCCTGCTTTTTCAGTTCAGGTAATATTTTTGCTAGCGCCGCTACTGTTTGACTACGATTATTTCCCCCATCATGTAACAATACAATATCGCCACTTTTAGCATGTTTCACTACATGATTTACAATAGATTCAACCCCTGGATTTGCCCAATCACGCGGATCTTGATGCCACGACCATAGAACAGTTTGATAACCAGCTTCTTTCGCTGTTTTAAATACAGCATCGTTAATATATCCACCAGGAGGACGGAATAGCAAAGGCTCTTTCACCCATTTTTCGAAAAATTTCTTTCCATCTAAAATATCATTTTCTAATTTTTCATCCGATGAATTACTTGCATACAAATGGTTCATCGTATGATTTCCAATTTCATGCCCCTCTTTTAACACTTGTTTCACTAAATATGGATTACGCTGCACTCGAAATCCAATCATAAAAAATGTCGCTTCTGCTTTATATTGGCGCAATAAATTTAAAATTTGTGGTGTATAAGTTGGATCCGGTCCATCATCAAATGTAATAGCAATAATCTTTTCATTATTAGGTACTTCCCATGTTACATAGCCAGTTGGTTCTAGCTCTTTTCTGAGCAACATTTTCGCTTCCACTTTTTCAACTTGAAATATATGTACTGCGCATAATAAAGAAAAAATGAGTAGAAAAACTTTCTGTTTTCGCATAATATTCGTTAAAGTAAGAGGTTGTCGAATACACAACAACCTCATTTACTTTTCTAATTGATCTACATGCTGCATAATATTTTGAAGATTATTTTCGTATTGCTCAAGTTGTGGGCGTTGTGTTTCCGAAGCTACTTCTAGTGCATTTTGAATCTGTTCATAGGCTTCCTGAACCTCTTGGCGTAATTCTTTTAAATCATGACCGTAGTTTGGATCATTTTTTACAATGTTGTTAAATGCATTTTCTGCTTGTGTAACACCTTGCTGAGCCGCTTGAAAAGCTTGTTGTTTATCTTTATGATATGGCATTATACAATCCCCTTTCCATAATAGTTAGTCCCAATTATCTTTACCTTTTTTTCTAAAAACATTCTCGTATAAATTTGCAAACTTCTCTCATTCTAAAGAGAAAGAGGAGGTGTCACATACAATGGGAAAAAACAATCGTGAAGCGAAAGAGAAAAAGGGACAACCTGAACCGTTAAGCGGATCTCATAAAGTAAAAAACCGTAACCATTCACGCCAAAAACATCATGCGCATCATGATATGTAACACAAAAAGTGCACACTAGCTACCTTTTCCACATACAATATTTATATTTTTCCATTTATTCTTCACCCCTACTTCATTCATGCATAACATAGTATGAATTGAGATTTTACGGAGGGTGTCTTACATGGGCAAGAAAAAGAAGGATTGTCTTTTTCATGTTGATGGTTTCGAAGAATGGATGGATCAGTTTTGTTCTGATTCTTGTAGCAACTTTAGTTTCCCAAATCAAATTCATATTGACCTTTGTGAAACGGAACAAGAATACATTTTGGAAACAGATGTACCAAATGTGACAGAACAAAATGTAGTCATTAAAAAGATGAAGACAGGCCTAAACATTTGCATACTTCATAAAAATATTTCTTTGCAGAGGATCATTCCTTTACCCGATAATATTATTTATAAAAAGATGCTAGCCTGCTTAGAGAATGGATATTTAGCTATTCATATTTCCAAAAACGAAGTAGCTCATAAACATGAGGAAAAAGTTCTTTTTCAAATTGAGAATTAAAATAAATACAAAAATAAGCCCCAGTCGTCTACTGGGGCTTATTTTATTTCGCATGTACTTCCATATTAGAATTTCTATCATATCTTTTTTTCAATAAACCTTTTGTAACTAAAAGTACAGGAAATGCTACAGTTGAAAATATAGCTAGCGCTGAAAAGACACTAAATCCATTTTGGTACCCGTAGTAATCGAGAAGTACGCCCCCAAACCATGGACCAATTACTGCTCCAATTCCTGAAAAGCCCATTGCTCCAAAGTACGTTCCTTTTAGATGCGTAACAGCTATATCATCAATAAATACATCCGTCATCGAAAACATTAAGACTTCTCCAATTGTAAAAACAATTGTGCAAATAGCAGCACCTAGCATAGATTCTACTATTCCAAATCCAAATAATCCCCCGCTCACAAATAAAGTTCCAACCATAATGGATGCTAATGGTGTATACTTTTTACACATTTGAATAACAGGATATTGAATTACGACTACAACAATCGCATTTAATGCTAACATATATGAAAATAATTTCACTCCATCCTGGAATATATGTGCATTTGCAAAATATTGTGATACTGTCGTCGTTAAGTGAGAAAAACCACAATTACTCAAAATAATACCAACTAACGCAACTAAAAATACGACATCCTTTCGTAATATACGCAGCGCATTTAGCATTGTAACAGGCTTTTCTTTATTGATTTTCTTTTGTTCCACTGGATATTTCTTGAATTGAAACGCTAGTATAACTGTATATAGAATATATACCCCAGCTGCTACTAAAAAAGGAATTGTTGATTTTGCGCTTCCAATCTGTAATCCGACAAGTGGCCCAATTGCTACTCCAACATTGATTGCACCGTAACGCAAATTATATACGAGTAAACGATACTCTGGTTTCGTTAAATCTGATAATAACGCTCTTGACGTCGGTTCAAAAAAGGACCTACATAATCCATTTAAAGCATTTAATAAAAAGAAACTTAAAACATGATCTGCAAGTGAAAATCCTATGAATACAAATACCCAAACGATCATGGACCATATTAGAATCATATTTCGACCGAATCGATCAGATAAATTCCCTCCGATAAAACTAGCAAACACTCCAACAAGTGCACTCGTTCCAATAATAGCACCCGTCATTCCAGCTGATACGCCTTTAACAGTCGTTAAATAAATTGCTAAAAAAGGAATACTCATTGACGTGGCGAACCTCGCAAATAAAGTCCCTATTATAATTATCATTCCTAACGGATGAATATTTTGTAACTTCCCCTTCATCTTAAAAACCTACTCTCCCTGTTATCACATAAAAAAAGAAAGCAAAGGATCTGCTTTCTTTTCCCTTTTTATACTTGAGCTGTTGATACTCGAGTTGTTCTCGTTATATCCATATCTATGCCATATGTAAACTGTAATTCTTTACAAACGTCTTTAATTAAAATTGCGACATTATACTTTTCATTAAATTGTAAAACGATGTTTTCTACTTCTTCATATGTATACTTATATTCCCCTGTAATGACACTTTTTAAATCAAAGCATTCATTTATACAAAGTTGCACAAGTAGCTGGTCATATTTCTCTATTACATCTTCTTTTTTCCACAGTAACTCTTTTACATATAACCGATCAAACTTCACACTTTCGCGGTTACAATCCGTTAAAATCCGGGTCATTTCGTTTAACTCTCGATACAATTCAGAAATATTTTTGCTTAAACTAAGCAGTTTATCTACGCCGTTTTCATACAACATATTCATTCCACCCCCGCATTTTCTTTTTCTTATTATAGCAAGAAAATTCTAAAAAAAGCTTCTTTCTTCTGAAATATTAGGAAACGAATTTCAATTGCTTTACAATGAAACTAGTTAATGCGAGAGGAGAAAGAAAATTGGAGCAAAAATTATATTACACTGACGCTTATAAGCAAGACTTTACTACTAAAGTTATAAAGCAAGATTATGATAAAGACGGTAACTTATATGTTGTTTTAAACGAAACGGCATTTTACCCAACAGGTGGCGGGCAGCCCCATGATACTGGAACTTTAAATGGCATTACTGTATTTGGTGTTGAAGAAGTCAACGAAGAAATCCGCCACTTCATTACAAAACAATTACATACAGAAGAAGTAGAAGGTAAAATTAATTGGGAGCGCCGTTTTGATCATATGCAACAACATGCGGCTCAGCACATTTTATCTGCTGCTTTTTGGGACTACTTTCACATACCTACGATTGGATTCCATCTTGGTAAAGAAACGGTAACAATTGATTTAGAAACAGAAAATTTACATGCAGAAACGGTTGAAAAAGCAGTACAAATTGCGAACAAAATTGTTTTTGAAAATCATCCAATTCTTATTAAATGGATGAACTTAGAAGAAGCGAAAACATTACCACTCCGTAAAGAACCGAATATGACAGAAAATATACGCGTTGTTATGATCGAAAACTTTGATTATAACGGCTGTGGTGGAACGCATCCGAAACGTACAGGTGAAGTAGGGCCTATTCACGTACTAGGATGGGAACGTAATAAAGGCAGCATACGATTAACATTTATCGCTGGTTGGCGCACACTTAAATTAATGGGACAACAGCAACAAATTATAAAGGATGTTTCTAAACAATTAAACAGTAGCGAAGCTGATATTCCAGTAAAGGTAGCACAGCTTCTAACTTCTCAAAAAGAAGTTGAAAAAGCAATGCAAACAATGAATGAAAAATTATTATATACAGAAGCAAATGAACTACTTCAACACCCTGCCGAAATACATGCTGGCATACTTATTTCTAAAGTATTTACAAATCGTTCTATGCAAGAAATCGCAAAGCTTTCTGCTATTATTACAGAACAACAAGAACATGCCATTACATATTTCATTATTGAAAACGAGGACAAATTACAATGTATTCTTGCTTGTGGAAAAACAGTCACGCTTGATATGAGTGCTCTTTTAAAAGATGCACTTCCTGCAATTGAAGGAAAAGGTGGCGGAAATAAAAAAAGTGCTCGTGGCGGTGGGAAAGCGATTATGACTGGGGATGAGTTTTTAAATCAACTTGTTTCTTCTTTACAGTCAGCAGTGTAAAACATGTTATGAAGGATAGCGAACGGCTATCCTTCAACTATATTTACAGGCCAATATTTTGTTTCAATCCTTGGTAACTCCCTGCATTTGCAAACCCTTCATTTACAAGCTTTATAAAGGTTTCCGAAAAACCATGCTGACTTAATTCGTCTATTGGCATCATTTGTACATCATGAATCGGATTATGATCAAATTCATTTGATGGTAACATAATTTCCCCTGTAATCTTTTCAAGTAGAAATGTAATATGTAATAAAGATGGACTGGCATCTGGTTTATCACAAACATAGAGTAGCTTCTTAATTTTAACTTCTAATCCCGTTTCTTCTCTCATTTCTCTAACCATCGCCTCTTCTAACATTTCACCATTCTCCACTCTTCCTCCAGGTAAAGACCAATTCCGATTAGCAATTTTTTGCTTTACTAGCAATACTTTTTCATCTTCAATTAAAATTCCAGTAACACGAACTTGCATTACATTTTCCATATGTAATCTCCTCTTCCCATTATATTTACAAATTAATCCTTCCATAAAAAGAACGTACGTTTTATAATTAAAGAAAAATATGGAAGAAAGAAGTTGTTACATTCATGCGTCCACCTTTAACAAAGTCTATATCACTTGAAGATTTCCAAAACTATTATTGGTTAAAAGAAGAACTGCAAACATTTTGTCATGAGCATGGGTTGCCAGCTAGTGGCTCTAAGATTGAAATAGCCAATCGTATCTCCCATTATTTACATACTGGTAAAATATTAAAAAACAGCTCTGATCCAAAAGCGAGTAAAACTTCCCTCTCTTATAAAGACCTTTCTCTTCAAACGATTATTACTAACAATCACCGCTGTAGCGAAGATGTTCGTGCTTTTTTTAAAGAAAAAATCGGAACAAAATTCCGCTTTACAGTAGCTCTTCAAAAGTTTTTTAAAGAGAATATTGGAAAAACATATGAAGATGCGATAACGTTTTGGTATGAAGAAAACGAACGAAAAAAAGACCCTACATATAAAACAACTATCAGCGCGCATTTTGAATACAATCGCTTTACTCGTGACTTTTTCGAAGATCCAAATAACAAAGGAAAATCAAAAGCTGATGCTATCGCTGCTTGGAACGAAATAAAAGCAAAGCCTGGTAGCAATGCTTATGTTCCTCAAAAAGTAGAGAACTAGTTCCTTGCTAGTCTTCTACTTTCTCAAATAATAGTGCAAGCCCTATTCCGCCCCCTATTCCTAACGTCGCGATTCCGTATTTCATACGCTCTCGTTTCGCCTGATAAAACAAGCGCGTTACAAGCATAGCCCCAGATGCACCGTATGGATGACCAAGCGCAATTGCTCCACCATTGACATTCAATTTTTTATATGGAATTTGTAACTCCTTTGCACAAGCAACAACTTTTGAAGCAAACGCTTCATTTATTTCAAAATAATCGATGTCCTCTACTTTCATATTCATTTCGTTTAATAATTTGTTCACCGCAAATATCGGACCAGTCCCCGGAAGATTTGGATCCACTCCAACTACAGCACTACAAACAAAACGAAGAATAGGCTTGTATCCTAATTTTCGAGCTTGCCGCTCTTCCATTACAAGAACTGCACACGCCCCGTCGTTTACACCACATGAATTCCCTGCCGTTACTGTACCATTTTGTAGAAATGCGGGTTTAGTTCTTTTAATCATTCGTTCATAATTCATTTCTGGCTTTATAGACTCATCTAACAATCCATTAAAAGACAATATTTCATCATGTATATATCCTTTTTCTAACGCTTGCAGTGTTCGTTTGTAGCTGAGGCAAGCATATTCGTCTTGCATTTCTCTCGTGATGTTATAACGTTCTGCAACATATTCAGCCGCTACTCCCATATCAGGATCGCCTATTGTTTCTGGTGAAAATCGTGCTCTATTTTGAAAAGGTGACGTACTTGTACTCTCTACTCCTCCTGCAATATAACAATTACCTGCTCCACCTTGAATAAAATGACATGCGGTGCGAATCGCTTCCAATCCGGCACCACATTGCCGGTCAATCGTTACTCCCGGAATATGATAACCAAGTCCTACCTCTAACGCAGATAATCTCGCAACATTTCCTCCTGGCCCAACAACATTCCCTAATATGACATCATCTATTTCTCTCTCAATTCCTTTACTTAAAAATGTAAGAAGTGGCGTTGCTAATTGCTGAACTTCATATTCTTTTAACATCCCATTCTTCTTACCGATAGGAGTTCTTTTCGCCTCTACAATAACCGCTCTATTCATATATCTTCTCCCGGTTTTCAATCATACTTTTTGCTGTAATACGGGCAATCTTCCCGCTATTTGTATACGGTATTTCATTAACGAAATACCATTCTTTCGGTATTTTAAAAGAGGATAATCGTTGTAAGCAAAAACTTTTTAATTGTTGCTTCGTAACACTTCCTTTTACGATGGCGACAGGTTTTTCACCCCAGTAACTATCTTCCACACCAATTACAACTATTTCATCAACAGCTGGATGTTCATGTAATACGCTTTCTATTTCTTCTGGGAAAATATTAATTCCTCCAAATAAAATCATATTCTTCTCTCTACCGACAATATAAATAAATCCTTCTTCATCTTCATAACCTACATCTCGCACTGTCATCCAGCCATCTGCATTCAACTCCCGTGCTAAAACCCCATCTATTATGTATCCCATAAAAAACTGATCACTTTTCACATAAACAGTTCCTATCTCACCTTTCTGTACTTCTTTTCCTGCCTCATTACATACTCGAACTTGCACATTGTGACAAGGTTTCCCTACTGAATTTGGCCTTCTTTCGCTCTCTTCATCAACTAATGCTGTTACAAAACTCAGTTCCGATGCACCGTAAAATTCATATCTTTTCGCATAAGGAAATATACTCTTTATTTTTTCTTTCGCTTCAGCTTCCCACTTCGCTCCTGACGAAATTATTTTCATTTCATTTTCTATTACTCTATTTTCTTTATATAAAGATTCCAGCATTGTTGGTACGGTATACATGACCGAAATATTTTCAGTTTCTAACTTATCTAACACTTGATTTGGAATAAACTTCCTCATAATATGTACGGTTTGTCCTATATATAATGCACTTATTGCACCGTATAAGAAAAGAGAGTGAACGAGCGTTCCAGCTATTAAAATAGATTCTTCTTTTTTCATATGAAAGTCATGTATATTACAATTAAAACTATGAACCCACGATTGTTGCGCACGTAAAAATGCCTTTGCCTTTCCTGTTGATCCTGATGTAAATCCCATATAAAAAGGAGCATCTTGTAAACTTTCTACAATGTGCTCTGTAGGAAGATAGTTCTCTATTATTTGTTTCCATTTATCAATTTCAATTATTCTTCCTTCTTCATCGGAAATATCATTTAATTTATATCGTTCCGCAATAATCATATCTGAATTACTGATTGCTAGTCTTTCCTTTAGCTCATCCTTTTTCCATTTTATATCTAATGGCACACAAACCCATCCGGCCATAGCGGCACCAGCGAATAGTTCTAAAAACTCTATACGATTTTCTAATACAATCGCTATCGTTTTATTCTTCGATTCTTTTTCATTCAACCAGTTTGCTACTTTATACACTGACTCAAACCACTCTTTGTATGTTAAAACTCGATCATTTTCCTTAATTGCTATTTTATTTGGTTGTAAAGAGGCATGTTTTTTATATTCTTTTGTAATACCCATATGAGACGTCCTTTCTTTCCAAAATAATAAAAAGAAACACGCAACGAACGTGTTTCTTCTCTTTCTTATCCCGCATTTGTATATTTGCTTCTCTTTAGAGCAGGCGTAATAATATGTTTCAATGAACGATGTAATTTCGTTACAAGAATTGCTGCTATAATCGCTTTTATGCAATCACCTGGTAAAAACACAACACTCACTTTCATCGTTTCCCATACAGAAATATCCATTACGAAAGCTTGCACAAGGATACCAAATACATAAACTACGAAAATACCACCAATTATATTAATACATAATACTTTTATAATAGAAACTTCACGTAAACGCTCAATTAAGTAACCAATGACAAATGCTCCAACGATATAACCAAGTAAATATCCTGCACTTGGCCCAACAAATACGCCAAAGCCACCACGTCCACCAGCAAGTAATGGCGCTCCAACTCCTACAATAAGTAAGAAAATAAGCTGGCTTAATGCACCTAGACGTGATCCTAACAACCCACCAGCAAGCATAACACCGAGTGATTGTAATGTAATTGGAACTGGTGTAATAGAAAGAGCAATTGGAGGTATTAACCCTAACACTCCCATAATAGAACTAAATAAAGCGACGAAAACTAAGTTTTTTGTATTCATATTTGCTTCTCCTATTTGTAAACTCAAAATGATTTTTAGATAACATATTATAGGAGTTATATTATCTTTCTATTTAGCGTTTGTCAACTTATTTTTAAATTAGGTTTACAAATATAAATTCCATTATTTCTCTTTATGCAAATGCTCAAGTTCTTTCCGAAGCGCCTGTTTTAAAAACTTCCCAACAGATGTTTTCGGTATTTCTTCCATAAATACAATATCGTCTGGTAACCACCACTTCGCAAACTGTGGTTTTAAAAACTCATATATTTCCTCTTTCGTAACTGTACTATTTTTCTTTTGAACGACGCAGGCAACAGGGCGCTCTTGCCACTGCGGATGAGGAACAGCAACGACAGCCGCTTCAAATATAGCATCATGTGCCATTAAAGCATTTTCAAGGTCTACTGAAGAAATCCACTCGCCTCCGCTTTTAATCACATCTTTCGTACGGTCGACAATTTTTACGCAGCCTTCCTCATCGACTGTGACAACATCTCCTGTATATAACCATCCATCGCGAAAGCCTTCAACAGTACGATCATCGTTATAATAGCTTTCAGCGATCCATGGCGCTCGTAAACATAGTTCTCCCATCTCCGTACTATCCCACTTCACTTCACCATTTGTACCGACTACTTTCATTTCTACACCAGGGACAAGATACCCTTGCTTTGATCTAATTTCTAATTGCTCTTCATACGATAATTCTGTTTCATAACTTTTTAAACGTGCAAGTGTTACGAGTGGGCTTGTTTCGGTCATACCATATGCATGGATGAAAGGAACATTGTGTTTCTGTTCAAATGCTTTAATAACACTCTTCGGTGCAGCTGCACCACCGCATAGTATTCTCGTCATACTAGATAAATCGTAACTATTATTTTCTAACTCTTGTAATACACCAAGCCAAATTGTCGGCACACCAGCAGCTAACGTCACTTTTTCAGCTTGAATCATTTCTAATAAAATTTTTGGCGTAAACATCGGTCCTGGAAGCACTTGTTTTGATCCAAACCAAGTAGCTGCGAAAGGTAGTCCCCAAGCATTCACATGGAACATCGGTACAATAGCCATTGCCGCATCACTTTCCGATAAAGCAGCTGTATCTGCTAAACCGAGTGCCATACAATGCAGTACAGTACTACGATGCGTATATACAACACCTTTTGGATTTCCTGTAGTCGCTGACGTATAACACATACCAGCAGGTGTATTTTCATCAATATCTTTTACAAATTGGAAATTTGGATCGCCTTCTTCTAATAGTTTTTCATAATGATATACAGGTTCTAGCGTAGTATTTGGAATTTCATCTTTATCAGTCATAATAATGTAAGCTTGTACAGTTGATAATTGTGATTGAATATTTTCAATGAGCGGTACGAGATCTTCATCAATAAGTAGAATTCGATCTTCTGCATGCTGAATAATGTATGAAATATGTTGAGGAGATAAACGAATATTAATTGTGTGCAAAACGGAAGCAATACCAGGAATAGCAAAATACGCTTCCACATGTCGATGATGATTCCACGCTAACGTTCCTATACGCTCGCCTTCTTTAATTCCTAATTTTTTTAACGCACTGGAAAGCCTTCTCGTTCTTTCACCTAACTGCTTATACGTTAATGTCGTAACTGTGTCATGTGTCCGTGAAACAATTTCTTTCTTCGAAAACAGTTTTTCTGCTCTTTCCATCATAGAACTAATTGTTAGCGGTACATTCATCATCATATTGGTTACATCCCCCTTTAAAGCGTTTTCATTTTTTGTTTATTATAACAGACTTCTACAAATAATCACGACATTTTTCTGTATTTTCTGAATTATTTCTTTGGAAATAATTCAGAAAATACTAAGAGAAAACACATTAAAACTCCTTCTTACGATATATAAATACCGAAATAACAAAAGAAAAGATATATATGATAACGCCCAATATTGTATATAGAATTGAAACGTATACAGATAAATTTAAATTTGATATTGGAAATTGTTCTATTAGATAGCCAATTACACTTTGTAATCCAAAATAAGTTACAAGTCCCCCGCATGCGCCTCCAATTGTAATAGCATCAGATTTTTCTGCTCCAAAAACATAGAGAAGTGGGTAAGCTATTGCTCCGGCATTAAGGATGATAAACGTCCCTAAAGAAACACTCTTAAATATCCCATCATCAATTGGTGTATCTGAAACGAAACTATGTATATAAAATATGCCATACGACAATAAAGTACCAATAATTACAACTAAAAAATAGAAAAGGTAATGACTTTGTACAATGTTATTTCTAGTAATCGGTAAAGTAAGTACATATTTTTCATAACCTGACTTACTCTCATATTTAATAACTTCAAGTGCAGGAATTGCAGCAAATAAGATAATGAATGTAGCAATTAAACGGTACATTGAAGCATTACCAAAATAAAAAACAAATCCCGATCCTAATATCGCTATTCCCATGAACGTAAAGAAAGTTCGATACACTAGATAATAGTTTGTCAATAATAAACCTCTCATTTATTTTTCACTCCTCGTTAATAAGACACTCATTTCTTCTATCGAAATGGTTCTATGAGCAATCCCATTTGGTAGTTTATGCACATCTGATACAAGTACATTGAAATAAGAGCCATTATTCCTTTTCACCACAACTATATCTTTGTTAATTAAAGTTAGTTGTTCCTCATCAACATCTACAATGGCATAATTGTTCAAAACCTTATTCTTTTCTTCATTCAATAAAATTTCTCCATCTTTTATAATGATAAGATGGCTAGCTATTTTTTCTACATCACTCATAATATGAGAAGAAAGTAGTATACCACCATTACTTTTACTCACAAAACTTTTTAACTCCTCTAATACCTGCTCCCTAGATGAAGGATCGAGACCTCCCGTCGCTTCATCTAGGATTAATAATTTTGCATTATGTGACAGCGCAACAGCTATAGTTAGTTTCATTGACATTCCACGCGAGAATTTACCTACTTTCTCATTAGTAGGTAAAGAGAAAGAATGAACTAATCGATAAAAATTTTCTCTATCCCAAGATTCAAACATCTTTTCAAAAACTTTATTTAGTTGTTTTATTGTAAGATGAGCCGGGAGATTCATAGCATCAAATACGACTCCTATCTTTTCCTTAATCTTGGCATCTTTATTTATATTTTCTTTACCAAATATTTTTACTGTACCATTATCTTTAGAAATTAATTGTAATACTGTTTTAAAGGTTGTTGATTTCCCAGCTCCATTGTTACCAATGAATCCAACAATTGATCCAGACGGCACATTGAAAGAAACATCTCTTAAAACAACTTTATTTCCAAATGATTTACTTAGATTTTCAATTTCTAGAAGATTTGACATCATTACACTCCTATCTTAACTTTTCATAAAAATATGTTTTCTCCTATTAAAAATTATCCACCTTTTCTCTCACTTTCTTTTTCAGTTTAAAAATAAGACGATTACTATACTCTTTATTTTCTACTAAAATTCGATACGCCTCTAATACTCCTAACACACGAACAAAAAGATAAACTCCAATAGCAATAAGTACAACACAATAAGGGTGATACTGGACTAATTCTCCTGAAGTGATATGCTTTTTCTCAAATAAAAAAGGTAGCGCTCCTGCTGCTATAAAACAAAATCCAACGATTATTACTACAGCATACTTTTTCTTAATAATTGCATATCTTGTTGTCAATTCTTTTAGAAAGTTTTGATCAAATAATAATTCTTCCTTTTTTAATACATTGTATCGACTCTCTTCTATCATTACAGGTACCATCATTGCTCCAATACCAAGGACAGCAATAATGATGACAAGGAACATAGACATTGTTACATTTTCTTTAAATAATAAATACGGTATTGTAGATAAAATGAGCAAACTAAACCCTAGCGCTATATATTTAGAAATTTTTTGTCCGTACACTATATACCCTTCTGCCATTTCCTGACTTACGTAATAGCCATCCACATTTTCATTACTTTTCTCTGCAGTTTCTTTTAATAAATAGTCGAGTGATACTTCAAAAACATTTCCAATCATTATTAACTTTTCAGTTTCAGGAAAACCTTGACCGTTTTCCCATTTACTAACCGCTTGCCTTGTTGTATTTAATTTTTCAGCTAATGCTTCTTGAGAAAGGCCCTTTCCCTTTCTTAATTTAAAAAGCTTTTCACCAAATCCCATATGTGTGTGTCCCCCTTTGTTTTCTTACCTAAATTGTATGTAAACATTGCCCTTGTCTCTATCTTCCTGCGGTTGCACTTTGTCAACTTACGGTTGCGAATGTGTTATATAGCGGTTTTCTATACAATTTAGCTAGTTTTCTTTTATGATTATGGTGTGAATAAAAACCTCCCATCTCAATAACCAATTATAACAATTAAAGGTAATTATTGTTACCCAAAAATAAAAACTCCTTTATTTATTTAAAGGAGTTTTCGATATGAAATATTTCTAGAATGGCTAATTTTCTATCTCAATTAATTCACAATTTCTTCTATACATTTTTGTACGTTGTGCAACGATTCATAAGCATCCCACACAGTATATGTTGTTATCTCTTTATATAAGGCATATTCATATATATGTAAAATATTTCTCCTATTAACTTCCCTAATAAAAACACTTTTTAATAATCATAACGGCTTCTGCTTAAACTTTTCATAATGTCGTACTTTTAATAAAAGGACATTCCCGCAATCTGTACAAATATAAGCATCTACTGGTGAAGATGTGAACATCGTCTCCTTTTTCCGTATTTGTGCATAACCGACAAACTCACCTTCTCCTATGTTATGAGAACCACAATTAGAGCATGTCTGCACGTCTTTCTGTTTCATGAGAGCACCACCTTTAATCTGTTTCCACTCCCTTCGACAGTCCACTTCCATTTCCCTTCCAAAAAACTTCATATTCTCTTACATTTCAACAGGAATATCAGAACAAACATCGTATATGTACTATGAAATATATTTACTGACGGAGGAATTATATGAGTACAATTATGACGCCCAATACAGCACAAGAAATAGAAAACGCAGAAATACATATGCTTTCTTCTAGATTAGAGGCACTACAAGCGATAAAAGAAAATCCAATGCAAGTACAAATAGAACAATTCGGAAGTGCCACCGCCTTTTCATCAAAAGTAATTGCTGGTCCTGCTTTTAATACGATAAAAGGTATTACAAATACAACTCAGATAGATGAAATCATCTCTTATTATCAATTACTACAAATCCCTTGTCGTTTTGAAATTACGCCAGCGCAAGGTACAGCTGAACTATTTCAATACTTATCTGAAAAAGGTTTTTATCAATCTAGCTTCCATACCGCTTTATATAGTACACCGCGAGAAGATCCGTCCCTTCTTCCTTCTAACATTTCAGTACGCAAATTAAAAGAAAATGAGTTTAATGTTTTTGCAGACATATATGTACGTGGATTTAACATGCCATCCTTTACAAAAGATGGTGTGCGCCAAAATAACGAAATTCTCCACAATAAACCAGGATGGCATTTTTTCATAGCTGAAGTTCAAAACATTCCTGCGGGCATTGGTGTCCTGTATATAAATAAGGGTGTCGCATCATTAGCTGCTTCTGCTACTTTGCCAGAATTTCAGCGTAAAGGTTGTCACACTGCATTAATTCAAAAACGAATTGAGACAGCTATTGAATCCAATTGTCATTTAATAGTCGGACAAGCAAGATTCGGTAGCAGCAGTCAAAATAATATGGAACGTGCCCATATGAAGATCGCTTATACAAAATCAATCTGGACCGCCAAAAACATATAATTAATATTCTTTCTCTTCTCATTACAACTTTATACACTTTATGACAATTCCTTTTCAACTCTATTAATCATTTGAATATTCAAACTAAATCTGTTACGCTATTGCTAGATACATCATTCAACTTGCAATATGAAAAGAGAATTCTAATCAAACTACAAGGAGGAGAAATGTATGACTAAACATGATCATGGTTTAAAAGAAAAAGTAGAAGGTGCTATTGATAAAGTAAAAGGCGAAGTAAAAGAAGTTGTCGGGAAAGTAACTGACAATAAGAAATTACAAGCTGAAGGAAAATGGGATAAGGTAAAAGGCACTGCTAAAGATACTGTCAGTAATGTAAAAAAGAAAGTTAATGAATATAAAGAAAATAAATAAAAAAACGAAAATGTATGGTTGTGCAAGTAGTAAGTTACTAGATTTGAGAAAAGAGAAATTGCACCCATAAAAAATCATTATAAACGACAAATAGATGCCTCAAGGCATCTATTTGTCTATAAATAACTATTTTAATTACCCAACCCTTAAGCTTTTCCTTACTAACATTTTCTAACATAATGCCTTTGCTACAGTAAAGGCTTACTTTGTGAAATTTGGTTTTAGGTCACCTGTATAGGGTTCGTGCTCAACAAAGATTTTTATATCTTTTCCATTCGCATCTTTCCCCATTCTTGTATACGTAAATTTCGCTTTATTTAATTCTGTAAGTTCAAGAACTGCACCGTATTTATTATTTCCTAACGAAGCGTGGGCTCTTATTTTATTACTATGTACAACATCAAAGAAACCATAGTCTCCACGGCTTTCTCCTGTATTCACATTGAAAAACTCATATTTATTTGTATTTTCATCATATTTTGCTAGACTGATTAAGTTTGAATTGTATTTTGTTACATTATTACCTTGTTCGTCTAATACCACCGTTCCATTCCATAGTGTACTAGATAATATTTTATCTCCATCAACATCCGTAACTATTTTACCCGTCGAGCTCTCTAAATTTTTATCAGGTCGCGTGAAAGATAGCTCTTTTTCATGATAAGGAACATGTTCAACAAATACTTCTACATCGTTCCCTTTTGCATCTTTCCCCATTCTTTTATATGTAAATTTCTCCTTATCTAATTGCGTTAATTCAACAACTGCTTGATAATTTTGCGTCTCAGAAATTAGTACTCTTTTCTTTCCATCATTCGTTATAAAAAAGGTACCGCTATCATTACGACTCTCTCCTGTACTGGCATTAAAAAATTCATACCTTGCCGTTTTAGCATCATACTTTGCAAGCCCGATGAAATTTTGATTTTCTTTCGTTACATCATTATGATCTTTGTCATAGACTTTTGTCCCTTGCCAATTCGTTTCACCAAGTATGCTAGCTAATAGTTGCCCTTTTGTTTCTTGAGTTTGCTCAGTTTCTTGTATTGCATTGTATAAAAATTGTGCGTACTGTTCACGCGTCACATCCATATTTGGAGCAAAATTCCCTCCGCCTACTCCTTTTGCAATATTATTTGTTTGAACAGCACTAATTGCATTGCTTGCCCATGAGTTCGTTGAAACGTCATTAAAAGTATGATCACTCTTTGCCTTTAAATGAAAAGCATTTGTAAGAACCTGTGCCATTTCTGCACGCGTTAAGGAAGCCTTCGGTCTAAAGTTCCCATGCTCGTCACCCTTAAAAACGCCCATTTCTGTTAAAGACAAGATTTCCTTTATATAGCTTGTCGACTCTTTACTTATGTCCCCATATGGGTTCTCATAATTTTTGCCTTCTGCCAAATTAAAATAACGATATAGTAAAGCTGCAACTTGTTCACGTGTCACGTTATCTCCAAAACCAAATCTCCCATCATCATAGCCGAAAATGATTTTCTCACCTGTTAATTGCTGAATCGCCTCATATGCCCAGTGCCCCTTTGGAACATCTTTGAATACACCAGTATGATTCGTGTTTGGTGTAACTACTTCTGCTTTCACCTCTCCAGTCGTTTCACTTAATAGACTTCCACCTAAAACTGCTGATATGATACATGTTTTTAAAATTGTTTTATTCATAGCTTCCCAATCCCTTCCTTCATTTAACAAATAATTACACCGCTTTTCTTTCAAAAGAAGATTCTATATGCGCAATTTATGTTATAAATTTTGATTACAGCTAATGGAATACAAAGTGTTACAAATCCAAATTTCTTATTTGTAGTATCAATAGCTGCTATATATAGGAATTATAAATAGCAACTATAAATTGCCCATAAACAAATTATTAAAAAAAGATAAAATTAAGATTATATATTTTTAATCTCAATCTTTTTATAAAAAAACGTTCCTTTTGGCAAAAAGATGGCTTGAAATTAAATGTTCATTCCATTTTTTTGTTTATGCTATTATGATAAAAGAAAGAATATTTCGAAATAACAAACCTGAATTTGGGCAGAAATGAGGAAAAGAAATTGAATATTGAGCAACAATTATATGATGTGGTGAAACAGTTAATTGAACAAAGATATCCAAACGATTGGGGTGGAGCCGCAGCGATTCGTGTAGAAGATGGAACAATTTATACAAGTGTTGCTCCAGGCGTAATAAATGCTTCAACAGAACTTTGTATGGAAACAGGTGCAATTTTAGAAGCTCATAAATTTCAAAAGAAAGTTACACATTCTATTTGTCTTGCGAGAGAAAATGAGCATTCTGAATTAAAGGTACTCTCGCCTTGTGGTGTATGCCAAGAACGTTTATTTTATTGGGGACCAGAAGTACAGTGTGCGATTACAAATGCTAAACAAGATATTATTTTTAAACCTTTAAAAGAGTTGCAACCATATCATTGGACAGAAGCATATCATGATGAAATGGCAAAAGAATGGAGTACGAGATAGAGGAATAAGTTTCATTATTTTCCTGATGACAATAAAAAAATGTCACGGCCTTTTCCAAATAAAACATCGGAAAAGGCCGTGACATAACACTTATTTTATAATTGACGGAAGTTTACTTCCCTTCACTTTTTTCTAACACATACAAATCTTCTTCAATATTAGATAGTTTCTCTGTTACAAGCTTTCTAGCATCTCCAATTGCTTGATTGTATGCAAAAGGTCCTACTAATTTAATCATTTCTTCTATTAAACGTTCTGCTTGAAAACGCCCAATTTCATCTAAATCTTCTTCAACGAAAAATTGCTGAATTTGTGCTACAAGCTCTTCTTTTTTATCATTTGGTATTTTTATATTCATCATCATTTATTACTCCTCTATATGTAAGATAGTATGTTTCTTAACTCTACCATAGAAAAACGCTTTCCAGGACAACTTTTTGTAACGCCTTCTAGCTCCCTATGACCGAGTATATTTTCTTTCTTTATAGCAAACCGATTCATAAACATTTTACATAAAGAATATAATGCATTCATTTGTGCGGTAGTTGGATCATATTTATCAAAATTACCCGTCATACATATTCCAATTGTATCTCTATTATTATCTTTCGCATGCGCTCCAATATGTAAACCACGTCCTTCGACTACAGTTCCATCTGCTTCGATAAAATAATTATAACCAATCCCGCTCCACCCTCTTACTTTTTGATGAAATTCATGTGTTTTATACACATCCCATCCATCTTCGGATGTGTGGTGGATAATCAGTTTATTTACTTTTTCTAAAGGAACTAATTCATCTTGAAATGTTAAATTAACACATTTAATTTCCATTTGAACATCCTCCCTTAAAAATCAATCATCATCATTGTTTTATCATCTGGTCTTATTCTCTTTTCCCCTTCTAGTTCTTCAATAATTGCTACATATTCATTTATACTATTCTTTCTTATATATGCAACAGTTTGTTCGAGTGGCCAATCTGGGTGGAATAATCCGTCTGAACAAATAAAAATCCCGCTTACTTCATCTATATGTAATTCCCCATGCTGTAAATAATGAATCGCTTCTTTCATTCCATTTGCAACAGAATACCCCCCCTGCATATTTGCAAGATAACGATTATATTTTAACTGTTCCCGCACATCTTGAAAAACATGTTCTTCTGGTACAGATACCCCTTTTTTACGATCTTCTTCTCTTTTCTTTTTTGCTCGTTTACTAATTCCTTCGACCGTGTCTTTCGTTAATACTTGCATCGTTCCATTTTGAAGTATTGCAACAATCATACAGTCCCCTAATTGTGCATATTCAATTTTCTCACCAACTATTTGGACTGCCGCGATACATGTGCACCACAAATGCTCTTTCTTTCTCGTATCTACTCCATATGCTAACATTTTTCTTTGCAATGCTTCATTTGCTTTTGCAACTGCAACTTGTAAACTATGATTTTCGCGGAATGAATTAAAATAACTTGCAAATAAATGTGAAGCGATGTATGCTCCATTATGTCCCTTTTCATCACGAAACGGGACAAGTGGTGTTGCACCGTCACATACACCATAAATCTTTTTTTCTTCATTACAAAAATAAGAATCCTCACATTCTTGCTTCAACGGGCTTTTCTGTTGATATGTTTTTATCTTCACAACTGTATCCCCTTTCAAATGGTAAAATACTCAAATTCTTTTGATTAATCTAATTTTCCAAAATAAACTGTTTTTACCCAAAACTTTCAATATCATATATAATCTTGAAATAATATGAATTTTTCAGTGAAGGACGGGAAAGAGATGGTCAGATTTCTTGGTGTTATTATTGGTTCTATTATTATCGCGATTGCCTTTAATCTTTTCCTTATCCCCCACAAAATTTTAAGTAGTGGAATTGGCGGAATTGCTATTATTTTAGGGATTGTAACTCCTGTAAACACAGGTATTATTAACTTTGTATTAAACTTACCTATCCTTATTTTAGGATACATAGGTCTTGGAAAAAAAGTCATTTTTAACACGATTGTCTCTGTTATTGTATTATCTGTTGCATTATACTATGTTCCAGTGAAAGTCGTAGCAACAGATCCACTTTTATCCTCTATCTTTGGTGGTGTTATTGCCGGAGCTGGTATCGGTCTTGTTTTTAACTGTAATGGATCAACTGGTGGATTTGATATTATCGGTATGTTGTTGTCTCGCAAAAGAGATATTAAACTTGGCGGATTCCTTATTGTTTTAAATGCAGTCGTTGTAATCATTGCAGGATTCTTCTTCACTTGGGATGTTGCTCTTACAAGCTTACTTTCGATTTATGTAACTGGTAAAGTTATTGATGCTATTCATACGAAACATCGGAAGGTTACACTTATGATTGTAACAAATGAAGCAGAAAAAATGAAAAAACAACTTCTTTCAACTGTTGTACGTGGCATTACATTACTTGATGGCGAAGGTGCTTATTCTAGCGAAAAGAAACGTGTACTTATGACAGTCGTTTCTCGTGAAGAATTAGCAAGTATGAAATTAACAATTTCTGAAATTGACCCTCATGCATTCGTTAACATTACAGAAACAGTTGAAGTATTAGGATTGTTTAGAAAAGGTTAAAAAACTAGGTGGATTTCCACCTAGTTTTTATTTTCCATAAATTCAATTCGATTTCCGAACGGATCTGACACATAAAATCGAATTACATCTGGTCGTGCATGATCATCTATTACTTCAATGCCTTGCTGTATTAACGCTTGTTTAAATTCATCTATTTTTAAAACATAAAAAGCTGGATGCGCCTTTTTAGCTGGATTGAAGTTTTGCTCAACTCCGATATGAATCTCTTGATTTCCACACTTAAACCAGCACCCACCGCGCTTCTTTAATTCCTCTGGCTTTTGGATTTCCTCCATACCAATTTTATTACTATAAAACTCTCGTGCTTCTTCTTCACACCCTACAGGCGCGGCTACTTGTACATGATCGATACCTTGAATATAATTTCTCATTTTCTCTCCCCCTCTTCTACCCTAATGTTATAAGGAAAACCTACTCCTGTAACTTACAAATGATTTATAAAACAATATAAGCTCCCCTTATTACCACCCTATACGCACTTTTCAAAAATAAAGAAAACAAAATTTATTATATAACTTCCATTTTTTATAGAAATACACATTACATCTATATTATAGTTATGAATAGACAAATCTTTTTAGATGCTATTTGTACGGAGGAACTATTATGAGTCGTAAAAAATATTCATCAACTCAAAGAAAACGTCATCCGAACATTTCTAGACGTTTACGGAACCATATACAAGATTGTTCATTAACAGAAATGTACGCATCTCTGTTCGAACACAACCCTGATGGTATTATTTCATTAAATTTAGAGGGAATTATTATACACACTAACCCTTCTGCCGAAAGAATACTAGGTTACACTTCTTCAGAATTAGAGCGAAAAAGCATTACCTCGATTTTAGAAGCTCATATTTCTGAGCAAGTATTACAAAATATAAAGAATACGGAAGCGGATAATCAACAAGAGTATATTTTATCTATTTATCATAAAGATGGATTCTTATTAGATGTCGTGACAAAACTAGTTCCTATTTTTGTCCAAAATCGTCTAACTGGCGTATATGCCATTATGAAGCCTCTTGAAAAATCAGAAAGAATTGAGAAAAAGCTGAAAGAAAGTGAGAAGAGATTACGCACATTAGTAAACTCCATGCCTGCGTTTGTTATATTTAAAGATCATGAAGGGCGCTGGCTTGAGGCAAATGACTACGCACTTTCTTGCTTCAATTTCCATCATGTACCTTACCACGGAAAAAAAGATAGTGAACTCATTCAATATAATGAAGCGTACCGAGAAGCTTTTTTACATTGTGAAGAAGTCGATGAATTAGCATGGCAACAAAGACAAATTCTTCATGGTGAAGAATTTATTATTCATAGAGATGATTTCGACCTAATCTTAAGTATATCGAAAGTTCCTCTCTATCACCCTGACGGCTCCCGTAAAGGTCTTATCGTAATGGGAAGAGATATTACTGAGCTAAAGGAAACGGAAAAGTTATTACGAAAATCTGAAAAGCTCGCAGTAGTCGGACAACTGACAGCTGGAATTGCTCATGAAATTCGAAATCCACTCACTTCTCTAAAAGGTTTTCTAACATTGCTACTCCCTGAAATAAATGAGGAGCAGAAGTGGTATATCGATGTTATGTTAAGTGAAATTTCACAGATGGAATCTATCACGAGTCAATTTATGGCGATGTCTAAACCACAAGTATTAGCAATCCAAACTTGTAACATACAAACTTTAATTGAAGAGGTAGTTACATTTATTTTACCAACCGCAATTATGCATAGCGTTCATATCATTATGGATCATTTTGATTACGTATATGACATTCAATGTGACGGTAACCAATTAAAACAAGTTTTTATAAATATATTAAAAAATGCGATTGAAGCAATGCCAAATGGCGGAAATATTTTCATCCAAACAAAACCATTAGAGGGTAATTTCATCTTAATACGGATCATCGATGAAGGTTGCGGTATCCCAGAAGATCGTATCTCCCGTTTAGGCGAACCGTTTTATAGTTTAAAAGAAAAAGGCACAGGGCTAGGATTAATGATGTGTTACAAAATAATTGAAGAACATCATGGTAAATTACACATTTCAAGTGAATTAAATAAAGGTACGGTCGTTGATATTCACCTACCACTTTCTTCACCTCACCTTGCAATCCAGTCTTAAATAATAAAAGAAGCATCTGCTAACGATTAGCAGATGCTTCTTTTATTATTTATACTTATAGAACTGTTTTTCCATACCATTCTTTTGCTTTTTCTACTTCACCCATCGTTAATTGATGTCCTCTATTTTCCCAATGCATTGTTACATTAGCGTTTGCATTTTCTAATAGTAGCTTCAATTCCTCTGACTCAGAAGATGAACAAATTGGATCATTTGTCCCAGCAGCAATAAACACGGATTTCCCAGCTAAATTAGGCAATTGTGTTCCTCTTCTAGGCACCATTGGGTGATGAAGCACAGCACCTTTTAACGCATTTTCGTAGTGGAATAATAAGCTTGCCGCAATGTTTGCTCCATTTGAATAACCGATAGCTACAATGTTGTTTCTATCAAATTCATATGTTTTGGCAGCTTCGTCTAAAAACTCATTTAATTCCTTCGTACGGAAAATAAGATCCTCTTCATCAAAAATACCTTCTGCTAATCGACGGAAGAAACGTGGCATCCCATTCTCTAATACATTTCCACGGACACTTAATACTGAAGCTTCCGGATCAATTATTTCTGCAAGTGGTAATAAATCTAATTCATTACCTCCTGTACCATGAAGTAATAGCAATACTGGTTTTGACGTATCTTTTCCTTTTTGAAAAACATGTTTCATCATAATCCTTTTCCCCTTTCAATCACTTTAATCTAAATTTCTCACTTCAAATGGTAAAAGCGTTTGTTCAATCTGTTTTCTATGTTTTTCATATTGTTCCGGTAACTTTAATTCCTCACCCATCGTCTCTAACGATTCATCATGAGCGAAACCAGGGGGATCTGTTGCAATTTCAAATAAAATTTCACCGTGTTCTCTAAAATAAATTGCGTTAAAATAATTTCGATCTTGTACAGGAGTTACGTGGTATCCAAAACGGGACACATGCTCTTTCCAGTCTAGCTGATCAGCATCGTCACTCGCTCTCCAAGCAATATGATGCACTGTACCAACGCCCATTTGGCCACGACCAATTGTCGATAATCTCAAATCAATAATATTTCCAATATTAGCAGAAGAACGGAATCGAACAAATTCGCCCTCTTCCCCAATTTTCTCAAGACCCATAACGTGCTCTAACAGTTCGGCTGTTTTTTGAGGCTGCGTTGATAAAAGAACTGCACCACCAAATCCTTTAATTGCTACTTCTGGCGTAACTTCTCCAAAAGTCCAATTATTTAATTCACCTTCTTCTCTTTCTACTAATTCTATATGCAAACCATGTGGATCATCAAATTCTAAGTACTGTTCTCCAAATCGAGTCATTTTTGTATACGAAATATCGAATTTTTCTAATCTATTTTCCCAAAACTCCATTGCCCCTTTTGGTACAACATAAGAAGTGATTCCTACTTGACCGTCACCAATAACTCCTTGACGAGCACCTGCCCATGGGAAAAACGTAATAATTGTTCCCGGTTTTCCTCCTTCATTACCAAAATAAAGATGGTACGTACCTGGATCATCAAAATTCACTGTTTGTTTCACTAAACGTAAACCTAACACACCAGCGTAAAAATCTACATTTTCTTGTGGGTGTCCTACAATTGCTGTAATGTGATGTATACCCATTGTTTTCTTTTCCATTTCGTCCACTCCTTTTTTATTCCATTATAAAAATTGCTTTACATTAAAATTCATTATTCATTTTGTCCATACTGACTAGTAAAATCCGTCATGATAATTTTATCTCGAATTCGAGATATTAATTATAAAATTACACATTAACTTCCAGTTTATCAATTTATCTCAAATTCGAGATAATTATTAAAAAAATATTTAATCCATTTGAAACCTTTATTAAAATTACAAATTAACTTGAACTCAAACTTATTATAAGCTACTTACTTTTAGTTGTCAATAAGTTCCTTATTTTCATTTTAAATAAAAAGAGAGTAAACGCCAGTTTCGTTTACTCTCTTCGCTAATCATTTCGTTTCTTCTTCCAGCACTGCTTCCATCTCATTAAATTCACGATGAATCGCTTTAACTGGTTCTTTCGTTAATAAACTTATAACAATCACAGCTAATAAGCTACAGAAGAATCCAGGTACCATCTCATACATAGTCGCTTTTAAACTTGGAATTTGTACCCAAGTAATTACAACTACTGCACCAACAATCATCCCAGCAAGAACGCCCCATTTGTTTGTTCTTTTCCAATATAAGCTTAATAAAATGGCAGGTCCGAATGCTGAACCAAATCCTGCCCAAGCATATCCAACAAGCGTTAAAATTGTATCACTCGGATGATACGCTAAAACAACTGCAATCATCGCTACTACTAAAACTGACAGTCTACCGATAAATACAAGTTCTTTATCACTTGCGTTACGACGGAAAAATGTTTTATAGAAATCTTCCGTTACTGCACTTGAAATAACAAGTAATTGCGAGGAAATACTACTCATTATAGAAGCTAATATAGCTGACAATAAAAACCCGGTAATATACGGATGGAATAAAATGTTTGAGAATGTTACAAAGACCATTTCTGGGTCTTGTAATGTCCCATTATTTTTAGCATAATAGGCGATACCAACCAAGCCAGTAAGCATTGCACCTATAATGGAAATCGCCATCCAACCGATACCGATTCTACGAGAAGTTTTCAAATCTTTAATAGAGGTAATTGCCATAAAGCGGACAATAATATGTGGTTGACCAAAATATCCAAGACCCCATGCTAAAAAGGAAATAATACCAAGAATTGTGGTCCCTTTAAACATATCTAAATGCGATGCATCAACTTGCTTAATCGTATTGAATGTTTCTGTTACACCACCGACATCTGTAAAAGCAACAATTGGTACTAATACGAGAGCAATAAACATAATACACCCTTGCACAAAGTCGGTCCAACTTACTGCTAAAAAACCACCGAATAGTGTATAAGCAACTACGACACCAACAGTTACAAATAAACCAATTTTATAATCAAGGTTGAAAGAATTTTCAAACAAACGTCCACCTGATACTAAACCAGCCGACGCATAAAATGTGAAAAATACTAAAATGACGATAGCGGAGACAAAACGAAGTATTTTCGTACGATCTTTAAATCGATTCTCTAAAAAGTCTGGAATCGTAATTGAATCATTAGCCACTTCTGTATACGTTCGCAAACGCGGGGCAAGAATTAAATAGTTTACATAAGCACCTATTAATAAGCCTATCGCAATCCACACACTTGATAACCCTGTCGCATACATCGCACCAGGTAATCCCATTAGCATCCAACCACTCATGTCAGAAGCACCAGCTGATAAAGCTGTAACTGCTGGACCGAGTCCCCTTCCGCCTAACATATAATCTGATAAATCGGATGTCTTCTTATAAGACCAATAACCGATATACAACATACCTGCCATATAAATAGCAAGCGAAACCATAATCTCAATCTTCACCAAATCTCTCCCTTAGTTACATAAGCCATTCAAAATTTCGAAAAATGACTTTTTCTATTTTCTTGTTTTCGCTTATGGTTCCCTACCTTAACAAACATTTTTTGTTCTTTCAAGTGAACAGGTGTTTTTTACTGCATGTGAAAACCTTCATAAACGCCTTTATCCCAGTGGATTACCCGGTTTTTAAAAGAAATTAAAGTAAAAATATTCAGAAAATAAAATACCTATTTTTTTAATAAAAATAAGCCATACAAATGTATGACTTTTAATCTATTAAACATAGCTTACTTCTATTTACTAGTAGGAAACAATTCTGAGAGAGGAACTATCCGCCCCATCTCATCTTTAAATACAATATGATCTCTCTTTAAATGACGCGGACTCTTTACTCCCGCTGCTGCTGCAAGTGAGAACAAACTATATCTCATACTTATTATATAATTCATGACTCGCCACTTCTTCTCATACGGATCTAGTGCTTTTTGATAGTGCGGATTCGTCGTGGCAACACCAGATGGACATTGGCCAGAATTACATTGAAGCGCCATAATACAACCGCTTGCCATCATAAAACCACGTGCCGAGTTTACAGCATCTGCACCAATCGCTAAAGCAATTGCCACTTTATCTGGTGTAATTAATTTCCCCGAGGCAAACACTTTGAATTTATCACGAACACCATACTGATTCGCTGTATCAATACATGTCAGTAACGCTGGAATAAGCGGCATCCCCATACTATCTGCCATCGATTTATATGTTGCTCCTGATCCACCTTCTGAACCGTCAATTGTAATAAAATCCGGATAGATATTTAACTCTTTCATCGTTTTAAATAAATCTTCCAACGGCTCCTGCTGTCCAATTACAATTTTCATACCGATTGGTTTCCCGCCAGTTTCTTGCAAACGCTGAATAAAATAAAGTGTATCTGCCGCATTGTTCAAAAATGAAAATCGATTCGGAGAATTAATCGTCTCTCCTACTCGTACATTCCGAACAGAAGCAATTTTCTCATTTACTTTTTGCCCCTCTAAATGACCACCACGTATTTTCGCACCTTGCCCAAATTTCAATTCAAATGCTTTAATATTACTTTCTTTCACTTTCTCCATAAATTTCTCTATTGAAAAATTCCCGTCCTCATCACGGTATCCAAATAGTCCTGGACCAATTTGCGCAACGATATTCGCCCCTGTATGTAAATGTTCTGGAATAACGCCACCTTCACCAGTATTAATCCACGATCCGCCTGCCATTTTCGCTCCAAAGCCGCTCGCTAAAATATAATTTTCGCCAATCGCACCGTAAGAAGTTGCTGATGCCCCAAACATGCCATACAGTTTCCACGGATATTTACGATTTTCGCCGACGATAATTGCATCGTCTTCTTCGTATAACCAAAGATTCGTTGTATCCGCTGTCAATTTTTCTCTCCGTGAAAATAATCCTTCTTTATGAATCACATACTTTTTCCCTTCACGTTCTTGCGTTACGTTCACACTTAATTCTTCTGTTAATACCGGAAACAACGTATTAGCAATATAATAACCAGATGCTTCAAAATCTCGTTTCGACCCAAAACCAAGTATTTCAGAGCGATACTTCGCTAAAAACATAACACTTTGAAAATCGTAACGTGAAAAAGGTTTTCCATCTGTATCGTGATCAAACCAATATTGTCGGAATTCCGGCCCTATCTTTTCCAGTAAGTAACGCATTCTTCCTAAGTATGGATGTAATTTTAAAATAGAATGATGCGTCCGTTTTTTTATAAAAAATGTGATAATAAAAAAGACGATTAAAAGCAACATTAATAATAGTAATATACTAATAATAACGAGTAGCGTTTCACTCATCTCGCTTCCCCCTATAAAATTCCATAATAAAAGGAGAACACTCCATGTGTTCTCCTTTTATCTTTATTCAAATTAATGTAGCAAGATGCTCTTTCGCGTCATATTCAACTAAACTTTCAGCATGTTTAATTCGATGAACAAAATCTGGATTAGCAATTAACGGTCTTCCGAATGCAGCTACGTCAATTGTTCCTTCTTGCAACGCTTCTTCAGCCTCTTTCGGATTCAAATTACCAACCCCAACAATCGTACCATCCCAATATTTTCTTACTAATTGATGAAAATTCTTTCCGTCAGCAATCACTTGCGTATAATTCATCGTTGAAGGATGAATCATCGTTAATCCAACTTCTTTAAACATATTTACAAATGTTTCAATTGCCAGCTCAGGGTTTTCCCACATATAAGTAGGATTATCCCCTTTAAAAGCAGAGAAACGAAGAAGTGTTTTATCAGCTCCAACTGCTTCTATTACAGCCTCAGTTACTTCTTTCATAAACGTTAATCTTTGCTTTAAGTCACCGCCATATTTATCAGTACGCTTATTTGCAAACTCATAAGTAAATTGATCAATTAAATATCCGTGTGCACCGTGAATTTCTACCCCATCAAACCCAGCTTCGATCGCGTTTTTCGCAGCTTGTGCGTATTGACTGATAACTTCTTGTATTTCTTGTAACGTCATTGCTTCTGGTGTATCAAATGGTTTACGAAAACGCGGAACATTCCCTTCTGCAGCGATTGCAGAAGGCGCTTGCGGCATTTGCCCACCAATTATTTCGTGATGACTCATACGTCCAACATGCCATATTTGAGCAATAATCGTCCCGCCTTCTTTATGTACTGCCTCTGTAACAGGTTTCCAAGAGTCGATTTGTTCTTGCGTATAAATCCCTGGTACTCCTGGATTGCCTTTCGCTCTCGGACTAATGACAATTCCTTCTGTAATAATTAATCCAACTCCGTCAGCAGCACGCTTTCTATAGTACTCCACTACATCAGCACCAACTACTCCAGTTTCATTGTCTGCAAAGCATCTCGTCATCGGTGCCATCGCTATGCGATTACGAAGAGACCAAGCTCCGACTTGAATCTGATCAAACAACTTCGTTTCTTCAATATTTTCAAAAGATCCCCAAGCGTTTACATTTGTTCCTTCATAAATACTTGCCGCTTTCTTGTTCGAACTTGTCATGTTTCTTCCCCCTAAAAAAATTCTTACTACAATCGCATCATACTTACTTTTAGATAGTAACGTCAATTTATACGCTTTAACCAGAGGTTATTCGAATATTAAACAAATGGGATGCTATAAATAAAAAAGGTTTCCTGAGTAGGAAACCTTTTTTATTTACCATATGTGAATGTCAATTTATCTCTTTTATATAAAGGATATACACATATAAGAAAATCCCTTAACAATAGAAGTGAGAGCGGTTCAATATTCTTATGAAAATAATAACTTATATATACCTAAAACAATGAAAGCCCTACCTCTCTTTCATCCTTACGGCTCCTCGTCCGTGCCAGTGTGAATCAGGATTGCAAAAATCAAGTAATTATTTTATCGAAGTATTTAATTAAACTTCGAACATTCGTAAAAGAAATTTAAAAAATAAAAATGGATTTGATTGTAGTAATAACAAAAGAGGTTAATGCTCTAAAAGTGGTTTGAAAGAGTTGAATGTCTTTGAAATGATTAATTCTCTATAATTATACTCCCAAAAAATTCAAGATCTTTTTTGGGATGCCATATATTATTTGTAATGAACCTTAACAAAAGCTTTTTATTTGATTTTCTGTGATACCTTCAATTAATCCCAGTTCACTAATCAAAAATTCATGTGCGTTATCTAACATTTTCTTTTCGCTTGCATTAAGTGCCTTTTCTTTCTGTATACGCATTAAATCACGCACAACCTCAGCACCTTCTTGCATTTTACCCGTTTTTATTTTATCAGTGTTCACTTTATACCTTTGTTTCCATGTAAGTAATCTATCTGATTCTCCATGCTGAAAAATATCTATTATGTGTATTAATGCCTTGATATCTGTAACTGGTCGTATATTTGAATTCAATATTTTCCCTTCAGGAATCATTATTTCCATATTACTAGCCGACATTTTTATAACATAATACTGTTGTTTTTCCCCTGCGATTTCCTTCTCTTCTATGGCTTTAATTATACCTGCTCCTTGCATTGGATAAACAATGTTATCGCCAATTTGAAACAAATAATCCACCTCCATATATGGTAACCTTCTCAAGCTTAACACAACTTTAGTTTTTTAGCAAAATTTTTATTTTATCATAAAATTATTTTACACGTCAATACTTCAAAAGCAAGAAATTAAATTCACACGATACACTATAAAAAACCGCAATTTTATTAACGGTTCCACACACATTCATTCTCTTTTAACATAAAAAACACATCACTACATTTGAGTAGTAATGTGTTTTTGATAAGGCATAAATAAAAATCTACTTTTCTGTCTATATACTAACCTGCTTATTAACTGTTTCCCTCGCTAAAAGAAAACTCATAATCACTTGCGCTGCTACTCTACTCGTCATATCCCTAAAATCAAGAGTTGGATCAATCTCTACTATATCCATACCTTGAACGAGCGGTTCTTTACCAAGGAATTCAATCGCATCTAGTAAAGTCGTACTGTCCATCCCACCAGGACCAATTGCTGGACAACCTGGTGCAAATGCTTGATCTAGTACATCCATATCAAGAGAAATATAAATAGAAGTCACACCTTGCCTTCTTAATACTTCAATACTTTCCGCCATAATATCTTTTATTTCTCGCTCTCGTACATCCTTCATTGTATACACTGTCACGCCTTGTTCTTTTGCATATTCATGGTACGCACGCGCGTTTGAAAAATTACGAATACCGATTTGAACGAGTTGTTTTCCTGTAATGACACCATTTTCTAATAAACTACGGAACGGCGTACCATTTGACGGACCACCATCATCTAAATTACGTAAATCATGATGGGCATCAAATTGAATAATACCGACCTTCCCTTTACTGTTTGCAAATCCTGTTATACTCGGAAAACTAATCGAGTGGTCACCACCAAGAACGATTGGTATCATGTTTGGATTTACTTTCGTTACATGACCTACTGTTTTCGCAATTCGGTTATGACTTTCTTTTATATCTGTTACATGCATCGTAATATCACCGCAATCATATAGAACACTTTCTTTCATATCGTGTTCTTCTGTAATTGCGTATGTGCTATATGCATCTAACATCGCACGAATTGTTTTTGGTGCAAAACTTGCTCCTGAATGACTAATAGACGGTTTAGAAAGGGGTGCTCCAATTAAGGCAGCACCGAATATTTCCACACCTTCCTCCCAATCTTTAATCATCTCACTCCATTTCGTTACTTCACGATCAATAAACTTTGCATTTTTCTTTAAATAGTGGCCGTGCTCCACGATTGTTCACCTCTTGTATATGCGATATTACCATTCTTCCAGACTGTATTTACATGACTTACGCCGTAATGATACGGTACGTAAGCATAGTTGTAAGCATCCCATAACACTAAATCTGCCTTGCGACCAACTCTAATTTTCCCAGCTACCTCACCACGATTAATCGCGTAAGAAGAGTTAACTGTTACAGCATTCCAAACTTCCTCTGGTGTCATTTTCAATTTCAACATTGCGATGCTCATAATAAGCTGAATGTTTTCAGTTGGGCAGCTGCCTGGGTTAAAGTCTGTAGCTAAAGCTACCGCAACACCTTCATCGATCATTTTACGACCGCGAGCAAAGCTTTCTTTATTTAAATAGAAGGTTGTTCCTGGTAATAAAGTGGCTACTGTATTAGAATTTGCAAGCATTTCAATTCCTTTATCAGAAGCACCAACCAAATGGTCCGCTGATGCTGCACCAATTTCAGCTGCTGCTTCCGCACCACCAAGAGGATCAATTTCATCCGCATGAATTTTCACATCAAAGCCAAGCTCTTTCGCTTTTAATAAAAACTCTTTTGATTCTTCGACAGAGAACACACCTGTTTCGCAGAAAATATCAACGAATTCTGCTAATTTCTTCTCTTTCATTTCTGGTAGTAGGTCTAACATCCATTGTAAAAATTCTTTTGATCTACCTTTGTACTCCTTCGGAACTGCATGAGCACCTAAAAACGTTGACACTAAATCGATTGGATGTTCTTTTTGTAATTGTGCAGTTGCCTCTAATTGTTTCCATTCCGTCTCATCATCTAATCCATAACCACTCTTCGCTTCTACAGTTGTAACTCCGAAAGATAGCATACGGTCTAAATGGAATTTCGCTTTTTGAACAAGCTCTTCTTTCGACGCCTGTTTCGTTGCATTTACAGTTGAAAGAATACCTCCGCCTTGTTCTAAAATTTCTAAGTACGGAACTCCTTGTAATTTTAGTGCGATTTCATTTTCGCGAGATCCACCAAATACAAGATGAGTATGCGGATCAACAAGGCCAGGAGAAACCATTTTCCCACCGCAATCAATAACCTCTTTCGCTTGTAATCCTTTCGCTTCTTCCGCTGTTCCAACGAAAGTGATTACACCATTTTCAATTCCAACCGCACCATTTTCGATAACAGGAAGCGTGTTCATCGCTTCCCGTCTTAACAAGCCATCTTCTTGATCCATTGTTAGTAATTGACCGATATTGATTAGTAAAGTGTCCAGCATGTTTTCTCCTCCTTATTTCATCATTGGAATGTTAACGCCTTTTTCTTTCGCAGTTTCCACAGCTAATTCATATCCTGCATCAACGTGACGAACAACACCCATACCAGGGTCAGAAGTTAATACGCGCTCAATACGTTTTGCTGCTGCTTCTGTTCCATCTGCAACGATAACCATTCCTGCATGAAGTGAATACCCCATACCAACGCCACCACCGTGGTGAACAGATACCCAGCTTGCACCGTTTACACTATTAATTAATGCATTTAAGATTGGCCAGTCAGCTACTGCATCACTACCATCTTTCATCGCTTCTGTTTCACGGTTTGGAGATGCTACTGATCCGCAATCTAAATGGTCACGGCCGATAACGATTGGTGCTGATAATTCACCATTTGCAACCATTTCATTAATGATGCGACCAAATTTCGCGCGCTCACCGTAACCAAGCCAACAAATACGTGACGGAAGACCTTGGAACTCAACTTGCTGACGAGCCATACGAATCCAGTTACATAAATGCTCATTATCAGCAAACTCACGTAAAATTACTTCGTCTGTTTTATAAATATCTTCTGGGTCACCAGAAAGTGCTACCCAGCGGAATGGTCCTTTTCCTTCGCAGAATAATGGACGGATAAATGCTGGAACGAATCCTGGGAAATCGAATGCATTTTTCAAACCTTCATCAAAAGCAACTTGGCGAATGTTATTTCCGTAATCAAATGTAATTGCGCCTTTTGCTTGCATAGCAAGCATGGCTTCTACATGTTTTGTCATGCTTTCTTTTGATAATTGTACGTAGCGCTCCGGATCTTCTTCACGAAGTTTTGCTGCTTCTTCTAACGTGTAGCCTACTGGAATATAACCGTTTAATGGATCATGAGCAGATGTTTGATCTGTAACCAAGTCTGGCGTAATATTGCGCTTCACTAGTTCTGGTAAAATTTCTGCCGCATTTCCTAATAAACCAATAGAAATTGGTTCTTTCTTCTCTTTATACTCGTTCGCAACCGCTAACGCTTCTTCTAATGATTCTGTATACATATCACAGTATCTCTTTTCAATACGACGATCGATGCTGCGCTTATCAACATCAATAGCAATAACAACACCGCCGTTCATCGTTACAGCAAGAGGTTGTGCACCACCCATACCACCTAAACCAGCAGTAAGTGTTAATGTACCTTTTAATGAACCACCGAAATGTTGACGTGCCGCTTCACCAAACGTTTCATACGTTCCTTGTAAAATACCTTGTGTTCCAATATAAATCCAGCTACCTGCTGTCATTTGTCCATACATCATAAGACCTTTTTTCTCTAGTTCACGGAAGTGATCCCAGTTCGCCCACTTCGGTACTAAGTTTGAGTTCGCTAAAAGAACGCGAGGTGCATCTTCATGTGATTTAAAGATTGCAACTGGTTTTCCTGATTGAACAAGTAATGTTTCATCGCTTTCTAACGTTTTTAATGAATCTACAATTGCATTGTAGCTTTCCCAGTTACGAGCTGCACGGCCGATTCCACCATATACAACTAATTCTTCTGGCTTTTCAGCAACTTCCGGATCTAAATTATTCATTAACATACGAAGTGCAGCTTCTTGTACCCACCCTTTCGTTTGTAACTCAGTACCTCTTGGCGCGCGAATTGTTTGTTTAACTTTTTCCATTTCAATCTCTCCCTTTTCTCATTTTATAGTGCTGCGTTTACATCTAATCTTTCTTTTATCGAATAATTCGTTTTTAACCAATACGCAATATTTTCAATATCCGTTGAGAATATACGGTCATTAGTAATAGAAGGTACTTGTTGACGACCTTGATGATAGAAGCTCTTCGTCACTGTACTCATGTTTTCAATACCGCGATATTCTGCTGCTTGCATCGCACAAATCATCTCAATTGAAAGAACACGTCTTACATTTTGAATAATTTGATGTGCATGGCGTGAAGCAATTGTTCCCATACTTACGTGATCTTCTTGGTTAGCTGATGACGGGATTGAATCAACACTCGCCGGATGTGCTAACGTTTTATTTTCAGAAACTAGTGACGCTGCAGCATATTGCATAATCATCGCACCAGACTGAAGTCCTGGTTCTGGACTTAAAAATGGTGGTAAATCGTTTAACTGTGGATTTACTAAGCGTTCAATACGGCGCTCTGAAATATTTGCAAGTTCTGCCATTCCAACTTTTAAGAAGTCCATCGCAAATGCAATTGGTTGACCGTGGAAATTACCACCTGAAATTACTTTTTCCCCGCCATCAAAAATAAGTGGATTATCTGTCGCGGCATTCATTTCAATTTCTAATTTTTCTTTCACATAATTTAAAACTTGCCAAGAAGCACCGTGTACTTGCGGAATACAGCGAAGTGAATAGGCATCCTGCACACGTAGTTCTCCTTGTTTCGTTGTTAATTTACTATCATGAAGGATGTCACGAATTCTGCTTGCTACTTCCACTTGCTCTTTATAACCACGTGCTTTATGAACATTTTCATCAAATGCATCAATAATGCCTTGTAGACCTTCAATTGTCATAGATGCAATTAATTCAGCTTGATAAGCCGTTGCTTCTGCTTCTATATAAGAAAGAACTCCTTGCGCTGCCATCGCCTGCGTACCATTAATTAACGCCAGACCTTCTTTCGCTTCAAGTTCAATTGGCTCAAGACCTTCTTCTGTAAGAGCGACCATTGCATGAACGCGTTTTCCTTTATAGAACACTTCACCTTCGCCTAATAATACGAGCGCAAGATGAGATAAAGGTGCTAAATCGCCACTCGCACCAAGTGAGCCTTGTTGTGGAACAACTGGGTGAATTTTACGATTTACAAACTCAAGAAGCATATTTACAACGAGCGGTCTAACACCAGATACTCCTTTAAGCATCGTGTTTGCTCGTAAAATTAACATACCGCGTGATACTTCTTCAGGGAATGGCTCGCCTATCCCACATGCATGTGACTGAATTAAATTATGTTGAAGTGCCTTTACATCATCTTTTTGAATTAGCACATCACTAAACTTTCCAAATCCAGTTGTAATACCGTAAACAACTTTTCCGTCCTCTACAATTTTCTCAACTACTTCGCGGCACTCCGCCACCTTTTGCATACTAGTTGGACAAGCTGTTACACCTTCTCCTTCAAGTAACAACCTCTTCATTTCTTCAATTGTCAATGTGTGTCCTGTTAACGTAATCATTGTTTTTCCTCCTTAAAAAGGCAAAAGGGGACCTTATCTTTTTTAAGACAGACTTCTGTCCTAAAAAAGTAAGACCCCCTTCTAACTAATAGACTATGGGCAAATCATATGTGATTAATTCCTAAACCAATCGCCTCATGCTCAGATCCTTTTACAGGTGCACCAATCGTTCCATATAATGCAACAGCAACCCATTCGCCTTCTTTTTTTCCGTCGTATGGTGTACCGCGCACAATCGCAAAGCGAAGTCCTACTGTACGAAGAACGTCTGCTAACTGAATTTGACCTCTCGTCACTCCGTACAAAGCTTCCATAATTGCATGATAAAGTGCATGTGTTTCTCTGTAAACGTCTGTTTCAATAACTTGGTTGCTCTTAGCCGCTGTTTCCATTGCTGCGACAACCTTTTGCGAATTCATAGAACCCACTTTCCCCGTACAATACTTCCAACCTTTTGGGATAGATAATACAGGGCTTTCATTCTCATCCGCAAGTGCCAACAGCATGGCCATACGACCAATTCGATGTGTTCCTTGAAGAAGCATGTGACTCTCTCATTTCTTTTAATTATTTGAATATTTCTTAATTTAAGAATATATGAAAACGGTTAAATCGTCAATAGTTTAAACTCACATTCAAATAATTTTTTCATCTCCTCCATTTGTGTACACAAATGATTTACACAATTTTTTCAGGCATGCTATAGTCTCACTAACAGATGCAAAGGAGCGAATTTTCAATGACAAAGCGAAAAGATATTCATTTTCGAATTGAAGAAAAATTACTTGAAAGGTTTGAAGCGGCACTCCATTACGAAGGCTTAAAGAAAACCGACGTATTAACACATGCGATTCAGCAATTTTGCACGAAGGTGGAATGTGAAAAAATGAATGATGTAAAACGCCAATATAACGTAAGTAACCATTTACAAACACGTATTGATACGCATAAACATTACGAAGAAAAACAAGTGAATTTAGATAAAGTCGTCATGGAACATTTACAACTTCAAGGAGACGAAAAAATATTAGAGGTTGGGTGCGCTAATGGAAATTTCCTTTCCCTTTTACAAACTAACGGTCATAAAGGACAACTAACCGGTTTTGATCAATCGAAAACGATGCTTTCTGAGGCAGCAATAAAGAATAGCATAATTGAATGGAGACTAGGTGACGCTGGTAAACTTCCTTTCAAAGCTAATAGCTACGACTGGATCATCGCAAGACACATGTTATATCACATGAAAGATGTCGTAAAAACAATCCAAGGATTCCATAAAGTAATTCGTCCTGGTGGCTCACTTTTAGCTACAACAAATTCTAACGTTACATTACCTCGTATAGTTGAAATGTGTAACCGCATGTTAGACGCATTTGATTTGCCAAAAACAACATCATCAGTCACTCCATTTTGTTTAGAAAATGGTAAAGAGATATTACAGTCTGTTTTTCCAACTGTTGAAGAAGCAGTTATTCATAATGCTCTCGTTTTTCATCATGCTACTCCGATTTTAAACTATATTTCTAGCATGTTTCCATCGCTAAATATACCTGATAATACAATTCTTCACGCGGAAATGAAGGAATGGCTAAAAGAAGAAGTAGAAAATGAATTGTCACTTCATAACGGTATATGGCGCGATCCGAAAACGTTAGCCATTTATCGATGTCAAAAAGAAAAAAGCTAGCATTCGCTAGCTTTTTCGAGTTTTCTCATAACAAATTCTCCATCATTACATTACCCTTACCACCATAAAAATTTGTATTATGTTCATTCGCTACTCCAAAATAAGAGGCAATCGCTATTCCAAAGGGTACAAATGCATGCCCCTGTGCTGTAATAACATTCGAATGTTGCACAATTTCTTTATACACAAAATTTTCTACTGGAAAACACTCTAATTGTTTATAATCCATAGTCACTGTATACGAGACTTCTTTGAATAAGCCTGCTTTTGCTAGTGCATACGGTCCCGCACAAATAGCAGCTACTAATTTTTCCTGTTCGTGAAACTGACGGATGACTGAAAAGAGTCCTTCTGCATCCTTCATATGTATCGCGTCTCCACCGGGAATAATAATCCCCTCATATTCTTCTACACGTACTTCACTTAATTCTATATGCGGTTGCACTTGCAAACCTGTTTCACTTATAATCAATTCTTTCGTTAAACTCGCTGTAATGATTTCATATTTATTTTTCAACAATGCCGTTGCTACCGTAATTTCAAACTCCGCAAATGTTGGATATACGAATAATAGTATTTTTTTCATAGCCCTCTCCCCTTTAACCACTTCATAAAATATACCCCTAATGCGTCTGCTGATAATCTATTCGTGTCCACATAATTTACAGGAAATTGTTTATACCAGTCTTTTTCAGTTTCTACTAATTTAAATTGCTCCTCAAATGTACTTCTGTTTCTTGTTCTATCATTATTTTTTCTATTATATAAATTACTTTCCGAGCTATCTAAATAAAAAATAGCATCTGAACGACATTCTCTTAATTTATATAATTCATCTTTTAATTCAGTTTCTATATCCCACTCTTTTCCTATAATTGTAGGATAAAAGATGGTATAGAATTCAATATCTTCTGGTCCACGATCAAAAATTACGACTGAACCTTTCGCATTTTGAAACTCTTTTATTTTAGCTTCTATAAACATTTTTTGATTTGCTATAAACCCTTCTTTTGAATTCATATCCAAATTTAATTGTTTTCGCTTTTCTACAATTGGGTATGGATTTTCATATATCACCGATAACCCATGTAGCTCTAACCTTTTAGCTAAGGTGGTTTTTCCACTTGCCATCGGTCCTTGAAGTGAAATTACATATGCCATGCCGCTCATTCCCTTACATTTTAGTATACCTATAATATGCGGAATTTTGAAAACTATCAACAAAATATATATCATCTTGTTTCTTATTCTTATCTAACTTATAATAAAAAATAGAGATTATGACGGACGCATCAATAATGTAAGCTTGGAAATCCAAGCTTACATTATTTTTTGCTTTCCCTTTTCTAATAAAAAGAGTATACTAGATTAGAACGTATGTTCTTAATGATTACATACAGTAAGGAGATAGAACAATGGTATACGACACAAAAGCAATTTCTTGGAATGAGTCTTTAAAACAACTTCAACGCCGCTATACAAACAAACAAGTTGACCGAAAAGAATTTGAGGATATTGAACTGATGGAATTCTTCCGCGATAACGACTACATTTCTTTACCTACACATATAAGCGGCCTATCAACAGCACGTTTTACTTCTTACTCTATTTTCACAACTGAAGATAAAGATCGTAAAGTTGGCACATTAATCATTGAATATGTAGAAGATGATAATAATAATTTATGTGTGGAACAACTATACTTTGTTTAAATGATAACGCTTGGTCAAAATGACCAAGCGTTCTTGCTTTCTATGAATCTCACTGTTTATAATATAAATAAAAGAAAACCGCAATCATTAAGGGGGGATACTCTTGCTCGAAGGATGGTTCAGTTGGTTTATTGTACTGTGGACTGTTATTTTATTAGGACTTATGTCTATCGGTGGATACTTTATGTTCAGAAAATTTTTAAAACGACTACCAAAAGAAGATGGTATGTCTATATTAGATTGGGAAGAGCACTATATTAATAAAACGAGGCATTTATGGGATGACGAACAAAAACAATTGTTAGAAGAGCTCGTAAGTCCTGTTCCAGAACTATTTCGCGATGTTGCTAAATCAAAAATTGCCGGAAAAATCGGAGAACTTGCCTTACAAGAAAAAGCCTCTCAAATTACACAAGATTTAATTATTAAAGGGTATATTATTGCTACACCAAAGCGTGATCATAAATTTTTAGTAAAAAAACTACAAGAAAAAAAGATTGATTATTCTCATTATCAATCTTTACTAACAAAACCTACCTCATAAAAAAGATTGCTAGCTTATAGCAATCTTTTTTAACTTACAGTTACTGATTTTGTAGCAGTTAAACGTGCCTCCGCTAAATCTATTTGTAAACCGACAGCACCAGCGTAAAGATAATCAAATGTATTTGGGATATTTACGGTAGTAGAAGTAGAGCCGGCTGTTAACACGCCATTTGCAGGTACATTTGTCACATCAAACTCTGCACGCCGATTAGTCGCAGAAGTACCAATTGGCATATTTCTATCCCCAAAACTTCCGACTGTATTTAAATTTCCCAAATAATTATTTACTTGTGAAGCAAAAAAGTTATTTATTAAATTATTAGGTCCTGAAAGTCCCGTACCGTTTAAGTTAAATCTATCACCTGTCGCATCAGTATCACCATTAATTGCCATTGTAAATACACGAGCATTAACCGGCGCTACAGCTGGAGTGATAAAATTTGAAATCGTTGCTGTCTCACCCAATGTAGAAATGAGTAAACCAGTATATAAACTAACATTCCTAATAGGATATGAATTATCGCGATATACAACAACCAATGCCCATCCTACACCTGTCCCTTGCGTCGGAGGATTTGCCGTGGGAACTCTTTCTACAAAATAATCCCCCGCTGCTCGATTTGAAAGCCCTTGTAGAATATTTGTTACATTTGCAGCACGTGTATAAATGGTACCTTGAAATGTTCCGCTTGATCTCGTCTCTCCCCATGCAGGAACACTCGTAATTGTATGAGTGACCCCATCCGGTGTTTGTAAAGTAGGTATATTGTTATTTACCACCGTTTCTGTTACAGTTGCACTCAATGTTCCTTGCCATACTAGCATTGCAAAGTCTACAGTTGCTGTTGCTGGTACATCTGTTACTGAAGGATTAAGCCTTGCCCAAGAACCATTTAATGTCCAATCATTTGTCGTTCCCGCAAAAGTTAATGGATCTACCGAAGAAGGAACTCCTGCAAAACTTAAATTTGTATCTCTTGTTATTAATGCATTGTATTGATACGCCGTAGCTGTTGTAATACCACGCATGCCAACTGTATTCCCTGTGTGTACCATAAATAAAGAGTCCGTTTTCGTATATGTTTGTACAAAAGCCAACATTTCCACTCCCCTTCCATATAAGATAAATATTTATTCGCTATTTCATTTAATGCAAACGAGTAAAAAAAGTTCCATTTGTATATGCACAGACTAACTTGGGCAAAAAAAAAGCCTTTGCCTATTCCTATTCATTTAAATTTGAATAGGATGCAATGACGAGCTCATTTTATACCAATATTTATAAATCATATTATTTCTAAATCATTATATAATACTAGTTGTAAATATTTAATCCCTTGACCGGATTTAAATTTATACAGAAAGGACGAATCTAATGGCAATAGCAACAATAGGAAGTCGTTTAACCTATACAATCGTTGTCCAAAATACCGGAACACTTCCTGCCCAAAACGTTACATTTACAGACCCCATACCCGCTGGCACTACTTTCGTTCCAAACAGCGTTACAGTTGATGGCGTTGCAACAGCTGGAAATCCTGCTACTGGTATTCCCATTAGCAACATTCCTGCTGGTGGCTCTGTTACAATTACTTTTCAAGTAGATGTAACAAGTATTCCTACCCCACCTGTCGCCAGTAACGTAGCATCATTTGGATACGAATTTCAACCTGCACCTAACGCACCCACTATCACACGTACAACAACAAGCAATATAGTTAATACAGACATTTTCACAGCTAATGTCGCATTAACAAAAGCAGTAGATAAAACAATTGCTACTATCGGTGATACGATTACGTATACAATTACGGCCACAAATCAAGCCACATTAGCTGCTAATAATGTTATCATTACAGACACGCCTCCTGCCGGCACATCGTTCGTACCGGGTAGCGTTACAGTTAATGGTACTTCTACTACAGATAATCCTGCTACTGGAATAAATGTAGGAACGATTGCTGCAAACGGGAATGCTACAATTACGTTTCAAGTTCAAGTTAATACTCTCCCTACACCAAACCCTATTCCAAATAGTGCAACTTCAAGCTTTCAATATAATCCACCGAACCAACCACCAATTAACAGAAACTCTACAAGTAATATAGTTGAAACACAAATTAATGCTACTATCATAAATCCAACTAAAAGTGCAAACCAACAAATTGTGAATATTGGTGACATCATTACGTATACGATTACTGTTCCAAATAACGGTAATATTTCAGCAACAAATGTTTCCATCACCGATCCTATCCCTACTGGCACTACTTTTATTCCAAACAGTGTTACAGTTAATGGAACGGCACAATCTGGCGTAACTCCAACAAATATTCCGCTAGGTACAATTCCTGCTGGTCAAACTACAACTGTCACATTTCAAGTCCAAGTCACTTCCCTCCCAGCTAACGGAACGATTACTAACGAAGCAAATGTAACATTTACGTCGCAACCGAATCCGACTGAACCCTCAACAACCACTACGATAACACCACCTCCAACAACTACTTCTGTACGAACTGCAATTGTAAATCCAACAAAAACTGCTAGTCCACAAATTGCTGATATCGGTGATATTATTACGTATACGATTACTGTACCAAATACAGGAAACATCGCTGCAACGAACGTTATTGTAACTGATCCAATTCCAAGTAGCACTACATTTATTCCGAATAGCGTCACAATTAACGGTACTTCACAACCTGGCGTAAACCCTTCTGGTGGTATACAAATTGGAACAATCGCAGCTGGTAATACTGTCACTGTCACTTTCCAAGTTCAAGTTACCTCTCTCCCAGAGAATGGCCTAATCCGAAATATCGGAACCACAACATTTACGTATCAACCAGATCCTACAAAACCAGCTATTACAACAACAAACCCTACACCACCTACTACTACTCCTGTTAACACCGCTATTACAAACCCTGTTAAAACGGCGGATAAAACTACTGTTGATATTGGTGATGTTATTACGTATACGATTACTTTCACTAATGATGGTACGATCCCTGCTACAAATGTAGTTTTTACTGATACCATTCCTACTGGTACAACATTCATTCCGAATAGCGTAATCTTAAATAATGTACCGGTTCCAAATTCAAATCCCGCACTAGGAATCCTGGTTGGAACAATTAATCCGGGTGAAACCAAAACACTATCTTTCCAAGTTCTTGTTACACAAATTCCAGCTGGCGGTGTTATTGCAAACGAAGCTTCAACGACATATACGTACCAGCCAGATCCAACAAGACCGCCGGTTACCACAACCGAACCGACAGCACCTACTACAGTCTCTGTTAATACCGCTACAGTTAACCCTACAAAATCTGCTAATCGTACTTTCGTTGATATTGGTGATGTTATTACGTATACAATTAGTTTACAAAATAACGGCACTGTTCCCTCAACAAATATTGTACTAACAGATCCAATTCCAAACGGTACAACATTTATTCCAAATAGCGTCACGATTGATGGTGTCTCACAACCTAACAGTAATCCTGAAAACGGTATATCGATTGGTACTTTAAATCCAAATCAAGCAAAAACAATTACATTCCAAGTTCAAGTTACAAGTGTCCCGCCAAATGGAATTATAGAAAACCAAGGCAGTGTATCATTTAATTATATTGTTAATCCAAATGAGCCTCCTGTTACAACAACTACCCCAACTCCTAAAACAGAAACTCAAGTTGGGACCGTTATTACAGCGCCTACAAAATCTGCCGACAAACAAGTTGCTGATTTAGGAGATACGATTACCTACACGGTCACATTTACAAATAATGGGACCGTTCCGGCTACAAATGTAGTCGTTACAGACCCTACACCTAACGGAACTATTTTCGTTCCAAATAGTGTTACAATCGATGGCATTACAACGCCAGGAGCAGCCCCATCACTTGGTATACCACTTGGTACCATTTCTGTCGGAGAAACGAAAACAATCACGTATCAAGTTGTCGTTACAAACTTACCACCTGATGGAATAATTAGAAACCAAGCATCCTTCACTTACCAATATCAACCGAACCCAAGTGAGCCTCCTGTCACAACAACTACCACCACTCCAAGTGTAAACATTTCAATTAATAATCCTAATCCAACGACTACAAAATCTGCTGATCGACAAGTTGCTGATATAGGGGATACGATTACTTTTACTGTTACATTCCAAAATAGAGGGACCGTCCCCGCTACAAATGTTATTATAAAAGATGTACTTCCATCTGGTGTTTCTTTCGTTCCAGGTAGCGTTGTCGTAAATGGCACATCACAACTTGGAGAAAACCCTGAAATTGGTATACCCGTCGGCACTGTAAATCCCGGTCAAAGTATTACAGTTACGTTCCAAGGTGTAGTAAATAGTATCCCGCCCGGAGGAGTTATTAGAAATCAAGCAAATATTACATTCACATACGAGCCAAATCCAAATGAACCTCCCGTTACGACAACTATTACAACTCCTGAAACAGAAACAGCAGTTAATACCGCTACACTAAATCCACAAAAAACAGCAGATCGCTCCTTCGTTGCATTAAATGATGTCATTACCTATACTCTCTCATTTCAAAACACCGGTACTGTTCCTGCTACGAATATAACAGTAATAGATTCTATCCCTGCCGGTACTGTATTTATTCCAGATAGTGTTACGATTAATGGGATTCCTCAAGCAGGAACAAATCCATCATCAGGAATTTCACTTGGAACTTTAGCGCCATCCGAACGCGCAACGATTACTTTCCAAGTACGAGTAATAAACATCCCTGCTAGCGGCGAAATCCGAAATCAAGGTAGTGCAACATTTAATTATCAACCGGATCCAAATTTACCTCCAGTCACAAAAACAGAAACAACTCCTGAAACAACGACTCCTATCCAAACTGTAGTCATAAGTCCAACAAAAACAGCAAACCTTACGTTTGCAGAAATTGGCGATATTGTAACTTATACTGTCACATTTACAAACCAAGGAACTATACCTGCTACTGGTGTAACAATTACAGATTCTTTGCCACCGGGTACAACTTTTATTACGAATAGTGTTACTGTAAACAATGTCGCTCAACCCGGCGTAAGTCCAGTCACAGGAATTCCTGTTGGAACAGTTAATCCCGGCGAGACAGTTACTGTTACATTCCAGATTCAAATAAACGCTATTCCTCCTAATGGAAAAATAGAAAATACAGCAAGTGTTACCTACACTTCTCAGCCTAATCCTAGCGAACCTCCTATTACAACAACAGAAACGACTCCTACCGTAACTTTACCTGTTCGTACCGCTAACCCGAACCCGCAAAAAACAGTGGATCGTGAGTTTGCAAGTATTGGTGATACGCTCACTTATACAATCACCCTTGAAAATACTGGTAATATACCTGCAACTAATGTCATTATTACAGATTCTATCCCTACTGGAACTACATTTATCCCTGGTAGCGTTACGATTAATGGCATTCCACAACCTAATTTGACCCCTGAAACAGGAATCCCAGTTGGCACATTAAACCCTAGACAAGTAGTGACTGTTACTTTAGAAGTACAAGTAACAGCTTTACCACCAAATGGCCTTATCTCAAATGAAGCAAATGTCACTTACACATCTCAACCAGACCCGACACTCCCGCCTGTTACAACAACCACACCTACTCCAATCGCAGAAACAATTGTGCAAAATGCAGAATTAGAGTCAACAAAAACAGTAGATTTGCCAATTGCTAACATTGGAGATGCACTCACTTATACAATCACCCTTGAAAACAACGGAAATATTCCTATGACAAATGTATTTGTCATTGATCAACCACCAGTAGGTACACAATTTATTGTAGATTCTGTTACAGTAAATGGCCTTTCACAACCAGGTGTTGATCCAAGTATTGGGATACCTATTGGTACAATACAACCAAATCAAATTATAACCATTACGTTCCAAGTAACGATTACAAATATACCTCCTAACGGGGTTGTTACAAATGTTGGTTCAATCAACTTTACCTCTCAGCCTAATCCAAATGAACCTCCTATTACAAAAACAGAGACAACACCACCCGTTAATACTGAGATCATTAACAGCATTATTAATCCAGCAAAAACAGCTAATCGAAACAACGTTGATATAGGTGATATCATTACGTACACCGTTACCTTCCAAAACTTACAAACAGTACAACTGACAGACATCGTTTTTACAGACCCAATCCCAACAGGGACTACTTTCATTCCAAATAGCGTTACAATTAACGGCACTCCAACTAGTAATGTAGATCCAGCTCTTGGCATACCTCTTGGCACATTAAACCCTAGTGAATCGGTCATTGTAACTTTCCAAGTTCGTGTTGTTTCCATACCACCTAATGGAATTATTGTAAATGAAGCTACTATCACCTACACCTTCCAACCTAATCCTGAAGAACCTCCAGTAACAGTAACTACACCGACTCCACCCACTACTACAAATGTCAACACCGCAACAACGAGTCCTACAAAATCTGCTGATAAAGTATTTGCTTTATTAGGTGACACAATCACCTATACGATCTCCTTGCAAAATACAGGAACCGTCCCTGCAACAAATGTACTTGTAACCGACCCTATTCCAGCTGGCACTACTTTCATTCCGAATAGCGTTACGATTAATGGTGTTTCACAACCAGGTATCATTCCTAATTCTGGAATTCTTATCGGTACATTAGAACCTAGCACTTCAGCCGTCGTGACTTTCCAAGTTCAAGTAACTTCGATACCGCCGACAGGTTTTATTGAAAATGAAGGGACCGTTTCATTCCAGTACCAGCCAGATCCGACTAGGCCACCTGTATCCGTTACTACGCCTACACCTACTACAAAGACGCAAGTAAGTGAAGTTACCACTAATCCTAACAAACAAGCTAGCCCTCAAGTTATTAATCTTGGTGATACTGTCACATATACAATTACATTCCAAAATGTCGGGAATATTAATGCGACAGATGTTATTATTACAGACCCTACTCCAGCTGGTACTACTTTCATTCCGAATAGCGTTACGATTAATGGCGCCTCTTCGCCTGGAGCAAATCCAAATAATGGTGTCAATGTCGGAATTGTTACTCCAGGACAAATTATTACGTTAACTTATCAAGTTACTGTAACTGCACTCCCGCCAGACGGTATAATTAAAAACACAGCAACTGTCACTTACACATTCCAACCAAATCCTAGTGAACCTCCTATTACCATTACAGATCCTACTCCAACTGTTGAAGTATCCGTTATTACGCCTACACCTAATCCAAATAAACTAGCTGATAAACAAATTGTAGATTTGAATGAACTCATCACTTATACAGTAACGTTCCAAAATCGTGGATCAGTCCCTGCAACTTCCGTTATCATTACTGATCCGTTAGCAAATGGGCTAACATTTGTTCCAGGTACCGTTATATTAAATGGTATTCCTGATCTTGGAGCAAATCCTGTAGAAGGTATACCTGTAGGTACAGTCAATCCGAACGATATAATTACTGTTCAATTCCAAGCGAGAGTAACAAGTGTACCACCTGGTGGTATCATTCGAAATCAAGCAACTGTTACTTTCACATATGAACCAATTCCTGGTGAACCACCTGTTACCATTACAGATCCTACTCCAATTAACACAACGAACGTAAATACAGCGATATTAAATCCACAAAAAACAGCTACGCCGGAAACAGTTACACTAGGTGATATCATTACGTATACGATTTCACTTCAAAATACAGGTACCATTCCTGCTAATAATATCGTTGTAACTGATACAATTCCTGTCGGGACTTCGTTCATTCAAGATAGTGTTACGATTAACAATGTGCCGCAACCAACCGCAAATCCATCCACAGGCATCCCGATTTCAACACTTGCTCCTTCTGAATCAGCAACGATTTCTTTCCGTGTCCTAGTTACTTCAATTCCACCAAGCGGAGAGATCCAAAACCAAGGTAACGTTTCATTCCAATACCAACCAGATGCTACTAAACCACCGGTATCCGTTACTACGCCTACACCTACTACAATTACTCCTGTAAACGTTGGAACTCTTAATCCGATAAAAACTGCTGATAAATCCGTCGTTTCCGTGGGTGATACAATTACGTTTACTATCACATTCCAAAACGAAGGTACGATTCCCGTGACTAGTATTTCTGTTACTGATTCACTTCCTGCAGGTACATCATTCATTCCAAACAGTGTTACAATTAACAACATTCCCGTTCCAAACGCAAATCCATCCACAGGCATTCCAGTCGGAACTCTTAATCCAACAGAATCCGTAACTATTTCATTCAAAGTACAGGTTATTACACTTCCAGCTAATAGAATGATTACAAATATCGCATCCATTACGTATACTTCTCAACCTGATCCTACTAGACCACCTGTCACAACAACAACTACAACACCACCAATTACGATAGAAGTAAACCCTAATGAGCCAAACACATTTATTAAGACCGCAAATGTAAATAGCGCCAATCTCGGTGATTTCATCACATATACACTTACCTTTACTAACAATGGCACCATTCCAGCAAATAATGTACTCATTACCGACCCACTTCCTCCTGAAGTTACTTTCTATCCAAATTCAGTAACAGTAAATGGAGTAGCACGTCCCGGAACTAACCCAACTATTGGTATTCTTATCAGCACTGTTAATCCAGGTGAATCTGTTTTTGTCTGTTTTATCGTTCAAGTAACAGCAGAGCCACGAAATGGTCTCATTCGAAATACCGCCCGCATTCGCTATACACTCAGACCAGATCCTACTCAACCACCGATTTCCGTTGATGAGACTTCAGAACCAAACATTATTCCATTTATCGGTCCGTTCGTCTCACCAAATTTAAATTGCTTTTTTAATGGTACACGTTTTATACGCCGCGGCTGGGATACAAGGTGTTAACAATATAAAATAAAAAGACAGCGTCAAAAAACGCTGTCTTTTTATTTTATACATATACAGTTTTTAAGTTAATTTCATATCTTTTTCATTATAAAAACCATCTTCTTTTTCCATTTCCTTTTGTAATTTCGTAAAGGAACGGTACATGGCAATTCTCCATGACACAATCATCGCGAACGCCAGTAAGAAGAACATGCCACTAAGTTGTCCTAAATCAAGAGATTGACTTAAGTATGTTTTAAATACAATTCGCACGACAAGTAATCCAATTAATATAAAAACAAAGGCTTTGGAACGCTTCAAATAAATCTCTTGTCCTCTAATTTCAAATTTAGATGTTTTAATAAGAAAAATAGAGAAAAACAAACCTACGCCAATCGCTTCTAACATCTCTGCTGGAGTTAATCGAAATTCAGGAAAAACATACATCAATGCTCCCGTACTCATAAAGAATGGCGGAAGTATAATTTTTTTCAATGTTGCAGGTTTCTTAGCTGCTTTTAAACGAATAAACATCGCACCAACAGCCATACAAACAGCAACGATACTGGATAAAACAACTATGTTCATATTTTCTCATCCTTTTTTGTGGCTATATGCAAAATATACTTTCATTATATGCTTTTCCGTTAGTATTTCCAACATTTTCACAGAATAATACTAAAAACCCGTAAAACCACCAAATAAACTTGAGAAATATACGATAATTTTTGTCATCCAGTTAAAGTATAAGAAGATACCCATGATAATCATAATGTATCCCCCGATTTTCATGAACTTCATACTGTTTCTTTTAATCCAAGACATTTTCGTAATAAAGAATGATAGTACGAAGAACGGGATAGCAAATCCAAGTATGTATGCAATCATATAAATCATTGCTGATTCTGGATTTGTTGCTGCTAATCCAATAACCGATACTAAAATAGGTCCTGTACAAGGTGTCCATCCTGCCGCAAATGCCAACCCAATTAGAACAGATCCAAAATAACCACTCGGACGATTTTTAAACGTGAATTTACGATCTTGCATTAAAAACTTCGGCTTAAACACACCGACAATAATAAGACCGAACACGATGATAAATATACCACCTAACTGTCTAATTAAATCTTTATAATTTGTAAAGATGCCTCCAATAAAACTTGTACCAAATCCAATTGCAATAAATATAATTGAAAATCCAAGTAAGAAAAACGCTGTATGTATCATACTTCTTTTGCGAAGCATTGCATTTTCTTCTTTCAGCTCAGAAACCGACATACCTGTTATATATGATAGAAATGCCGGATAAAGCGGCAAGCAACATGGGGAAATAAATGATAAAAAACCGGCGCCAAACGCTAAAAAAATACTAATATCTTGCATTGTTCCACTCCTCTCCTTACATATTGTAGCAAAAACACATAAAAATACTATGAACAATTCGTGAAATCACTTTTCCAACGTGATAATAAGAAAAACTACCCTTTCACACTTTTTCTAAAAAAACGTTTTCATTTCCTTCTATTATATAGAAAAATCTCAATTACACTACAAAACCTCTTTAATGTTATTAACATAACAAAGGTAATATAGTTTCTCAAATGATTAGCATGTTATTCGTACGCCTATATACATATTATTAAAAAAATATTTTTTTCAAATGCTGTCTTTATACAATATAAAGCTGATTTTACAATACTTCTATTATTACTAATTTCAAGATTATGCATAAATATCATACTTTTATTATTATTCTATAAAATGTCACACTTTTCTTTTATTTGACCCTTCATTTTTAATTTTGTATACTTCCCTCTAGTTATATATGTCCGTTACGGAACAATTTCATATAGATGGGAGGAATATTTCATGCTTCGTTATTCTCTTTTAGTTTTATTAGGAGCGTGTAGTTATGGGATTTTAGCTATTTTCGTTAAACTTGCATATGCAGAAGGATTTTCACTTGGAGAGGTAATTGGCAGCCAATATTTGTTCGGTTGGATTATTTTGCTTGCTATTACACTTCTATTTTCTAGACATCGTGTTCCATTAAAACAAGCTTTAATTTTATTCGTTGCAGGTACATCTGCAAGTTTCACTGGAATTTTTTATTATGCTTCATTAAAAACTGTACCAGCATCTATCGCCATTATACTTTTATTCCAATTCGTTTGGGTGGGAATTATTATTGAAGCAGTCGCAACAAAAACTTTACCTTCAAGAGAAAAAGTTATTTCTGTTATTTTCTTACTTGCAGGTACATTTTTATCAAGTGGTTTACTAGAAAAATCAGCAGGTGATTTCGATACGACTGGAATTATATTAGGCCTATTATCTGCTGTTACATTTGCAACATACATTTTCGTGAGCGGAAAAGTTGCTGTTGAAGTACCTTCATTACCACGCGGTGTTCTTTTAATGGCTGGTGCTTTAACTTTAGTAATGATCGTATTCCCTCCAACATTTATTCTTAACGGTGCAATTTCTGAAGGACTTTGGAAATACGGTTTAGGTTTAGGAACATTCAGTATCGTCATTCCTTCTATCGCCTTTACAATTGGTATTCCAAAGATTGGTTCTGGCTTAGCGACTATTCTTGGCGCTGCGGAACTACCAGTTACAACAATTATGTCTGTATTCGTTTTAAAAGAAGCTGTACTATCTTCACAATGGTTCGGTGTATCACTTATCTTAATAGGGATTGCAATCCCGCAAATTGCCTATGCAATGCGTGGACGTTATCGTAAACATCATACACATAAAAAATTGGCAGCATAAACGAGAGAGGATTTTCATTTGAGAATCCTCTCTTTTAATATTGTATACTTAATGTAAATACTTTATTTAGGAAAGAAGGCATTATAAGTGGCAGCAAATCTAGAGCGATTAACTGAGACGCTAATTTCTATTCGTCGAAATTTACATGAGCATCCAGAACTATCCTACGAAGAATTTGAAACGACGAAAGCTATAAAGAATTGGTTGGAAGAGAAAAACATTACGATTATAAATTCTAATTTAAAAACAGGCGTTATTGCTGAAATTTCGGGGAATAGTAACGGACCACTTATAGCAATCCGTGCCGATATTGATGCCCTACCTATTCAAGAAGAAACAAATTTGCCGTACGCTTCAAAAATTCACGGTAGGATGCATGCTTGTGGGCATGATTTTCATACAGCTGCTATTATAGGGGCTGCTTATTTGCTAAAAGAAAAAGAATCTTCTCTTAGCGGAACTGTACGCTTTATATTCCAGCCAGCTGAAGAAAGTAGTAATGGTGCTTGCAAAGTCATTGAAGCCGGGCATTTACGTGGTGTACAAGCTATTTTCGGTATGCATAATAAACCTGATTTACCAGTAGGTACAATCGGTATTAAAGATGGTCCACTGATGGCTGGAGTTGATCGATTTGAAATTGAAATTCACGGAGTTGGTACACATGCAGCTGTACCAGATGCTGGGGTAGACCCTATTGTCGCATCTTCTCAAATTGTGATGGCACTCCAAACAATTGTAAGTCGAAATATAAGTTCTTCACATAATGCCGTCGTTAGTGTCACAAACATCCACTCAGGAAATACGTGGAACGTTATTCCTGAAAAAGCAACACTGGAAGGAACTGTACGTACATTTCAAAATGAAACACGTGAAAAGATCCCTGCGCTAATGAAACGTATTATTCAAGGGGTTTCTGATGCATTAGGTGTAAAAACAGAATTTCGTTTTTATGCAGGTCCTCCTGCTGTTCATAACGATACATCCCTAACAAACTTATCGACTCAAGTTGCAGAAACTATGAATTTAAATATCGTCTCTCCTACCCCGTCAATGGCCGGAGAAGATTTTTCTTTTTATCAACAAGAAATACCTGGTTCCTTCGTCTTTATGGGAACAAGTGGTACACACGAATGGCATCATCCCGCTTTTACAGTAGATGAGCGAGCATTACCTATAAGTGCAGAATACTTCGCTTTGCTAGCTGAAAGGGCACTTAAACAATTTGCATAAAAAAGGAGCCGTTAAGACATATTTAACGGCTCCTTTTTTAAGTTAAATCACGTTTTAAAAATACTGTATAGGAAATGATTAAAAATACAAATAAATACAGTAATAACATACATGATGCAAACGGGAACGTTACTCCATCAATAAAGCTTCCATTCTTTGCAATACTATATAAATCTGTGTTTGCTGGCAATAAATATTTCGCCCAATCATATCTAGTTGCTGCTAGTAATGCGATATTACCTGATAAAGCAAGAAATAGTGAAATACCAATCGCCCCTCCGCTAGATCTTGTTAGCACAGAAATCATAAATGCAAACGCTGCGTACACAATCGTCGGCAACCACGATAAAATATAATACTTACTAGCTTCTACAAAAATATTTTGTTTTATAATATTTCCATCTTGGAAAATAAACTCGCTCCATGCAGGCTGCTGGAATTTATAAATAACCAGTCCACATAAAATGGAGAAAATCATATTAAATATAAACAATAATGCTGCAAATATGACAATTGCTAAAAATTTAGCTGTCAAAATTTTAAAGCGACTTGCTGGTCGTATCGTTAAAAATTTATATGTTCCCCAGCTATATTCATTCGCAAAAATTGTACTTGCATACACGAGGATAAACGGGAGCAATATTGGAAATACGATAAAACCTGTATCTCTCATGAAAGAAAGCGGAGAACTACTTGCCGGTGCTGTATCTGTATCTAAATGCTTCATCTTGAGCTGATATTCCTTTACAAGCTCATCCCCAGATCGTTCCGCTAAAATTGCTTCTTTTTCCATGCCTAGCTTTTTCTCAATTTCTACAGTTCGTTCTGTATAATCAGCTTTCCATCCTTTTGTTTCCGGCTCCAAATACTTTACAGTAACCCATCCTAATCCGATTATTAATACTGCAATAACTGCAAATGGAATAATCGTTCGCTTTCGCTTAAATATTTTATACAATTCGTTATACACTAAATTAAACAATATCTTTTCCCCCTGTTAATTCTAAAAATTGCTCTTCTAACGTTTTTCTTTCTTCATATACACGATATACTTGAATGTTTTTCTCAAGCAATGTACGAATAACATTTGGGATTTCTTCATCTTTTACATGAATAAGTAAATCATTACCTTTTATTAAAACATCTTGGTCTAACATTTCCGCCGCTTTATTCGCATCATCTACGCGTATACGGATTGTCTCCATCTCTTCACTTTGATGATGCTGAATATTTTGCGTCGCGACATATTCTCCGTGCTGAATAATGATAACTCTATCACACATTAGTTCAACTTCTGAAAGTAAGTGACTAGATACAAGAACAGCTTTTCCTTGTTCATGTGCAATTTTCTTTATGTACATTCTCATTTCATGTATTCCACTAGGATCTAATCCATTCGTTGGTTCATCTAATATCAATACATCAGGATCGTGAATAAGCGCTTGAGCAATTCCTAATCGTTGTCTCATACCGAGTGAATATGCTTTTACTTTGCGATCAATGACTTGTCCCATACCTAGCAGTTTCACTACTTCATCGATACGTTCTTCTGTAACGTTACCATTCATGCGTCCGAAATATGTTAAATTCTCATAGCCACTCAAAAACGGATAAAATTCCGGTGTCTCAATTACCGCTCCAATTTTCGAGGCAGTACTTTCAAATTGCTGTTTTACAGATTGACCATCAATCCAAACTTCGCCCTCTGTCATACGAATCATACCGACCATCATTCTCATTAAAGTCGTTTTTCCAGCACCATTTGGTCCAAGCAAACCAACTACTTCACCTTTTTTAACTTCGAAACTAATATTTTCTACAAGTGTCTTTGAACCGATTCGCTTCGTTAACCGCTCAACCTTTACAATCGATTGTTCATTTGTCATGCTATACAACCTTTCCTTCCCATTCTTTGTCAGGTCTTTACACTGTAACATGATTATTTTTATGTGTAAAATGGAAAAAGGCATGATTTCTCATGCCTTTTCTTTAAACTGAAATGAATTTTCATCTTGTAAACTTTGAACAAATCGAATACATTGCACCATCGATAATAGAAGGATAACAATCATAATTATACTCACTACTACTATTGCATATATTGTAATCGGTGCACTATTTATCCCTTGTATTCCTGTTATTTTCATAAAGATAATCGTAAATAATTTTAAAAATAACATCCCATTAACTAATCCAAAAACAAACGCTGCTCCATAAATAAATAATTGCTCCTGACATAATAAACATAGTACATCATTTCTCTTCCTATTCTCTGCTACATAAGATTTAATTTCTTCTTTCCTCGCTTGCAAAAGAGAATAAGTCATTTTATATGTAATAAACGTACATATGAAAATGACTACGATAAACAACGTGTAAAAACACATTTGAAATAAAAGTGTAGTCCCTAATTCCCCAGCAACTACTTCATTAAATTGTAGCGATATCATAAAAAACAAAATCATAATACTCATAGCAATCCACATAAATTGCTTCATCCTTTTGGTAGCAAATGTTCTTATATTTTTTCTCGCTAACCGACATAAAGACATAAAATTCTTCCCCTACCTTATTACATACGCATTCTATACTACTAGTGTATAAAAATATGACATTTTAAACATCACACTACAATCGGAATTTTCTCTAAGTCTTTAGTCCTAGAAAACAAAAATGAACATGTTTATCTCTTTCGTATAGAACTAAAAAAAGAACACTAAAGCAGAAATGCAATTACATTTCCGCTTTAGTGTTTAACGAGGTGTAATTTTTAATAACTTAATTAATCTCATCCTCAACTTCTATTCTTTTCTTCTCTCTTGCAATTTTTAAAAACTCTAAAAGCTCTGGATTGCTATTCATTTTTTTGTAAGCGACTGACATTTCTGCAACAAAATTAGAATCATATAGCTCTTTATATACAACTTCGGTTTTATATAATTTATTTGCCGATACCGGTATTACTGTAATTCCAATCCCTGCTGCTACAAGTCCCATAACTGTTTGATATTCCGTTGCTTCTTGCACAATACGCGGGCTAAATCCAACTTCTCTACAAAGGGATAAAATTGTATCATACAAAGCTGGCCATACTGGTCTCGTAATAAATACAAACGGTTCATCCCGTAAATCTTCTATATGTATTTCATCTTTCTCTGCAAGTGGATGAGCCTTCGGTAAACATAAAGTACAAGATAGTTTTTGAATTGGCTCTAATTCTAATAATTGTGTCGGGATTGGTGGACGCAAAAATCCAATATCAATACGATTATCATGAAGTGCATGCACTTGATCTGGAGTAGATAATTCGTGTAATGCAACAGATACCCTCGGAAATTTCTTTCTATACTCCCTTACGATAGATGGTAAAATATCATATATCGCCGCACCTACAAAACCAATTGAAAGTGAGCCCACTTCTCCCCTTTGGGCACTTTGTGCAATCTCTACAGCTTTTTCAATTTGTTCAAACGCTTTTTTTACTTCTTTCAAAAACATTTCTCCAGCTTCTGTTAATTCAACCTTTCTCTTCGTTCTTGAAAATAACATAACTCCCATTTCTTTTTCTAATTGCTGAATTTGTTGACTAAGCGGTGGTTGTGTCATTTGTAAACGAGCAGCTGCTCGTCCAAAGTGTAACTCCTCTGCCACTACAACAAAATATTGCAAATGCCGTAATTCCATTTTGGACACCCTTTTCCATTTCAATTAATACGTCTAATATATTAATAACATATAATTTATATATTAGACAAATTTTTCGAATGAACGTATAGTAGAAATTGTTAATTCTTTTTTACAATTTTTATGTAAAAAAAGAAAGAGGGGGTTACTGTATGAAATGGTGGAAATTAAGCGGACAAATTTTACTATTGTTTTGTTTCGCTTGGACAGGTGAATGGATTGCAAAACAGGCACACCTCCCAGTTCCAGGAAGTATTATCGGTATTTTTTTATTATTAATTTCATTAAAATTTAACCTAGTGAAAAAAGAGTGGATACAGGACGGTGCAGACTTTTTATTAAAAGAACTTATTTTATTTTTCATTCCTTCTGCAGTCGCTGTCATACGCTACAAAGATACACTATCACAATATGGAATCGATCTCATCTTAATTATTATGATTAGTACACTTTGTGTCACTCTCGTTACAGGACTCTTAACAGAATTGCTACTAAAGCGGAAAGGATCCGTGCAATGATCGGCTTTCTTTGTTTACTATTAACACTATTCACATATTGGATATCGAAGAAAATGTATCAACGCTGGAATTGGAGCCTACTTTCTCCTCTTCTCGTCTGTCCTATTATTTTAATCGCTTTATTACTCGGACTAGACACATCTTATGAAACATATGAAACTGGAGGCCACTGGTTAACAGAATTATTAAAACCTGCAACAGTTGCTTTCGCGTGGCCCATCTATAAATACTTTGATTTACTCAAGAAACATGGAATAGCTATTTTACTTAATGTCATTGTCGGTTCGTTTCTATCAGTTATTACTTCAGCACTACTAGCAAATTATTTTCAAATTGATTCGTCGTTAGAACATAGTTTAGCACCTCATATTGTAACGACACCAATTGCAATGGCTATTTCAGAAATGATTGGTGGTATGTCACAATTAACAGCAGTATTTGTTGTTTTAACTGCGTTAACAGGAGCATTGCTCGGACCTTCTCTCATTCGTATATGCCGTATTAAAACAGCAATTGCAAAAGGTATTATGTTAGGAACGAGCGCAAATGGAACCGGTACATCAAAAGCATTCGAAATCGGTCCTGTAGAGGGAACAATCGCAAGTTTATCTATGCTTTTAACAGCAGGAGCTAGTTTAGTTATCGTTCCGCTTTTCTTATCGTGGATACATTGAAAAAGCAAGTGTTCAAACACTCGCTTTTTTATTTATGTATTTGTTTAAAATCTCATAATCCTCCGGGAAAGATAGCGTTAATTCCTTCATTTCCTCTATCCCCTTCCAAGCAATTTCATGTATTAACTCATCAGGATCTTGGATTTTCATTCTACCGCCTATTTTTTTTACGACATAATAATGAACGTATACAGGAACCCCGTATGTAATCCCTTCTTTTTCGTATATTTTACTTACAACTTCCACATTGTAACCTGTTTCTTCCCAAACTTCTCGGATACAACATCCCTCTAGTGTTTCTCCTTTTTCAAGTCCTCCACTTGGGACGGACCACCTTTTTTCTTCACCCTTTTGTCCTTGCAATACCATTAAAACTTCATTTCTTTCATTTACACATACTGCTGCACAACCTATCCATCTTTCCATATATATCCCTCCCCTACTACTATTCGTCTCCTTTTTTATTTTCTCCTTGAAAAAAGAGGAAAAAAGGAAAACAATGACGAAAATTTACATCAACTTCATAGGCAGTTCCTTCTTAGCAATTAAAAACGGAAGGATGAAAGCATGATTTCTAAATATGTTGTGGAATGTGTCTTTTGTGAAGAAAATCGAAAACCTCGCCAAGCTATCGTCACAGTTCCTGCTACTACTCAGATACTAGCCATTGCAAAAGTGCGTGCAGAATGTAAACGTCGTTTCGGAAAAACTTTATTATTACAAACAGAAATTAAAGAAGAAATAGTTTTTGAACAAAAAGAAAGCTGACCATAAATTGGTCAGCTTTCATATCCGATCATATTTTCACATGAAGATTAGGGGCATCCTCTTTAAGGATCGGGATTTTCCCATTATGTACGTTCCATAATGGTCATCGAACAATATATTTCTATACAATTAAATATTGAATAGAATAGGGCAAAACTTGTTCGCATTTTTAGAAAAGGGATAGGGATATAATTCAAGTAGTACTTCGAATACTCGAACTTTACACTCATTATATTAAAGCAAATCCTTTTATATGGGAAATATGAATTACTTACATAATTCATTCGTAAAACATATTAGTTTGCTATATTATTTTCATTCCATTAATAGCATACATCCAGCGAAAACTGGTGTCATAATCATTGAAAACTTCAAAAGCATACTTGGTGCATAATTTGTAAACTTCGCACCGATATAAGCTCCTAACATCGTCCCAATTAATACTTGCAATAATAATATATAATCTAGATACCCTTCTGAACTATACCCTAACCCACCCCCAATCGCAATGGGCAATATAACAAGCATTGTTGTTCCTACAGATTGCTGAATCGTCAATCCTAATAGAACCATTAATCCAAGTTGAATAAATGGTGCAGAACCAATCCCAAATGAACCAGCCATCATTCCAGTGACTAATCCAAGACATATACATTTCATTATGTTCTCTTTCGAAAAATCTTTAATCTCTGCTAAAAGTAACTCTTCCCTATTTTGAAACTTAATTAATTTAATACACATAAAAATTGCAGATAAAAATAACATCCCAGCTGTAAACCAATGAAGAAGATGTCCTGGTATAAGTGAACCAATTTTTGAACCGATATAAGAACCAAGCGCTCCACATCCCCCAACAATCCCGCCTATAGTAAGTACTACATTTCCTTCACGATAATGACTTATAACCCCAGATAATGTCGTAAATGCCATAGCAGTTAAAGACGTTGCAAGTGCAACGTGAATAGGAATATGGAATACTAACGTGAGTATCGCGATAATGAACCCGGCTCCCCCAGCTCCAACAAACCCTAATAAAATCCCCATTACTAACATCGTTATAATAATTGCCACATACTCTCCCTCCAGTAAGGCAATTATCCACCATATTCTTTCTTCTACACAAATAAAAAGCATCCATCTAGGATACTTTTCATTTCAATACTATGTACTTAATCTTGATTAATCAAAATAACCGCGGGGCCAGCGACTACTACTCCAGCTACTTCGATTTTTTCAAATTCCTTTACTGTAATAGATATAACGCCTTCTCTTTCCATCAATTCTTTACTCAGGACATCAGTCGGTATAGCTTTCACCGTCTTACCTCCTTTTCATTTATACAATATGCAAAAAACAACTTAACGCATCTATATATATGCATCACCTCCGCTTTCATTCCTTATTCCCTTCAAAACCCTTCTCTCCCTTCCGTAACGTATTGAAAAATAAAAAAAGCACTCGCAATCGCGAATGCTTTTTCATTATTTACTTTCTATTACTTTTAACATTCTATTAATAAATGCTGCCGATTCTCCACGCGTTGCAGAACCTTTCGGCATAAATTCATTATTTTCATTTCCTTTTACAATACCTAATCCATAAACACGTTGTACAGCTTGTTTATCATATGCTAAATCTTGATCTGAAAATGGTAACGAGACTAAGTTACCTTTAATTTTTTTATATTGCAGTGCACGGTCAATCATGATAACAGCTTCATCTCGTTTAATCATATCGTTTGGAGCAAATATACCATTTCCTCTACCACTTATTATCCCAGCACTTGCTGCACGATTAATACCATCTATTAGCGATGGATGTGCTGTATTTAAGTCATTAAAATTCGATGATCCTTCAGGTAGCTGCAATGATCTTGATATTAAATTTGCAAATTCACCACGTGTCACAAGGCGCTCTGGCCAATAAGAACCTTTTCCATCTCCAACCATAATACCGCGCTTATCTAATTCACGAATGTCTGCTTCATACCAACCACCCGTTATATCATCTTTATGGTTCGCATCATAATAAACTTTCGTTCCTTGCAAGAATGGTTCCCACCCATTACTTTTAATCATAATGGCTGGACAAATCTTCCCACTCCAAAATTGATGTTTTTTCACATTTTCTAAAGGAATATTTAATTCCCCCATTAAATAAGCTGCTAGTTTACGAGCATTTTCAACAGCTTTATTATAATCACCATCTTCGTTTACAGCAATTTCAATCGCAATTGATTCTCGATTCCCAGTTCCTTCTGCTCCATCTCCTGCATGCCAAGCATTTTCGTTTAATGGCAGGTGTTGATAAATCTCTTTAGCGTCTACCGTAAAGTGCCACGACGCTGAACGATCTTCCGTTCCTGTTGCTTGGTTATATAAATATATCGCATGGTTTCTAGCATTTGCCCCAACATTATAATTATCGGTCTCATGAATCGTAATATACTTCGGGTTCATCGCATAACCTGGACGAATATTTTCATTTCCTTTTGGTACAATCATTTCTTTTAAAGGTACACCATAAATATCCGTTGTTTTCTCTTCTATTGGCGCAGCATACATAGCTGCTGCACGTTTTGTACGTGTTGGTGCTGCATCTTGTATAAGTGAAGCTTTTGTTCCTTCAAATTTTGCTGAAGGTGAATGAATCCATTTCATCTCATTATTTATTTTTACTTGGAACCATTCTCCCGCCTGTCCAATTGCTTGAATAGTTTGCGGCTCCAGTACATTTTCTTCTTTGTATGAAGTAAATGGTTCAGAGTAAGTAGAGCTTTCTTCATTAATAACTAACTTTTCACTTAATAACGGGTGAATTTCTTTAACCTCTACATTTCCATCACTATTTTGTATCCATCCCGTTCCCGATGAAGTTTGAACATAGTAAGCGTTTCCTTTTCTCTTCTCAGCTTTTACGACTTGATTCGAAATACGAATCCCTGTCTCTTTTTGAAAATTACTAGAATCGTATAAAGGTACTTCTTTCACTATATGTACAAGAAACTCACCTTGCACTTCACTTCTTACTCCTTTATCTTCCCCTCGACCATCTTCATCTTTCATATGGTTTTCAATACTTTTTAAAGCTTGTTCATCAGATGAAACTGTAACAGTTTTTCCAAGTTCATTAGCGTAGGAATAGTTTGGAATAGTTACCATACCAAATACAATTGATGCAGCTAAAACATTATAAAATCCTTTTTTCATCATACTACTTAACACGCATATCATTAAATTCGTGTTAAAATTCCCCTCCTCAACCAAAATATAGATTATCTACTAAACTATTAAGCAACATAACCATTTACAATATAACAGACTCATTCCAATTCGTATAGATAGGAATGACTACTATTTGCCTACATTTACTATATTGGAATATAAAAAAGAAGCTATAATATATAGCTTCTCTCTACGGTTCTTTAATCGGTATGCACCTTATATTCCAAAACTTTACCATCTCTATCAAATTGTAAAACAAGATGTTCACTATCTATGGGAATAAAGCCACGTTCAGTTCCAAGATAGTACGAAGTGATAACCCCGTTTTCTCCATTTCTCGTTTCAGTAGGCGTTCCTAATAATTGTGTAATTTCTTCATTTGATTTTCCTGTTAATTTATATTTTTGCAATAGATCATCTACCATATGTACCCGTTTATCTTCAGCATGTAACCACCGATCTTGGTTAAACTTGGAAGTGTACGTATTCATACTTAATTGTGCAGTACATACTACTAACGGAATAAGTGCTACTATTAATACTCCCGACATTTGCTTCTTTTCTTCATTACGATTTTTAGCAACATATAAGATCGACTTTTGAATCATAACTAATAAAACAAATGGCATGACTATTATAAAAATGCTCGTTACACTTAATGACGTATGAGCCATACCAATAATAAACATAAAAGCAAGATACATGAGTATATACAAACAAATATAAACATACAAAATACCCCTTAATATAGCACTCAGAAAGCCCACCTCTTTTTAATTCATTATATAATTCATTCGATTAATGGTTTCTCGAAGTTTTTCTAACTCTTGACCTGTATATATTACTTTCCCCGTTAAGAATTCATTTCTGAAAAACGATACAAGTTGCTCTCTATCTTTTAATCTCGGCGTTTTTTCTTCAGAAAGATCTAACACTTCTTTCCCATTCTCATTATAAAAATATACAATCGGATTTATGTTTTCCTTTACAATATCAACTTGCATTTCTTTCAAACAATTGTATAGAATATGAGATAGTTTCTTCGCTCTATATACTGGGTTCCCGTCATTTTTCACTTGTATCGTTAATGAATCTTCACCTGTAATATATTCAAACGTCTCTTCTTTCTCTATCTCTTGTTGATACTTGCCAATTTCATCAATCATAAATGAATATGTACTAGCATTTTCTTTCGTTAAGCCATGAATTAATTTCCCTGTCCATTCTTTCGTTTCAAGTACATACATACCCGTTTTACTTAAAACAAGATGATGAATTCGAAAATCATTTCTTCCATGCTGATTTCTCATAAAAACATTCGGCATAATATGAAATTCATTATCTAGTATTATGCCTTGCTCTACGAAGCCACGCTTCATATACTGTAATGTTTCGTGTGTACTCACTTCGGCTCCATTTTTCGTATACTCTCGCAAATCTGCAATTAACTTTTGAAACATATGTATTTCGTTACTATGTTTTTCTTGCATTTCACTGCGTTCTTTACTATGTTGCACAGCTAATTGATTTTTCATCATACGCATATTTTCAAGTTCTCTCGCTGCACTTATTTGTAAATCATTGTATTTTTTCTGTTCCATATTTTTTAATGTATTTTGCTGCTCTTTATGTTCTGTAACCGTAGCTGCAATTTCATTTTCGTACGTTTCAATCGCTTGTTTTTTTTCAAATTCCGCTTGCTGACTCTCTGATTCTAGCTGTTTATTTTTATAAAACAGCACGAATACTGCAGCTAATAATAATAAAATTACACCTATTAGCACATAATCCATATTTTTTCTCCTTTATTGCATTTTCAATTATTTTTATAAACATCCATTATATTATACTATGCTTTTAATATACACTTTGTAAAAATTACATATTTATAATAAAAGGCATCTCAAGCGAGATACCTTTTACGTTCATTTGATTGTACACTATACTGAATATAACTCGGATCATAGTATATCCATTCGCTTTCACCTAAAGCAAGCCAACTATCTTGTTCGTCCAAAACTTCATATGATTCTCTTCTATTTAGCTGACGGATTATATTTGACTGTAAAGATGGTCCACCCCATAAATTTACATTATCGCCATTAATTACAGTAACACCACAGACTGCAGTAGCAGTAATGGGCAGGGAAACATTTCCACCACCATTTGTTCCATTTCCTTGCAAAGCTTCTAATGAAACCGCTGCTGTGACGACGTTTATACTATAGACATAAAGAGCAAACATATTTTATAAACAAAGTAAAAAAAGCCTTGTAATTACAAGGCTTTTTGTAAACTTCCTTTATTTTGTAGTAAGTACATATTATAATACAATCCTTGTTCACTCAGTAATTCTTGATGTGTCCCTCTCTCTACTATCTCTCCATCGTGCATAACAAAAATTTGATCTGCATCTTGTATGGTAGATAATCTGTGTGCAATCGCTATCGTAGTCCGTCCTTTTCGCATTTGCTGTAACGCTGTTTGGATTGCATCTTCAGTTTCTGTATCAATATTTGCTGTTGCTTCATCTAATACTAACACTTTCGGATTCGTTGCTATCGTTCTAGCGAAAGCAATTAATTGTCGTTGACCACTAGAAAATGCAGCTCCTCTTTCTACTACTTCCGTTTCATACTGCTCTGGTAATTTTTCAATAAACGTATTCGCTTGCACAAATTGTGCCGCTTCTTTTACTTCTTCATCCGTAATTTCTTCATTATACATACGAATATTTTGCTTTACATTTCCCGCAAATAAAAATGCATCTTGCAATACAAGTCCTATTTTCTTTCTAATTTCTTGTTCTTCAAATTTCTCTAACTCTACACCATCTATTACAATATTTCCGGAATTAATATTATAGAATCTCAGTAATAAATTCATAATAGTACTCTTTCCGCTGCCAGTGTGCCCAACGAAAGCAACCGTTTGCCCTTGTTTCACGTGAAAAGATACATTTTTTAAAACATCACGTTTTCCATCGTACGAAAAAGTAACATTTTTAAATTCAATATCTCCATTAATAACTTGAGGATTTCCATCCCCTTTTTGAACTGGCGCTAAATCTTTCTCATCCATTAAATGAAATACACGTGATGATGAAACCAGTGCCTGTTGGAAAAATGATAATTTCATCATCATCTCATTTACAGGCTGGAAGAAACGATGTATATAGTTAACAAACGCATATAAAACGCCTACTTCAACAGGACTCTTCAAAGCATCAATTCCAAATAAACCAAGTACTAACGCAATAGCTACAATATGAACTAAATCAGTTGCTGGACGTAAAAGCAATGCATCTAACTTTAATGTACGTCGCCCTGCACTATAATGTTTATTATTCACTTCTTCAAATTCTTTTCTCATGCGCTTTTCTTGTCTGAACACTTGAACAATATTCATCCCTTGAATGGACTCGTTTAACTTTGCATTTAACACACTTAATTGATTACGGACTTCTAAATAAAAAGCTGCACTTTTCCGGCGATATAATACCATAATCGCAAACATGATCGGAATTAATACGAGAGAAAATAGCGCTAATTTTACATTTAATAAAAACATCGCTACTAAAATCCCTACTAAAAATACGATATTCTTAACAAATGTTGATAATACACTGACATAAAAATCTTTAATTGCTTCTGTATCATTCGTTATGCGCGATACGAGCGTACCAATCGGCGTACGATCAAAGAAACTTAATGACAACTTTTGAACATGCTCATATACTTCAACACGCATATCTTGAACAATTTTAAAAGCGATATTTTGAAAATATAACAAGTCTAAATAAGTAAATAATACTTTTAATAAGTGAGCAACAATATACACTACAAATAGAGTAACAAGTGCTGATTGATCAAAGTTACGTGGTACTAAGTGTTCATCAAGAAATTGTTTAATTAAAAAAGGACCCATCATTTCTGTTACAGTTGCACCAACTAGAAATAAAAATGCTAATGCTAACAGTCCTTTATATGGCCTCATATAAGACAGTAATCTTCTTAAATCGCTCTGTTTTTTCTCAGCCATCATACGCCTCCTTTCTCGACTAATGCTTCTAACTGCTGGCTCTCATACATTTCTTTATACCAACCATGTTCTTTCATTAGTTGTTCATGTGTACCTCGTTGTACAATTTTACCTTCATCCACAACAAGAATAAGATTGGCATGCTGAATTGCACTTAAACGATGGGCAGTAATAATTGTCGTTTTCCCTGCTCTCTCCCTCTTTAAAGCATTTAAAATCGTTTCTTCTGTTTTTGCATCTACTGCTGATAAACAATCATCTAAAATTAAAATTTCAGCATCCGTTAATAAAGCACGCGCAATAGAAATTCTCTGTTTTTGACCTCCAGATAAAGAAACGCCTCTTTCCCCAACTACTGTTTCATATCCTTCTGAAAATTGAAGGATGTCATTGTGAATACAAGCAATCTCTGCAGCACGGGTAATTTCATTATATGTAGCATCCGCCTTTCCAAAGGCAATATTCTCCCCAATACTCGCTGAAAATAAAAAATGATCTTGCGGCACATATGAAATAGCAGAACGGACACCGTAAAGTGTTACATCGCGAATATCCCGCTCTCCAACTTTTAATTCACCATTAAAATGATCATACTCACGGATTAAACATTTTAATAAAGTCGTTTTCCCTGCACCTGTACGTCCTACAATCCCTAACGTTTCCCCCTTCTTCAAATCAAAATGAATATCTGTTAAATGTAACAGTTCATTTTTCTTATACGAAAACGAATCGACCGCAAATGAAACATCACCGCTCGCTACTGTATGCACAGCATTATCTCTATTTACTACATCTGATTTTTGTGAGAGAATTTTTTCTACACGGTCATACGAAGCACGCCCACGCTCCATAATATTAAACAGCCATCCAAACGCTAACATCGGCCAAACGAGGGTACCTAAATACGTCGTAAATGTAACGAGATCACCTACTGTTAATTCACCTCTCACAACTAATACTGACCCGTAACATACTGCGATTAAAAATGAAAATCCTACGATAAGAGCGATTGTTGGATCAAATAACGAATCAATACGTGCAACTAACATATTTTTATGTACGACATCTTCTGATTTTTTTCGGAACGCTTGCAAATCTTCTTTTTCTTGTCCAAGCGATCGAATTACCTTCATCCCACTCATACTCTCTTGCACTTTATCATTGATTTCCGAAAACGATTGCTGTGCTTTATGAAACCTTTTATGTAATAAAGTGCCGTAATAATTTGTCGATATTGCTACAATCGGCATTGGAATTAAGCTTAACAGTGTTAACTTCCAACTAATTGTAAAACCCATTGCTACGAGTACACATCCTCCAACAGCCAATGAATCAACAAGTGTTAAAACACCCGCCCCAGCAGTTTGCTGAATTGCTTGAATATCATTGGTCGCGTGCGCCATTAAATCACCTGTGCGATTTGACTGATAGAAAGATGGACTCATCTTTGTAAAATGTTCATACAAATTTTTTCGTAATTGGCGAGCTAACTTTAATGAAGACCCAAAAATCATAATGCGCCACACGTAACGTAATATGTACATCGTAATACCTACGAGTACTAAGAGTACAACCCATTTCAGTAACTTTTCAGTCGTTAATGTTCCATCGTTAATTTCATCTACAACAATCCCAATCACTTTTGGTGCTACAAGTTCTAAAAGTGCGACGCCAAATAATAAAATAATTCCGGTTATGTACGCTCGTTTTTCTTGTTTAAAAAACCACGCTAAATTCATAAACACTTTCATATTTTTCCTCCTCCCTTAAAATGAGCGATGTTTTCAGTTTAACAAAAATACAGAATTTTTAAAAGTTTTAAACTCTATTCGTATAAAAAAGAAAAGACACTCTTAGCGAGTGTCTTTTAGCGCTTATTTCATTTGTTGCTTGTTCATCGCGCTCATCATTTGATTGATTTTCTTTTGGGAAGGTTTTTGTCCCATTTGCATCATCATCATTTTTAACATTTGTTCGTTAATTGGTGGATTTTTTTGTAAGTAATTCATCATGTATTTGCGGGCAATGAAAAATCCTAACGCCACGCCTGCTACTAGTGCTACTACGCCCACTAGAATACCTAACCAAATTGGCATATATTTTCCTCCTTCATGTTGTCTACCTTACAGTGTACTAAAACCTTTTCAATAAGACAAGATACAATTCGACATTTTTTACACATATGTTCGTACTTGTTTTAGAGGATTCAGCCATCCGTACTTTGTATTTTCATAATCCATAGCTAAAAATGTTAATTCACACTTCCGAAGCACCTCAAAGAAAGTCGTTTCCATAGAAACATTTCCAGAGGTATTCATGCGAATATAGTGTGGTTTCACCATTATTTCGCCATATTCTGCCCCTGTATAAAGTGTATGTGTATGATGTGTTCGATCATATTTACCAAGAACGCGCAAAGCTTGTTCTAATTTATGATGAATTTTCATTACTTGTAATGGCATCGTTATATACATCATTTGTTTATATAGCACTTTTTTCTCCGAAAGGGACCCAGATTCTGAAAATCGAGCAAATAAATCAAAAAACAAATATTCACGACCAAAGTAAGCTTTCGCAATATCCTCTTGAATTAAATACAATTCATACGTTTTCATCTTTCGCCTCCCAATCTGGACAACCTTTTCTCTTCATTATATAGAAGAAATTTTGCAATGATTGTCTGACTGCGGAGAGAGAAAAAACTTTTTCTGTCGAAAAAACTCATTTACATAGAAAAACCTCTCCATGCCGGAGAGATTTTTCTAAAATCATTAAAGCATTTCTTTTACTTTACGAACAACGTTCTCTACAGTAAATCCATACTCTTCCATAATCTTCTCACCAGGAGCAGAAGCACCAAATGTATCGATACCTAACACATCTCCTTCAAGACCTACGTAACGGTGCCATCCGAATGTAGCACCCATTTCGATTGCGAAACGTTTTGTTACTGCTTTTGGTAATACAGATTCTTTGTACTCAGCAGTTTGAGCTTCAAAGCGATCCATAGATGGCATGCTGACAACAGATGCGTCAACACCGTCTACTGCTAATGCTTTTTGAGCTTCAACAGCTAGACTTACTTCTGATCCAGTTGCAAGTAAGATTACATCAGCTGTTTCTTTCTTGCTTGCAGAAACTACATATGCACCTTTTGCTACTTTTTCATACGTATCGTCTTTTGCACCTTCTAATGTTGGAAGATCTTGACGAGTTAATACTAAAGCAGTTGGTTTGTTTGTAGATTCTAGAGCTAGTCTCCAAGCCGCAACAGACTCGTTACCGTCAGCTGGACGAATAACAGATACATTTGGCATTGCACGTAGCGCCGCTAATTGCTCGATTGGTTCATGTGTTGGACCATCTTCACCAACAGCGATACTGTCGTGTGTGAATACATACGTTACCGGCAATTGCATTAATGCTGCAAGACGAATTGCTGGACGTAAGTAGTCAGAGAATACGAAGAATGTACCACCGTAAGTTTTTAAACCACCATGTAGTGCAATACCGTTCATTGCTGCACCCATTGCGAACTCACGTACACCGTACCAAATGTTCTTACCGCTGTAATCATCTCTTGTAAAGTCTTTTTCGTTATTCATGTATGTTTTGTTAGAACCAGCAAGGTCAGCTGATCCACCGAAGAATGATGGTACAGATTCTGCAATTGCATTAATTACAGCACCAGAAGAATTACGAGTTGCTGCTTTTGATCCTAATTCATAAGTTGGTAAGTTTTGCTCCCAACCTTCTGGAAGTTGACCGTTCATTGCTGCTTGGAATTCGTTTGCTAATTCTGGGTATGCTTGTGCATATTCACCTAGCATCGTGTTCCACTCTGCTTGCGCAGTTTCACCAACATCTTGTACTGTTTTACGGAAGTTGTCGTATACTTCTTCTGCTACGTGGAAGTCTTGCTCAGCAGTCCAAGCGTATGCTTCTTTCGTTAATTTTGTTTCTTCTACACCTAGTGGAGAACCATGTGAAGCTGATTTTCCTGATTTGTTTGGAGAACCGAAACCAATTGTCGTTCTTACTTCAATTAGCGTTGGGCGTTTTTCGTCAGCTTTCGCTTCTTCGATTGCTTTTGCGATAGCTTCAATATCGTTTCCATCCTCAACACGGATTACTTGCCATCCGTATGCTTTGTAACGATCTTCTACACTTTCAGAGAATGAACGATTTAAATCGCCATCTAATGAAATATCGTTTGAATCGTAAAGCACAACAAGACGACCTAATTGTAAATGAGCAGCTAATGAAGATGCTTCAGCAGAAACGCCTTCCATTAAATCTCCATCACCACAAATAGCGTATGTATAATGATCTACTACATTATACGCATCACGGTTATATTTAGCAGCTAAATGTCTTTCTGCCATTGCCATACCTACAGCAGTTGCAATACCTTGTCCAAGTGGACCAGTCGTTGCATCTACACCAGCTGTATGACCGTACTCAGGATGTCCTGGAGTTTTGCTTCCCCATTGACGGAAGTTCTTTAAGTCATCCATTGTTACATCATAACCAGATAGGTGAAGTAGGCTGTATAATAACATTGAACCATGACCTGCAGATAATACGAAACGATCACGGTTAAACCACGTTGGGTTATTTGGATTGTGTTTCATAAATTGAGTCCATAATGTATAAGCCATTGGTGCTGCACCCATTGGCATTCCTGGGTGACCAGAGTTTGCTTTTTCAATCGCATCGATGGATAATGTGCGAATCGTGTTGATAGAAAGTTGTTCGATTGAATGTGACATGCTATTCTTCCCTTCGCTTATATTAGTAAACGTTTTATACATTTATATGATAGCTTCCCACGCAAGATTATACAACATGTATCGACAAATATGTTGATGTTTTTTTGATTTTTTATAAAAAAATCAATGTTTTCGGGAATGTATGGGTATTCAATATGACATACTTTTTTATTATTTTTATTTTGAAAAGAAAGGGAATTATCTGTATATTTATACAGATATACAAAATTCTTCTATACTTACTTTTTTCAATACATTTTACAAAACACAAAAAAGCATCTAACTTCGATGCTTTTCAAATCAGTTAAACAATCCGTTTCCGAATCGAACTTGAAATAAAATCAATGATAATGACCATTAAAATGATGCCCAATAAAATAATTCCCACGCGAGACCAATTACGTGAACTCAGCGCAAAAATTAGGGGCGTACCAATACCACCTGCTCCAATAACACCTAAAATGGCAGCGGATCGTACATTAATTTCGAACCTGTATAATGTATACGATAGAAAATCTGGTAATACTTGTGGCAATACTGCATACCAAAGTATTTGGAACCGGTTTGCGCCTGTAGCTATTAACGCCTCTGTCGGCCCCTTATCTATATTTTCAATTCCTTCTGAATATAATTTCCCTAACATTCCAATAGAGTGTAATCCTAAAGCTAGAACGCCGGCAAAAGAGCCTGGTCCAACAGCCTTTATAAATAAAAGGGCCATAACTAATTCAGGAAATGTACGAACAAAACTAAGTACAAATTTCCCAGTTCCTGAAGTTAGTTTTCCACTGCTCATATTCGTCGCCGCCCAAAAAGCAAATGGAACAGATAAAAAGGCAGAAATAAATGTACCCAATATCGCAATTGCCAACGTATCAATTAAACCATGTAATAAATCTTCACCATCTGGCAAAGATACATACGCCCAATCTGGATTCAATACACCTGTCATAATTGCTTTTGTAATTTCTCCTGCCGTATCCTTAATTCCTTCTAGCGGTACTCCTGAAAAAGCCCATACGTAAACAAATGTAAGTGCTATAAAAATAAACAAGCGATACACACTCGGTTTCTTCGTTTTTGGTACGATTATCGTCGTTTTACTCATTATAATTTCTCCCGCAACAATGTACTTACATAATCAATTAACAATACAACAACAAGGGTATAGATAATAATAGATGCAGTTTGCTGATATTGTAAAAATCCAAGTGTACGATCATAGTATAATCCAATACCACCTGCTCCTACTAAACCTAAAACAGCTGCTGCACGTACGTTCACCTCAAATGTATACAGAACATAAGAGACAAAATGCGCTTTCACTTGCGGAATTACTCCATAAACAATCCATTGCACTTTATTTGCTCCTACTGCTGTCATCGCCTCTAACGGACCTGGATCAATTGATTCAATTGACTCATACAACAATTTCGCCACGAGCCCAATCGAGAAAAAAGTAAGAGCCAGAATACCTGGAAGTGGCCCGATTCCAAAAATCGCTACGAAAATTGCCGCTAATAATAAATCTGGTATCGTTCGGATAAAATTTAATATCATTCGAGCTGGACTGTATAAAAATGTACTAGTAAATACATTACTTGCCGCAAATAGTGCCAGTGGAATAGCTAAAATCGCACCTAAAGTCGTCCCAATAATCGCCATACGTATTGTATCTAACATCGCTGTTGTAATAACTTGAAAATAACTCCAATCTGGCGGCACCATCTCTTTTAACAAATCCATCATATTAGGAAAACCAACTACTAGTTTTGACAATGATGCATCGACCTGTACACTACTTCCCCACAACAGTAAAATGACTAGAACAGCCGTTAACATATGTTTCAACTTACTCGGTGGCTTCGGTATCGATTTCGAATATATCGTCACGTCATTCATTTAACTGCCACCTCTAACAATTCACTTTTCTGTACTACGTCACCATAAATTTCAGCAAACTTTTCATCCGTTGCCTCTTCTACTAAGCCATCAAAAACAATTTCTCCTGCATGTAATCCAATAATGCGCGTCGCATATTGCCTAGCTAAATCAATAGAATGTAAGTTTACAATTGTTGTAATTCCAAAATCTTCATTAATTTTCTTCAAATCATCTAATACTTGCTTTGTTGTTAGCGGATCTAACGATGCAACAGGTTCATCTGCCAATATGATTTTTGCTTCTTGCGCCAACGCTCTAGCAATCGATACACGTTGCTGTTGTCCTCCTGATAATTCATCAGCACGCGCATATGCTTTTTCTAAAATATTTACTCTTTTTAACGATTGAAAAGCAAGCTCCAAATCTTCTTTCGGAAATAGGCCTAACGTTGTACGCAACGTCGAATGATACCCAACACGGCCAGCTAATACGTTCTTTAATACTGTTGATCGCTTTACAAGGTTAAAACTTTGAAAAATCATACCAATATCCCGGCGCATGCGGCGTAATCCTTTTCCTTTCGCAGCCGTAATAGACTCACCTTCAATCATGATTTCTCCTTCTGTAATCTCATGAAGACGATTTACCGATCTTAGAAGTGTAGACTTTCCAGCTCCGGAAAGCCCTACCATTACAACAAACTCACCTTTTTGAATTTTCAAGTTTATATTATTCAATCCTTTTGTACCATTTGGATACACTTTGGAAACATTTCGAAACTCTATCACACATCTTACCTACCTTCTATGTATTCAAAACGGCAAACTAACTGAAAACATACCTTTCCAGCTAGTTGCCATTTCCATATGTATTATTGCGTTTTTACTTTCTTTCCATATTCACGAACGATATCAAATTTACTATCATCAGATTTAACATATCCTTCATGTGAATATACTTCTTTAATGATTTTGTGACCTTCCTCATTCTTTCCAATTTCAATGAAAGCATCCTGTAATTTCTTGCTCCACTCTTCATCTAAATCAGAACGTACCGAAATCGTATCGTTTGGAATTTTCTCCGTAAATTTCACTATTTTCGTTTGATCGAATATATTCGGATAATCTTTTTTTACAATATTACGAGCATCTTGGAATACAACAGCTGCATCTACGTCACCATTTAAAAGAGCAATAAGCGACTGATCGTGACCTTTTAATGTAACAGGTTTCACATCTTTTAACGGATCAATGCCCTCTTTTAATAGTACAGCCGCAGGCCACACATATCCCGCTGATGACGTTACATCTTGATAGCCAATTTTTTTACCTTTTAAATCTTTTACACTATTAATATTTGAATCTTTCTTAACAACAAACTCAGATTTATAAAAGTCTACTAAGTCCTTTGTAGGAGCTCCCGTTTCATCATCTACGCCAAAACGTTGCGCTTGTAAAATTACGTTTGCTGCCTTTTTCTCATGTGCTAACACATACGCTGTTGGGGGTAAAAATCCTACATCTACTTGCTTAGATGCCATCGCTTCTACAATTGTATTATAATTCGTTGAAATACTAACTTTTACTGGAATATTTAACTTATCACTTAATAGCTTCTCAAGTGGTTTTGCCTTCGCCTCTAACGTATCTGCATTTTGAGAAGGAACAAATTGAACATTTAAAGTCTTCGGTACATACCCTTTTTTCGTATCTTCATTTTTACTTGCGCTTGATTCCTTCGTTCCACAGCCACTTAACAAACCCGCTGCTAATACAACTGTTGTGCTCATTGCAAAAACTTTTTTCAACATGTTAATGCCTCCATTTTTCATTGTTATAAAATAACCTTTCATAAACATGAAGAAATATATCACACATTTTTACAAATAATTGATTATTTACAGAATCTTTACACATTATATACACTCACATTAAAATTCTCTCCATATATTTGATATGCTTAATCAGTAGATAATAATAGAAAAGGTGAATGATATTGAATCAAAATCAAATTGTAACTTTAAACATCCTATTAACAAGTGATATACATGGTACTGTTTATCCAATTCACTACCAAGATAACTCTCCAGCAGAAATTGGTTTAGCTAAGATTTCTACTCTTATAAAAAAAGAACGGTCCCAAAATAAAAACGTTCTTTTAATTGATAACGGTGACTTCATACAAGGAACACCATTTACTTACCATTACGCTACATATGAAAAAGATAAGAAAAACCCAATGTCATTAATAGCAAACTATTTACGTTATGACGCTGCAGTGATTGGGAATCATGAATTTAATTATGGAATGGATGTATTAAACAATGCTATTTCTACTGCAAACTTCCCATATTTATCAGCAAATATTTTAGACAAAAGCAGTAAAAAACCTTATTTCGGGAAACCATATATAATAAAACATATTGAAGCAAATATAAAAATTGCTATTTTAGGGGTGACAACGCATTATATTCCAAATTGGGAACAACCCCATCACATTAAAGACTTGCAATTTGAAGATGCGTTAGAAACAACAAAAAATTGGGTTTCTTACATTCACGAACATGAGAAACCAGATTTACTAGTCGTAGCGTATCATGGGGGATTTGAACGCGATTTACAAACTGGAGAACCGACTGAAGTTTTAACAGGCGAAAACCAAGGGTATGCTATGTGTCATGAAATTGAGGGCATAGATATTTTATTAACAGGCCATCAGCACCGAGAAATGGCTCAAACAGTGGGTAATGATGTAACAATTTTACAGACTGGATGTAATGGACATTCAGTTGGAAAAGTAACTGTAACATTTGAAAAAATAAAACAAGAGTGGGTAAAAAAAGAGAGTTATTCAGAACTATTGACTGTGCAAGAAATCGAGGCAGATCCAGATGTTCTTTACTTGGTAACCAATTATGAAGAGAAAACACAAAAATGGCTTGATCAACCTATTGGAACCATCCACGGTGACATGCAAATTTCAGATGCTATGCAAACTCGTTTGCAAGACCATCCTTTTATTGAATTCATAAATAAAATACAGATGGATATGGCTAATGTTTCTATTTCTTGTACAAGCTTATTCCATAATACATCTCCAGGTTTCCCGACATATGTAACAATGCGTGACATCGTTTCTAATTATATTTATCCAAATACATTAAAAGTAATTAGAATAACTGGAGCTGATATAAAAGATGCTCTCGAACTCTCTGCTTCTTATTTCACATTAAAAGAAGATGGAACCATCATCGTAAACCCTAGCTACATAGAACCAAAACCGCAACACTATAATTACGATATGTGGGAAGGAATTTCGTACGTATTAAACATTTCCAAACCAATTGGCGACAGAGTAGAATCTTTACAGCATAAAGGCACTCCTCTTAATATGAGTGAAGAATATGACGTCGTTATGAATAATTATCGCGCGAGCGGCGGAGGGAACTTCTTTATGTTTCAAAATAAGCCCGTAATAAAAGATATACCAACAAATATGTCTGAACTTATCGCTAACTATATATTGAAGCATAAAAAGATAGAAGCAACAGTCAATAAAAACTGGAAAGTTATTAAATAAATAAAAAAAGATGGGCTTCGCCCATCTTTTAGTTTAATTTTGCATTATCTTGCTTTTTTAAAGCTTTTAATTTCGCCGGTGTAACATCAGTACCTTGTTCGTTAACGACTTTAATTCCTTTTAGTTCGTTTAACATATTTTGACGAAATCCTTTTAAATATTGTTCACGTAGCGATTGACGCTCACGTTGTTCTTCTTCAGTTAAACCTTCAGCTTTTGCTTTTTTCGCTAAGAAGTTAATGCGTTCAACGAGTTCGTGACTAAGCATCTCGAATCCCCCTTCTACTCAAAACTGATTATTATCATACAATAGTTACTCTTCTTTATCAAGCAATTGCTTTGTATACTCTACATATCTACGATGTACCGTCGCTTTTGAAACATTATGACCAAAGCCACGTAGTGTTGCTGCAATTTCTTCGAAAGTAAGTTCACTCTTACGCAAACGTACAATTTCCTCAATTGGCACTTCTTTCTTCTCTCGTCCTACACTTAAATGACGATTCTTTAAATTATTTTCTGGACGATAGCCTTTTTCTACTGCTCGTTGCATACCACGTTTAATTTTTAAATTATGAATCTTTCTTTGATACTCTTCAACAATACCAATAATATCTAATACCATTGAATCAGAATCCGACAATTGCAATTCACCATTATGTGTATGCGTATATACTTTTATTCCTTCTTTATGTAAACAGTGCATTAACGCAATCTTTGCATTCCCCCTACCAAGGCGCGTTTCATCTTGTATAAGTAGCACATCAATTTGTTCGTCTCGAATTGTATCTAGCACTTCTAATATACCATCACGTTCAATTGTATAGCCACTAGCCTGCTCTTCAATCACCTTAGTAACATTCATTTGATAGCGCTCCGCTAAATGCAATAATTCATCTTTTTGACGTAATAATGATGTTTCTTGCGCTTCTTTTGTTGTACTCACACGCGCATAAATAATTGCATTCATTATGAACCCCTCTTTCTCACTATAATTTCCCTTTAGTGTAACATAAATTCGCCTTTTGTTCGAACTTATGTTTGTAGAATGTTTTTTCACATGTTATACTTATTAATAAGAAAAATGAAAGAAAACGAGGTGTTAGAAAACATGGAAAAGTTAACGAAACGCCAGCAAGACATTCTCGACTTTATTAAGCTAAAAGTACAAGAAAAAGGATATCCACCTTCCGTACGTGAAATTGGTCAAGCAGTCGGCCTCGCTTCTAGTTCTACAGTGCACGGACATTTATCAAGATTAGAAGAAAAAGGATACATTCGACGCGATCCAACAAAACCACGCGCAATTGAAATTTTAGGTGAAGACCGAATGGATACAGAAACACAATCTGTTATTCAAGTTCCAATTGTCGGGAAAGTTACTGCTGGATTACCAATTACAGCAGTCGAAAGCGTGGAGGAACACTTCCCTCTTCCAGCTAGCATTGTCGCAGGAGCAGATCAAGTGTTTATGTTACGTATTTCTGGAGATAGTATGATTGAAGCTGGTATTTTCGATGGAGATTTAGTTGTTGTTCGCCAACAACAGTCTGCATATAATGGTGAAATTGTAGTCGCTTTAACAGAAGATAATGAAGCAACTGTTAAACGTTTCTATAAAGAAAAAGACCATTTCCGTCTACAACCGGAAAACTCTTCATTAGAACCTATCATTTTAAAGCAAGTGTCAGTTATCGGTAAAGTAATTGGCGTATATCGTGATTTACATTAAGAATATAAAAGAAGATAATTACCTTATTTATATAAGGTAATTATCTTCTTTTTTTGTATTTTGATAGATTTTCACACATTCTATTTCTTACGAACGCGTTTCAATCGTCACATCGCCCGCAGCTGTTTTACCGCTAATCTTTTTACTCCCATTACCAATCGTTACGTCTTTATTTTCTTCATTAAAAATTGTTACATCCCCGGCAGCACTTTGCCCAGTAATTACCGCATCTTTTGGTTTTTCCGATAAAGTAATATTTATATCTCCCGCAGTTGAACTTGCTTCTAGATTGTACTTAGAATCATGATCTAGAATATTTATTTCCCCACTGGTCGTTTTTGCAGTCACTTTCCCTATTACTTTTTTAAAGTTTACTTCACCAGCTTTTGTAGATCCCTCCACATTCTTAGCCGTTACATGTTTCAAATCCACTTCTCCAGTAAGTGTTCTAGCACTTACACGGTCACTTTTCACATCACTTATTTCAATTTGTCCAGCAGATGAATTTACTTTTACATCTTGGTAAGAGCGTTCAGGCACAAGGAGAGTCAATGTAGACGTTTGAAACCTAAAATCGTAAAAAGAAAAATCAAATGAAGCACCTTTTTCTCTTTCCCCAATGATTTTTAATGTGTCACTATCTTCAGTAATACGAATCTCTTGTTTACGCGCATCTCCTGATTGCTTTACATAAAAAGAAGCGTCAGGAGATTTTTGGACAACAATATCCCCGACATCTAACTTAACTTCTATATTTTTTAGTGTTTCGTTTTTAATTATATCTTCTTTGTTTCCTTTTTCTGCAGTTTGCACTGCTTTTTCATATGTTTGTGAAATTCCTATTACTCCAATAATGATACAAGCGATCGCTACTAACAATATTTTTTTCATCATCTACTCTCCTTTTATCATTTTGAAGTTCCATATGACATAACGTACACATAACCTTTTAAACCACTTCGTACTATAATAAGCGATAATACATAACAACAAACCTATCCCAACAAATGTTATACTTACGAATACATCTAACCATATAAATGTACCCATAAATACTTTTCCAATTACGAAAAATGGTGTCACTACACTAGCAATCCCACCGACCCAAAAAGAGAATATAAAAGCGATAATTGCAACTAACGGGCCTAATACAATAATGAAATTAAACAAACTAAGTCCAATCGCTGCCATAACAGCTCTTGTCACATTTGAAGTTGACGGATCTTTTTTCATTTCATCAAATCGATACATCGCAAGTAATTCTTTTGCAATTACTTTCGGAGAGCCAAGACCCTTTATTATTTCCGATTCAGTTTTCCCCTCTTCTATCCCAAACTGAAAATGCTCTTCATAATCAAATAAAATATCTTTCCTCTCTTCGTCCGGTAACTTTCTAAGATGACTTGATAATTCCTTAAGAAACTGTTCTTTACTCATCCCATTCCACCCCTTCAATAATTTCTTGTACACCTTTCGCAAAATCACGCCACTCTGTTACTAACAAATTCAGTTGCGTTTCCCCTTGCTCAGTTAGTTGATAATATTTACGAGGCGGTCCCTCCGTAGATTCTTTTAAATACGTTTGAAAATATCCTTCTTTCGTTAAACGACGTAATAAAGGGTATACTGACCCTTCCGATATTAAAAATTTATTTGAGATTTGCTGAACAAGTTCATAACCGTAACAATCTTTACGTTTCACAAGTGCCAATACACACAGTTCTAACACACCTTTTTTAAACTGAACGTTCAAGTGCAATCCCCCTTTCTCATTCCAGTACTGTTCAATACACGGTACCTGGCATATCCATAATATACCACTCGATATTGTTTATTGCAAGGTACTCATTTGTATTTACTACCTAAATTTAAAAAACGCACAAATAAAAGCCCTAATAATGTCCTATTATAACTGACCATTATTCGGGCTTTTATTCGATTCGAACCGCTTGCATACAAAACTTCATTCACTCTTTCTCCTCTAAGAACCAACTTCCATTTGTGCCCCTAATAAACTTCGGAATACACCTTTTCTCTCTTTAGCCAATTGATTAAATTCACCTTTTTGGACAATTTCACCTTTTCCTAAGACAATGACTTGATCTGCATTGCGTATAGTTGATAAACGATGCGCAATCACAACAATAGTCATTGTTCCTTTCAATCTTTCTATTGCTGATTGGATTTTTACTTCATTTTCAGCATCTAATGCACTTGTAGCTTCATCTAATACTAAAATCGATGGCTTTCTTAAAATAGCTCGAGCTAATACAAGTCGCTGACGTTCACCACCTGAAAGCCTCACACCACGATCTCCAATCAATGTATCAAGCCCCTTTGGAAGTGTTTGTACAAATTCAGCGGCGGCCGCAAAACTTAATGCATCCCAAATTTCTTCCTCACTTGCATTCGGTTCAATCATCAATAAATTATCCCTTATGCTCGCATTAAATAAGAAAGGATCTTGTGGTACATAACTAATAGCCCGTCTTAATGACAATATATTATCAGTTATAAGTGGAGTACCATCTATTAATACTTGACCTTTTTCTGGCTGGATTAATCCCATTAATACATCAATTAATGTACTTTTTCCTGCACCAGAATGTCCCACAATGGCCGTCATACTATTTATTGGAATTTGTACATTAATATTTTGAAGTGCGTATAAAGATTCTTGCTTATTATAACGAAAGTGAACATCCTTACACTCAATACCTTGTTCAATACAAATCGGCTTTATATGCTTTTGCTGATGTATATCCTGCATTTCAAACACTTCCTTATATTCCTCTTGCAGCTCCCATAATGACTTAAAAGCAGGAATACTTGCAGCCAGTTGTTCTAAATTTGACTGAATCGTCATAAATCTTGGCCACAGTCTAGAAAAAATGAGAATGATTAATAGTAGTTGAGTGGATTGCGCTTGAAACATACTTACTGATAATAATAAAAAAAATGCAATTAATATAGCCATTGAAACTTTATAAAACAATTGAGAGTTCGATCTTATTCTCATATACTCCATTTGCTCATTACTCATCTTTTCTGTTATAGATTGTAACCAATCTAAACGTGATGATTCCAAAGTATTACTCTTTATCTCTTTAATTCCATTAAAATGATCTGTTATACCAGAAAGATAATCTTTTGCCAATTCTGAGGTCTTACCGCCTAGTATTCGTGCTTTTTTTATAAAAACACGAGAAGCTACCAAGAATAATAAACCAAAGACCAAAACAAATATAGTTATTTGAGGAGATAATAAAAATGCAATCCCCACCTGTATAAATGTAAACAGAATAGCAGCTAACAATTGTAAAATTAAATTAACCCCATAACTTACACGAGCTAATTCTGTAGTTAATATATTTATTAGGTTTGTTTTCCTTTTCTCTAAAAAAAAACTCCACTTTGCTTTTAAAATCATACTATATGTTTCTATTCTTAATTCTCGTACAAAAGCTTGTTGCGTTCTCGCATCCCTTAGCGCTATATTTCTTTGTAGTAAATTTTGACCTAACACTATTAGTATATATATACCTAAAATAAAAGCTAAACTTGTTGTTTTAGGAAAATCCTGCAAAAATCTAGAGACAGGTACAATAAAAGTAGTCTCCTCGCCTAAATTAATTATTCCAGTCATACTTATCATAGGAATTAATAAAATAATACCTATCCCTTCAAGTAAACTGATTAAAACCATACCAAATAAATTCACATACATTATTTTTCCCGCTGAAGAATATAATTTCTTCATAAAATATATAATATGATTCATCGATGTTCCCCCTATAACAAAGCAAGCTTCTTTGTTTTCCTCCAAAGACATAAAAACGGGCGTAAAGGAAAATATAAAAAATGAAGAAATTTAGGTAACGGTAATGTTTTTGCATCAATGGGATAAGGATATAATTGGCTCATAATATATAAAATCTTTTGCTGATTAGACATTAATGAAAATAAGTGTCGACTATGATAGATAAATACTTCTTCTGGGACAGGTTCGGTATGCAAATTTATCATTTGCTTGAAATAAAACAGCGCCTCTTGAGCTAACTGCTTTGAATGTTTTTTCGCTACTAATTCCATCATCCTTTCATCTAGTCGTATACCTAGCAAATGAGCTGCTAAAATTAATGCTTGTCCTCCTAAATGAAGCATTTGATATTTTCTCATTAACTTATGAATCTCACTCCAATTAAGATCTTGATCGACAATTTTTTTTATATCCACTAACCAGCGTAATCTGGACCAACCATGTCTAGCACCATGAGATACAAGAAACAAAAATAAATCTTCCTCCCCTAACATATATACAGAATTACTCGTAAGGGTACTTTTTCTCTTTCGCTTCCAAAGTTCTTCAAACCCAGGTTCCTTACCCGGTCCGGGATTTAACCTCCAATGAATCTCAAGCTTAATCTGCTTTGTTGGATGAAAAAATGTTATATGATGATGCCTCCATTTCCAATCATTTAATATCGTTTGAATATAATCATCTTTTACGTACCCCTGCTCTAAAAGTAGGATTTCTACTTTTTCTAAATTTTGCATCGGAATTAGAACGTCCAAATCACAGGATGTTCGTAAAGAAATATCCCCATATAAGTCCTGAGATAGTACTGGTCCTTTTAGAAAAATCATACGAATCCCATTTTCATTACATAGTTTATTTATTCGTTCCATTTCAGCACTTAAATAAAGCATGTGAAATGTATTTTTTTTATATTTCCTATTCAAAGTTTGTACAATATGTGAAGGAATTAGCTCCTCATCCACCTGTTTAAATTTTTGATATATCACCGGATAAACGCGATGATGCACAGCTTGCTCAAGAAATACCTCCCAATCAATATCCGAAAACCATTCATTACTGTACGTTTGCACTGTTTCATCATCTTGTAACTTCAAAATTGCAAAAAGAAGTTTCAATTCCTTAGACATGAACTCTACATTCAGACCAAAATCTTTCTCCATTTTATTCTCCTTTAATAGTGTCCTCACTTAGCCTCTTTGCAAATGATCCAACGACAGTAAATTTCTCCATTCCTTCTGATCCAGTAACATAAAAAGAACCACTCCGTAACCATGCATGCGCAATTAATTCCCCATGATTATCCTTAGCAGTTCCTAAATAAAGAGTACTCTCAATGTGACGTTTTTCGAGCATTTTCATCCCAGCTATAGCTTTAACAAGGCACTGACTTTCCCAAAAAGTATAACGGCTCATAATAGAAATAGCTTCAGACACCTTTTTTAGTGTATCCCCGTGTGGCTGAATTTGAGCAACTGATGTTTCGTTCATGTAATCCCCTAAAGAAGGTGCAACTTTGGAAAAGGTAATACTTTTTAGTACACGCGCCCACCCTAAAAAAATAAAAGCCTCTAAAAATAAAAGCTTTGTTTCCATGTTCAGCGATAAAAATACCCTTAACCTTTTCACAATATTCATTAATCCCTTCCTAACAGTTTTCTTAACATTACAAATCTATCTATTAGATTGACCTTTTATTTGAATTAAATCTTCTTGAAATAAACACTCTAAAAAGGAAAGAACTTGTTCTTCGCAATCGCTCCGTTCAATGTTGTACTTTGACAACAATGTACTGACAAGTTCGGTAACTATAATTGGAGTTTTTATTAGGTCCCAAATTTCCCCCCCTGTTTCTCCCAAATTATAATATTTCCCTTTCCGAACATTTAACATTACTTTTTCCCCATCCATATCACTCACAATATTCTCTTCACTTTGGACAATCTGACACTTTAGAGAAATTCTCTCTGTATACATCATCTATTACTCCTCCATGTATAGTTTTTAATATAATTGATACGAGCTCATGTGCTGTAAACCTATTATTTGGACGTTTCAAATGAAACATATCTACCTTGTTTATCACACTTGTAGAAGTAGTGAAATGCCACTCTGTCAATTTTAATTGCGTAACTAAAAACTTACGAAACGTGTGAAAAAACAATGTACGCAGCCGTTCAAGTCCTTCCATTCGAATTAATTCAACATTCTCATCCTCTGTTTTCGTTAACTCAATAACACCAGCAAGAGGTAATGGTTCAGAGAAAAAATGAGATTGTACAGGCACAGCATACTTTGTTTCTCGCTCAAACAATGGATTATAACTTGCCGTTCCCATTCCAAAAGCATTCAAACTTTCCGCCCACAATTTTTGTTGCGGATAAGATGGAATCACAATTGGAGTCTTATCTGCTGAAACTGTCACAGCAATTACATCATCACTCAAAAGTGTATATCCTTTACTTAAAAAAGCTGCTGCTAGGGTTGATTTCCCAGCTCCTGAATTACCTAAAATAGCATACACTTTTCCATCAATATTTATTGCACTCCCGTGCAAAGGCAATATTCCTCTCTGCATTAATAAGGCTCCCATACAAATTCCAAGTATATAAAGTCGTATCTTATCTTCACAAGTGTTCCCCATAGGCGAAACAATGATTTGCTTTCCTTCTTGTATAGAAAATATAGCTGTATCAGGAATACGAATCATAACTACGTTTTTATCAACTACAAAATTTTGTTCTGTGTTAGTAAATTCACTCCATTTCTGAAATAAATCAGCAGTTCGTATTATTACTTCCCTCGTTTCTTCTTGTTCATTAATTCTAGGTAATTCTGGCAATTGAATTTCACTCAACACTCTTAGCCCAAAAACTTTATACATATTTGTTTTTGTAGTTTTAATCAACTCTCTCACTCCAAATAATTATCAACGTTGTTTTACAAATCCCCCTTATACTTCTAGTGTATAAGGGGGATAGGAAACATGAGATCTAATTGCTACTCGATAAATTAACTATAGTGCACTACTTCATCAATATCTGGTTGAACAGCATCCGGTGTTTTAAGTCCCGGTCCAGCCATTGTCATATTAATATCAAGTACTTCCAGTGTAGGAGTGGTCCAATCTTTTTTCATGATGTCACCTCCCTTCAAATAATTTTCTTCATAAATCGATATACTATTAAACTACGCATTAAAATTCGAAAATCCAAATCAAATGCATATTCTGGATGGGGTTCTTCTTTAATCTTAGAAATCGCAGTTCTAATAACCTCTATATCCAAGAATTCTGAAATTATAGGATCCTTACTAAGCTGCTCAAGCTCTTCAATAAATCCACTCCATTGATGCGTCATACGATAAACACCATCAGAACCTTGAACACCTCGAGTAAGTTGATTTAACCTTATCTTATCAGGCAAATAATTTTTGGTTGCTCTTCGAATTAGTGCCCGATCCACACCATTTTGAACGTATTGTTCCTCTGGAACAGCTAAACAAAATTGAACAACCCGTAAATCATTCGTTGGATCTCGATCCCATAAAGAATAGCGCAAAGATAATTTAGATCCGTATGTACCAGTTATGCTCCAATAATATAACTGTTCAAATTGCCTTTTTTTTATTTCATATACATCTGTTATAGAGGTTCCTGTTATATCAACATCATGTTCTAGAAGTTTCTCAAATACATTCATTCTATTTGCAAATTCTGGATTTATTATTTTAGGAAACATAATTTGATTTTTTGATAAAGACATTCGATTCAAAAATGGAAATGTCTTTTTTCTCACCACTGAAAATACTCGCGATTTCTTTACACCAATATTTTTACTATACGAATATAACTCGTGCAAAAAGCGCCGCAATTTCATCTTTTTCAAAAGCATAGCTTGATAATCCAAAGCCGGGCCCCATGACACCGTCCAGTTTCCTCTCTGTCCGTTTAAAAGTACCCCAATCCCTTGTAACCGGGCCTTCTCATAAATTCCCCTAAGCCAAAAAGTGTTCTCGAAGAATTTATATGGCATCTCTAGAATTTCAAGCCACTCATCTATTTCTGATAGAGGACTTCTTCCTGAAAAATCCAAATAATGCTCCTTAATATTCCCTACATGCTGTACAGTTGATTGAATAAAAGGTCGTTCATCAGCCATTCTACTTCTATGCGTCCAATCTACAAAGCCTTTTACTGGCACATAACTATATGTATGTAGTCGTTTATTTGTTGCACTTAAATCTCGTGCAGCAAAGCTAACTACAGAACCCGAATCAAGTCCTCCACTCAAATGGGCCCCTACTTGATGATGAGTACGTAAACGTGATCTTATAGCATTTTGATACACTTCTAAAAACGCTTCTTCATACTCTTCATTTGATTTGAGCTGAAGCCTTTCTCCAGTAATTGGTGTATTGTATCTCGCTAACTGCACTTTCCCATTTTTCACAATTACAGAATGGGAAGGTGGGATTTGCTCAATAGTTTTATATACTGTTGAAGAAGGATCTACCGATTCGAAATTCACAGGTATAGCTAAAAATTCAGCAAACCACTGCTCATTCAATTGTTTTTCAACGTATGGTAGAGTAAATAATGGCTTTATAATAGTACAAAAAGCAAATTTTTCCTCACCACGATAAAAATAAAGCGTCCGGTTTCCCGAAAAATCTCTGGCCCCAAAAAGCATTTGTTTTTTTTCATCCCAAATCATAAAGGCAAAATCGCCTACCAAATATTTTGGAGCCTCTTCTCCCCATTTCTGATAAGAGAGTAAAATTAACTCACTATCTGCCATATTTTTCCGATCTGAATAATCCACTTGTAATTTTTCAAATAACTCATCACGATTATCAATAATAGCATCCGCTGTAATTGTCAATTGCTTTTCATAATTATAAAAGGGTAGTTGTTCACCAACTGACTCTGGTGTAATCCACTGTGCGTGACACCCAAAAAAAATATTTTCTTTGTGCCATATTTGAATATCGTCAGCAGGGTACTTTCGTAAGTCACTCATTAATCGTGTGCCATGTTCAATTGATATAGGTTCATTATTAAAGTGAATAATGCCAGTTATAGCGCTCATTTTCCCCTCCTAATATATAGAAAATTACTACAAATACTATTTACATATTAAATTCGTTAACCCTCCCTCTTTTTCATTCTTTTTTAAGAACGAAATTATTTATTTTCTCAATTACATGCCTTACTTTACTTTTAGACTAATACATAGATATTCAACATCCATAATCCTCTCTTTTTTATGGATTTTAAAACTGATCGCCTAAAAAAATTCATTATAAAGAACAATTTGTGGTACGTATACACATCTAATTCCACTTTCACTCACTTTTCTTTTACTTCTTCCATTCTACAGCTTTTAAAATACCTTGAATTACCCTTTGTTGATCTTCTTCTAACATATTAGATCCTGAAGGCAAACAAATTCCGCTTTGAAATAGGTACTGCGACATATCTTCATTTTTGCTATGCGGATAATACTTCTTACCTTTAAAGAGTGGCTGTAAATGCAGTGGCTTCCACATAGGACGTGCTTCAATATTCTCTTCTGCTAAAGTTCTCAATAATTTTCCACTAGAGATCGCGGATTCCTTTTCATCAATTGTCAATGTAGTAAGCCAACGATTCGAGCGGGTATTTTCTAATTCAGGCATAAAATAAAATCCTGGTATGAGAGATAATTCTTTGTAATACCGTTTATATACAGATCTTCTAGCTCTCACCCTGTCTTCTAACACTTCTAATTGTCCTCTTCCAATACCAGCCAATATATTACTCATTCGATAATTATACCCTACCTTACTATGCTCATAATGTGGCGCTGGATCCTTTGCTTGTGTCGCTAAAAATCTCGCCTTTTCTAACGCTTCCACATCATCAGAAACTAGCATTCCGCCGCCTGAAGTTGTAATAATTTTATTTCCATTAAATGAATAAATCCCAAACCTCCCGAATGTACCACTTGCTTTCCCTTTATATGTAGAACCTAAAGATTCTGCTGCATCCTCGATTATAGGAACATCATATTGATTACAAAGCGAAAGAATTTCATCTACCTTAGCACTCTGACCATATAAATGAACAAGAATGACAGCCTTCGGTAATTTCCCTGCTTTATTAGCATCATGCAACGCAAATGCTAGAGCTTGTGGTGACATATTCCATGTTTCCGGTTCTGAGTCAATAAATACCGGTTCAGCTCCCAAATAAACAATCGGATTCGCACTCGCTACAAAAGTGAAACTTGAACAAAATACTGTATCTCCCTTTTGAACGTCTAATAATCGCAAAGCTAAATGAATGGCAGCCGTACCCGAACTAACCGCAGCCCCACCCTTAACTCCTACAAAAGAAGCAAGCTCTCTTTCAAATTCATCTACATTTGGACCAAGAGGTGCAATCCAATTTGAGTCAAAGGCATCTTTAATATATTTTTGTTCATTTCCACTCATGTGTGGAGAGGAAAGATAGATTTTCTCCTTATTTTTTATCATCATTCTTCATCTCCTCTTAATTTACTACATTAATAACTTTGGCTGGAATACCAGCAGCAGTACAATTAGATGGAAAATCATTTATGACAACAGAACCAGCTCCAACAATTGACCACTTACCAATTTGAACACCTGGAATTATAGTAGCTGATGCTCCTATATGTGCCCCCTCTGCTATAGTGACAGAACCTGTAAGCGTAGCATGTGGTGAAATATGAACAAAATCATCAATTATATTATCATGTTCTATTATTGAGCCCGTATTTATTATAGTATGGTTACCGATGAAAGTATCCGCATTAACAACCACATTTGGCATAATTACCGTTCCGTTTCCTATATAAGCATTTGAACTTATAATGGCTGTTTTATGAATTAAAGTAGCATATATGCTACTTTGTTGATTTAATATTTCTGCAATTTCCCTTCTAATTTTATTATTTCCTATAGCAATAACGAGCTTTACATCATTAAAATTATTGATAATTTCCCTTGCATCTGCAATTGCTCCAAAATAAAGATTATCTACAATATTTATACCTGTATACAAATCATCTAAATAACCGACTATTTCATATCCTTTATTTGATAAAATTATATCCCTCACAACCTTGCTGTGCCCACCACATCCTATTATTAAAATTTTCATTTTCCCTCCCCCTTTATTTCTATTTTCCCTCCAGTAAATCGCTCCATTGTCACATGCCCTACATGGTTTATTCCCTCTGTTTTAAATACTTTTAATATTGTAAGTACAATTATTTTCAAGTCTAATAAAAAAGAGCGATTCTCCACATACCATACATCCAATTCAAATTTTTCTTCCCAGGTAATCAAATTCCTACCATTTATTTGTGCCCATCCCGTAATTCCCGGTTTTACATTATGCCTTTTAGCCTGTTTACTAGAATATAGGGGTAAGTATTCCATCAATAATGGTCGTGGACCTACTAAACTTAAATCCCCCCTTACAACATTTATAAGTTGGGGTAACTCATCCAAACTATATTTTCGAAGAATTGCCCCAAAAGCAGTCAGTCTATTTTGATCTGGAAGTAATTCCCCATCACTACCCTTCTTATCTAGCATCGTTCGAAACTTATAAAGATTAAACGGCTTTCCATGTTGTCCTGGGCGCTGTTGTGTAAACAGTACAGGAGATCCTAATTTCATCCTAACTAAAATTGCTACAACAAAAATAGGAAGTAAACATACAAATAATAACAATAAAGAAATACATACATCAAAAATTCTTTTCATGTACTATCCTCCCTTACCTATTTATGTTTAATACTCCTAACCTTTTAAAACTTTATATGCAATTAAACAAAACAAGAGGCAACTAAATTTAGTTGCCTCTTGTTTTGTTTAATTACGTTATCTATCATTCATTCTATCTCATCAAATAGGTTAACATAACTAACTCATGTAACTATTTCCATGCGGTATCACTACTTAGGAAGTGTCTGTTACTCCATTAATTCCTATAACTTTACACGGAAGGATCAAAGACGCCATTAATATAATTATCCTTTTTTATATGTTCATCCCTTAACTTTATAACTACTGTGTCCACAATATTATCTTTAAAAATCAAAGTGATTGAGGATGAAATCTGATTTGCATTCAAGCCTATCATGTTTTTATTTGACCTAAATATATTATTTTCTATTAACATAAACTCACTCGTAAATGTTTCATTCCAAAAATTAATTATATTGTCTGTCGATTCCGAATTAAGGTATTCGAATGCATTATTATTAAATTCGATTCTTCCCCCAATGTCCCACAAAAAAAATGCTGAGCCCCATCTTCCCCCTCTAAAATTACTATTTTTCACTTTTAGCATCGCTATCCTTTGAGAAGACTCAACAGTAAAAAGATTATACGCATCCCAACTAAATGAACATCCATTAAATTCATATTCTGCTTGAGGCGTTTTTGTAACAAATGATATTGTACCGCTGTTCTCAAATTTGCATCCCGTATATACTCCTGGCGGTAAATTCGTAATGATTCCTTGCGGGTGTTTCGTATCTATAAAAGAAATATTATTTAATCTCCATCCATTTTTCATACCAGGTGATACACCTGTTAAACTTGTACCCTCTACAGCCCCTCCTTTAATAACACAATCTGATATAGTTTGTGGTTCTGCTGAGAAACCTATTATTGAACCTAACTGTGAAAATGAATGAAATAAATCTTGATCACTAAAAAATTCGCATTGGTTAACTTGAATGCAATACGCTTTATCTCTTCCCATTAATAACGCACTATTATGGAAAATACAGTTACCAATAAGCGCTTCTTTGTCTCCTTGATCTATCGTGACTCGAGTAGCATACATTTGATTATTTGTAAAAGTTACTTCTCCGCTTAAAACACAACTTACTTCCCTTAAGTGGTTATTGTTTATAATCACTTTCTCTACATTTTCGCCCACTACTAATGAATTATTAGCTAATTTATTTTGAATAATATTAATATATCTACCACCGACTACAACAATGTTATATCCTTGATTATCATATATATTATTACGCTCAATGTTTATATATTGATTTAATAGATATCCATCTTCAATATCTATTGCTCCCTGAGGTGCTGTACCTTTCATTTTGTAAATTTCACAATCTCTAATGTAAATTTGTTTCGCTCCAGATACGCTTATCCCAAGTCTTCTACAATCATGTATTTTACATTTTTCAACAAAGACATTTTTAGAGAATTCCGGAATTCTAACAGTTATTTTACAACCATTTTCCGTAGGTATTTCACCTTGGTGAAGAACTATTTTCGCATAATCTGCTTCTTTCGGAACACTCACTTCTTCAAAAAACCTTACTCTCTTAGCAGCCGTTACAAAAGTATTATCAGCCTTATAAAACAACACATCATATAATTCTGTGTATATCTCTGAACCAATTCCACCATAGCCATCTCCATACAAACCGAAATATCCCCACTTTATAATGCTATCATGATGTAAATCTATTTTTAAATTCGATCTAATTTTATTATCATCTACTATTAGGGCACCATTGACATCACTAATCCCGCCCACTTCAAATGTACCAGCAAAATCATATTCTCCAATTTGTCCCCATGTACTTTCCATCGCTATACCATCGCCAGTACAATTCAAAATTTCCATATTATCTATTGAAATGTAATTCATATTACTCCCCTCAGCAGGAGTCGTATTCCCTACTTCAATCCCATATCCCCATTCATGAGTATGAGGAATCGTTGTATAATCGTGTGTATCTTTATCCCCTTCAACTCTTCCATTGGTAACCCGAGAAAATTTTTGATTTCTTTGATATCGTACGATTGCATATTTAACTAATCCATTACTTCTTATTTTTAAAGTTGATCCACCTAAATTTAAAGTCATAAAGCTTTGTGGCTCAATTGGTGTATTTTCATCAATTAAATATGTCCCCGGGGGTAAAACAACTTCTATAAACCCTTGTTGAGATGCCCATAATAATGCATTATTAATCCCTTTAGAAGTATTATCAGCGTCCGTTCCATCATTTTTAACATTCCATCTCTCTAACTCAAGAACATACGTGCCCGAAACCACATTAGCAGATTCTGTTTCTCCAATCAGTGATTTTCTGGAAGTAAAACCTCCAAATGTATTGCTTTTAATTTTACTTACTAACCTCTCAAATTTATTCTCTGTTGATACTTTTACATTCCCTTTTTTCGTCCCAATAAATAACTCACTAGTATCTATACAAAAACAAAATTCTCCCTCGCTTAACACAGGAAGATTACTTTTTAAAACACATGTCACCTGAAATTTTGCCATGATTTATATATAACCTCCAACTAAGATGCAAACTGAATTTCACCAGAAAATTCAAACTTATATCAGTAGATTGGGATAAACATTTTATATTCTGCCTACATAAGTATCCCTTTAATAGAATACTATGCGTGATATAAATATTATGTTAGGGCTAATGCTTCACGTTTTCTAATTAAAATCAGGTTTCTACAATATTATACTTTCTTATTAATTCAAATCAGTATAATGTCCATACTTTTTTATACCTAAATAACGTTTTTTTTCTTTTTAATTTGTAAAAACATCATACTAAATATATTCCTTACATATTGAAATTCTGTACTTTTATAAAAAATTAAAACGTATATTACATTTGGTACTAATAAACAAATCACACCTTTTCCAACTAACGAAATAAAGGTACTACCTTCTATAAAATAATTACATATACTTGTAGTAATAAAGCCTGTCACGACAGTTAAAAATACATAAAATATATATGTTGTAAAATACTTACAAACTGATTTCTTAAAAAGATTTCTATATACAATATAAGGCTGAATCCAAAGTACAGTAGCAATTGTACTAATCGCCGTTCCTATGAATATACCTACCAATCCAAACATTTTAGCTAATAGAATAGATAAGCTTAAATTGATTATCGCTTCAACTAATGGAATATACTTATCTTGTACAAATAATCCTGCTTTATTTTTAAAAATGGCTATTGCGGTTCGCATCCCTGTTATATAAAAGTTTATGAGTATCACTACAAAAACTATGTTATTTAATAAATACTTCTTATCAAGCCACCACCCTATAAATGGCTCTAACAGATTAAATAAAAATATGGTACAAAAAGAAAAGATCCAAAAATTCACTAGATATGTCACTTTAAATATTGCATAATTTTTGTCACTATTCTCAGTTGCGATTAGATTTCCTACACTTGCTTCAATACCATTTAATATAGGATTTACTACAGCTGCTAATTGATTTATTATCATTGTATAGTTCGAATATATCCCGACCGTAGCAAGACCTATAAAAGATGAAATCAGTATATTATCCGTTCCAAATACAATATATCCTCCAATATTATGCAAAAACATCGCCTTTACATTTATAATTAATTTTTCTTTCGTATCATTATCTATAGAATACTTCTTTTTCGTCTTTATATAAGAATAGTTTTTATTCACAATCCTACCGTTTACGACATTTTGAATTACATATATACTCAACTCTATAATTAAATACAATATATAATTTTTTGTGTACATTAGTATAAATATTTTAAATATTGTAGTTACCACTTGGAATAAGAGATCCACCCTAGCCAATACGTATCCTCTTTGATCAGCTTGTATTAAAGACCTCTTATGAGCATTTAAATAGGTAACGACATTTTTCACCACGAATATCGAATAGATTATCGCAACATTCGATATAGACTCCCCATCTTTCATTAAATGACTTAAGACGGGATATATCATAGCACTTATTACTAAAATAATGATCGCTAAAATCTGATAAATTTTTTTATATAATTGAACAAGGGCTATAATTTTATACTGATTATTTTCTGCCAATGGTTTATACAAATTGTATACTATACTCGCTCCTATACCAGCTTCAATTAACACTAACATAGATAAAATATTAATTAACAAGCCATCTATCCCTAAATACTCTATTCCTAAACTATCTAAAAAAACTTTCCTAGATATAAACCCTAGAATAACGATAACCATTTGAGAAAGTATACTTATTGATATATTCTTGATTGAATGCATCGTTCGCATGATTAAACCCCTTCATAAGTTAAACTAAACTATCAATAGGTGAATATTTAAATTGTATTATTCTGGATATCCCTCACTCCTATCTTTTAAAATCCCAGCTACAGCCACCTCTTCTTCATACCTATCCCCTTTTTGCAAAATTATTAATTAAAAATTTATACAATAATGGATGTAGCTTGGTCGCCAACAATAAAAACTTTACACTTTTCCCATACTCTTTTAAACGTATTGTTTTATAAAAATAACGATTCAATATACCAGTAACCTTATAATAGTTATTCTTATGCTCAGCAAGCCTTCCATTCGCTAATATTAAATTTAAAACTACCATCGAGCAATTTCCTAGTTTTAATATAACTAGGTTATATAGCTCCTTATAGTATCGCTCCATAAAACTACACATCTCATCATAAATTAAGACTGAGTCAATCTTAATCTCTTTTACAGCCTGATCCATCATACTATTATCACGCTTTATATAATGATATTTAGGTTCTCCTATAAAACATACTTTTTTACACTTATGAATAACTTTATACGTAAATGCTGTATCTTCATATGACATACCTACTGGAAATTTAATATCTTTTAACAATTTCCTTTTGAACAATTTCGTCCACACAACTTCATCATATAGATTCCCTTCTAACATCGCTTTCATCGCACTATTTCTATTATGAATAACAAACGGATGATTGCTTGAAATTACTGTTTTATCATTGTAATGAATTTCACTACTACAAATAGCTATATCACAATCCTGTTCTACACACATACCATATAACAATTCATACATATCCACTTCTATCCAATCATCACTATCAACAAACCCTATATAATCTCCTTGCGCTATTTGTAATCCAACATTTCTTGCAGAAGATAAACCACCATTCTCCTTATGAATTACTTTAATCCGGCTATCTTGAATCGCATACCTATCACAAATCTCACCACAACTATCAGGGGATCCATCATCAACAAGTATCAACTCAAAATCTTTGAACGTTTGCTTTAATATAGAATCTATACATTTATGGATATACTGCTCTACTTTATAAACTGGAACAATAATACTAATTTTAGGATTCATAATTGCACCCTTTCATTTGCAATTAACTCAGAAAACTATTTACCTTTTCTAAATTATTAAATTTCTCTTCTGACAATTTAGTCGTTACCTCTTCACGCACTCTTTGTTGATCCAAAAGATATTTAATCTTGTTATATAGACTTTCCTCATTACACTCAGCAACAAAACCATTGTATCCATCTTTTATTTGCTCATATGCCCCTGTAAAATTAGTCGTTACAATAGGTTTTTTTAAGCATTTCGCCTCAGCTAATGTGAGGCAGTACCCTTCATGCCTAGAAGTTTGAACATATATATCTGATTGATTTACATAGGGATATGGATTATGTGTCGATCCTAATAGTACAAAATCCTTTTTTAGATTATATTTACCTATTAGTGTCTCGTAATACGCTCTATTCTCTCCTTCTCCAATACAGTACCATCGTACTTCATATCCTTCTTTACGTAACATTGATAAAACTTTAATTGCAATGTCTTGGCCTTTTTCTTTTGAAAGTCTACCTACCGTTACTATCTTCATACCTTCATATCCATTATCAAATTCTATTTTTTCTTTCGCCATTTCATTTATTAAATCTGGAAGTACAATATTTAAAAAGACACTTGTCTTACTTTTTACTTTAGGAAATTTCTCTATTAAATGTTTTCGTGCTTCTTTAGAAACTACAAATATATTATCCAGCTGCTCATATAATTTCTCATATAACTTTGTATTAATTTGATGTTGAAACACATCAAAATGTATCCAAGAAATTTTCTTTTCTGCATTTACTCTATTAACTATATAATAATCAATTATGTCAGTAGGTCCTTGATATGCTATTGCAATATCATATTGATTCTTATTATGCGGAATATCTTTAAACACCTCTTTATAGAAAATATATCTATCCTTTAATTTTTTGGATATCACATAAGTGCGTAAAAAATTTAATCCCTTAATATACCTTGCATTTTCAAAGTACTCTTTAATCGTTTTCTTTGGTGGTTGCATAATTATAGGTTTAATATTTTCAAACCAAGTAACTTCTTCTACCTTTACCCAACTTGGCAATTGTTTCAAAAACCCCCCTCGTTTCTCTAGCATCAATACTGTAACATCATACTTTTCTTTCGAGATTACAGATAACAATGAAAGAAGTGATTTTTCTACACCACCTATATTCATACTACTTACCATAAAAAGCACTCTCTTCATAACAATCTCCTTATATCACCTAAAAGTTGTATAACAAAATAAAAAACACCTTCCTAAAGATGTTTTCCAAACAACATAATTTATAATAATGAGCCGCCAATTTTTTTGTAATACGAAAATAATACCTTCTAAAACAAGTTACATATTAGAGTTTACTATTCTATATAACTTTTCCAACTCTTCCCTCGTATCTACCACTTCTTTTTCTATATTTTTTCTCAACCGTCCACCCAGCAATTTATCACTTAATATTTGTACAATAGAATCATACATTTGCTGCTCATCAAATTGAACAATTAATCCATTGTGGTTATGAATGATTTGTTCACTTGCTCCTGTAAAATTTGTACTAATAATTGGGTTATTAAAACACCTAGCTTCTGCAAGCGTTATGCAGTATCCCTCATATCGGGACGGCTGTACATATATATTACATTGTTTCATAAATGGATAGGGATTGGACACTGATCCTAAAAATATATAATCGTCCTGAACATCGTAATCTTCCACAAGCTTTTCATACAATGCTCTTTCCTTTCCATCACCTATACAATACCATCTAACATTGTAGCCAGCTTCTTTAAGTTTTGCTAACACCGATATTGTTAAATCTTGTCCTTTTTCTATACTCAATCTACCAACAGTAAGGATTCTTATTCCTTTAAAATCATCCGTAAATCCAACTCCTTCACTCGCCATATTTGCTATCATTTCAGGTGAAATAATATTTAAAAATGTCTCTGTCTTATTAATTAATTCCGGTACCTTTTGATTAAGTTTTTTCTTTCCTAAATCCGAAACGACAAAAACATGCTGAAATTTTTTATATACTTTATTAACAAAGTATTTGTTAAAATATATTTTTTCAATGTCAAAATGTATCCATTGAATCTTTCGTCTGGCTTCTATTTTATTTGCTACAAAGTAACTAATAAAATCCATCGGTCCAGCATAAGCGATAGCAATATCATAATTTTTATAAGCACCTTCATAATTCTGTAAACAATATTTAAAAATAACACTCCGTTCTTTCATAATCTTAGAGATTACGTACAACACGGCCAGTTGCAGCGCTTTTACAATTTTTCTTTGTTTTATAAAATCTGCTATAACTAATCGTGTTGGTTTATTCAATATATATTGCATTTCCTCGTAATCCTTTACATACTCAATACGAACCCCCTTTGGAATAAAATTTAAAAAATCTCCTTTTTTCTCTAACATTAAAATTGTCACTTCATATTTTTCTTTTGGGATTTCTGCTAGCATATTTAATAAGGCTTTCTCCGTACCACCTATATTCATATTTATTATCATAAAAAGTATTTTCTTTTTCATAGTTCCCCTATTCTTTCTATTTATAAAATCCTTTAATCGAAAGAAGCATATATCTTCTCAATTTCCTCTTCCGTTCCAACCTTTTCTTTCTTTAAATTTTCAAATAACCGTTTTTTTAGCAAATCGTTTTCTATAATTTCTTTCACTCCTTCATATATTGCTTCCGAATCCATCTTTACTATTAAACCATTCTCTCTATGTTTGATTTGATTATGAACTGTAACAAAGTCGGTTACTACTATAGGTTTTTGAAATATTCTAGCCTCTGCTATTGCCAGGCCAAATCCTTCGTACCTAGAGGGTTGTACATAGATATCACTTTGTTTGATAAAGGGATAGGGATTCTTGTAAGTACCTAATAATATAAAAGTATCGTGTAAATTATATTTACTTATCTTATCCTCGAGTTCTCTTTGTAGATTTCCTTCGCCAATTACATACCACTTAAATCTATACCCTTTTTGCTTCAATTTATAACAAGCTTCTATGGCCAATTCATATCCTTTTTCATAGACTAACCTACCAATCGTTAATATTCGTAATCCCTCAAACTGATCACTAAATCCTCCACTCTCATTTGCCATCGATTTAATTAATGTCGGCGATATAATATCATAGACAACTTGAATTTTCGACTCTACTTTAGGAATTTCTTGAATCAATACTTCCTTACAACCATCGGAAACAGCTACTATTTCATTAAATTCCTCATAATAGTTCAAGTCAAAATCTTTATTATATGCAGCTAACCTATAATCCGTATTCACCCAAGCGATTTTTTTGCACGCGTAAACCTTATTTGCCACAAAATATGTTGGCATTCCTTGACTATAAGCTATGGCAACATCATATGTCCCCTTTAAACTATCCATCCCTTTAGACACCCATCTCCAAACTACTTGAGCTGCATGTAATTTTTTATTTATGTATGGATTTCTAAGAGATATAGAAGCCCCAACTCTAAGAAATAACTCTTTAAAGTATTTATGTTTGATTAAATAATTAAATTTCTCAGCCTGTCTTTTAATAATTGTCGGGACTTCTAAAATGTTTACCTGTTTTGGAAGTAATGGTAAATACAATCCACTAGCAGAGAACATTAACAAATCAACTTCATATTTCGTATAATCAAATAAGGAAAGTAAAGAAACCAAACTTTTTTCAGCCCCTCCACTTTGTAGCGAATCTATAACGAATAAAATTTTTTTCTTCATAACTATCACTACCCTAAAGTGTTTTTATTGCGCTCAAAATATTAAAAATCATTTAATTATTCTCCCTTTACGAAAATAATGCATATAATTTATTGATTTCATTACGATTTCCATATTCACCTTTCAGAGTATTTTCTACCAGTACTTCCCTTAATTCTTTATCTTCAATAAGTCTCTTTATTCCATTAACTATCCCGTTTATTCCCATCTCAGTTATTAATCCATCAATTCCATCCTGTACCTGGCTTTTGGCAGTTGAAAAATTAGTAATAAGTACTGGCTTTCCGATGATTTGTGCTTCACGAACTGTTACAGCTTTCCCCTCATACCTCGATGGCTGCACATATATATCACATGCTTTTATATATGGATAGGGATTTGTCTTTTTACCCAATAAAAAAAAATGTTTTTCCAGGTTAAGTTCAGCTAATAACTTTCTAAGTTCAGCTTCTAGTGCTCCATACCCAACTACATACCATTCCATATCATATCCCTCATCTAATAACTTTCTTAAGGCATGCATAGCAACGTCTATTCCTTTTGCATATGATAACCGCCCTACAGTAACAAGCTTTATTTTTCCAGGTTTCATCTGTAGTTCTTTCATAACATCTTCCCTGTGTGCTTGCTCACGTACGAACTCCGGAGATAATATATTTTCTATAATTTCAACATTCTTATTTACATTTGGTAAAATACTAAGAAATGAGTCTCGACATCCTTCTGAAACTGCTACGATGTTATCCATTTTGCTCCACATTTTATACTCCATGTTTGCATTAAGATTTATATTTGAATAATCTGTATGAATCCAACCAATCTTTCGTTTCGCTCGAACTTTATCTCCAACAAAATAATGGGGCCATAAAAAACTAATTGCTACATCATACTCCTCTTCCAGTTTCGGTATAAATGGTAAAGTTATTCTCCATCCATACTGAATAACGAAATATCCCACCTCTGCACTTTTCACATATCTCCCATGCACATCTCCTAAAATTTTCCCTAAAGTCCTTGCCATTCCAATTGTAATTTGCCCTTCTTGCAATATTTGTTTAATCGATTTTCTAAAAGTAGTATATTGTTTTACTTCCTTTAACAAATTAGGCAGTTTAGGTAATAAAAAAAGAAACTCTCCCTCATGTTTAAATAACATTAAATCTACATCATATTTGCTATAGTCGATTGTATTTAATAAACCAATTAAACTTCTTTCTACTCCTCCAATTGCCATATCAAATGATGTAATGAGAATTTTTTTCTTTTTCATTTCTTACTCCCTCATCCGATTTATTTTACTAGTTTTGTTTTTATGAAAATGATTGCATTTAACTATGGTCCCCTATACTCTAACCCATATAATAATAACCACTCTGGAATATTACTTTTTATATCAAAACCTAGCTTCGAGATTGTAGCAGCTGTTATTTCTGTATTTAATTTTTCTTTTTCCAAAAGCTTTTGAATTTCTACAGACCATATTTTAAGATTTTCATCTAAGCTAACAAATGATATTATCCCTAATCCCATATCAATATCTTTAGTTATTGTATTTGCCACTACACATGGAACACCTGCACACTGTGCTTCTAATGCAACAATTCCAAATCCTTCAAAAAGTGACGGAAAAAGAAAAACATCAAACATCCTTATAATTCTTGGAATGTCTTTTCTTACTCCTAAAAATCTAACTTTTTCATAGATACCTAGTCTTTTAGATTCTAGCTCAATAGAATTCTGTAACGGACCATCTCCTACTAAAACAAGAATAAAATTAGGATCATATTTTAATACTTCATTGAAAACTTTTAATATAAATATATGATTTTTAGATTCAGAAAAACGCCCAATATGACCAATTACTTTCTTTTCAACCGGTATATTGAATTGATTCCTTACTTTATTGTCATCCTGCATATCTGCATTAATAAATTGATTAGTATCTATTGCATTTTTCATTATCTTTACCTTTGAATTATCAATATTTTTTTGAAACAAAAAACGTGCAGAATCTACACTGCACGCACAATAATTTGTTCCAGCATAAGTAATAATTGTTCGTAAAAAACTCAATAAAACTTTCCCTTTTACCCCCGATCCCATCGGCCAATTATTACTATGCGAATGACAAATCCTTATTTTTATCCCAGCTATTTTAGCAGCAATAGCAACAAATCCACCTTGATAATCAGTGTGTGCATGGGCCGCCACATATCGATTACTAGACATTACCTTAACAAGCTCTTTCATGTATGCAAGAGGTCCTAGCTGCCCTAAGCTAGATATTCGGTGTATTGTCCCACCCAACGCAATGATTTCTTTATCATAATCACTTTCTTCACTTTTATGGGAAACAAAATCAAATTGCACCATTTCTCTATCTATATTCCTATATACATTCATTAATAATGCCTCAGCGCCACCTCGGTCCATCGCACTAACGATATGTAACACTCTTTTTGGTCGTTCTTGTTTAAGCATTGAAAATTACTCCCATCTAAGAATGTTTTTCAAATATATATTCTATCCCCAGAAACTACTCTGATAAATTATCCCTAAAGTAATAATATGTTCATATACAAAATAGACAAAATAACATACTATTACTGCATAGTAAATTAACTTTTGATCCTTTTCTATAAATAGCTTTATAACCCACGATATCAATATCAAATGATATAGTCCAAAATATATGGAGAATCTTGCAAAAATCCAATTTTGAGTTGAAATAATCATAAAAACTAAACCTAATAATGCCATATTTACAATATAATCACTTTCCGGAAAAATCTCTCTTAATTTATGTCTTCCAATATAAGCTAGAATGAGCGGTATTGCATCCACAGCAACCCGAAGAATATTAGCTCCTCCTTCTTGAAAATCCTTATAGTGACCATATTGTGTATCCCCTATAGTTGCAAAGAAAATTTCTGCAAACTGATTAAACCCTATTACTATAAGTACCGCAATAAAGAGTAGTATAAATGTTATTGTCGACCATGCTTTTCTTCGGACTACAAAATAAATAGGAATTAATACAAGAGCGCTTTGATGAAAAGTAGAAGCAAATAAAACAATCAAAAAATATCTTTTCCAATTCCCATCTAAAATATATTTTGTAGCAGTAAAAATAATCGCTGCGGTTAAATACTGTCTTACTCCATTCATTGAAACTAAATACATACCCGATGCGATATACACATATAAACTTAACTCAATCATTCTTGAATATTTATATAGAACTGCTACTATTAATATATTTGTTATTAGAGCTGTTATAAAAACCAAAACTTGCGGATCATTCGTATATGTTTTTAAAATCATTTGTAAAATACTGAATCCAACATCCTTACTACTTTGAATATAAGCCCAATTAAAATCAGTAACTGTAAAAGCATGCATATAAAAATACGTATCACCAATATTATTTCTAAAACCAGATACTAGTACAAGAGAGGTCGTCGCCATTAAAATCAATAGTCGATTTGGTTTTAACATCACAATTTCTGAAGTTACTGGCATAGCAAAATACCGTGCGAAAAATGCTAGTATGAACACTATAAAGAAATTCATCCAAAGTATAGTCATTATTCTTCCCTCTTATCAATCCTAAGTAAATTCCTATATATTTACTTTTATTCTTGTTTTCAATGTAATGTAACTATATAGAATAACCCCAAATGGTACTGCGCAAAGGGTAAGCACTTTGCATGGTGACTCTTTTATAAATTTTTTATTTTTCGCTATAAAGCTACTTGATACATAATGTACAGCTTGTCTATATTTAAATAACCTATTTGCAAACGGTAGCTTCATCAGTTCCTTACGATAAAAAGCAAAACCTTTTGGATTTTTACGATATTGACTTAACATATTCATCGAAGAACCATCGGGCATATATTCAACATAACAAAGTGCTTCGTTCATGAGTAACATCTCATGTTTCTGATCCAACATATAGTATTTATATGCCAAACCTACATACTTTTCATTTTTAAAAACCGGATAAGGATACTTCTTAGTTAATTCTGTGCGATATACTAATTTCTTATCTCCAGTTACACCATGTTTATTGTAAAGATTAAAAAGCGTAGAACGTTTTAGATTCAATGGTAATTTTGAACCAATTAATGTCCCATCTTTATATAAATCAAGAGCAATGATTCCACTTACTTGGTCACTTCCATTTTCATCCCAAAACGAAATGATTTTCTCAACAGCATCACTAGGCATTGAGTCATCCGAATCAATACATACATTAAGTTCTGTATCAATCAGCTCGTAAGCTGTATTATGAGCACCATGCATCCCTTGATTTACTTGCCAATAATACCGTATGCTTATGCAATCTTCAGAAATCCAAGAGTTCACTAACTCCTTTGTAGAATCATCAGACCCATCATCTATAATTAACCATATAAAATCTTTACACGTTTGCTGCTTCAAACTTTCATAACACCCCTGAAGACAATATGCCCTATTATATGTAGGGGTGAAAACAGTTAGCTTTTTCAATATGCTCACCTCGATACTGCTACATAAAATTTTTGGGTAATGCCTGTAATATTTTTTATATCATATCCTTTTTCGGCTAATACATGTTGCGCCACACTTCGCGATACTTGTTTGTCCGTAATACCTTGTAATTCACCTATCCAATTTCTTATATTTAATAAAGAACACCGTTCAACTAAATTCAACCCCAAATCCACATCTTGTGTAATCGTGTCCGATATAATACACGGTAACCCCGCTCCTTGTGCTTCAATAAGAGTAACTGGTAAACCTTCATAAATTGATGGAAATATAAATGTATCAAATGCTTGTAATAAACAATTAATATCTCCACGCATTCCTAAAAATTTAACTTTATCTGTTAAATTCAGCTTTTCTACTTTTTTCTCAATTTCTAATCGAAGCGGTCCATCTCCTACTAATAGAAGAATAGAATTCGGTTTATATTCTATGAATTGAGCAAAAATATCAATTAATAAAGTATGATTTTTGGGATATGAAAATCTTCCCACGTGTCCAATTACAAAAACATCCTCATGAAGTTTGAGCTCTTCCCTTACTCGTTTTCTAATATCTAGATTAAATGCAAATTCATCACATTCAATTCCGTTTTTCAATATTTTTGTTGTACTTTCTCTATTAGCAAACAACCATTGTGCTGCCGCTGCTGAACATGCTAAAAAATGTGTAGCACAAGACGCAATAAATGCACCTGCATACCATTTATATAGTTTCGCTATAGTTCCTCCCTCACTGTTTGTACTATGACTATGCGCAATCCTTACCGGCACCCTCGCTTTTTTAGCTGAACGAAGTACAAATCCACTCATTTTATCCATATGTGAATGCACAATTTTGTATTGTGGATGAGAGTTAAAGAAAGTATCTAGTGCTTTTATATACCCTCTATGACCAACATCTGTAACGTATGGAATTCGATGAACTTTCCCGCCTAATTTTACTATCTCTTCATCAAAGACCCCCTCTTTACAAGTTAAAAAATCAAATTGTACTTTTGAGTGGTCTATATTACGATACAAATTCATAATTAAAGTTTCGGCTCCGCCTCTATTCATATTTACGACTACATGTAATACTCTTAATGGAGCGCCCAATTTAAATCCTCCATTTCATCCATATATGGTGTATAAATTTCTCGTTTCTCTTTCAATACTTCATTAACTGAATATTTACTTGCAATAATAGTACGTCCACACTGCCCAAACTGCGCTTGTAATTTAGTATTTTTAGAAATAAAATGGATTCTTTCAGACATCGTCTTTATATCATCGCGTTCTATAATCCAACCATTTGTATTATGAATAATTAACTCCCTATGCCCTCGGTTATCAGTAGCTACAACCGGAAGTCCACAAGCCATAGCTTCCATAATATTAACTGGCAAACCCTCCCTGTAACTGGATGCAACGGCTAAATCACACATTTGTAGTAAAGAAGCTATATCATTTCTATAACCAAGAAAATGCACCATACTACTCACACCTAATTGCGTCGCTAGTTTTTTGCATTCTTCCACTAATGGCCCTTCACCAGCAAGTAAAAGCTTCGCCCGTGGCATTTTACTTTTCAATTGTGCTACTACACGAATTAAAAAACTTTGGTTTTTATTCTTATTAAATTCAGCTGCATAAAACATGAAAAAGTCTTGTGGGTTATAGCCGAGTTGTCGCTTTAATTCTCGTTTTTCAGCTTCAGTTACTGGGATAAATCGTTCTATATCGATCCCTACACCGTGAAGGAGTTTAATATCTTTCGCTTGAAAATGATGTTTAACTGCTAGATTATAATCTTCCTGATTAATTGTTATGAGGCAATCTGTAACAGTGGCTAAACTTCTCTCAATTGGATAGTATAAAAGCCAATTGATGAATGATGCCCCTTTACAGAAGTGAAATCCATGCGCAGTATATATTACTGTTGTTCCTTTCCTTCTCGCTTTCCGAGTAGCTAAGCGAGTAATTGCTCCTCCCATAGGCGTATGACAGTGAACGATGTTATATTTATTCCGATGAATAATTGATTGTAGTTCTTTATATGCGCGAATGTTTTGTATACTAAGAGGTGATCTTTGAAGAGGAATATTATATTTTTGAGTTACGTACGGAAGATGTATATCCCCATTCGCTGCAACATGTACTTCCCAGCCTTGGTCTGCAAACCATTTCAAATACGGTAAATGAAAAGCCTTAAAATGATAATCCACAGTTGCACAAAATAGAACTTTTTTAAACACCATCCCACGCACCCGTCTTCTACTAATTTTTTATCCTTAACCTGATACTGGTACTAATAGTTTTAAAGTTTTACGTTGATTTACTAAATGTAACAATCGCTTTCTTAATTCCACTTCATTTAAATCTGCATATTCTGAAATTAACAATTCTATTTCTTCTATACGGACGTTCATTTCATGCCCTACATAAATTCTTGGATGAACTTGTTTTTCATTCATTTCATCTTCTTTTAGTAATTCTTCAAAAAGTTTTTCTCCAGGTCGTATACCCGTAAACTCTACTCCTATTTCCTCCACAGAGTTTCCGGATAATCGAATGAGGTTTTTAGCAAGATCCACTATTTTTACTGGTTCTCCCATATCCAGCACAAAAATTTCTCCACCTTTTGCTAACGCACCGGCTTGTACTACAAGTCTAGATGCCTCTGGAATAGTCATAAAATAACGAACCATATCTGGATGCGTAACTGTAACTGGTCCTCCCTTTTGAATTTGCTTCTTAAATAACGGGATAACACTCCCTCTACTTCCTAACACATTCCCAAATCGCACAGTAACAAACTTTGTATGACTTATTTTATCTTTATGTTGTATGACCATCTCCGCTAATTTCTTTGTGGCACCCATAACACTCGTTGGGTTTACTGCTTTATCAGATGAAATCATAACAAACGTTCCTACTCCATGTGTTCTTGCCGCTTCCGCTATATTCATAGTCCCAATCAAATTATTTTTAACAGCCTCTTCAGGATTGTTTTCCATCAATGGTACATGTTTATGTGCAGCAGCATGATATACAACATGGGGACGATGTTTATTCATTATTACATGCATCTTCTTTTCATCTTGAATATCTGCGATTTCTGGAATAAACACACCGTTCCTATCATTATGTTTTCTATTTAATTCCATTTCTATTGAATATATACTGTTTTCTCCGTGCCCTAATAAAATCAATTTTTCTGGCTTAAATTTCGCAACTTGTCTACAAATTTCTGAGCCTATTGATCCACCTGCACCAGTAACTAAAATGACTTTATCAGTTATATAATCTGAAATGATATCCACATCTAACTCTACAGGATCTCGCCCTAGTAAATCTTCTACTTGAACATCTCTGAATTCATTCACTGAAACTTTACCTGTCACTAAGTCTTCTAACATTGGAAGAATTTGCGTTTTCACATTTGTTTTTAAACAATCTTTTAAAATAATATTTCTATCTTTTTTGTTTAACGAAGGAATTGCTAAAATTATAATTTCAATATTCAGTTTTTTAACAACGTGATCAATTTGACTCATACCACCAATTACCGGAATTCCCCAAATATCAAGATTATGTTTTTTGACATTATCATCAATAAATGCGACTGGCATTAATTCTGTAGTACTATTCTTTAACAACTGTCTTGCAACCATTGTCCCAGCAGATCCAGCACCAACAATTAACGTTCTTTTCTTATCGCCTTTTTTTACATAATAAATATCTCTGTACATTCTCCAAATAAAGCGAGAACCACCTATTAATAAAATATGAATCATCCAAGTAACCACTAACAAACGAAAATACATTTTTCCCATGACTAGTTGCTGCACAGCCGCTGTAGTAAGTATAGAAAATGTAACAACCTTACATATAATTAACAACTCTCCTATACTTGCATATTCCAATGCCTTTTTATACAACTTATAAATAAAAGCAAACAAATGATGACTAAATAATAAAGTGATAGAGCTAATAACTGATGATAAAGTGATAACACTGAAGCTAGCATTTACAAAAAAATAACTAAAAAAAATAGCAGTTAATACTATCAGTGAATCCATTAAAAGCAATAACGATATCCTCCGGCGATACGTCATATAACTTCCTCCTTTAATCAATTCCTTACTTAACTCTTTCAAACTTAAAGTTTCTAACTATATTCTCTTTATTAAAAACACATAGTTAGAAACTTTAATAAAACATGGGCATCTAACCCTCCCTCACATTACACTTTTGACGACTGGCATCTAAGGTTGTTTTCACAACCCACAGCATAATCGAGTGCCTCCATTGATAGCGGTTAGGAGACATCACCACATCACAATTGTATTAAATTTTCTTTATAACGAACCATTTCACGTACGAATGTTTAATTTAAAACTATCCTTTATACTTTCCCATTCAAAATCGCACCCAATATTCTACTTTTCGTAAAACTTAATGCCCTTTTCGTTTCAAGTGCATCTTCGTTCACAGTGCGATTATACCGGATCACCAAAAGTACCCCTTCACACTTGTCAGCTAATACGCTCGTATCTGTTACTTCTAATACAGGAGAAGAGTCAAATAATATGATGTCATATCGTTCCATCGCCTTTTGAATTAACATGTCCATTGCATTTGAACTAAGTACTTCTGATGGATTAAATGGTACTGGACCGCTAGTTAACACATCCAAACTTTCCATCCCAGTTTTTTGCACAGCACCTATCAAATTTGTTTTTTCATTCAATATGTCAGTTAATCCAATTGTATTTTCTACTCCAAAAATTTCATGAATTGTTGGTGTTCGTAAATTCGCATCTATTACCAATACTTTTTCACCTTTTTGCGCTATTGAGACTGCTAAATTAACTGTAATTGTTGATTTTCCTTCACCGTACCTCGGAGAAGTAATCACTATCGTTCTGCTTTTATGAATAGACGAAGTTAATTGAATGTTTGTTCGAAGCGAACGATACTGCTCCGAAATTTTCGATCTTGGGGCGGTATACGCAATTATACTTTCTCCTTTAACTTCATTTGTTTTTCGTCTATTTTTATATGCCACTCCGTTCCCTCCCCCAATAACACTGTATTTTTCCCACTAAATTTATCTTTCATATTTTTCTTATTCATTTTAGAAATCCCACCCAAAACAGGGATATCTAACAATTGTTCAATTCGTCGTTCTGATTTGATTCTCTCATCAAGCGAATCCAATAAAAAAATAAAACCTATACTGAGCACCATACCTAACGTGAATGCAATTAGTATCGTCTTAAAGTGATTTATATTTATAGGCATAGAATATTTTTGAACTGGATCCTCTGGTAATATATTTACATTATTAAAATTCAGTATATTCGCTACCTCTTGCTTATAAACAGCAGCTGTAGTATTTGCAATTTTATGTGCAAGTACAGGATCTACATCCACTACATTTATCCTCATAATTTGAGAGCCTTGTACACTTTCTGTACTTATTTGTCCACTTAATGCACCTGCTGATCTCTTCATATTCAATTCAGCAGCTACTTTTTCTAATATTACAGGCTCATTTACCATCGCTTTCAATGTATTCATCGTTTCAGCGTTAGCTTGAACAATTACCCTTGCTGAGGAAGCATACAAAGGCGTTTTCATATAGATACTATACAGTGCTCCTCCTACCGTTGTGAGAGTCGTAAACAATAACAGTATCCATACTTTTTTCCATATTACACTAAATAAATTTTTTAAATTTATTTCCTTATTCATTACTTCTCCCCCTCATTTAATACCAATGAGATTTCAGTTAAACATTCTATAAAATAACAAAAACAAAAACATTATTTTTATCTTTCGAATATACGAAAGTTTCTAATTAATGCCATTTTAGTTCTTTATATAGAACGAGTCAATACAATTTATTTTTGTTTAACCGCTTCTTCATTTCAACTCAAAAATTACGACAACATTCTTCATAATTCACTGTAGATAAATGACGAACCCCCCCTATTACTGCAGTATCAGGGGGGGTTTTCTTTGTATTGAAATGTAATTGAGTCAGGCTCTTTAACCCATTTAAATAACTCCATTTTTAAAATGATACTCATTTCGCATAAGTATTAACAAGTACGTTTTTGAATTTGTTTACCTCTTTATATTTCTCCTATAAAAATTCCTGATAAATAAAAAACCCTCAACACATTATGTGTCAAGGGTTTAATCCTCTTAGTAAAGAGACATATATTGATCGCGTTCCCATTGGTGAACTTGTGTTCTAAATATATCCTCTGAATTCATCAAGTTTTAAAGTGTGCCAAAAACGTTGATTTATCAAGGTTTTATAAAAGTGATGTTTCATAGTGATTCATCACTTTTTTTATTTTTGTGGGTGAATTGTGGGTGGGTTTGTGGGTGGATGCTTATTAAAATAGGTTATTTTTTTAACAAAGAATTTATCCATCTAAAAATCAAAACACTAAATCATAATCAATTTTATTATTCACTTTAATTATGGAAATAAATATAATGTAATACATGATATTTTATAAATAATACATCAAAATATATCCCATCTATTCTATGATTAAATATCAGTAAAATTTTTATTTACAACTTAACATTTTTTTCTTATTTTGTGTAATAATATATACTATAAGAATGGAGGTGTAGCAATTATGCGTACACATGTACTTTATTTTTATCAACAAATCCAATGTTTAAATAATGATGATTTAAAAAGTGCAGATATTCTCACCCAGTCTTCTCCACTGGTTGCCTCCGTTGATAAAGCCATTAGAAATACTAATGAACAATTACGAGCAAAATTACGACCATTTGAACTGCAGCAGGACAGATTATTTTCATTAATTAAAAATGCCGATTATTTAAATATAAAAATATTGGTTATTGAATTTACTGAGGAAATCGATTCAGATTTACAAGACGAATTAGATGAAGCATTTCTTACTCAGAACATAAATAATATTATTGAAGTTCTTAATATTATTTTAAGTAATGGACATGATATTCTTGCTGTTTCTTACATTCAAAACGGACGAAACCTGCGCATTACCAAGTTTGCCGTAGCTGAAATTCCAGCAGAAATAAATGAGTTACCCTCGCTTGCTTTTTCATTACCTATAGAATTAGCAACTGGGGTAAAAAATATTCCAGTGGAGAGGATGTGACACATGCTAAATCTAGATAGAAAAAATTTCTTTACTCAAACTATACAGTATATATTATTACTGTTCTTGTTTAACCAGTTTTGGGGTGAAGAAAAATGGCTGGAAAATAAATTGCGAGACTCGCTATTATTGATAGGAATTTATTTATGCTTCCTATTAATAAGTTGGTTCTCTTTTTTATTTCGCCCTTTAAGTATAACTGTCACCCAAAACAATGCTTTAGGTAACAATATAGACTTCACTTTAATAACACAAGAGAATAACCGGCTGTCTAGTGAACTCCAAAGAACTGTTAAATTAGATTTAGAAATTACAAGAAAAGGGAGCATATGGTGGCGTATTTTACTAAGATTAATAAAAAACAAAGAACTTTTCTTAGAAATTGAGCCCACTCCTAGACAGCTAATGATTCAGGCAAAAGACCCCTTCCAAAACAAAGAAATTGTAGTGGACACTCAAACTGGTTTTAAAATACGTTTGAATGAAATGATAAATGAAATTGGAACTTTACAAACAGGTAAAAAAAGCATAACAGTAACGAAGGTTTATCCCTATTACATAACCAATCATACAGATATAGAAATCCCAGATAATCTATCAGCCAGTATAAGTCCCACTTTCACAGTTAATGGTAAAAGTGCGAAATGGCTTAAACTTTTTCTTCAATTGGACATTAAAGAACAAAAAGTTAGATTTTTCCGGAGATAATGAAGGAGGAGCAAGTATGGCGAGGAATAACAGTAAGATTGTGATTTGGGCTATGGAGCCACGTTTTGACTTAGATTATATTATCGATTTATTACAATTAAATTATTTACAAGAAATAGAGTATCTCGCTACTTATAATCAATTAACAGATTACGAGAAAACCTTACAGAATAAGTGGTTACCAATTCCAGGTAGGGCCGATTTTATTATTGAGAGAATGGATATCGCCGGCCAGACATTTGAATATATCGCTGCTATAGGGCAATATGAAACTCAATCAGGTGCCTCGAAAGGTGTCATCAATAATAATCCCCTTCCACGAGAATCAAGGGTATTTAATCATTCTGTAAACGCTGTTTTCTTCCAATATTTAGGTAGGGTTTTCTGCGCTTTAGAAGTAAGCGCAAGCCAAGAAGGCAAAGTACGCTCTGCATTATTTGGACAAGGTAATAAAAATCCTAAAGAAGAGTGGGGAAAAGTGTACTTTAAAGATATAGATACATTTGCCTTAGATAGTAGATTTTTCTATTGGATTTTTAGCAAACGAGGGCAAACAGTATCTTTACACGGTTCTCCAAACGAGACCATTCAAATTGTAGATGTTTCGGCAGTTTCACAACATGCAGAAAGAAAAGCTTATGACAGTACAAGTCAAGGAGCAAATGTTTTGGGTTCAGTACAAGCATTATCTGGATTAGGTAGTAATCAAAGTGTTTATAACGGTGGCTTCTATTTCTTAAAAGAAAATAACTTTAGCCTGTTTATGGAGATAGGTTCTGATGGCTCCTTCACTATAGATACCGCAAGGTCAAGTATTACTAAAAATAATCAAATGGAAATTGTGTCTCAAAACTTACAACATGTTATTCTCGTTATCTATACATATCTATTCCCTGGTTTAAAAGCATTATATAATGCAGAACGAGGCGGGGTATGGAATACAGTTGTTGAAGCTGACCAAAGGAAACAATGGGCATTAGAAGTAGTTAAAGAGTTATGTTTAGAAAATGAAATAAAATTAGATGAATTAGAATCAGTACTTACATAAAAAAGCTCAGTCAAACAACTGAGCTTTTTTATAATTGAGATTGCTATTATAAATAGACTATTTTTTCATTTGCTCTTTTCTTCTTAAGATATCCTCTTTAAAAAACAAACGATCTCGAACCATCTCTTTAATCGGCGCTAACGTCCCCGACTTCACCAACTTATTTAAATTCTGCCTCGAGCATTCCAAAATCTCCAATGCCTCTGAAGTATTCACAATTTCATCATTTACGAATTTTATTAGTTCTTCCTTAGATTCAAAGTTATACATTTTTCTTCTCCTTTATATACAAAATAACCATGTTGATTACCATTAGGATTATCGCTAGTATTGTACCAACGATACAGATATAACCCCAAGTGTTTAAATTATCATAATCAAGGATTGATAAAATAAACCCTAAAACAATGACTACAGGTAGATTCGTCCAGATAAATTTTTTCATAATAATATGGAATGTGATATAATCTTAAATGCAGGAGAGGTTTCCCTCCCCTGTGTGCTTATTCTGAGTCGTTTCCTTGGTCGGGGCGACTCTTTTGTTTTTCTTCTTTCACCTTGTAGTATGTATCTACGATGTTTTTAACACCTGCGGTTACTTGAGAGAAAACCGTTGCTGTTGTAGCTATAGCACCTAAGATTATTATCCAATCCACTTTGTTCACCTCCTGTTCTTTATACTCTTATTATACACCAAACGTTGACTTAAGTCAACTTAACTAAATAATATTTTTCCTATAAATCTAATTTTATCCTATAAAATAGCACAGTCCTCTCATTCGAGAAGGACTTTTTTATTACTTACTTTTTAATACGTCTACATTATTTGAATTTGCATTAATAGAATTTGGTATAATTAGCTTAATTTAAGGGAGGGAGATAGTTTGAAGGTTGTTCAATCTATATTTAGAGGGTTTCGTTTATTAAGTAAAATCATAAATCCAATATTAAAGGCATTATCTAAAAGTAAATTTTAAATATCTTAACAATAAAAAAAGCCGAATCCTTAATTGAAGTGCACCCCAATTGTTAGACACAGTCTAACAATTGGAGGTGCATTTTTTATGGCTAAATTTTCTTCAACAGAAAAAATTCAAGCAGTGAAACGATATTTAGATGGTACAGAAAGTGGAAAAACAATTGCTAAATCTATAGGAGTTACTCCTAGCGTACTTCTTGAGTGGATTAGACGATATGAATCTTCAGGTGAAAAGGCCTTTGAAAAGTGCTATACATTCTACCCAGCCGAGTATAAACTAGATGTACTTTATTATATGAATGAACACGGGACATCTATCAGAGAAACAGCGGCACTTTTCAATATACCGTCTTATGAAACACTTCGGAAATGGAAAATAGCTTATGAAACAGGAGGATTGGATGCCCTACAATCAAAGAAAAAGGGGCGTCCAACCATGAAAGATAAAAAAATAAAACCAGTAGATGAAGGATCAATCGAAGCTTTACAAGCGGAAAATGAGCGTTTACGTATGGAAAATGCATATTTAAAAAAGTTGAATGCCTTAGTTCAAAACAAAGAAAAATCACCAAACAAGACAA
>NZ_JAKUGD010000005.1:0-365000 GCF_022663775.1 Bacillus cereus group sp. BfR-BA-01350
TTTCGGTAAGTCTTTTAACTTCTCTCTTACTTGTGGATCTTTCCACGCCTCTACTAACTCTTCTTTTGTGAACTTGTATCCTTTTGACATTTCATTCATCCTCTCGTTTTTTCTATTTATTTATTTGTTTGTTGTTCTCTACAGTTATAAATTTACAAGATTTAAACTTTTTAGATAACTTCGCAAAATTGCATATTTTTAACATTTTTAAAATAAAAAAATTCCTAACCTACAAAATGTAAGTTAGGAATCTCAGTTCTAAATTCAAGATTAAAGAAACAATAATTGACTAACGATAATATCAAAAAGACCCTTTGCACATGGTATTTTTACTTACCACATACAAAGGGCCTCTGCACAACACAAAATAATATTAAAGTTTATATAACGCGCCCAGAGGGATTCGAACCCCCGGCAGACGTGGTACCGGAAACCACCGCTCTATCCGACTGAGCTATGGGCGCATGATAATAGAAAACACTTCATTTTCTTCTCATAATAATAGCAATAAAATCCATCTAAATCAATAAAAATATCCCCGTAATCCTTTATGCCGCTTAGTTATGAGTATATTAACAAAGCACTCACCCCTAAATTTTCCAATCATAAATTCAACCCAACTCACAAATTATAATCTTTGAATTGATATTCCAAAGGGGGCTTCATTCAATGACTGTAATTACAAAATTAAAGCAAACTGTTTCTGGATTAAAAAGTGCACAAGCTAGCTTAGAGGGATTCGCTCTTGATACGGATAACCAACAAGCTAAGCAACTTTTCCAAACAGCTGCGCAGCAAACACAAACGATTATCGATTCTTTAAACCCACGTGTTGAAGAAGTCCAACAAGAAGAACCACAATACTCACAGCAATAACGGATTCGTCATGCTGTGAAATAGAAAAAGGATGATATGCAGTCATCCTTTTTCTATCACATTACATATTGCAATAGAAATGGAATGATAATTATGCGAAAACTCGGCCTCATAACCGCATTATTTGCCCTTCTATTTAGCTCTTTTACCGGATGTGATAATAGTCCTTTAGATAAAAAAGTGAAAGAAGAAGCAAAACGAACGGAGAAAGAGAAAGGTCCTAAATTAACAAAGATGAGTACGGAATCCTTTAATCAATCTATATCACAAGGAGCGAAGAAAAGGGCTCTCGCTATGGATGGGATTATAAAAAGCGCGGCAGTAAATTCAAATTTAGATCTCTACATAGCAGTTATACCGGAGCATCACGAAAGGTTTGGATTAAAACCTCTTCGTAAGAAGCTTCAAAAGCAGCTAAGTGATGAGCATCCTACTTTCGATGTTCGTGTCAGTACAGATAAAAAAATCTTTATGTTACTCGAAAAACTCGAAAGAAAAATTAAGGAAAAAGAAGTATCTAAAGATGAAATTAATAAACAATTAAAATTCATTGGTAAAAAAATGGAGTCTAACACTTAACGCTTTTTTTTAAGAAAAGGAAGGATCGCAATGTCTAGTAAAGATAAAAACTTAACCCCTGTACAACAGGAGTATAAAAAATTCGAACAAGAACGAGAACCGAAGCGCCCTGTCTTGAAAAATTGTATAAAGGCCTTTTTCGTCGGCGGTTTTATTTGCTTCATCGGACAACTCATTTCTACATTTTATATCACATATTTTGATTTCACTGAACGCTCAGCAGGAAATCCAACAGTCGCAACTCTTATTTTCATCTCCATGTTATTAACTGGATTTGGTATATACGATCGGTTTGGTCAGTTTGCCGGAGCAGGCACAGCTGTACCTGTCACTGGATTTGGTAACTCCGTTATTGCCGCATGTATCGAACACCGCACAGAAGGTTTTGTACTCGGCGTTGGTGGTAACATGTTTAAATTAGCTGGTTCTGTTATTTTATTTGGTGTATTTTCCGCTTTCGTCATCGCACTTATTAAAACGATTCTCGTTCAATGGGGAGGGCTATAAATGTTACAAGGACACCGAACGTGGGTATTTGAAAACAAACCAGTTATTATTTCGACGGGAGTCGTTGGCGGGCCGTTTGAAGCTAAAGGCAAAATTCCAGAAGACTTCGATACCCTCCATGAAGATTTATGGCTCGGACAAGATTCCTATGAAAAAGCACATAAAATTTTGTTCGAAGAAGCTTGTAGCCGCGCTACTGAAAAGGCAAAACTTCGTAAAGACGATATTCAATTTGTACTCGCAGGCGATTTAATTAATCAAATTACCCCTACAAGCTTTGCTTGCCGTACACTGGGCACTCCTTATCTCGGACTATTCGGCGCTTGTTCTACTTCTATGGAAGGTTTAGCACTTGGAGCAAGTATCGTAAATGCAAAAGGCGCAAAATATTTATTAACTGGTGCATCCAGTCATAATACAGCTGTAGAAAAACAGTTCCGCTATCCTACCGAATATGGTGGGCAAAAACCACCTACCGCGCAGTGGACAGTAACCGGAGCAGGAGCTGCTATTTTAAGCGATACTGGACACGGTCCTAGGGTAACATCTGCCACAATCGGACGAGTGGTTGATATGGGATTAACAGATCCATTTAATATGGGAGGTGCAATGGCTCCAGCTGCCGTTGATACAATTGAAGCCCATTTACGCGAACGACAAATTGATGCCTCTTACTACGATTTAATCGTAACGGGTGACCTCGGACATGTAGGACGCGAAATTGCTTATGACTTATTACATAAACACGGAACGAAAGTAACGAGCGAACAATTTCAAGATTGCGGGCTGCTCATTTATAGAGAAGGGCAACCTGTCATCGCTGGCGCTAGTGGACCAGGGTGTTCCGCAACGGTCGTATACGGTCACTTATTAAACCGAATGAAAAGAGGAGAGTTTAATAAAATACTTGTCGTTGCGACAGGCGCTTTACTATCTCCACTTACATTCCAACAAGAAGAAACGATTCCGTGTATCGCTCACGCCGTTTCGATTGAATTTGGAGGTGCAACGCAATGATTTTTTTCTGGGCTTTCGTCATTGGCGGACTTATATGTGTAATCGGCCAACTTATGTTTGATGTTGGAAAGCTAACACCAGCTCATACAATGGCAACACTCGTTGTTGCTGGAGCTATATTAGATGGATTCAATTTGTATGAACCATTAATTGATTTCGCTGGAGCTGGGGCAACTGTACCTATTACAAGCTTCGGTAATGCCCTCGTTCACGGTGCAATGGAAGAAGCTGCAAAACATGGCATCGTTGGCGTTATTACCGGCATGTTTAAAGTAACGAGCGCCGGTGTATCCGCAGCTATTATTTTCGGCTTCATCGGAGCATTGCTATTCAAACCGAAAGGATAAGGTGTTCGTATGACAGTTATCGCTAGCGTCAAAACCTGCCTTGCTAGTGTAAGGGGCGCTCAAGCAAGTTTGAGCTCCCTTTCACTACATTCACAGGACGCAGAATCAAAACGTGTATTTCATGAATGTATGTTAGAAATGGACAGCATCATCGCTGATTTACAAAATAGAGTTTCAGTATTAGAACGTGAAGAACCTCAATATAAAGGGTTTTAAGTAGACTGGAGGAAATGACTATGTCTCACCTGCCGGAATGGACACTTGTCATTCTTCGCTCTGTATTCATATTAATTATTTTATTCGCTATTACGAAATGGTTAGGGAAAAGACAAATCTCTCAGCTCTCCTTTTTTGAATACATAGCCGGAATGACAATCGGTGACATCGCTGCCCAAGTATCTACAGGGCTCGATTCAAAATTTTTTCACGGCGTCTTTGCGATACTCATTTTCGCTGTGGTACCTTTTTTAACAGGAATCCTTTCTTTAAAGAACAAAACAGCTCGGGACTTCTTTGAAGGGAAATCTACCGTATTAATAAAAGATGGAAAGATACTCGAAGACAACTTAAAGAAAGAAAAATATACAAGTGACGAATTACTGGAACTTCTTCGTGGAAAAGATGCCTTCAGCGTAGCTGATGTTGAATTTGCTGTACTAGAACCGAGCGGAGAATTAAATGTATTATTAAAGAAAGATCGCCAACCACTCACAGCAAAAGACATCGGTTTAAAAGTAGCAAACGAAAAAGAACCACAAACTGTTATTATGGATGGCAATATACTAGATGAACCTCTTTCAGCAAGCGGACATAACCGAGCTTGGTTACATTCTGAGCTCGAGAAACTCGGTGTTGTCATTGAAAACGTCTTTCTCGGTCAAGTGGATTCATATGGACAACTTACTATCGACATTTATAATGACAAACTACAAATGCCTTCTCCTCAAAACAAACCTTTATTATTGGCATCTTTAAAAAAATGTCATGCTGATCTTGAACTATTTTCTTTAGAAACAAAGTCGAAATCAGCAAGCGAAATGTATAGTAAAAACGCGAAACAAATCGAAAAGATTTTAAATAAAGTGACCTATCTTTTAAAAGAATAAATATCGAAAGAACGCTTCAGTAAAAAAGGCGTTCTTTTCTTTTTTTCTACAGTTTTTATAACGTTTAAATTTATGTAATTCGGTTATGATGTTGAAGATACATAAGCAGGGAATTTCAAAAACATAGCGAATATTTCATGGTACAACTACATATTTTTTTGATTTAAAGTGGTTTCGTTTGACCTTTATTGACCATAATTGTATTATAAGACTAAGAAAGCTTTATAAGGAGGAAATAACAGATGAATTTAATTCCTACAGTAATTGAACAAACAAATCGTGGAGAACGCGCTTACGATATTTACTCTCGACTATTAAAAGACCGCATCATTATGCTTGGTAGCGCAATTGATGACAACGTAGCTAACTCAATCGTTTCCCAGCTTTTATTCTTGGAATCTCAAGATCCAGAAAAAGATATTCATATCTACATCAACAGCCCTGGTGGTTCTATCACAGCAGGTATGGCAATTTACGATACAATGCAGTTTATTAAACCGCAAGTATCAACAATCTGTATCGGTATGGCTGCATCTATGGGTGCATTCTTACTTGCAGCAGGTGAAAAAGGAAAACGTTATGCACTTCCAAACAGTGAAGTAATGATTCACCAACCACTTGGTGGGGCACAAGGTCAAGCGACTGAAATCGAAATCGCTGCTAAACGTATCCTATTCTTACGTGAAAAACTAAACCAAATTCTTGCTGACCGCACAGGTCAACCTCTTGAAGTACTACAACGCGACACAGACCGCGACAACTTCATGACAGCAGAAAAAGCTTTAGAATACGGTTTAATCGATAAGATCTTTACAAATCGTTAATAACTAAAAGCGAAAGCGGCTCGTTCAGAATCGCAGGGCGATGGAGCCCCTGATTCCGAGGCGCTTTTTGCCTCGAATGAAGGGGCGAAGCGACCGGAGATTCTAGCCGCTGGAGCTAGATACAACTATAAAAAAGCGCCCTATTACAGGGCGCTTTTTTATAGTTAAATCTCCGCACGAACATACCCCACTCAGTATCCCTCTAAATATATCGGCGATTTTTCAAATATATCGACCGTAACTCCAATTATATCGGCGATTATTTTAATATATCGACGTTTCGACACAACTTATCGACTTACCGACAATTCTCGACAAGTACGCATACCCCACATACCCCCACCAACAAGCCCCAAACAACAAAAAAGCTATCGCACATGCGCGATAGCTTCTTATTGTACATATGCAGCTAGTGCCTCTAAAGCCTCTTCTGCATCCGAACCTTCTGTTGTAATTGTTATCATGCTACCAGTTCCAATTGCTAAGCTCATAATCCCCATTATGCTCTTTGCATTTACTGTCTTCCCATCTTTTTCGATGAAGATATCTGCATGAAAGCGATTTGCCTCTTGTACAAACAACGCAGCCGGACGTGCTTGTAAACCGTTTTTTAATGAAACCTGAACTCTTTTTTGAACCACAGCTCCATTTCCCCTTTAACCTCTTATTTTTTTGCTACCGTTTCCCCCGCGCGTAATTTCTCTGCAATATCATCAATTTTACGCAAACGATGATTAATACCCGATTTACTAATTTTCCCCCCGGATACCATCTCACCTAACTCTTTCAATGTTACATCTTGATAATCTCTTCGTAATTGCGCAATTTCTCGTAGTTTATCCGGCAATATATCAAGACCAACCGTCTCATCAATATAACGGATATTTTCAATCTGCCTTAGCGCTGCACCAATTGTTTTATTTAAATTAGCTGTTTCGCAGTTCACTAAGCGATTTACAGAATTACGCATATCACGTACGATTCGAATGTCTTCAAATCTTAAAAGTGCATTATGAGCACCTATAATATTTAAAAACTCTGTAATCTTTTCTGCTTCTTTTAAATACGTAATGTACCCTTTTCTTCTTTCCAACGTCTTACTATTTAAATCAAATCCGTTCATCAGTTCACATATAGCATCATTATGTTCCTTATATAACGAAAAGATCTCTAAATGATAAGATGATGTTTCTGGGTTATTTACTGAACCACCTGCTAAAAATGCACCGCGTAAATACGATCGTTTACAACATTTCTTCTCAATTAATTCTTGTGATATATTTCGAATAAATGAAAAGTCGTCTCGAACGATATGAAGATCAGCTAATATTTCGCGTGACTTCTCAACAAGCCTTACGATATATACATTGTTTTTCTTCAATCGCATTTTTTTACGAACAAGCAATTCTACCGTCACGTCATATCCTTTTTTCAAAAGCGTATAAATCCTTCTTGCAATTGCCGCATTCTCCGTTTGAATATCGATTGATAGACGACGATTTGAAAAAGAAAGCGATCCGTTCATGCGAAGTAACGCTGATAATTCTGCTTTCTCACAACATTCCTTCATCTCCAGATTCGTCAACTCTTTCTTTGTTTCTGATGCAAATGACACAGTCAACACCTCCTTATACGATTATTGTGGAACAAAAATCTTGTCCTATATGAAATGAGGAGCGTTACCTCAAACGAGGCAACGCACATCTACAACAGTGAATATAAAATAGAAGCTAGTTTTAATGTATCGTGTCTTACAACACGGTCATCATACTTCGCTAATTGATCTTGAATCACATTAATATTATTTTCAGTAAAACGCTCTTCATCTACTACAACTGGCGCTGACATTTCTTCCTCATATAACTGACGTAATTCACAAGGAATATCACGGTTATTTACAATTGCAGTATCAATAAATGGTTCACCTAAATGATCATGTAACGCCTGCACATGATCAAACGCAGTATATCCCATCGTTTCACCAGCTTGCGTCATAACATTACACACATATACCTTCTTTGCTTTTGCAGCAAGAACAGCGTCCCCAATTTTGTTAACAACTAAATTCGGTAATATACTCGTATACAAACTTCCTGGACCGAAAACAAGTAAATCAGCTCGTTTAATTTCAGTCAACGTTTCATGTAACGGCTCTACATCTTCTGGAGTTAAAAAGACACGGTTAATTTTCTTTCCGAAATAAGGAATCTTTGATTCACCTGTTACAATTTCTCCGTCTTCTAGTTCCGCATGTAGTACTGCACTTTGATTCGCTGCTGGTAATACACGTCCTCTAACATTTAAAACTTTACTCGTTTCTGTAATAGCATGGAAGAAGTCTCCTGTAATCGAGGTCATACCTGCCAATAATAAATTTCCTAACGCATGACCTTTCAGCCCATCTCCCGTTGTGAAACGATGCTGGAATAAAGCTTCCACCAGTGGCTCTACATCTGATAACGCAACAAGTACGTTACGAATATCACCTGGGGGTGGAATTTCTAGCTCATCACGTAATCTACCTGAACTGCCACCATCATCAGCGATTGTAACAACTGCTGTAATATCAACCGGATATTGTTTTAATCCTCGTAATAAAACAGAAAGTCCCGTTCCGCCTCCCATGATAACAATTTTAGGTTTTCTCTCTTTTTTCATCCCTTAATGACCCTTTCTCTTCTCCACATCACGATGAGATACATGAACGCTATACTCTGGTTTCAGATGTTTTCCAAGGTATTCTGTAAGCGTAACAGAACGATGCTGTCCACCTGTACATCCAATTGCAATTACAAGTTGACTCTTGCCTTCTCTTTTATAATGAGGCAGCATGAAAGTGATAAGATCAGTCAATTTCTCTAAAAACTTATGCGTCTCATTAAATTTCAGCACATACGATGAAACTTCTTCATCTAGTCCTGTTAATGGCTTCATATGTGGAATGTAATATGGATTTGGTAAAAAACGAACATCAAATACTAAATCTGCATCAATTGGAATACCGTACTTAAATCCAAATGACATAACATTTACACGAAATGCTTGCTCAGTTTCAGTTGAAAATAGGTGAACAATTTTTTCACGTAATTCTTTCGGTTTTAAATCAGATGTATCAAGCACAATATTCGCGCGTGCCTTCATATCTGTTAATAAATTACGCTCTGCTTCGATTCCCTTTAACGGCAGACCAGTTGGTGCAAGTGGATGCGAGCGTCTCGTTTCTTTATAACGAGTTACAAGTGTGCTATCTTTCGCATCTAAGAATAAAATATGAGGAATAATCCATGTACGTTCTGATAAATCATCAAGCGCTTCCCATAAATGTTCGAAAAACTCTCGGCCACGTAAATCAATACCAAGTGCTACTTTATTCATTTTTCCTTTTGAATCCGCCATAAGCTCAATAAACTTTGGCAATAACATCGGTGGTAAATTATCCACACAGAAATATCCTAAATCTTCAAAACTTTGTAAAGCTACTGTCTTTCCAGCTCCAGACATTCCTGTAATAATTACCATTTTTATATCATTATTCTCTGTCATCGTATCCTCTCCTTGACGGTTTAACTCGGATCTAATCGATATGAAAGCAACTCAAAATCTGGGGTATATACAAATGTACCGTAGATTATGCCATTTCCTTTAATTAAATAATCAATAATGTGATAATCTCCTGGTGCCATTGCTAAATCATCAATTTTATCAAATGTATGCCAACCAATGATGCCTTCTTCGCTCTCTAGTTTGTTTTCTCCTGCAAAATCTGTCGCTAAAAAGGAGAACATCATCCATTCAGAAACAACTTTATCACCTTCTTGGATGACAAAGGTGAAGACCCCCTTTAACGCTGGGTTCTTTAAATAAATACCTGTTTCTTCACGATACTCGCGAACAACGGAATCTCTTACAGTCTCACCACGCTCCATTTTCCCGCCTGGTGCAACCCACCAATTCCGGCGAGGTTTTTGGAGTAAGAGTACTTCATTATCTCTAATTAACACACAGTTTGTCACTCTTTGCATGTTTCTTCACCTCAGCTACTTGCAGCAAATTTCTCACTGCATACTCATTTCATTATACTATCAAAAACAGTTTGCTACAACGAAGGAGCCAGTCCCCCTTTCGCTAAGCACTGCTACTCAACAATTTTAAAAAAGCTTTTTATAACAAGCAATGTAAATGCCTGGACTTTCCGTGAATAGCATGAAAAATCCCCTTAACGACTTTTATCGCCAAGGGGACTCCAGCCCTTACTTCTTACCGAAATAAGTAACAATCGCAAATCCTAAAATAAAGGTAATAATTGAACTTATAATTGAAAATCCTCCAGTTGGAATACCAGGGAACACAATTACAATCGAACCGATAACTAGTCCAATAATTGCCGCAAATGTCATACTTTTATATCGATCTAATAAGAAACTAATTCCTTTACTACTTACAACGAACCCTACCATAACGCCAGCACCAATAACTGCAATTAAAGGTAAGTTGAGGGTAGTTAAAGCATTAATTGCTGTCGGATATACACCAATAATTAATAGAATAAACGATCCGCTAATTCCAGGAAGTAACATCGCCATACTAGCCATCCATCCTGCGAAAAATAAACCAATTGCATTTAAAATTGTTAACGTCGTAATTGGATCTGCTGTCTTATCTGGTTTAAAGAAAGCTGTGATCGCAACAAGAATTGCTGCAACGATTAATAAAACAATATGCTTACCTTTAAACGACGACTTTGCATCAGCTTCTCTCATTAACATCGGTAATATACTAATAATTAAACCGAGGAAGAAAAATTGAGTCGGTTCATAATGATTTGCAAGTAAATATTTAATAACATGACTTAACGTTAAAAACGCTGCTGCCACACCAGCTGCAAGTGGAATTAAAAATCCTAAATGTTTTTTCCATTCACGACTAAAGAATCCGCTAATTGCCGCAAGCAATTGTTCATAAATCCCTAACACAACAGCGATTGTACCGCCGCTCACACCAGGAATTAAATCACTAACGCCCATACAAAATCCACGATATATATTACGCCATTCCATACTGAATAAATTCCTCATTTCTTATAGTGATTTTTTCCGTAAAGTCCAGTATATCAATAAGAAAGCTTATAATCCCAATATTTTTTGACAAAACTTTGACATTTTCACACAAAAAAAGAAGAAAGCTCCTATCGGTAGCTTTCTTCTCAAAAGGTATGTTATCCCTTATTTTTCTGATACGGTTTTTAGTTCTTCTAATAATTCTTCTACGTAATGTTGTGCACTTTGTGCTGCAATACTACCATCACCTGTTGCAGTTACAATTTGACGTAGCATTTTTTCACGAACATCACCTGCTGCGAAAATACCAGGAACTTTCGTTTCCATACGCTCGTTTGTTTCAAGGTAACCATTTTCATTTGTAATACCTAGTTCAACAAATGGTTTTGATAGTGGTAACATACCGATGTATACGAATACGCCGTCAGTTTTGACTTCTTTCTCTTCTCCACTGTTTACATCTACAAGTGTTACACTTCCTACTTTACCATTTGCTTCGTTAATTTCTTTTATCGTGTGGTTCCAAATGAAGTCTACTTTTTCGTTTTGGAAAGCACGATCTTGTAAAATTTTCTGTGCACGAAGCGTGTCACGACGGTGAACGATCGTTACTTTTGATGCGAAGCGTGTTAAGAACACACCCTCTTCAACAGCAGAATCTCCGCCGCCGATAACTACAAGTTCTTTACCTTTAAAGAATGCGCCATCACATACCGCACAATATGATACACCGCGGCCGCCAAGTTCTGTTTCACCTGGTACACCAATTTTTTTATACTCTGCACCACTTGCAACGATAATTGCACGTGCTTTATATTCTTTTTTACCAGCAATAATTGTTTTGTATTCTTTACCATCGATGACTTCTTTCACATCACCGTATGCATATTCAGCACCAAATTTCTTCGCATGCTCGAACATTTTATTTGATAAGTCTGGTCCTAAAATAGACTCATAACCTGGGTAGTTTTCTACATCTTCTGTATTTGCCATTTGCCCGCCTGGAATACCACGCTCAAGCATTAATGTGCTTAAATTTGCACGAGATGTATATACTGCAGCTGTCATACCAGCTGGTCCTGCACCAATAATAATGACATCATAAATTTTTTCTTCTGACACACTATTCACTCCTATCCATTCCTACACAATTAAGTTACCCTCATTATACTGTTCGCATCATTTTTTTCCCAATGATTTGCTTATCTATGTGTGCGTACGCTTAACAGCTTGCACATACTTTCGAACAGTCGCTACAGATACATTATACACATCTCCGAGCTCCGACTGTGTCATCTTATTTCCTTGTTCACTGCGTACGATATATTCAACCGCAGCTGACCAGCCGTATACATTTGTAAAAACTGCCCCAGATGTATATAAACGTATGAACGTACAAAACCAAAATTGTAAACACTCTTCGATTAATTCATCATCTTTTTTCGTATAATTGTATAAAGCATCCGCGATTCGCGCGCACTGTTCAAATTGCTGTAAATCAGCTGGAATACTCTTATGGCTATTCAGTAAAAAGAAATACTTTGCAAGTTGCGATACGATTGGAACACCATTCTTCGCCTGCGTTACATCAAAGAAGAATCCAACCTTCTCCGGCGTTGATAATTCATTCATTAAATATAAAGCTAGCATTTGTTCCTCTAGCGTCGCACTTTGCTGGAATGATTTTCGTAATTCTTCAAATAACACATTTTGTCCTTCATCCGCTAAATTCAATGCATTCCACGGTTCTTTTCCCTTTTTATCAGGGTGCAATTCTACAACATGTTGCCACATTTTTTCAGCTACTTGCTGATCTTTCACCATATACGCAGAATATGCAAACCAATAATAGAAACTAACGTCTCCTTCGTATCCTTGACGCTTTAATAATTTGAACCATTTATATGCAGGCTCGAAATGACCAATTGTTGCAAGTGTCGTCCCAAGTTTCAAACGATGTTCAAACGAAATCGGATATACCGAAACTAACTGAGCAGCTAACACCTCTACTTGTTTATGCTCTCCAATTGAATATAGAAAAATAAGTGTATTACAAAGCGCATGTATATTACCAGGATTTTTCTCTAAAATCATTTCCGTTAATTTCAGCGCCTTATCTACATTACCAGATTGAAAATGCGCAATGGCTAAATTATTATGCCCCGACCAAAATTCCGGATAATCTTTCGTAACAATTTCTAATGTAGCAATTGCTTCTTCCAATTGTCCGTTACGAATATAACGATTGGCTTCTTCCTGCATAACAATTAAATCATCTTCATCCTCAATCTCTTCCGCACCCATCGCTTCTTCTTCCATAATTTCAAGTAATTCTAATGTATCTTCAACAAATTCCTTCTCTTCTGCAACTTCTAAATAGCGATCCGCATACTTCTTCGCCTGCTGAAATAGACCCATATACGCATAATTATTTGCAATAAAATAATAACATTGTTCAAGTTCTGGATTAGATCTAACAAGCTTAAAGAAGGTTTGATTCGACTCTTGATATTCACCAGCCTCAGATAATACTGTTGCTAATTGACATAAAATAAACGGCTCCTTCTCGCTTTGTGCCGCTCTTCGAAAATATTTAATTGCATCTTGCAATTTTTGTCCTTTGTAAGCCCTCATCCCTTTTTTATAAAAGAAGTCCGCTAATTGATTAAAAGAGATAACTTGTCCGTTCTCCTTATATATTCTTTGATTTTTCCCCATATATCCTCCAGTTTTTTGTTTTCTTCGTTCACACATTCTTCTATCTATAAGTATAAACGATTCCGTAAAAAACAAAACAGTATATTATACTCAATTATTTCCTTTTTATTCATTAAAAAAGAAGAGAAATGTTACATTTTTAGCATCAACCTTCTCTAGCATCTATTTCTTCTTTTGTATAAATAACACGCATTGGATTTCCACCTACGAAAGCACCGCTCGGTACATCTTTATGAACGAGTGTGCCAGCTGAAACAATCGCACCATCTCCAATTTTCACACCTGGTAATATAGTCGTATTTGCTCCAATCATCACTTCATTTCCTATAACGATCTCTCCAAGTCGATATTCTCGAATTAAATATTCATGTGCTAAAAGCGTTGTATTATAGCCTATAATCGAATTTTCTCCCACAGTTATCTTTTCCGGGAACATAATGTCTGGCATTACCATAAGCGCAAACGATGTTTTCTTTCCTACTTTCATCCGCAAAAATGTGCGGTATAACCAATTCTTGACCGATAAAAAAGGTGTATAACGTGCAATTTGGATAATAATAAAATTCTTCATTACCTTCCAAAAAGACACTGTTTTATACACGTTCCATAATGAATTTTCTCCTGAAACAGGATAGCGCGTTGTCCGTCGCACTTAAATCGCTCCTCTACTTATCTTTACGAACGATTCATGTCGGACAAAATCGGCAATAAATCACTCATTTTATCTAGCATAAAGTCTGGCTTGTAAGCCTCTAAATACGCTCTACCTTTCAATGTCCATGAAACCGCAGCTGTTTTCGTACCCGCATTTTGTCCGCCAACAATATCATGATGATTATCCCCAACCATCAATGCTTCTTCCGGTTTCGCATCTAATAAATGAAGCGCTTTTTGAAGCGGTTCTGGATGTGGTTTCACATGCTCGACATCATCAATTGTCACGACAACATCAAAGAACTCATCAAGCTTCGATAACTTTAATCCCATCTCAACAGTTTGTCGTGCTTTCGTTGTAACAATACCAACCTTATAGCCTTGCTTTTTTAACTCTTGAACTGTTTCATATACAGTTTCATATTCTTCTACTAATTCATCATGATGATCATGGTTAAATTGACGATAACTCGTAATTAACTCTTCAACCTTACTTTCATCAATCTTACTGAAAGTATCATGTAAAGATGGACCGATAAATGGCAATACATCTTCACGCTTATATTGATCTGGATAATATGTATGTAAAGTATGTAAAAAAGAAGAAATAATAAGTTCGTTTGTATTAATTAACGTTCCATCTAAATCAAATAACACTGTATTTATTTTCATTGCCTTAGTCCTTTCTCTTTCCTGAATATGAAAGAAGCAGCATCTTATAATAAGATGCTACTTTTCTCTAATTTTCTAAATATCTTTTATCAGCTTGCCCCATTTTTCGTCTCACAATAATGAAAATAATAGAAATAACAACAAGTCCAATTGACATTACTTGTGCAATACGAAGCGGTCCTAGCATTAAACTATCTGTACGTAACCCTTCTACGAAGAAGCGTCCTATTGAATACCAAATTAAATATGTGAAGAATAATTCCCCACGGCGTAAATTCACTTTTCTTAATGCAAGTAATAGAATTACTCCCACAAAATTCCATAACGATTCATATAAAAACGTCGGGTGGTAGTACACACCATCAATGTACATTTGATTAATAATGAAATCCGGTAAATGAAGGCCTTCTAAAAACTGTCTCGTTACTTCATCACCATGCGCCTCTTGGTTCATAAAGTTTCCCCATCGGCCAATTGCTTGTCCTAGTAAAATACTTGGTGCAGCAATATCCGCCAACTTCCAGAATGAAACCCCGCGACGTTTCGCAAAAAGAATCCCTGTAATAACAGCTCCGATTAAACCACCATGAATCGCCAAACCACCTTGACGAATATTAATAATTTGACTCGGGTTTTGCGCGTAATATTCCCATTCAAAAATAACATAGTACATTCTCGCAAATAGAATAGCGATCGGTACTGCAATTAATACAAGGTCAACAAATGTATCTTTTGGAATACCTAGCCTTTCTCCTTCGCGAGTTGCTAGCCAAAGACCTAATAGCACACCTGTACCGATAATAATCCCGTACCAATAAACAGGAAACGGTCCAAGTTGGATAGCTACGCGGTCAAGCTGTGGTACAGAACCTAACAGCATATGTATGACCTCCCTCTCCAATGTTTACTCCTGATTTCCTAACTCAATCGCACTCATTAATCGTTCTGAGAACTGCTGTGCTGCATTGACTCCCATACGTTTTAAACGGAAGTTCATCGCTGCCACTTCAATAATAACAGCTAAGTTTCGACCAGGACGAACTGGAAGTGTAATCTTCGTAAGTTCTGTATCAATAATCTTCATCTTCTCTTCATCAAGACCTAAGCGATCATAATTTTTCTTTTGATCCCAAATTTCAAGATTAATAACAAGTGTAATACGCTTATAATTTCGCACTGCCCCTGCACCGAATAACGTCATAACGTTAATAATGCCTAGACCACGAATTTCTAATAAATGCTCAATTAAATCTGGTGAGCTTCCGACTAACATGTCTTCATCTTCTTGGCGAATTTCTACACTATCATCCGCAACAAGGCGATGACCACGTTTTACAAGCTCAAGAGCTGTCTCACTTTTACCGACACCACTTTGTCCTGTAATTAAAACACCAACGCCGTAAATATCTACTAACACACCATGAACAGCTGTTGTTGGTGCTAACTTACCTTCTAAATAATTTGTTAAACGACTTGATAATCTCGTTGTCGTTTGAGAAGAGCGTAATAAAGGCATGCCCGATTCACGCGATGCTTGCAGCAACTCATCTGGTACATCTTGATTACGAGTTACAATAATACATGGCGTCTCCTCAGTACAAAGCGCTTTCATTCTCTCTTGTTTTTGCTCTGACGTTAACGTGTCAAAGAACGTCAGCTCCGTCTTCCCAAGAAGCTGCACGCGATCAGCTGGATAATATGTAAAAAATCCTGCCATTTCAATTCCAGGTCGTGATAAATCACTTGTATCAATCGGACGATGAATTCCTTCTTCACCACTTATTAACTCCAATTGAAATTGTTCAATTAAATCTTTTGTCCTTACTTTCGGCATATGTATAAACCTCCACTCCGCTGCGGGTTCAGTCTCATTTGATGTAAAATTCCATTCTACCGGATATTGTACCATTTTTTTCTGGAAACAAGAAATACGGTTTCTAATAAATAGAAAAAAACATTTCATACATATCATGAAATGTTTTTCTTTTTGTCATTTTCTCTTTTTTTCATATAAAGGTTCCACAATTGCCTTTTCAATAATCATATTAAAAATTGAAATACAAATTGCCGCAACGATCGCTACACCGAAACCTGATATATTAAATGCGTCTCCTAATAATGAATCTGCTATTTTTAACGTAATCGCATTAATAACAATTAAGAAGAAACCGAAAGTTACAACAGTAATTGGTAGCGTAATTAAAATTAAAAACGGTTTTACAAACACATTTAAAACAGCCAAAATAATACTCGCAATAATTGCAGTTTGTATATTTGCTACGTAAAACGCGTCTGGTGCAATCCCTTTTAAAAGTCCCGATACAGCGATTAACACAACGCTATTTACAAGAAGTGATACAATCCATCTCATTTCTTTACACATCCTTTTAACATATATATTTCATCATACGCTAATAGATAATAAACGCAAGTATCATGCAAACACTTATATCAACTTATTCTACTCTTCATGCTTGTATACCTACTAACACTTCTTAGCGAAATACGGCCCACACCATCTATGCTCATGCGTTTTTACAAAAGTCCAAGTGAAATCTTTATCTACAATATAAACATCGCCTTTATACATATCATCTGTTTCACGCAATATATCATCCATACTTAATAAACTCGCATCTTTTATTAGTAGTACCTCATCACAGTGTTGATAGAAGATGTAGCACTCCTTTTTCACTTCATTATGAAACGTGTTCTCCGCTTCTTCTCCCTCTACACACTTCTTTCTCTCATAACTAAATATGTGCCATAGATACCCACATGCATACTTATCTCCATAAAGAAAAATATCTTCTTTTTCCTCATCACTTACATGATTTGCAAAGTTATCCTCCCAGCGCTTGCGAAAATATACACCCCAACTTTGAAACTCTCTTACCTTCATATTTTTCTTTCTTAAAACATCTATAAACTCCATGTTCTCCCCCTATGAACGAAAAACCGAGTGTCATTTCCACTCGGTTTTTCGTAATACCCTTATTGCGATAACTCTACTTCTTTTATTTTCTCTTTCATTCTTGCTTTATCACGATTTAAAATCTCTTTTAAATACTTACCCGTATACGAACGCTCTTCTTTCACTACTTGCTCTGGCGTTCCGGAAGCAACGATTTGTCCACCTTTGTCTCCGCCCTCTGGTCCAAGGTCAACGATATAATCCGCTGTTTTAATTACATCTAAATTATGTTCAATTACAAGTACCGTCTCACCGCTCTCAACAAGACGTTGCAGCACTTCTAGAAGACGTGCGATATCATGTGCATGTAAACCAGTCGTTGGCTCATCTAAAATATATAGTGTACGTCCTGTAGAACGACGGTGTAATTCAGAAGCTAGCTTCACGCGCTGTGCTTCACCACCAGATAACGTCGTTGCTGGCTGGCCTAATTTCATATAACCAAGTCCAACATCTACAAGAGTTTGAAGTTTACGCTTAATTTTTGGGATGTTAGCGAAGAACTCTACCCCATCTTCAATTGTCATTCCTAAGACTTCAGAAATGTTCTTATCTTTATATTTCACTTCTAACGTTTCACGGTTGTAACGTTTACCATGACAAACTTCACACGGCACGTATACATCTGGTAAGAAGTGCATTTCGATTTTAATAATTCCATCACCACGGCATGCTTCACAACGTCCACCTTTTACGTTAAAGCTGAAACGTCCTTTTTGATATCCACGCACTTTCGCTTCATTCGTTTGGGCAAACACATCACGAATATCATCGAATACACCTGTATAAGTCGCAGGGTTAGAACGCGGTGTACGACCGATTGGCGATTGATCTATATCGATTACTTTATCTAAATGCTCAAGACCTTTAATCTCTTTATGAGTACCTGGCTTCGCTTTCGCTTTATATAACTTTTGCGCTAACGATTTATATAGTACTTCATTAATCATCGTACTTTTACCAGAACCAGATACACCCGTTACGGCTACAAACGTACCAAGCGGGAATGACATTTTCGCGTTCTTTAAGTTATTCTCCTTTGCACCGACAATTTCCACTTTTCGTCCGTCACCTTTACGTCTTTCAAGTGGAACTGGAATAAACTCTTTACCGCTTAAATACTTCCCTGTTAGCGAATTCTCATCTTGCATCACTTCAGCTGGTGTACCTGCTGATACGACTTGTCCACCGTGAATACCTGCGCCAGGCCCGATATCAAGTAAATAATCAGCTGCCATCATCGTATCTTCATCATGCTCAACGACAATCAACGTATTACCTAAATCACGCATTTCTTGCAATGTACGAATAAGACGATCGTTATCGCGCTGATGCAAACCGATAGAAGGCTCATCAAGAATGTAAAGTACGCCAGTAAGACGAGAACCAATTTGCGTTGCTAAACGAATACGTTGCGCCTCACCACCTGATAAAGTTCCTGCGGCACGACTTAACGTTAAATAATCTAAACCGACGTTCACTAAGAACCCAACGCGCTCCTGAATTTCTCTTAAAATTAAATGAGCAATTTTTTGTTGTTTCTCTGTTAGCTCCACACTTGAGAAGAATTCCTGTACTTCTTGAACAGAATATTTCGTCACATCAGCAATCGTTTTTCCGCCAACGAAAACAGCTAAACTCTCAGGCTTTAAACGTCCACCTTTACACTTCGGACAAGCTTGCTCTGCCATATACTTTTCCATTTGCTCACGAACGTAATCCGAACTCGTTTCACGATAACGACGTTCAATATTTGGAATAACACCTTCAAATAAAATCTCATTTTCCTTTACTTGACCAAATTCATTTACATAGCGGAAATAAACTTTCTCTTCACCGCTCCCGTACAATACTTTATCAAATAAATCTTTCGGTATATCTTTCACAGGCACATCCATATCAACGCCGTAATGATTACATACAGATTGTAAAAGCTGTGGGTAATATTGTGAACTTGTCGGCTCCCAAGGCGCAATCGCATGCTCATTTAATGATAAATCCCAGTTCGGAATAACAAGTTCTAAATCTACCTCTAGCTTTGAGCCAAGTCCATCACAAGAAGGACATGCACCGAACGGACTATTGAATGAGAACATACGCGGTTCTAATTCCCCGATTGAAAAACCACAATGCGGACAAGCATGATGTTCACTAAATAGAAGTTCCTCTTCTCCCATCACATCGATTAACACGCGGCCCCCGCCAAGCTTTAATGCACTTTCAAGAGAATCTGCAAGACGGCTTGCGATCCCTTCTTTTACAACAATACGGTCTATTACAACTTCAATGGAATGCTTCTTATTTTTATCTAACGCAATATCTTCAGACACATCAAGCATTTCACCATCAACACGTACACGAACATATCCTTGCTTCTTAATATCTTCAAGCACTTTCACATGTGCACCTTTACGACCAGAAACGATAGGAGCTAACACTTGTAATTTCGTACGTTCAGGATATTCAAGGACCCGGTCTACCATCTGCTCTACTGTTTGTGATGTAATTTCAATGCCATGATTCGGACAAATTGGCGTACCAATTCGCGCAAATAATAAACGTAAATAATCATAGATCTCCGTTACCGTTCCAACAGTTGAACGTGGATTACGACTCGTCGTTTTTTGATCAATTGAAATTGCTGGTGACAATCCTTCAATCGTATCTACATCCGGTTTATCCATTTGTCCTAAAAATTGGCGTGCATACGCAGATAACGATTCTACGTATCTGCGCTGCCCTTCTGCATAAATCGTATCAAATGCTAATGATGATTTCCCCGAACCAGACAATCCCGTTACAACGACAAGCTGATTTCTCGGAATGGTTACATCAATATTTTTTAAGTTATGTGCTCTAGCACCTTTTACAACGATAAAATCCTTGCTCTTACTCACTCTTTTCACCCTTCCGCTTTTAATTCTAATAGTAAATCTCTTAATTCAGCTGCACGCTCGAAGTCTAACGCTTTTGCTGCTTCTTTCATTTCTGCTTCCATCTTCGCAATTGTCTTTTCACGCTCTTTTTTCGTCATCTTCTTAGCTGGCGTTGCTTCATATGTTTCTGTCTCTTCAGCAGCTGTCGTTGCACGTATCACATCACGCACACCTTTTTGAATCGTTTTCGGCGTAATACCATGCTCTTTATTGTAAGCTTCTTGTATAGTGCGACGACGCTTCGTTTCTTCAATTGCAATTCCCATCGATCTCGTTATACGATCTGCGTACATAATAACGCGGCCGTTTTCATTACGTGCTGCACGGCCAATTGTTTGAATTAATGAACGTTCTGAACGCAAGAATCCTTCCTTATCAGCATCTAAAATCGCTACAAGTGATACTTCTGGAATATCTAATCCTTCTCGTAATAAGTTAATACCGACAAGAACATCAAACTTACCAAGGCGAAGATCCCGAATAATTTCAATACGTTCTAATGTTTTCACTTCAGAATGCAGGTAATTCACCTTAATTCCTACATCTTTTAAGTAGTCTGTTAAATCCTCTGACATCTTCTTCGTTAAAGTCGTAATTAATACACGTTCATTTTTTGCAATGCGATCTTGAATCTCTCCTAATAAATCGTCTATCTGCCCTTCAATTGGTCGTATATCAATTGGCGGATCTAAAAGCCCTGTTGGACGAATAATTTGTTCTATTACTTCTGGCGACTGCTCTAATTCATACGGTCCTGGCGTTGCTGAAACGTAAATAACTTGATTCGTTTTCTCTTCAAACTCATCAAATGTGAGCGGCCTATTATCTAAAGCTGATGGCAAACGGAATCCATGATCCACAAGCACTTGCTTACGCGCTTGGTCCCCGTTATACATCGCTCTTACTTGCGGCACTGATACGTGCGACTCATCCATAACAATTAAGAAATCTTCCGGGAAATAGTCTAATAACGTATACGGCGTTGCTCCCGCTGGACGAAGTGTTAAATGACGGGAATAGTTTTCAATACCTGAACAAAAGCCCATCTCACGCATCATTTCTAAATCATAACGTGTACGCTGTTCTATACGCTGCGCTTCTAACAACTTACCGTTATCATTTAATTCCTTTAAACGCTCTTCTAATTCTTTTTCGATATTTTCAATAGCGACCTTCATCTTTTCTTCACGTGTAACGAAGTGAGATGCTGGGAAGATTGCTACATGATCACGTTCTGCTAATACTTCCCCCGTTAAAGCATTTACTTCGCGAATACGATCAATTTCATCACCGAAAAACTCAATTCGGATACAATGCTCGTCAAGTGATGCCGGGAAGATTTCAACTACATCTCCGCGCACACGGAATGTACCACGCTTGAAATCAATATCATTACGCCCATACTGCACATCAACAAGTTCACGAAGCAATTGATTGCGATCCTTTTCCATACCAACTCGAAGTGAAACAACTAGCTCGCGGTATTCTTCCGGAGAACCTAAACCATATATACATGAAACACTCGCAACAATAATTACATCATCCCGTTCAAATAATGCAGACGTTGCTGAGTGACGTAATTTATCAATTTCATCATTAATCTGTGCGTCTTTTTCAATAAACGTATCTGTTTGTGGCACATACGCTTCTGGCTGATAATAATCGTAATAACTAACAAAATATTCAACTGCATTATTCGGGAAAAAGTCTTTCAACTCACTATATAACTGTCCTGCTAACGTTTTATTGTGAGCCATGACAAGCGTTGGCTTTTGCACTTCTTTAATGACATTTGAAATCGTAAATGTCTTACCCGTTCCTGTCGCCCCAAGCAACACTTGCTTTTTCTTTCCACTATTAATTCCCTCTACAAGCTTCTCTATAGCTACCGGCTGATCACCTTGCGGGGAATACGCTGAGACAATTTCAAATTGACGTTCCAAGAAAATCCGACCTCCTCATAAAAATCTGTATTATTATTTTACCACGAATGCCCATAAAAAACCTAAAAAAACGAACAGATATTCGGTAAAGTTTTCGACAATATATATAGAAAAAGGAAGGAGAGTACACTTCCTTCCTTATCAAATCTTCTTCCGCATGAACAAACAGTAAGCACCACACTGATTAAGATTCCACTTCATTTAAAATCAGCTCTTTTTCCTACTGTCATCCTCTCCTATACAAACTATCGGTATACTAAAAAAGCTACTTTCCTCTAAGAAAGTAGCTTCTCTTTCTCCTTCTCCTTCTTCGGAAAAAGAACATATGAAAATGAAATAACTGTATCCACTAAAAGTATAATCGCCCAAACTTGGCTAACCCGACTCGCTGCTTTATTTAAAACAATTCCCGTTTCTAACCAATTACGCCATTGTTCAACCGGGGCAAGACCGTACAGAAAGAAAAAGAAAATATGCACAACAACAAACAAACTAAGGTGCACTACCCAATTTTTTATTTCCTGCTTCGCATAAGCCATACCTGTTAATTCTACCTGTTCTTCTATAATAGGCGCCGGCTCATTCCGCCATTTCGCAACTAGCTTTTGCGCAAATATATCAAGCTTCTTCAAATCCTTTTTCCCGTAAAAGACTGCATACAATAAAATGATTACAGTAATGATTTGAAAGTTAGAAAACTTTCCTGTTTGATAGTAATCCACTACCCCTAAACTTAAAATAAACACTTCATTTACGAGTAGCACAATTCCCATAATAAAACTCGCCTTTTTCAAACGAAATCCGTAACGGAGTAAAAAGAAACCGATAGCCGATAACCAAAATACAATTTCTGCCCCAATTAAAAAATACCAACGATATTCTGCGAGCATACTCATTTAGCCCTCTCCTTTTCATCATAGATACGAAAAGCTTCATCCATATATAGTAAAAGTTCTTCTTCAATTGGATACATGCTCATTTTCTGTGAATCTTCCTTCGATTTTCTAACTTCCCATAACTTATCTAAAAACGCTTCATCACCATTAGCCATTTCTAAACATTTCTGTATTAATTTCTTCGTTGCCCCTTGTACCTCATCACTAGCTACTTCTTTACCGTCTTTCATAAAAGTACGGAATTGCTTTAATAAATCTACCCATTCTAAAACATTCGGATCTTCCTTACTCATGTTTGGTAAATTATGAAGCAATTTTTGTTCTTCCTTTGAAAATACTTCATTTTGAAATATTTCACGTATACGAGAAGACTGCTTCGAAAGCTGAATCAGTTCAAACATAACTTTCCAATCGAGTTCTCCTTCCACATCTACCGAATAAACAACTGCTTGTAAAACACTCTCCATTCGATTAAATTTCTTTTGTTCTTCCTGTACAAACCGAAGTTGTTTTTCAAGCGAATTTTTTAAATCGAGCTCACCTTTTACTAACATATTCGCAGTTTCTTTTAATGAAAATCCCATTTCCTTTAAAAACAAAATTTGTTGCAAACGAATAACGTCCGCTTCACTATATAACCGATGTCCACCCTCTGTTTTACCACTCGGCTTTAATAAATCTATTTGATCATAATAACGTAATGTACGTACCGTAACCCCTGTTTCTCTCGTCAATTGTTGAATTGAAATCACTACCATCACCTCTTCTCCTTCATTATAAAAGATGACGTTACGTAACTTTCAAGCCTTTTGTAAAAAAATACAAAAAGCTGTTTATACTCTTTGTATAAACAGCTTTTATGGAAATAACCCCTTGTGTACAGCACGCCCACAAAATAAAATAAGTGCTCCAACAACAACGCTCGTTGCTGTTTTATGATAATGAGCTAATAGTAATAAATAATACGATAAACCTACAGTACCAATCACAATACAAATGCTTGGCACTGGATTACGAGAAAAATTTTGCATTCCCCAAAGAAGCGCAAATATGACTGTAGCGACACATAACACCGGTAATCCCATCCCAGTTCCCCTTTTTCTATCTATTCCTTGTTGCGAAAATACTCGTTGATGCCATACTTATTAATAAACCAAAAATAACAATATATAATAACTCATTTACATGTACTACTGGCCTATCTAAATACTTATTTACGCAAAGATACATAATGAACAAAAAAACGAAGCTTATCATACAAATCGTAAAATATGACTTCATCTTATTCACAACACGCTCATCAATCGACGGCACTCCCTCTTCTTTCAAACGCTTCTGTTCTTTATATTCTGAAACTCCATATAAAATAACTAGCGCTACATTCGATATGAAAATAGTTCTCCACGAAATACTTAACATTATTAAACTCGCATTTAAAATAAGACCCGCTAAAAATAAACTTCCTATAAACCTTATAACATCTTGCTTACTCATACATGATCAGCCTCTTTATTATTTCTATATTTCCATTTCGGCCAATAGTTCACAAAGAAATAAACAAACTGCCCTAGTACAAATAACACAAACGGCATACCAGCACTTCCGTAAACTATTAAATTGTACAAACTCCATATGGCTAAACTAATCGCTAAAAACAACCCTAAATATTTAAACGCTTTATCTGACTGAAATCTCTCAAACTCATCCTGCATTTTTCATTCCTCCTATCGCTATGCTCGTTTTCCTATCACCACTCCTATGATGAGACTACCTGCAAATAAGGAACTACATATTATAAATATCTCTTGCACAGGTATAACAGCCCTGCCTATTGCTTTACTCGTAGCAATATAAACAATAAGCAAAAGAAATGCGAATACAAATGAGACGTTTACATGCTTCTTTATATTTTCATTTACTCGCTCATCTATATCGGGAAGTTCCTCTTCTTTGTACTTACGCTTTTTGTAATTTGTATAAAACACTAGAAATACAATCGCTAAAATGTTACTAACTACGAGCGGTAAAATTGGTATAGCCGGATTCATAATATGAACTATAATGTCTCCCAACAACAATCCAAAAAACGCACCGATATACAACTTTCTAGCATTGTTCATTTTCTCTCCCCTTACTCTAGCGTAAATATTTCTTCCACCTTCACTCCAAAATATTTGGCGATTTTTAAGGATAACTCTAGACTTGGATTGTAATGATGGTTTTCAATCGCCACAATCGTCTGCCGTGTCACTTGCATCGCCTTTGCCATTTCAACTTGTGTTATATGATGTTGCTTTCTTAATTCTTTAATTTTATTTTTTACACCCATAGGCTCCACCTTCAAAAGTAAAGATATCTTTACTTGAATTATAAATATTTTCCAGATATAAGTAAAGATATCTTTACAAATTTTAGAAAAACATTTCACTGAACATCTTTTCTAACAAAGTACAGAGGAAATTAAATTTATATCAGCGATTTTCCAAATATATCGACTTACCGACATCCGTAGCAAGATAAGCATAAGAAAAAGCTGTCCCCAAATACCTTCGGAAACAGCTTTCTCCTCTACTACATAAATCCTAACGCATATACAAGAACATATCCAAGCACCGATAAGCAAACCGAGCCAATTAGCCCTGCCACGAATGCTTTGCTTCCTAACTTCCGGAACGTTTTAAACTCTACATTTAAGCCAAGCCCCGCCATCGCCATTGCGATAAGCATATAAGCGATGACTACAATATATCCCGCAACAACTTCTGGAATCACGCCAAGAGAATGCACCGCACTCATCGCTAAAAATCCGAAAATGAACCACGGAATTGGAAGGTCGCGCCATGATCTTTTTTCCTTGCTTCCCTCACTCTTCCCAAACCATACTCCAATTAAAATCGCTACTGGTACAAGCATTGCTACGCGCGTTAATTTCACGATAACTGCGATGTCTACAGCCGCGCTGCCTCCTGGCGCCGCAGCTGCGATGACATGAGCGATTTCATGCAGCGTCGCACCCGAGAATACACCGTAGCCGTACGGAGAAAAGCCAAGCACTGGATATAATAACGTATAAATAAGTGTAAATATCGTACCTAAAATAGCAATAATTGCAGCTCCAACTGCCGTTTCATCGTCCTTCGCTTTCACTTGCGGTGCAATTGCCACGACCGCGGCCGCCCCACAAATCGCTGTCCCACATGCTGTTAAAATCCCAAGTTTTTTCTCTACTTTAAACACTTTCGTTAGCCCATATACAACGAAAATCGTGAATGTAATAACAACCGCTGCGATGACCAATACTTTCGGCCCTGCCTTCGCAATATCAACAAGATTTAATCGCATTCCAAGTAAGATAATCCCAAAGCGAAGCAATTTTTTACTCGCAAAGTTCGTCCCTGCAATCGCATCGTGAGGAACTCCAATTGCCGCACGCCAAACCATCCCAATTAGAATAGCAATTACTAATTGTCCCATAATATTTAAAAATGGAAGCTCCGCTAAATATTTCGCCACGATTGCGATTAATAGTGTAATCCCAATTCCTTGCGAAAATCCAAAACGCTTCTTCTTTTGTATAACAAGTGTTTGTTCCACTTTGAACCACTCCAATAATCGTATTGGAACATGCATGTTCTTTCTACTTATATTATAAGAGAGTTTCTATAATAAGTTTAATACCAATACCAAATCTCTATCATCAGAAATACTTATGATAAGATGATAGAAAAGAAAGGAGCCGATTATATGAACGTAGATATTTTAAAAATCTTTGTTACTGTCGTTGAGCAGAAACATTTCTCCCGTGCAGCAGAATTATTAAACCTCTCACAGCCTGGCGTAAGTATGCATATACGCAACTTAGAAAATGAATTTGGGACTACACTCATTCAGCGCTCTCCAAAGCACGTTCAAGTGACCGAGGCCGGAAACATTTTATATATACATGCAAAGCAAATGCTCTCTCTTTACGAAGATGCTAAGCAAGAAATTAACGAGCTACATAACGTTGTAACAGGAACACTTCGCATCGGTGCTAGTTTTACAATTGGCGAATACTTACTTCCGAAAATACTAGCTGACTACGCGAATGAAAATCCACACGTCGAAGTTCATACTTTTATCTCAAACACAGAAGACGTTTTGCAAAGTCTTCGGTCTAATCAAATTGATATCGGCTTAGTAGAAGGGCAAGTCGTATACGCCGACGTTGACGTTGAAACGTTTATGCAAGATGAAATGAAGCTCGTCGTTCCACCAAACCATCCACTGCTCCGCACAAATGAAATAAATGAAAAGACACTCCAAGATCAAGTATGGGTATTAAGAGAAAGTGGTTCTGGTACACGTGCTTATAGTGACCGTTTTATTCATCAACACCATTTAAAACTAAAGCGTTCCTTTACATTCAGCAGTATTCAAAGCGTGAAGGAAGCGGTGAGTGCTGGGCTTGGCATCGCTATCCTTTCTGATTGGACTGTACGGAAAGAGCTACTTGCAAAAGAACTATTCCACGTCGAAGTTCCAAATGAACAACTCATCCGGCCATTTTCCATCGTCCGCGGCAAATATTTCATCCCATCTAAAGCTATTCAAGTGTTTTTAAATCATGTGAATTCTTTTGCGAAAAAACAGCATTGACCTTCACATTAGTGTGAAGGTTTACAATACATGTAAAAGGAGTGAAACACATTGCGAATCGGGGAATTATCAAAAGAAACTGGCGTTAGTGAAAGATCGCTAAGACATTATGAAGAAAAGGGATTACTCCCTTCGAAGCGCCTCGCAAATGGCTATCGTGATTTTGATGAAAGTGCTATCGAAAAAGTGGAGCTTATTCAAATGTACTTACAAATCGGCTTAAATTTAGAAGAGACGGCAAGGATGCTGCGCTGCCTTGAAATAGAGCCACACCTATACGACAATCCGTGCAGCAGCATCCTTACACTTTACGAAGATAAACTCAATGAAGTAACAAAGCAAATCTCATTGCTTTCCAACATTCAAACAAATTTGCAAAAACACGTTTCACTCCTAAAACAAGCAAAAGAAAAGGAATGATAACATGTTTGTTATACATGGCAGTTCAAGACAAAACGGAAATACAGAAGCTTTAACACATATGATGATAGAGGGCATTGAAACAGAACAAATTTACTTGCGAGACCATACAGTCCATCCTATTACAGACCAACGTCATGATGCAGAAGGATTCCAACCTGTAGATGATGACTACGAGCAGTTAACGAAACGCATGTTAGAGCACGACACAATTATCTTTGCTACACCGCTATACTGGTACGGAATGAGCGGACATATGAAAAACTTTGTTGATCGCTGGTCACAAAGCTTACGCGATACATCACTTCATTTCAAAGAGAAAATGAAAGGTAAAAAAATGTACGTTGTTATCGTTGGCGGCGATAATCCGAAACTAAAAGCATTACCGCTTATCTCCCAGTTCCAATATATCTTTGATTTTATTGGTTCATCGTTTGAGGGTTATATTATTGGAGATGCGAATGGGTTAGATGAAATTCAAAATGATGCTGAGGCGCTGGCGAAGGCACAAATTTATAATAAAGAATTCAAAAATCACAAGCAGAAATAAGTTTGACAAACTATTTAGACTTAGCGACGCAAGAAGAATTAGAAAGCATGTTACAAGAATATCCTGGCACTATACTTTTCATTAGCCATGACCGTGCCTTCATTCGTTCTGTTGCAGACCATATTCTACAAGTAGATGAAAGTGAACCAAGAGTATTCCACGGTAATTACGAGCAATACACAAACAGAACAGCCGATGCTTCTGTAAACGTTACTGCACAAGAATTATTACGATTACAAACAAAATTAACAGAAATCATCGGCCGAATTTCCATACCAAGTCATCACGATGACATCACATCTCTCAAACAAGAATACGAAACATTATTAGTTAAAATCCGGAAATGTAAAGAAGCACTCTAATGTCTTCCCTATATATCGACGGGACCTTCCGCATTTCCCAAGAAATATTGAATCTTCGACATAGCATACAAAAAGCCGTGCAGTTCATCAGCACGGCCTTTTACTTTATATACGGACAGCAGTCCCGCTCACAGCAACCATTAGCATCCCTTCGCGAACTACTTCGTAATCCACATCGATACCAACGATGGCATTCGCATTTTTTTGTCTTGCGAGAGTTTTCATCTCTTCCATTGCAATGTCACGTGCTTCTTTCAATTTGCTTTCGTAAGCGCCTGAGCGACCACCGACAACGTCACGGACAGAAGCAAAAAGGTCACGAACGATATTCGCCCCCATAATCGCTTCTCCATTCACGATATCGACATAATCAATAATTTCTTTCCCTTGAATTGTAGAAGTTGTTGTTACAATCATACCGTATAGCCTCCCATATAAGATTTCCACTTACTTATGGTGCGCTAATTCGGCAAAAATTATATTTACGAACTAAACTGCGCTTCGTATAACCTGCTGTATCCTCCGCCTTGCTCAATTAATTCATCATGTGAACCTTGTTCTGCAATCCCATCTTTATTTACAACGACGATGCGATCTGCATTTTTAATCGTTGCAAGTCTATGAGCGATAACTAACGTCGTACGACCGACAGATAGTTCAGCAAGTGATTTTTGAATCGCAAGTTCCGTCTCTGTATCTAGCGCAGAAGTTGCTTCATCTAATATTAAAATTGGCGGATTTTTCAAGAACATACGAGCAATCGCTAAACGTTGCTTCTGTCCGCCTGAAAGTTTCACGCCGCGCTCACCGATAACAGTATCTAAACCGTCTGGTTGCGAGTAAATTAAATCTTCTAATTGAGCTCTCTTTACCGCCTGCCAAATTTCAGCCTCTGATGCTTTTAAATTTCCGTAAGCAATATTTTCACGAATCGTTCCTGAGAATAAGAACACATCTTGCTGCACAATACCGATTTGCTTACGAAGTGAAGATAACGTCATATCTTTCGTATCAATACCATCAATTTGAATCGATCCAGATGATTGCTCATAAAAACGTGGTAATAGGCTACATAACGTCGTTTTCCCAGCTCCAGATGGTCCAACGAACGCAACCGTTTCACCTGCGTGGATTTTCAAACTAATATCATTTAAAATCGGTTCTTTATTTTCATAACCGAACGTAATGTTGTTATATTGAATATCACCGTGTACATGCTTCACTTCCATTGCATCTTTAGAGTCTACAATGTCAGGCTCTGTTTCAAGAAGCTCTACATACCTTTTAAAACCGGCGATCCCTTTCGGATAGCTTTCAATTACCGCATTAATTTTTTCAATTGGGCGGAAGAAAATATTCGTTAATAAAACAAATCCGATAAATCCACCGTACGTTAATTCACCTTGCAGAACAAACCATGTACCGCATATTAAGACGAAGAGCGTTACGAGACGCATAAGCATATAACTAATCGATGAATTTAATGCCATAATTTTATATGCCATTAATTTCGTTGTACGGAAACGAGCGTTGTTCACAGCAAATTGCTCTTTCTCAAACTTTTCATTTCCGAATGCTTGTACAACGCGAATACCACCAACGTTGTTCTCAATACATGCATTGAAATCAGCAACGTCTGAGAATAAACGTCTAAATGTACCTGTCATTTTTTTATTGAAGTAAAGCGCTAACCATAATAAGAATGGAATGACAAAGAACGTTAATAGCGCTAACTTCCAGTTGATCATCATCATAAATGAGAACGCCCCAACTAAAGTCATAACAGCGATAAATAAATCCTCTGGCCCGTGGTGAGCAATTTCTCCAATTTCCATTAAATCGTTTGTAAGACGCGAAATTAGATGACCGGTTTTATTATTGTCAAAAAATCTGAATGATAGCTTTTGAATATGATCAAATAATTTCTGCCTCATATCTGTTTCAATGTTAACACCAAGCATATGTCCCCAATATGTAACAACGTATTGCAAACCTGCATTTAACATATAAACTGCAAGTAACCCGAAACAAGCCCATAAAATAAGCGTCCAGTTTTGCCCTGGCAATAACTTATCAATAAATTGATTTACGATAAGTGGAAAGCCAAGCTCTAGTAATCCTGCGACAACTGCGCAAGAAAAGTCGAGTATAAATAAACCTTTGTAAGGTTTATAGTAAGAAAAAAATTTACGTAGCATATCTTCCCTCCATTTTCCAAAATTAAAAAGACTCCCTAAATGATAACCATTATCAAATAATTATTCAAGTTATCCGTCTATAAAATTAAAAAAGTAGATAAATATAAAAAGCCTAACTCCTCATTTATACCCATGAGAAATTAGGCTTCATTTCTGTATGTTACTGATCGTATTCAAAAAGAAGTGCTCTACTGATAAATTTCGTTCCTTTTATTTTTTCACAACTACATTCTTTACATAGTTCAAAACTTATCATACTCCCGATAAATCTTTTGCTTCTCTGTTCTATCCGGTAACTTCCAACTGTGCATTAAACGGTTTAACTGGTAGGTCTAAAGTTACGTATTAACCCACCCTAAAATCCCCTCACTACACTTGAATTTGAAAATAACGACGAACAGTTTCTTCAATCTCATGTTTTTCTAGCTTTTCTTTTGTTTTTTCTTTTCCATCCACAATAATTAGCGTGTCTCCTAACAAGGTGATGCGCCCATTTTCTGTCACTCTTGAAAGGAAATATACTTTATTGAACATTGATTCTGGAGCTGTTTCAGTTAAGACACAGATTGGATGAATATTCTCCAAGTCCCATTTATGAGAAGGTTGTTCAAATCGATATAGAATCTCCCAGTCATCATCAGTCTTTTTTTGCAAATAATAAAATGATGTTGCTGCATCTTTATTTACTCGATAAAGACCATCACTATCCACAACTTCCTCTCCATTGAGCGGAACAGGAATTCTTGGGGAATTCCCCCCCATGCCTACATCCACCAAGTACTCTTTGTTATCAATTGGGACGATTATAAATAAATGAGCATTTTCAAGAGCCCAGATTCCTTCTCTTACATATACAGTTCCTGCCATAAGGTATGGATTAAAACCTAATTCTTCTAACAGAAAATAAAATATTCCATTTAACTCGTAGCACACGCCTCCCCGTTTCGCATGAACAATTTTTTGATACAGGTCTTCTTCACGCAAAGACAAAGGTTTTTTTGCAAGAATATCAAGATTCTCAAAGTGTACGTTGAGTACATGTTGTTTTTGAAGATGAGATAAATAATTGAAACTTACCTCTCTTCTTTCAGATTGAATATGTTCTAAATATTTTTGAATGTCCAAAAATCATCCACCTCATTTTTATCTATATATAAACTTTTACAATATTTCTTTTCACACTCATATTATAAAATTGATTATTGATAAACAAAAATATAAAATAACTATCATATTAATAACCTACAGTATATAAGGGAAGGTGAATATATTTTATGGAATTGCTGCAACTCAAGTATTTTAAGACAGTCGCTCGGACGGAACATATAACGAAAGCGGCACAAGAACTTCATATCTCCCAACCAGCTTTAAGTGTTACTATCTCTCGATTAGAAGAAGAGTTGGGAGTTCCCTTATTTGATCGAATCGGACGGAAAATCCAGCTAAACACTTTCGGAAAAGCTTTTCTCAAGCAAGTGGATACAGCCCTTGAAGCGCTCGAAGTAGGCAAACGACAAGTTACAGACATGGCTGGATTAGAGCATGGGAGTGTTTTCATAGCTACTACAACCTTAAATCGAGTGTCGGAACTACTGACGCCTTTTTTAGCCTTATATCCACAAATTAACTTCCGCATTACACAAGCATCCACAGAAGAATTGAAAGTTCAGCTCCTTGAAAAAGGTGAAATTGACTTTTGTTTCACTCCTTCGCCTATTGAACAACCTGGAATCTATAGTCTTCCATTAATGACTGAAGAGATTGTACTAGCTGTACCAAGTACACATCGCCTCAAAGATCGCCATTGTATCAAGCTAAGCGAAGTAGCCGATGATCCATTTATCTCCCTAAAACCAGGATACAGCTTCCGTGAAATCACAGACAATTTCTGCAGGCTAGCTGGTTTTACACCCAATATCGTATGTGAAGGAGATGAACCGGCAGCCATCAGCGGCTTAGTACGTACCGGCCTTGGTGTTGCCTTCTTGCCAATCGCAGCAAAAAAAGAATTGCCACCACTAACGCTTCTACATATTGAAGAGCCTATTTGCCAATGGACGTCTCATTTATTGTGGAATGAAAAACACTATTTATCACTTGCTGCACAAACGTTTCGCGAGTTTGTTGTACAACATTATGCTCAAGTAAAACCATAAATTATAAGAAAAAAAGACTGTATAGCTATAATGCTATACAGTCTTTTCTTTCGTATCATATTTTATTACATCGCTTCCGAATCCCACTCATGCTCCTGCTGAACAAATACAATACCTAATTCGTGATGTCCTCCGGCGTATAATGCCGTTTGAGCAAGGCGAAGCTCACCATTTGTATCTAATACTTCTAATTTACAAAATGCTCCTGTCGTCTTCGTTTGAAGCGCATTATAAAATTCCTCAGCGCTTCTTGGAATGACTCCATTTACTTTCGTAATCATTTCTCCGGGTAGTAAATTCAGCTCTGCCCCAATTGTATTCGGGATAGTATCTAATACAACAAGTCCATCATTACGTGCAGCGAAATACGCCGGTCTTGTCTCATCAGAAATTTTCTCTTGCATGGAAATCGTGAATCGTCCAAGCATTGCAACGCCCATTGCAATAATGGCAAGTACGTGCCACCAATAACTTGCGATTCCTAAAACAAGCACAAGTCCTGCTAATCCGTACACACGTCTTCCTGTAAATAATAAAGCTTCCGTCGGCTCATAACTTCTAATCCTTCTCATAAATCCAATTAAAAATGGAACGAGGAATAAAGAATATGTATCAGAACCGATTGAAACGACAGGCCACCATGAAATAAACTGCGTTACTGCGTCACCTGGTACGAGAATAAAAATAGGAATGATCCATAAACGCTTTGATTCGTGTAAACCAATCTTTAGTCCACGCTTACCCTTCCTAATCTTCGGCGTCGAATATCCTACTGCATTTTTAGAAATCAACAAGCCCTCTACAACGAGCATAATGCCTAGCAAAATAGCAAGGGACACAATTGTATTCTCTTCACCTTCTCCAAGCTGTAAGAAGGAAACTGGTAGCTTAGAAGATAATAGAACACATACAATTGCGATACTGAACGTATAAGCTGCTGATAAATATCGGTACATAGCAGTTAATCCAAATAGTAATGTCCAAAGTAAAATGGCCCATAAGCTCGCTTTAGAAACAACAAGTCCGAGCCCAATCGTAATAATAGATACCACGAATCCATATCCAATCCCCGCAAATAAAGATGTTCGCAGTTCAAACCAAATATCATAAACTTTAAAAGAAAAATCTTTTCGTTCTCGTAACATACGTAAGTATCCAACGAAGATACTACTTATTAAAAATACATAGACAGCAGGGTGTAAGAAAAAACGTCCAACTGCCCGCATTATTTCAAAAATCCATGCCTCCACGAACCCATTCACCACCATTTATATCATTCTTTCTTTTTATATTATCATAACTGGACAAGCGTTTGTTTAACACAAAAAAATACAGGCAGCAAACTGCCTGTATTTCTTTTTATTTCGCCATTAATTTTAATGCTGACTGTAATTGTAGATCATTTTCTCCAGAACGGATTTTTTCAATAATTTTCGTTTGAATCGCCTCAGCTGTCTTTTTATCGAGCTGTCCTGTCGCTTCCATCTTATTCGCATTTTGGAATGCTTTCAGTGCTGATTCTGTCTCTTTACTAAAGTAGCCATCTTCACGTCCTGGTACATATCCTAAACTCTTAAGCATTTCTTGGGCATGTTTTACTTGTACATCATTTGCATTGTATGAAAGTGTCTTTTCAATTTGAATTGGTGTTGCATGATAATAATCTGGTTGTTTCACTTCTACAGTTGGCTTGATTCCTTTTTTATGAATCCAGTTTCCATCCGGTGTTAACCATTTGAACATCGTTAATTTGATATTGCTGCCATCTTTAAATGGAACAGCTTGCTGAACAGTACCTTTGCCAAACGTTTTTTCACCAATTAAATCGTATCCTTCTCCCTCTTTTAGCGCACCCGCTAAAATCTCTGAAGCAGAAGCACTTCCGTTATCAATTAATACTGAAATTGGATATGGCTTTCTCTCTTTTAGTTCCGTAGAGAATTTCTTCTTCTCACCATTTCTTTGCTCTACTTGTAGCATCGGCTTTTTATCCGTCATAATTTCTCCTAGTATCTCTTCTACACTATTTAAGTAGCCACCTGGATTACCACGTACGTCAATAACTAAGCCTTTTATGTTTTTCTTCTCTAACTCTTTTAACTGATCCTTAAATTCTTTCGCTGTATTTTCAGCAAAAGAAGTGATTTGCATATAACCGATATCTTTTCCACTCTCTTGTTTCACAGAGCTAAACACTGTGAAGATTGGAATTTTTTCACGCTTAATTTTAAATACAATCGGATCAGCTACTCCTGCACGCTTAATTTCAATCGCAACAGTCGTTCCTTTTTTACCACGAATCTTTAATACTGCTTCTTCACGTGATAAATCTTTCACACTATTTCCATCTACAGATAAAATTTGGTCATTCGGTTTAATTCCAATCTTTTCTGCTGGTGAGCCTTTAATTGGAGATACGATAATAAGCTTACCGTCCGTTTTGTTCACCTCAGCCCCAATCCCTTCTAACTCGGGATCAAGCGATTCACTAAACTGTTTAGCCGTTTCTTTATCCATATACGTGGAATAAGGGTCCTTCAGCGTAGACAACATGCCTTGTATTGCACCTTCGACTAATTTTTCATCTTTCACGTCTTCCACATAACGTGAATCAATTAGTGCATACGCCTCATTAATTTTTGCCAAATTCCCTTGCGCAGTGCTAGCGTTTCCATTCGAAATTGTTTGCGTTACTTCTGCTGGGTTAACCCCAAATAAAGACATACCTGCAAACATTCCGCCAGCACCAATTAAAAATGCAACAACCATTCCAATAATTGCAACTCTACGTTTCAATGCGGAATTCCCCTTTCCAAAACACACAGGTGGTGTAGCAAAAGGCATCACACAGTGTGTGATGCCTTTACCTATTTCTACTATATGATAAGCTTGTACGAATTATGTTTGCAACTTTTTATACTTTTAAGAAGCGACGAATTGACATTACACTTCCCCACATACCGATTAAAGCCCCGATTAACACTAGTAAACCAGCTAATTGGAATACGAATGGGCTGTATGGTAGAAGTTCGAAAATTGTTCCGCCAAGTTTTTCGTTAAACACACCTTGCAATGAATTATACGTAACTAGAATTAAGCCAATTGGAATAATTGATCCTAATACTCCTAGGAATAATCCCTCTAATAAGAACGGCCAACGAATAAACCAGTTTGTTGCACCTACAAGTTTCATAATTTCGATTTCTGTACTACGAGCATAAATTGTAATTTTAATTGTATTAGAGATTAAGAACATCGCTGTGAATAAAAGACCAGCAATTAACACAATCCCGATGTTACGACCAGTTTTTACAGTATCAAATAATCGTTCAACTTGCCCTTTTCCGTACTGAACATTACTTACAAACTGCATTTTTTCAATCTTTTTCGCAATTGTTGCTGTATCTGTTGGTTCTTTTGCTTTTACAACGAATACGTTTTTAAGTGGGTTATCTTGTTCAAATAACTCAAATGTCTTTCCGCTATCGCCTAAGCTTTTAATTAAACGTTTTAACTCTTCTTCTTTAGAAGAATATTTAATAGAGTCTACTTTTGCAATCTTACTCATATCATCTTCTAATTTCTTTTGATCAGCTTCTTTTGCTGCTGGATCAATGTGTACACGAATTTCTACATCTTGCTCTACTTTCGTCGCAAAATGGTTCATATTCATAATCGCTGTTAAAAAGACACCTACAAGTAATAATGTAACTGTTACTGCACTAACAGAAGCAAACGTCATCCATCCGTTACGTGATAGATTCTTTACACCTTCTCGCAAATGTCGACTAAGGGTCTTAGCCTTCATATCCGTATCCTCCCTCCATCTCATCTCGAACAATTTTTCCGCCTTCAATCGCGATTACACGATGACGGATTGTATTTACGATATCTGCGTTATGTGTCGCCATAACGATCGTTGTACCACGCTCATTAATGCGCGTGAAAATCTTCATAATATCAAGAGCTGTTTCAATATCTAAGTTACCTGTTGGCTCATCGGCAATTACAACCTTTGGTCTATTAACAATTGCTCTCGCAATCGCAACACGTTGCTGCTCCCCGCCTGAAAGTTCGCTTGGAAGTGCGTCTGCACGATCTTCAAGACCTACAAGACCTAACACTTCTGTTACACGCTCACGAATTGCATCTGGCTCTTCTTCAATTACTTCTAAGGCAAACGCAACATTCTCATATACCGTTAATTTAGGTAGTAATTTAAAGTCTTGGAAAATCACGCCTAATTGACGACGGAAATATGGAACGTCTCTTTCTGCTAATGACTCGATAGTAAGACCATTTACATTAATTGATCCTGTAGATGGCTTCTCTTCACGATACATCATTTTAATAAATGTAGATTTTCCGGCTCCACTCGGTCCAACTACGTATACAAACTCGCCTTGTTTAATGTTAACTGTGAGACCAGCAATGGCTTTCATACCATTCGGGTACTCCTTATAAACATTCGTCATTTTTATCATTATTTATCACCCAATACTTAATGATTTTTTTCGAAATACTTTTCTGTACATTTGAAAATAAAAGCTAAACCTTTATTCTCTTTTAAACCACTCTTGTTGAAGGTAGTCTACTTATACTCTTTTTCTAAGCAATACTACTCTATGTAATATATTTCAGCAAAATTCTACAAACCTCATTGTAACATCAAACGGTTTCCAGTTTGGATACATTTTTGTTACAGTTATGTTACATTCCAAAAAAAGGGAAACGAGTTGATTATATGAATCAACTCGTCCATTTTACCCCTTTTTATTTATGTTCAGCTAACCACTCAGCTACTTTTTTCGCATCTTCACCTTGAATAAGTCCTGGCGACATTGAACCGCGACCTTTTTTAATAATTTCTTCGATATCTGCAGCGTCGTACTTCCCGCCTACTTTTCTTAAATCAGGTCCAGTTGCTCCTGATAAATCTGTTGCGTGACACCCAGCACAACTTCTTTGGAAAATTTGTTCTGCACTGTCTGTACTTGCAGACTGGTTCGAAGGCTTACTCTCTTCTTTATTTCCACACGCTCCTAAAGCAAAAACGACTGATGTTCCTAGCGCAATAGCCAATAATTTCTTTTTCACTTCTATCACTCCCCATTGTTGATATTCTTTTCATTCCTAACACACTCATTTTCATTATAAGCATTATCTTTATATAGAAAAACTAAGGTATATTTCATATTCTTCAAAAATAAAGTGAGAACCCTAATGATATAAAGCTTTTATAAGTTGTTTCAATTCTGTGAACAACTTATAAACTTCTATAAAGGATTCTTTTTGAACGGGAATTTAGAAAATTTCTGTAGAAAGCCTTACTCTATTGCCAATCTGTTTTACTATTTTCTACTTTTTACAAAACAATATACAACATTGTATGCTACATATAATCCCATCAAAAAGAGAAGTTGTCGTTTCCAACTTCTCTTCCTCTGTACTTCATCCATATAAATAAAATAGCACTCTGTATGTCCTCTATATCCTCAACGTGCGCCAACAATTTTGTTGGCCTTTTTTCACTTAGCTTATTAGATGCGAGAACGTAAGTAAGCATCAATAAATGGATCAATTTCTCCATCCATAACTGCTTGCACATTACCGACCTCTGTATTTGTACGGTGGTCTTTCACAAGAGAATATGGGTGGAATACGTAAGAACGGATTTGGCTACCCCATCCGATTTCTTTTTGTTCTCCGCGAATTTCATCTAACTCCGCTTGTTGCTCTTCTAATTTCTTTTGATATAATTTCGCTTTTAACATCTTCATCGCATGCTCACGGTTTTTAATTTGAGAACGCTCTGACTGACACGTTACAACCGTATTTGTCGGTGTATGCGTAATACGAACTGCTGAATCTGTCGTATTAACGTGCTGTCCACCCGCTCCACTTGCACGATACGTATCAATTTTCAAGTCTTCTGTACGCACTTCAATTTCAACTTCATCATTGAACTCAGGTACAACTTCACAAGATACGAACGATGTATGACGACGGCCTGAAGAATCGAATGGTGAAATACGTACAAGACGATGTACACCTTTCTCAGCTTTTAAGTAACCGTAAGCGTTATGACCTTTAATTAATAAAGTAACGCTCTTAATACCAGCTTCATCACCTGGTAAGTAGTCAACAGTTTCTACTTTAAACCCACGTTTTTCAGCCCAACGTGTGTACATACGTAGTAACATAGAGCCCCAATCTTGTGACTCTGTTCCACCAGCACCTGGGTGTAATTCTAAAATGGCGTTATTTTTATCATAAGGATCGCTAAGTAGTAACTGCAGCTCATACTCATTCATTTCTTGAATTAAGCCTTTTACTTCTGATTCAAGTTCCTCATGTAAATCTTCATCATACTCTTCTTTTAAAAGCTCATGCGTAATTTCCAGGTTTTCGAACGTCTCATCTAGCTGACGGAACTTTCCAACCATATCTTTCAGTGCATTTGCTTCGTTAATTACAGCTTGTGCGCCTTGTTGGTCATCCCAAAATCCTGCGCCCATCATTTTCTCTTCTAATTCTGCAATTTGTTTCTCCTTAGTAGGGAGGTCAAAGAGACCCCCTAAAAGCCGCTAATCTCTTAGCCATTTTCTCTAATTCCTGTCTAATTTCTACTAATTCCATTTCCTTCACCTCTATGTAATTGCTGTTACTTTCGTATGAAAACAAGGGAAACTCTCTCCACTTATGACGGAGAGAGTTTAATCCTTCTTAATTATACATTTTTGATGTAAAAGTTTGCAAAGCAGCCTGGGCTACCGCCCTATATTACTTCCCAATGCCACAGCAGTTTTTATATTTTTTACCGCTACCACATTTACATAAATCGTTGCGGCCCACTTGGTCACCTTTTACAACTGGTTTTTTCTTCGCCTCTTCGCCATCGCTAGATGGGTGAACAGCTTCACCTTGAACAACTTCTTGACGCTCTAAGTTTTGTTCAATTTCAGCTTTCATAATGTAACGAGAAATTTCCTCTTCAATAGAAGCAATCATTGATTCGAACATTGCGAACCCTTCCATTTGATACTCACGAAGTGGATCAATTTGACCGTAAGCACGTAAATGAATACCTTCACGAAGGTGATCCATCGCATCGATATGCTCTGTCCATTTCGTATCTACAACACGGAATACAACAACTTTTTCGAACTCACGCATTTGCTCTTCTGGCATAAGCTTTTCCTTGTCATTGTAACGCTCTATTAATTTCGCGATAATTGGCTCGCTCATTTCCTCTGGAGCAAGGCGACGTAATTCTTCTTCTTTCACATCTCCTTCTTGCAGAAGGTTTGTATTTAAGTAGTCAACAAGACCTTTAATGTTCCAATCTTCTTCAATTTCCTCTTGTGTATGAAGTGCAACCGCACGCTCTACTGTAGATTTCATCATACCTTCAATAATACCGCGTAAGTTCTCAGACTCCATTACCTCTTGACGCTGTTTGTAAATAACTTCACGTTGCTGACGAAGTACATCATCATATTGTAGTAACTGCTTACGTGCATCATAGTTATTTCCTTCTACACGTTTTTGCGCAGATTCTACTGCACGAGAAACCATTTTACTTTCGATTGGCTGAGAATCATCCATACCAAGGCGATCCATCATCGCTTTCATATTATCAGAACCGAAGCGACGCATTAGTTCATCTTCCATTGATAAGTAGAATTGCGTAACACCTGGGTCCCCTTGACGACCAGCACGACCACGTAACTGGTTATCAATACGACGACTTTCGTGACGCTCTGTACCGATAACGGCTAAACCAACGTTTTTCACATCGTCTCCAAGCTTAATATCTGTACCACGACCTGCCATGTTCGTCGCAATCGTTACAGCGCCTTTTATACCTGCTTCTGCAATGATATCCGCTTCACGCGCATGGTTTTTCGCATTTAAGATGTTATGACGTACACCTTTACGCGTTAACATTTTTGAAATAAGTTCTGACGTTTCGATCGCAACTGTACCGACAAGAACTGGTTGCCCTTGTTTATGACGATTTACAATATCCTCAACAACAGCATTAAATTTACCTTCCATTGATTTGAAGATTAAATCTGCACGGTCATCACGAATAATCGGTTTGTTCGTTGGAATTACGATAACGTTCATATTATAAATGTTACGGAATTCCTCTTCCTCTGTTTTCGCTGTACCAGTCATACCAGATAACTTTTCGTACATACGGAAGTAGTTCTGGAATGTAATTGTCGCAAGCGTCATACTTTCATTTTGAATTTCTACGCCTTCTTTTGCCTCGATAGCTTGGTGTAACCCTTCGCTATAACGACGACCTTTCATAAGACGACCAGTAAATTGGTCTACAATTACGATTTCGCCTTCTTGTACAACATAATCTGTATCACGATGCATAACAACGTGCGCACGAAGTGCCTGATTAATATGGTGAAGAAGCGCTACATGTTTTAAATCAAATAAGTTTTCAATATGGAAAGCTTTCTCCGCTTTCGTAATACCATCTTCTGTTAACATTACATTTTTCGTCTTCACATCAAATGAATAATCTTTTTCATTTTCTAACGTACGAACGAATGCATTTGCAAACATGTACAGCTCTGTTGATTTTTGAGCTTGTCCAGAAATAATAAGTGGCGTACGTGCTTCATCGACTAAGATAGAATCGACTTCATCGATAATAGCAAAGTGCAGTGGGCGTTGAACGCACTGCTCTTTATATAAAACCATGTTGTCACGTAAGTAATCGAATCCAAGCTCATTATTTGTGCTATACGTAATATCAGCAGCATAAGCCTCTTGTTTCTCTTCGCGTGACATACTGTTTAAATTAATTCCTACTGTTAATCCTAAGAACTCATGAAGTTGTCCCATTTCGCTCGCATCACGTTGTGCTAAGTATTCATTGACTGTAACAACGTGAACACCTTTTCCTGTTAAAGCATTTAAATATACAGGTAATGTAGATGTTAACGTTTTACCTTCACCCGTTTTCATCTCAGAGATATTCCCTTCATGTAAGGCAATACCACCCATTAACTGTACACCATACGGACGCATTCCAAGAACACGAGTCGCAGCTTCACGAACAACCGCAAAAGCTTCAGGTAGTAGATCATCTACTGTTTCACCTTTTGTTAGACGTTCTTTAAATTCAAGCGTCTTCCCTTTTAATTGTTCATCAGTTAATGGCTTAATAGATGGCTCTAATGCATCAATTTGCTCAACTGTCTTCTGCATACGTTTAATTTGGCGTTGATTTACATCAAATACCTTTTTTAAAATACCGATCATAGGAAATACGCTCCTCTTTTTTATTAAAATAAAACTTCCGATTGTTTTTCTTTTTCTCTATTACAATCAGTCGTTATAAAAATCAAATGTATGTTATGCCAATTTTTCTCCTAATTAAAAAAACTAAAATGTATATACCTAATGATAATTGTAACACTTGTCTTATAACTATGACAACAATCGGCAAAATGTCGGGCCTTATATTCAAAAAAAGTTTTTATTTTATTTGTTACGTTCCTTTTCTCTGTCTCGCTATTTCAATTTCACGTTACAAATTTCGTATTAAATCTAAATCGATAATTACAAAAAGCCGGAAATTTCGCAGGTGCAGCATCCATGGATACTTACACCTACGCAAAACCTCCGACTTTAAAAGATAATATTATATTGCAAGATCTACTCAACCACGGCACCCAAAAAGCACACTTAAAATATATTTGTATCAATCATGCATTAATTTATCGGTATTTCTAATTCATGATATTTCCCTTTCTGATCCTTCATAAAAGAAATGAATTTCACTTTAGTTGATTCATTTGAAAAGTTTTTATAATTTTTATAAGGGTCATCTCCTATAAAATAATTTGTCCCTATATATCCTCGCACTGTTTTACCAGCAGGTATTACAGGCTCAAACTGATATTTTTCAGGTAATTCCATTGAATACGGAATTACATTATAAAACTCTCCTATTTTAGAATAAAACATTGTATTAGAAATAGACTTATTACTAAGCAAATTAATATCCCGATTCATTGTATTTGTAATATCTAAAGGTAATACATACGTCACTACTTCACGGTCTTCATAAGGATCATAAACTTTTGTAGGATCAAGAGGATTAAGTGCATGAAAAGTAACTCCTTGCCCATCTTCAAAAGTTCTATTAGATAAAAACTCATCTTTTACCACTTTATAAGATTCATTATTAAGATTTAATGTTTTAAATCTTAATAAACTAGCAAATATACATAGCAACAGACACAATCCAACGCTTATTAAGACATGTTTTCTTGTCACTCTTAATCTACCAACTTTCCATTATTAACATGTACAATACGATCTACCATTTCATTATCTAGAACATGCACATCATGACTGGCTACAACAATAGTCGTTCCTTTAGACTTTTCTACTTTCAAAATATCCAAAACATCTTTTATCCCATCACTATCTAAAGCATTCGTTGGCTCGTCTAATAACAATAGTGTTGGTTGCTCCATTAAAGCTTGCGCTATCCCTAAACGTTGTTTCATACCTAAAGAGTATCTTTTATACTTTCTCTTATCTGTTTTATCAAGTCCAACCCTTTGAATAATATTATAAATTTCCTCATCAGAGATTTTATTGTTAATCGATGATAAAAATTTCAAATTCTGAAAACCAGTATACCCTGGAATAAAACTTGGATATTCAATCAATATCCCCATAGAATCCGGGAATTGCTTTTGTTTTCCAATCATTTCATTATCTACGTAAACAGCTCCAGAATTTAAACGCATTAATCCTGATATAGCACGTAAAATCATTGTTTTACCAGAACCATTATGCCCCTTCAAAACTAAAAACTCTCCTTTTTTTACTGACAAACTAATATTATCTAACACAATATTTCCCTTCAATCTTTTCGTCATACATTCACATTTAATATAATTGTCCATAAATTATTCACCTATCACATCTAGTTTTTTAAAACAAAAACTACCTAATAAAATCATTACAACAACAATTACTACTCCTATTAGAAGTAAATCATTCCATTGAATAGATTGATTATTACCTAAAGTCAATTGAATTGAACTGTGATCAACAAAATACCAACGATTTGGCATAACAAAAGATCCTAAAAAATAAATACTATGAAAGAAAATAGACAAAAATAGGTACAACAACATTAGTACAAAAACAATAGTTATTGGCATATAGAACGTTAAAAGCTCAAAAATTAAAGCTAATAAAAAGCTGATAATGATTTGAATTAGCATAGTACCTAATATCTTATAAGGAAATTGACTATATAAAGAACTCTCGCCATAAGGAAGCAAATAGTACACCGTAAACCAAATAAAATACATAACAACCCAAATACAAACTATGTAAAAAAACAAAGATAGCATTTTCGTTAACCACAGAAAATGCTTCTTCTTAACACGAGGAAATAAATAAACACCATTCTGTTGAATATCTGAAAGGGCAAACTTCCCTACTAGCAACAAAGGAACGATTTGAAAGAATATCCAATAAAAAGGGATAGAAAATCGCCCCTCCTTATAAAAATAAGATAAATCCACAAAGTCTACTCCATGAAAAAATCGATAAAAGGTAACATCTACTAATACAGATTCTTTACCATTACTAAGAGGCTGATTGTATAAAAAAGTAACTACAATCATAGCGTAAATTAAGAATAAAAAAGCCATTATCTTGATGGAATCTCGAAACCTTACATGTAAATCTCTTTTTAACAAATAATATAAAATCATAATGTAAACTAGATCACCTCTGTCTCATCATTCATAGAAATATAACTTTTTTTAGATAAAATCCATACACTTATAAAAAAGATAGAAAAACATCCAAATAAGCGTATAAGTAAACCAGTAGCATCTTCAAACACATTTATATAAAAAGCATTTGTAAATAAAAATCCATGTAATATAAATCTATCTAATAAAACAGCAGTAATCATACATATTATTACAAGTAAACTAGGTAAAAATAATTGCAAGAAAGCACTTATCATGCATATAAAAATATTCGCAAATAGTTGAATGCACAATAATAATGGATAATTTACATCAATACTAGTTACAGCCATCATATTTGACATCAAAAACAACTGTAAAATCATACTCCCAGCAAAAAAGCAAACAAAAACAATTAGTTTCAAATAATAGATAGAAACTAATTTCAATGCATTATTCACTCTGTAAACAACATAAACACTAAAAAAATTCGACATAGAATATACAGAAAAAACGATTGTTAAAGGAATAAATATGGTCGACAAATTATAAAACGACATAACCTTATACAAGGTTTCCAATTCGTTCATTTTCTCTTTTACAATTCCAGGTTCAAAATAATTGAACAAACAACCTATGATACTGACATTAAGTAAAAAAAGAATACTTAACCAAATATATTTCATCCTTATAGTTTCTTTCATTACATTATAAAAGAACATGCTTCCTACTCCCCTGTAAATAAAGAACTACAGAACAAAACCAAATACATAACAATACACTAAGAAAAATTTTTAATTCAAAAAAACCGAGATCTTTAATTAAATAATCTTTAGGATTGAGAATTCCCTTTCCAATACCAAGCCAAAAAATATGTAAAATAAATGGCACTAAATAAATAAAATAAACTCGTTTTATAAAAAACGAAACTGATAAAGCCAAACTTGACAAAACCGCACCGTATAAACCATTTAAAAATACATACATAAGAAAATATAAAGTAGGATACTCATAATAAACCGTATGAAATTGAGCTGTTGGTGAAACAGTAGCAGCCATATAATTTAATACCGGATGCGGAGCAACTGTTGGATAAGTCATTGCATATAAATAAAAGTTAAATAGTAAAGGGACACTTATAATAAAAAAAGATACAATAAAATTAATAAAATAAAGTAGCTTAAAATAATAACCCGTTCCCATTTTAGAAATAACAGGATAAATAAATCCGTAATTTTTATCGATTCTATAAATCCCTGCTACAGCCATTGCAGAGATCATAGGAAATATAAGTAGATAAAACTCACTATAAAATGGTAATCTAGTAAAATATAAAATATTAGATAAATACGGTGATACCTTTATAATCCCAGTATCATTAAATCCTTTAGTTGTTACTAGCATAGAAATATATTGAGCAGTAATAATTACTAACATAATAAATAAAGACAACCAAAACATTTTGCCTTTTAAAATCCTTCTTAAAAAGTAACTCATCTACAGCTCCTCCATAAACCATTAATGAAATTCAAATCTTTTTTAATATGAACAGTTGATCCGCAACACCATAACATTTATTTTCTCTATTTAACCAGATGTAACGAAAAGAAACATTTGCTCTCTCTCCTTCAAATTTAGGAAACTCAACTTCATACTGATAAACATCATTTGTACCTTTTCTTTTTACACTCTTAACTTCTTGTTTCCACTGAATTATTTTTCCATCAATTTGTTCAATCCGTCCCAAAAGATACGTTGGTTTTTTCTTACTCGTAACACCTGTCAAAAAAACATAATAATTTTCTGGTATAACTCCTGAATTTATTTTTTTATTTGAAAGATTATCTTTTATTGCAATATCATTTCTATCTATTTGCCCTTGAAAGAAATCATCACCAGTTTCATTTTCCATAAATACTTGTTCAAAAACAGTATTTTTATTAATTTCTTTCAACTGAATACTTTTCAAATTATCTTTTTCCGTTAAAGTATCTTCAATATTTACAATAGGTTCATCTACTTTCTTATGGCAAGAAGCTAATAAACAAATAATTAATATAAAACAACAGAATAAAATATATTTTGAAATAAGCTTCATTGCAGCCCCTCCTATTCAAAAAATGAAATAGTAGAAAAAGTCGTATAATCCAGATGACGAACTAGACGACTTTTTCTAACGTTACACAATAAATAATTTTAATTTATAATTTCTAAATCAATATTCAGTGTAAGATCCACTAGGTCTTACACTATCAGGACTCCAAGCAGTAGGATAAGCATTATTTTCTCTAGAATAACCACCGAATCTCACAGGTACATTTTTTCCATAGTTTTCATATGCGTAATTTTGGAAAAGATACGTTTTACCTGGTCGCACCGTTCCTTCATGCTTACCTGACTCACCTGAAACATTTACCCAATCTCTATCACCTTTACCTTTATTTTTATCTGCTTCTGTCCAAACGTTGAAAGAACCACCGCCCTTTTCACTACTCTTCACACGCATATACATAGAAGTAGGTGTCTCTTTAGGACGTGCATTAGTATAATCATATGCATTCCAAAGTCTAAAGGTAAATTCTACATGATCATCCCTTGTATCAGCATTAGCTGGTTCGGTTAAAACGAAAGTACTAGCTAAAATACCTAAAGATAAAACAGATCCAAGCATAAAACGACTTTTTTTCTTAATGCTCACTAAAAGCACCTCCGATAATTTGTAGCATTATATTGATTTTATTTTTCCACTGAATGAATAAAATCCATATAATACGATATTATAGTAACAACACCTCAACATATCTTCAATTGATTTCAGAATATTTAATATTACTTTTACACTTGCGAACATTTTGTTAAATTTTCAAAAACAATCATATACTCCTAGCAAAGAATTACTTGTAAAGATAGCTACATTCCTATGCTTGTTCCAAATAATAACGAGTAACTCACTTCTCTAAGTTTTGAATTTTCTCATGCGATTTTAACGAAATAATGCCTAAAATCACTTCTTAATGAAATCGGCTACTTACAAAGCTTTTTAACCTTGCTGCGAAAAATAAAAATACAAAAAAGCGCAGCCATTTCGGCTGCGCTTTTGAATTATTATTTAGTTTCAATTAAACCATATTTCCCATCTTTACGGCCATATACAACGTTAGTTTCATTTGTATCAGCATTTGTGAAGACGAAGAAATTATGTCCTAGCATATCCATTTGTAGGATTGCCTCTTCAACGTCCATCGGTTTTAAATCGAATCGTTTTGTACGTACAAGTTCTAGTTCATCCTCTTCTACCTCATCCAGAACAGCTACTGCTTCTGGAAGGATAAAGTTCGTTTTCATAGAACCTTTCTCACGTAACTTACGATTTACTTTTGTTTTATGTTTACGAATTTGTCGCTCAAGTTTATCAACTACTAAATCGATAGCAGCGTACATATCGCTATTAGTTTCTTCTGCACGAAGTAATAAATCAGTAAATGGAATTGTTACCTCGACACGTTGCTTGTCAGAGTATACTTTTAAATTAACTTTAATCTCTGGGAATGTATCAAAATAACGCTCTAACTTACTTAGTTTTTTCTCTACATATTCCTTTAATGCTGGAGTTACTTCAATATTTTCACCACGAATGTTGAATTTCATAGATGAATTCCTCCTTTCAAGCCTATGTACTATAATTTCGACACCGGCTTAAAAACTCCTTCTAACTTTTTTAAAAAAATTAGTGGAATTGCGATTTTTTTATCGTTTTTTGTTGAAATGAAAAGATGCATCGTTTCTATCTTTATTTTATCCTATTAACATCGTGAATAACGAATATAACTGTGGACAATTCGTTACAGAAAAGAAACAACTTTTTGACAACTCATTTTATAACAAAAACCCCTTGCAAAAAAACAAGAGGTTCTACCATATATATAACGTTGCCACAAGCGCAGCTTTCTCTTCCCAAAAACAATATACCTACAGTTTTACAACATTAGCTGCTTGCGGTCCACGTGCTCCCTCTACAATATCAAACTCAACTTGTTGCCCTTCTTCCAATGACTTATATCCATCTTGTTGAATAGCAGAAAAATGAACAAACACATCATCACCATCTTCACGCTCAATAAACCCAAATCCCTTTTCTGCATTGAACCATTTTACTCTTCCTTGCATGTTCATTCCATTCCCTTCACTCTAAAAATCAGGGCATTTGCCCCATAATTTCACTATAACGAATGACAACATACGAAGTCAAAGAAGACTTATCGTCTTTTTATTATCTCTTTCGACAGTTACAGATTAACTTCTACAGAGCGTCAAACTAGAAACTTCGCTTGCTCCTTTATCATAGAAAAGACTTCCAATTTGTCTCACTGTAATTCCTGTCGTATATACATCATCAACAAGTAAAATGTGTTGACCATGAAACATCTCTTCTCTCTGAAAATAAAAAGGATTACTTCCCGAAAGCCTTTCTTTACGCGATTTCTTACTTTGCTTTTCTGTTTCCTTCCTTCTTAATGATGAATAAAAATTTTTGACAGGCAAACATGCTGCTAATAACTCTGCTTGATTAAAACCTCGTTCATATTCCCGTTCCCTACTAAGCGGAACAGCAATAACAGTTGAAACGTCCGTAAAATACTTTTGAAATAACTCCCGAAAAGATTGATAAAAAATATGAACTAACTCCGCATCACCTCGAAACTTAAACTGCGCTAGTATACCTTTCATGTCATCATTGTACACGTACAACGAACGATTTTTAAAAGGACGATATCCTTCCTCATTCCTCCATCTTACACAGTCCATGCAAATGTCATTTTCTTTATATCGAGTAGGTAAGTCATCTAAAGGACGACCACAATCCATGCAAATTCCTCCTATAATATAGGAAAGTTTTTGCTCACATCTATCACATACATATTTTTTGGGGGACTTTACAAAGAAGGTGTACCAACTAACTGTTTCCACCATATACTCATCACAAAGTAAACAATGCATTAATCGATCAATCCTTGTTCTTTCGCATTTTTGTTCATACTTTGAATATGTTTTTTCGCGCGTACCATTGCCTCTGTCTTACCGTAATGAAAATACATAACCTCACCATATGGCTCTTCAAAACTACGCCCCGCTCGGCCTGCAATTTGTACGAGCGCACTCTCTGAAAAAATTTCTTCTTCAGCTCCTAACACAGCCACTTGTAAGTTCTTCACAGTTACTCCTCTTTCTAAAATTGTCGTTGTAACTAATAACGGAATGTCTCCCTTTCTGAAAGATGCTACTTTTTCTTTTCTCATCGAATCTTCTGCATGCACGCCATCGATTCTATTATCCACCCCTTTCAACAACTGACTTATTTCTTCTATATATCGCACATGAGGAACAAATAAAAAAATAGGATACTTTTTATTTAAGTTCATTTTTAACCATTGTAGTAACACGCGAGGAATTTTTTTATGATGGAGGCTCTTCTTCCAATTTCCGCACCAACTAAATAGAGGAACTGGTAACGGGTGACGATGGTATCGTCCTGACACAATAACACCTTTTTGTTTCCCCTTTCTGAAATTACGCTTCCACTTTTCATCAGGGGTTGCAGTTAAATAAATACGCGCTGCTTTCTCTTTCATTGCTTGCCTAACTGCATACTGTAACATTTGATCTGCATGATACGGGAAGGCATCAATCTCATCTACAATCATCACATGAAACGCTCTATAGTAACGTAACAGTTGGTGAGTCGTTGTAACGACTAACGCTGCATCTTTTTTATGATCTACACTCCCTCCGTATAAAGCAGCTACAGTTATACTTGGAAACACTTCTTGTAATCTCGGCGCTAATTCCAGTACAACGTCAGTCCTTGGCGTTGCGATACAAACTCTTTCTCCTTTTTGGAGCGCCTCTTCTATACCGTAAAATAACATTTCTGTTTTTCCAGCCCCGCACACAGCCCAAATAAAAAAAGATTCTTTCTGCTTAATCGCTTCTATAACTCCTTGCGCCGCCAACTCCTGACCAATCGATAAAGCCCCATTCCACTGTAATGGATTTAGCTCCCCGTCTCCGTTTCTTTCATGAATCCCGCGAACAAGTACAGTACATTCGCTAACTCTCCCCATCGTGATACACTTCCGACAATACGCGCATGCTTTACCGCACCTTTTACATAAAAATGATGCAAATAGCCGCTGCTCTATATTTCCGCAGCGCTGACATATATATTTAGAAGTATTCTTTGTTATACCTTGTACACATACAACCTCTCCCTTCTTTTTCAAATCACTTAATTCTCTCCGTAAATCTGAAGAGAGTTCTTCTAATAGCAACTGTTTTCCAGCAAGCATTAGCACTCACCTCCAGCACTACTATAAGCCTTTCTTATAATCTCGTAAAAACGCAAAAAAGCCGATAACCTACTTATAAAATAGTAAGCTATCGACTTTATACACATGTTTTATTCGATTATAAATCCTAGAATCTACCGTATCCTAAGAAATGTTTTTGGTTGTAGCTACTGCTTAAGCTAGCGTAAGCAATACCTTTATCACCAGCATGAATCATTTGGCCATTACCAACGTAAATACCGATGTGAGATGGGCCTGGTTTATAAGTACCTTGGAAGAATACTAAATCTCCAGGTTGTGGGCTACTTACTTTAGAAACTGAGTTCCAGTAACCTGCAACGTCTTGACGACCTACACCGAATACGTAAGAAATGAATCCACTACAGTCAAAACCACCGTTTGATGGAGATGCACTTCCCCAAACATATGGTAAACCTAAGTATTGTTGTGCTTTACCAATTACGCCAGGAGCTGGAGCTGGGCCTGGTGTCGGTTCTGGTTTTTTATCTTCTTTTTTAGGTGCTTCTTTTTTAGGCTCTTCCTTTTTAGGTTCTTCTTTTTGAGCTTGTCCACCGTTGTTTGCTGGCGCTGCTGGCTGAGCAGGTGCCGCTTGTGCTGGTTGAGCTTGCGCATCTTTAGCAGCTTGCTCTGCTTGTTTTTGAGCAGCAGCTTCTTGTGCAGCTTTTTCTTGCGCTTCTTGTTCAGCAATACGTTGTAATTGTAATGCTTGTTTTTCAAGATCTTTCAATTGACTTTCCGTACTTGTCATTGAAGTTACAACTGTATCCATTTTACCGCTTAAATCGTTTACTGCCGCTGCTTTTTTCTCTTTTTCAGCGTCAAGTTCTTTCTTAGCAGTTTCAATTTGAGCTTGTGCTTCTTTTAATTCTTTTTGCTTTGTTTTTACCGTTTCAACATCTTTTTTCACGTTCGCTTGATCTTCTTGTTGTGTTTTCATGATATCTTCGTCAGACTCAAGAATTTTAGAAACTGAATTTAAACGATCAACTAAATCTGCAACGTTTTTAGAGTTTACAAGAACTTCTGTTACAACGTTTGTGTTTGGTTGCTCTTGAAGTGCAACTAAACGTTTTCTTAATAACTCCTCACGTTTTGCAATTTTCGTTTGTAATTCTGCAATATCTTTATTTTTCTTTTCGATTAATTGCTCAGTGTCCGCAACTTTTTTCGTTGTTTCATCAAGCTTTGCAGCATTCTCTTGAACAGACTTATCTAAACCTTGAATTGTTTTGTTTAAGTCATTCATTTGTTTTTGTAATTCATCACGTTCTTGTTGTTGTTTATGTAAAGTGTCATTTTGTGTATTAATTTGTGATTTCACGTCAGAAATTTTATCTTCTGCAAATACATTTGGTGTTAGTCCTGAAAACATTAACCCTGCCACTAATGCGCAAGATGCCATTTTTAGCTTTTTCATTTTATTTTTTACACCGCTTTCTTTTTTCTTTTTCCGTATATAACCTATAAAATTTATACCATAATTCGGGATTTTTTTTGCTAATGTTACGCTTTTGTAAAACAAATGTAATATTATATGTAACACTATCGCAAAATATGCATATTTTTGTACGTATGTGTAGAATTTCAAATACTTTTTGTAAGCAAAGAAAAAAACGCAAGGTTTCCCTTACGTTTTATTAAATATACTAATACGGATGAAATCAAAACGTTATTTCATCCATTTCTCAGCCCAATTTTGGACTTCATCCATAACACTTTCTAACGCTTTTCCCTTATCCGTTAAGCCGTACTCGATTCGAACTGGTACTTCTGGATAAACATTACGAACTACAATGCCTTCGCTTTCCAATTCCTTTAAACGCTCTGATAACATACGATCGCTCATATTCGGTATAATATCTGCGATTTCTCTAAAACGTTTTGACTCTTCCAGCAAAGATTTAATAATTAAGCCAGTCCATTTCTTACTAAGCAAAGTAAAAGCTGACTCAAACTTTGGACATAAACAAGAATTATGCTCCATATGTTTCACCTCTCTTCTATTATAATATAGTTTCTTGTAAAAAGTAAGTTATAAAACTTTCCTCGTTATTTTATTTTACGTACATTTTACCATTTCCAAATATTAACTTGTCAACTTCACGTAAAATATCCGTAAAAAAACCCTCTTCCGAAAGAGAGCTTTTTATATCTTTATTACTTCGTATACCATCCAAGACCTAGTGCACCTTCACCTAAATGCGTTCCAATTACAGCACCGAAATAACCTGTACGGATTGTAACATGAGGATATTTTGCTTCTAATTCTGCCTTCCATTCATTCGCTTCCTCTTCACGTTGTGCATGAATGATAACTGCTTCCATAGGTACACCTTTACTTGCTTGCTCATCAAAAATTTCAATGATACGTTTTAACGCTTTTTTACGCGTACGAATCTTTTCAAACGGGATAATGATTTTGTCTCTAAAATATAAAACCGGCTTTACTTGTAACAGACTACCGATGAAAGCTTGCGCACTATTTAATCGGCCTCCACGTTGTAAATGGTGTAAATCATCTACTACAAAATAAGCGTCCATCGTTTTCTTCATTTCATCAAAACGGGCGATAATCTCTTTTGAATCCTTCCCTTCGCTTGCTAGCTTTGCACCTTCACGCACGTAGAATCCTTGTACTTCACAACTAATTTCAGAGTCGTACGTATATACATCAATACCCTCTACCATTTGACCAGCTGTCGTTGAAGTTTGATATGTACCACTAATCCCACTTGAAAGATGAATGCTAATAACTGCATCATAATCCTTAGATAATTCTTCATATAGCTCAACAAACTTTCCGATTGCTGGTTGAGAAGTTTTTGGAAGTTCTTCTTGCTCACGTACTTTTACATAAAAATCATCTGCTGAAATTTCAGCTTCTTCTTGATAAGATTCCGTTCCAAACACAACGTTTAATGGAATCATATATATATTGAGTTCATCACGAATATGCTTCGGTATATATGCTGTACTATCAGTAACAATAGCTGTTTTCATTTTCGTACCTGCCTTATAAAAAAGTTTTTATTTCCTAATTTTACACGAAAACTAAAAATGGTGCATCCATACATGAAAATGCGGGTTTGAAATTATACTCATCATCTCGACAAATTACAACAAAAAGGTAAAACACTCACCAAAAATTTCAGCTTATTTATAAAAAATGTTTGAATATAAAAACGCCCGCTTTTAAAATGTAAAGTACTAGTCATTTTGATGGATAGGAGCGTATACAAGTGTTATTACAATATTTAACAATAAAAGACTACGGTGAACACGAAATTGTTATTCAAAAATCAAGATTCATCTGTTATGTTAGTCGTGCTACAACCGAAGAAGAGGCTCAAGAATTCATACAAAAAATCAAAAAACAAAACTGGAATGCAACACATAATTGTTCTGCTTATTTAATTGGCGAACAAGATCAAATTCAAAAAGCAAATGATGATGGTGAACCTAGCGGTACAGCTGGCGTACCTATGTTAGAGGTACTAAAAAAACGCGGTTTAAAAGATACCGTCGTTGTCGTTACCCGCTATTTTGGTGGCATCAAACTGGGCGCTGGTGGATTAATTCGCGCATATGGAAAATGTACAAGCGAAGGCATTAATCATGTCGGTGTTGTCGAGCGAAAATTAATGCGTGTTATGCAGACCGAAATTGATTACACATTACTTGGCAAAATTGAAAATGAATTACGCAATTCAAAATATGCCATTAAAGATATACATTACCTCGAAAATGTCACATTTGATACGTATGTAGAAGAAGATGGAAAACAACCATTCACGGATTGGATGATTGAATTAACAAATGGGAAATGTACAATTACAGAAGGAGATATGTTGTACTTAGAACAAGATGTTATCTAAGAATAAATACTGTATCGCCTTTAAAGATTAATGTAGTGAATTACTTTCCTACAAATGAACTAAGGAGATTATATATGGAAGAACGTTATTATCATCTCCAAAATAGCAGAATAAAAAAGAAACGAAGAAGAAAGTTTTTCTACTTCCTTATTTTCTTATTTTTATTTGGCAGTGTAGGACTTTATATATTAAATTCCTACTCTTCTCTCATGGGGATGTATAGTGGTTTTACTCGTGAAAAATCGGATTTGAGAACCGAAGATGTAGAAATTACAAAGGAGCCTTTTACACTCCTTATTATGGGTATAGAAGATTATGCAACAGACGGTCAAAACGGTCGTACAGATTCATTAATGTTTGCGACAGTCAATCCGAAAACGCAAAAGATTTCGCTTATGAGTATCCCTCGTGATAGTCGCGTTCCAATTGTCGGAAAGAATAAAGAGGACAAAATTAACGCTGCGCATGCTTACGGCGGAGAAGAAATGGCAATCAAAACTGTCGAAGGTTTTCTAAAAGTGCCTGTCGACCATTATCTTAAAATTGATTTCCAAGGCTTTAAAGGTATTGTTGATGCTGTTGGCGGTGTGACTGTTGATGTCCCCTTCGATTTTTGGGAGCGTTCAGACGTGGATTACTACAAAAAAATCGAATTTAAGCAAGGACAACAAGAATTAAATGGTGAAGAAGCACTCGCTTACGTTCGTATGCGAAAGCAAGATCCGAATGGTGACTATGGTCGTGCCGCTAGACAAAGACAATTACTAGCTGCTGTTGTTCAAAAACTAAATTCCACCTCTACCGTATTTAAAATTAAAGATTTGACAGCAGTCGTTGGAAAATATATAAAAACTGACATTCCTATTTCTGATGGCCTTGCTCTTTACAAGAAACTTTCTGGGTTTGATCCTTCCACAATACAAACACTCAAACTTGAAGGAGAAGACAAAAAAATAGGTGGTATTTATTACTTCCTTCCAGATCCAAACGGTGTTGAGGCAGTACGTAACGAAATTAAAAAAGAACTAGGAGAAAAGGTAACCACGCAAGAAAATTCAACAACAAAAACGGAATCCACTCCTTCTTCAAATTCGAACTCTAACGAGAAAGCGAAGAAAGAAACGAATCAGAATCAGAACAAAACACCAACTGATCCCCCTCCTTCTACGAATGCTCATGCAGAGTGGATTATGAGAAATCAGCAATAAAACAGCCAAATCGCATGCGATTTGGCTGTTTTTTTATTTATTAAAATGTTTTAAGATTGCTTCTACAATACGCTCTGATGCACGGCCATCACCGTACGGATTAGATGCTTTTGACATCTTATCATGAGCTTCTTTGTCTGATAACAACTCATCTGCAAGACTAAAGATTGTCTCTTCGTCTGTTCCCGCTAATTTCAACGTACCTGCTTCAATACCTTCTGGACGCTCTGTTGTATCACGAAGAACAAGAACTGGTACACCTAATGACGGAGCTTCCTCTTGTACACCACCAGAATCAGTTAGCATTAAGTATGAACGAGCTGCAACATTGTGGAAATCAATTACATCGAGCGGCTCAATTAAATGAATGCGGCCATGATCGCCTAAAATATCATTTGCAGTTTCCCGAACAACAGGGTTCATATGAACCGGATACACAACTTGTACGTCTTCATGCTTATCAACAAGACGCTTAATTGCACGGAACATATTACGCATTGGCTCTCCTAGGTTTTCACGACGGTGAGCTGTCATAAGTACAAGACGATCACTTCCAAGTTTCTCTAGTACAGGATGACTATATGTTTCTTTTACAGTCGTTTTTAGTGCGTCAATCGCTGTATTTCCTGTTATGAAAATGCGTGATTCATCTTTATTTTCTTTCTGTAAGTTCGTTGCTGATTTCGCTGTAGGTGAGAAATGAAGATCTGCCATTACACCTGTTAATTGACGATTCATCTCTTCTGGGTATGGAGAATATTTATCCCATGTACGAAGTCCTGCCTCGACATGACCTACTGGAATTTGATTATAGAAAGCAGCTAAGCTTGCAATAAACGTTGTCGTCGTATCACCATGTACAAGTACGATATCCGGCTTCGCTTCTTTCATTACTTTATCCAAACCTTCTAAACCACGCGTTGTAATATCGATTAAAGTTTGGCGATCCTTCATAATATTCAAATCGAAATCTGGTGTAATTCCAAAGATACTTAATACTTGGTCTAACATTTGACGATGTTGCGCTGTTACAGTCACAATCGATTCAATTTTCTCTGGATGTTTTTGCAACTCTAACACAAGAGGTGCCATTTTAATTGCTTCTGGACGTGTCCCGAAAATTGTCATTACTTTTAAACGTTCAGTCATTTCATTGCCTCTTTTCTTTCACTAGTTACAAATTCTATTATGACATATAAGAATATACATGAATACATGCCTTTTTAACGACTAATGGAAAAATCCCTCTTACAAACACTTTCTCTTCCAACAGAATAATAATCTATTCCTTGTTTCTCAACATCCTTATTAGTATAACAATTTCTTCCATCGAATAAAATAGGTTCTCTCATGAGTTGTGCGTACTTTTCTAACGGATAAGCCCTGATTGTTTCCCATTCTGTCACGATAAAAGCCGCACTCGCCCCTCTAATCGATTCATCTATACATTCGCTATATTGTATAGTCTCCCCAAAGATATTTTTCATATTTTGAATCGCCTTCGGGTCATATAATACTATGTCTGCACCTATATTCATTAATTCTTGTATCATAATAAGGGACGGTGCGTCTCTTATATCATCTGTATTCGGTTTAAATGCTGCTCCCAGCACTGCAATCCGCTTCTTGTTCATATTTATTACTTTCTTCGCTTTCTCAATCAATAATAGCTGTTGTTTATTATTTACTTCAATGACGGCTTTTAACAAACGAAAATCATGTGCCACATTCCCTGCAATTTGCACAAGCGCTTTCGTATCTTTCGGAAAACACGATCCCCCGTAACCAATGCCCGCATTTAAAAAAGACGACCCAATTCTCTTATCCATTCCCATTCCTTTTGCAACATCTAATACATTAGCTCCTACCTTCTCACATATATTTGAAATTTCATTGATAAAACTAATTTTTGTCGCTAAAAAGGCATTCGATGCGTATTTAATCATCTCTGCACTTTTTATATCTGTAACATACGTTTGCAAATGTAATTTACTATATAAATTCTCAACTTTTCGCGCCGCTTCCTCATTATCAGCTCCAATTACAATACGATCTCCCTGAAAAAAATCGTAAATCCCTGAACCCTCCCGTAAAAATTCGGGATTCGATACAATATGTAATTCATGCCTATTTTGTAATGTCTCCTCAATCCATCCCCTCATAGCACCATTCGTCCCTACAGGAACAGTACTTTTTGTAACAACAATAATGTCTTTAGTCGCATATGCTCCAATATCAAAACATGCATTTTGAATATATGTTAAATCTGCTGTCCCATCTAATAACGATGGCGTTCCAACTGTAATAAATATAAATTCTGCATCATGAAATGCTTCTTCTTTACTTGTTGTAAAAGTTAAACGATTATTCTCACACGCATCATGTATTAATTCATATAAGCCAGCTTCATAAATAGGCAGATCCCCTTGTTTTATCCGTTCCATTTTCTCATCATTTATATCAAAACCTGTAACCGAATGTCCCAATACTGCCAATCCTACTCCTGTAATCAATCCAACGTATCCGGTACCTATTATCGTAATTTTCATTTCCTTTTCGCACAGGAATATACAATAGAAAATATACGAATGCATAGAATTTCCCCTGTGCTTCCCCCTCTCACATTAAAAATGAGAAAACTCTTTTACTTCTTTATTATATGAATTGCTTTCTTCATTCTTTTTTAAGTTTTTGTAAAATTAAATATTGTCCATAAAACCAATAGAAATTTTACCGAGATTAAAGCTGCACATTCAGGCTTGAAAAATTCCCACATTTTAACACGGAACTTACTCATTTCTACGTGTAACACTTATAATATTGAAATAAAATTATTCGCTATTAAAGAGAAAGAGAAAATGTCATATTCCAAAGCCCAATACGATTAACCTTCTCAAACGATTCAACATTCTGTATACCATTGTCATATATTCTATCCGCTTCCATTTACCATAAAACGAAAAAAAGATTGAATTCTAATCTTTTTGTGATACCATATGTTATGAGCCTGTAAATAAACATCATAATTTTCAGATAAATATATTAAAAAAAAAATTACGTTAGACTATAAAAGGGTGGGGTATTAATGGACTCACAAGTGATTTATGCCATTTTGGCATCTTTCATCACTGTACTCGTCGTTACTCCTTTAGTTATTAAGTTAGCTTTTAAAATAGGAGCAACAGATAAGCCAAACGCGCGTAAAGTGCACCAAAAGATCATGCCTCGTCTTGGCGGGTTAGCAATATTTATTGGTGTGGCTGTTGGATTTGTTGTCGGTGGCTTATACGAACAAAGAATGTTATCGATAACGCTAGGTGCGATTATCATTGTAATCATCGGTATTTTAGATGATATGTACGAGTTATCTGCGAAGGTAAAATTCGGTGGACAACTAGTAGTTGCCATTATGATTGTAAAAAGTGGATTATTAGTGCAAGTATTATATATTCCAATCCTCGGGGATACTGAACTTGGATGGCTTGCTTACCCAATTACAGTATTTTGGATTGTAGGTATTACAAATGCCATCAACTTAATTGACGGCTTAGATGGATTATCCGCTGGTATTTCATCTATCGTACTGGCAACGCTAGCATACATGGCCTTCACTAGCCCATGGGGTACTGGAACGGCTATCATTTTACCTCTAGCACTAATTGCACTTGCAAGTACAATTGGATTTTTATTCTACAACTTCCATCCAGCAAAAATTTTCATGGGAGATACAGGAGCACTATTTTTAGGATACTGTATTTCTGTTATATCGTTACTTGGATTATACAAAAGTGTAACGCTATTCAGCTTTATCGTTCCAGTTATCATTTTAGGCGTACCTGTATTTGATACGGCATTTGCAATTATCCGTCGTATCGTAAATAAAAAACCTATTTCAGCACCAGATAAATCGCATTTACATCACCGTTTACTTGCAATGGGCTTCTCACATCGCAAAACGGTACTAATTATATACGCGTTTGGTATCTTCTTTAGCGTAAATGCTATTATTTTTACTAGTGCAACATTATGGTTATCCATTATTCTTCTTTTCGTTTTAATCTTCTTTACAGAGATTATTGCTGAAGTAATTGGACTTGTACATGAACGTTACAAACCACTTATTTCCTTTTATAAAAAAGTGAAAAAACGCGAAGACTAATTGTAGTATAGCCTTTACTATTATGAAATATTCAAATAGCATCCTCTTTCTTATAAGAGGATGCTATTTTTTATTCATTATTTTACATTTCCAAAATATAGCTTGTTTGAGAGTTCCACTATTGGAGAAAGATATACATAATAAGAAAAGGATTATATTTTCTTTTTTACATCTTGATTGTCAAACTGAGGGTGAATGTTATGATCAAGCGAGTATTTCAATACATTATTTTATTTTTAACGATTACTATGTACGCGTCATCTCATGCAGGAGCGACTACCATTCCCCCTGCTGAACATCATCCAAATACCGAAACTACCTCTTCTACCAAAAAAATCGCGTACTTAACATTTGATGACGGACCAAACAAATATACTACGCAAATTTTAAACATCTTAAAAGAAAAGAACGGAAAAGCAACTTTCTTTGTTATTGGTGGAAAAGTGCCACATTATAAAAAGACAATGCAACGATTAATTAAAGACGGACATTATATCGGGCTTCACAGTATGTCACATGATGTAAAACGCCTTTACACCGGTAATCCATCTGCTTTAATTACAGAGATGGAACAAACACAAAGCATCGTTCAGCAAGTTACAAAATTAAATTCACATCTCGTTCGTGTCCCGTATGGTAGCATGCCTTATTTAAAAAAGAATTACCGTGATGCACTTGTATCAGCCCAGTATAAAATGTGGGATTGGACAATCGATACATACGACTGGAAAAGCTATGATAACCCTTCTGCCATACTAGAAAGGGTACGTAATCAGAGCGATGAACAAGTCGAAGTAATTTTAATGCATGATTCGAGTGTAACCGTACAAATACTGCCACAAGTAATTGATTACTTACAGTCACAAGGATACAAGCTTCTTCCCTATAATCCATCTTCTCATCTCGAAGTAAACTTTTGGAAAGACACAAGATTGTAACAGCTTTAGTGCCTATGTGCTAAAGCTGTTTTATTTTTCTCTTCCCACCCTTCCCATTTTTGTGTAAAATTTTAAATAGTGATGAAGTTTCGAGGTGAATAGAAATGAAACGAATAGATCTCATTTTTAACGCAATACAAAAAAGCAATTATACAGAAGGTGTAACTGCATCAGAACTCGCTACCCTGTTGCAGCTAGATCGAGCCAATGTAAGTAGCGACTTAAACAAACTCGTAAAAGATAAACGTTTATTAAAAACAAATACGCGTCCTGTTCGTTTTTATATAGAAACGAACCCTTCGTTGGAAACGCATTCAAAAGAAACAACTTCATTAGATACATTTGCAGTTGAAAATACGAGCCTTAAAATCGCAATCGAAAAAGCGAAAGCTTCTATTCTCTATCCTCCAAACGGTATGCATACTTTACTGCTCGGAGAAACAGGCGTCGGAAAATCCATGTTTGCTTCTTTAATGCACGAATATGCAATTGAAGTTGAACAGCTTCCTAAAAATGCACCATTTATCGTCTTTAACTGTGCTGATTATGCAAATAACCCACAGCTACTACTCGGGCAATTATTTGGGATTAAAAAAGGAGCGTATACAGGGGCAAGTGATCAAAAAGGGTTAATTGAAAAAGCACATGAAGGGATCCTTTTCTTAGATGAGGTACATCGCCTTCCTCCAGAGGGACAAGAAATGCTTTTCACCTTTATTGACCGCGGAGTATATCGCCGCCTTGGAGAAACAGAAAACGAACGTAAAGCACAAGTATTGATCATTACTGCAACAACAGAAGAACCAAATTCATTTTTATTAAAAACATTTACAAGACGTATACCAATGACTGTCACGCTGCCACCACTTCGTGAGCGTACACATAAAGAACGTTTTGCTTTACTGCAACTATTTTTCACAAATGAAGCAATTCGCTTGCGAAAAGAAATTCACGTTAGCCCGAATGCAATGCGTGCTTTCGTCTTTTACAATTGTCCCAATAACATCGGCCAATTAAAAACGGATGTACAAATTGCCTGTGCGAAAGCCTATTCTGACTTCGTGACAAAGAAACGTGATTCTGTCTATGTTTCAAGCACAGACTTACCTTGGTATATGAAAGAAGGACTATTCATTGAAAGAAAGAGCCGTCATCTATACCAAATACCGAATGAAACATTTATATTTACAGGTGATGAAGGTTGGAGTAATCATAAAATAGAAAATGAAAAACAGTCTTCTATTTACGATTATATTGACTATAAATATGAAGAACTTCAAGCTCGTGGTATTGAAGAGGAAGAATTAGAATTACTAATAGAAAATGATATTCAAAGCTTTTTCGTACAATATTTTAACCAAATGTCAAAAAAGACAAGTCATGAAAATGTTTTTAAAATTGTAGATCGTAATATCGTTTCCGTTTGTGAAAAAATTGCTGAACTTGCTGAAAAACATTTATCCAAAACGTTCGATGAAAAAGTATTTCTCGCTTTAAGTTTACATGTACAGACAACTCTACAACGTTTACAGGCCGGAAAACAAATTCATCACCCGCAATTAAATCAAATTCGTACGAAATATAAAGAAGCTTTTTCCGTAGCTATGCAATGCATTCAACTACTGGAAGACGAATTACAAATAACAATGCCTATCGATGAAGCAGGCTTTTTAACAATGTTCTTCGTTGTTGATCCAATTCCTGCCTCACAAACAGAAGTAAAAGTATTAATATTAGCGCACGGCAACGGCATAGCAACAGAAATGGCAAACGTCGCAAATGAACTGCTCGGCATTAACGAAGTAACCGGTATCGATATGCCGTTACATGAATCGCCGAAAGATTTCTTAGAGCGTGTGAAAGTGTATATGAAAACACTCCAAAATGTAAACGGGCTTCTCTTACTCGTTGATATGGGATCTCTCGCTTATATTGGTGATATATTAGAAACTGAGTTCAAAATTCCAGTGCGTGTTCTTTCCATGACAAGCACTCCACATGCACTAGAAGCGGCTCGAAAAGCTCAGCTTGGCTACTCGTTAGATGCATTATATGAAACGGTGAAGAACTTAACACCGTTTTACTTAAACGTACAAGAAGAAAAGAAAAAACCGCTATCACCAATGAAATCTGTTATTTTGACAGCTTGTTTAACTGGGGAAGGCAGTGCTTTAGCTATTCAAAAAATGTTGGAGAACTATTTACGATTTGACAAAGACTTAATTGAAATCATTCCGATTAGTATCGTCCATGAAAAAGATTTAACGAAAATGATTGAGAACATAAAAAAAGAGCGGAATATCATTTGTATCGTCACGAATTTCGATGTGCAAGTGCCATGCTTAACATATCATTTCCAAGACATTGTAAACTACACAGCGATTCAGCCAATTCAAGAATTAATTACGTATGAAGAAACATATGCAAAAATGGCTGATATCCTTGAACAACAAATGCAGCGTAACGACGGAGCATTACTTATTAAAACGATCCGTTACGCATTGAATACAATTCAAGAATTAATTTCCTTACAGCTAACTCCTGACAGTTTAATGGGTGTTATTCTGCATATGAGTTGTATGGTTGACCGTCTTCAAAAAGGAGAAAGCCTCCTCCCTCATCCAGATAAAGAGAAACGAAGACAAGATGAATACTGGATGTATATGAAAGTAAAAAAAGCATTGCAGCCAATTGAAAATACATTTGAAATACAAATACCTGATGACGAAGTGTTTTATGTTATGGACTTCTTCATTAAAAATCAGCCTGTAAAAAATTAATCGTGGCAGTTTTGTAATATATCGACCGTAACGCAGATTTCATCAGCGATTTTCAAAATATATCAGCGCAACTCAGATTTTATCAGCGATTTTCAAGATATATCGATTTACCGGCTATATTCATTAAAATTTGTACCTTATAGCAAAAAAGGCTGTTCCAGATGAACAGCCTTTTTGCTACTTCTTTACTTTCCTAATTCTCCCCCTTATTTCACCCTTCTTATGGGACTTCGTATAAACATTTACATATACATTCGCCTGAATGATTTCTTGCAGTAAGCTATCAAACGCTCGCCCCTGTAAAGGCCCTTCAAAATCCCCCACATTAACTACACCAGTGACGACTCCTTCATTAACACTAATACCTTGCTTTAATGGACCAAATAAACTTAAAACAATTGGACCAATTTGATTTGCTTTCCCTAAATGAATTTGGCATGATGTAACTTTTTCGATGTTTTTCAATATGACCCGATATTGCAACTTCTTTAAATTCTCACTAAATATAAACTCTGCTACGCCATAAGCTTCTGTATTTACAGGAGGTATTTCCCTCTTACCTGTTAACCTCGCAAAGAAATGTGTTGTCATACGGGCATTCTCCTTATATAAATTTCCCAGCACTACTTCTACTACTTTATGGTTTATACATAATCATTTATGACTTTTTCAAGCTTTAATTACGAAGAAAAGATTCACACAATCTTTACATTAGAATCGTTCCTTTTGCTTTACTACCTCTTGTATAATGCACTTAGAAAAACATTCTAGGAGGTCATTTTGAAAAAAAACAAATACACTTTTCACACATTATTAGAGATTTTTCTCGTCTCATTTAAATTAGGACTTACTTCGTTTGGTGGCCCCGTCGCCCATCTCGGCTATTTCCACCACGAATATGTACAAAAAAGAAAATGGATGGATGAACGGAGCTATGGAGATTTAGTAGCACTAAGTCAATTCCTTCCTGGTCCTGCTAGCAGCCAAGTCGGTATGGGGGTTGGATTATTAAGGGGCGGACTATTAGGAGCTATTATTTCATGGATTGGATTCACACTACCGTCTGTGCTCGTTTTAGTTTTCTTCGCTTCATTCTTTAATCAGTTCGATCTTGGAAGTGCTGGCTGGATTCATGGGCTAAAACTTGTAGCAGTCGCTATTGTCGCTCATGCCATATGGGGAATGGCGCAAAAATTAACGCCAGACCGAAATCGTGCGACGATTGCAATTGCAACTGCCGCAATCGCCTTATTATGGCCAAGTAGCTGGACACAAGTCATTCTCATTATCATATCTGGCTTTATCGGTTGGTTTTTATATCGCAATCAACCAATTAGCCAATCTCAACATATAAAAGTACCTATTTCAAAAAAGATAGCAGTTTCTTGTCTCGTCTTATTCTTCGGACTATTACTACTGCTACCAATATTAAGACCGTTCTCTTATTACATCGCTTTATTTGATAGTTTCTATCGCTCTGGTGCACTTGTATTTGGAGGCGGACACGTCGTCCTCCCCCTTCTTGAAGGTGAGTTCGTACAAAACGGAATGATGACGAAAGAACAGTTCCTAGCTGGATACGGATTAACACAAGCAATGCCAGGACCACTATTTACATTCGCTTCTTATATAGGAGCAGTGTTAAACGGAACGCTTGGGGCAATACTCGCAACCATTGCGATTTTTCTTCCTGCTTTCTTACTCGTTATTGGTGTTTTACCCTTTTGGGACAGTGTGAGAAAAATATCTTTCATACAAGGCGCACTACTTGGAGTCAATGCGGCCGTTGTCGGTATTTTATTAGCAGCTTTTTATGATCCGATTTGGACAAGCACGATTATGAATGCTGTAGATTTTGTTTTTGCATCTCTTCTATTTTGCTTGCTCGCTTTTTGGAAAACACCACCTTGGGTTATCGTTATACTTGGAGCCTTTGGCGGATATATTCTATCCATTTTGTAAATAAAAAAAGACGGCATAATGTAGCCGTCTTTTTTCTATTAAAACTTTACAAGCTCTATTCCTTCAGGCAACTCACTCTCTGTTAAAATGCGCAATTCTTCCACGCGATCCATTACGTAAGAAGAACGCTTCACAAGCTCTGGATCAATATACGCTGGATGAACCATAATTTCTACCGTTTGTTCACCTTGTACTCTTTCTTTTAACTTCGCAAAGTAATCTTCCGTCACACCATCTGCGTAAAAGTCACTGTAAAATACGTCAGAAAATGGGCGTACTGCTCGCTCTTCCTCACAACGACGGATCGGAACATTATATGTAGTCGCTAATCTCTCAAGAACATCGTGCAAAATCGGTAAGCCGTGCACATGGTGATGACTATCTAAATGAGTTGGCGTTAATCCGTAAGATAAGAATTTCTCAATTTGAGCAGTCCATTCTCGCTCCACTTCTTCCGGATTTATCTTCCCTTCCCATACGATGCTTTGTTTATGAAACAATCCATCGCTACTTACAAGTGATGGTACGTCTCCAAGAAGCGGTTCCCCTGCTGTTAATACGAGATGTACGCCTACTCCTAATGTTTTATACTCTTTTGCTAAGCGTACCGCATGCTCTGTTCCTGGCATATTCATCATCATCGTCGTTGAATTTACAAGTCCATTTATATGTCCATCAATAATGCCGTAATTTGTACCTTCTGTAAGACCGAAATCATCTGCATTTACAATTAATTTAATCATCGTAACACCTCCTAATAGAATAAAAAAAGCGGGCTAAATAGCGCCGCTTTTATTTCTCTACCTTTTTGAAGAACTGCGGAAGATATTCTTTATGCGCTTCCAACATTTCATCTAAAATTTGTTTTGCCACTTTATCTGATGGTACAAGTGGGTTAATTGTCATAGCAAGCAGCGCTTTATGATAATCCCCTGTAACAGCAGCTTCAATTGTTGTGCGCTCAAATGATTTAATTTGTTGTACTAAACCGCGAACTGGTACTGGAAGATCTCCCACTACAATTGGTTTTGGACCTTCTTTCGTAATAATACAGTTCACTTCAACAGCCGAATCATGTGGTAAGCTTGCAATCGTTCCGTTGTTTCGTGTATTAACAGGCTGGATATCACCTTTATTATTGTAAATAGACGTAATTAAGCTACATGCTGCATCACTATAATAAGCGCCTCCACGTTTTTCTAATTGTGGTGGTTTAATATCTAAATTCGGGTCTTTATATAACTCGAATAAATCATCTTCTAATTGTTTTACTACTTCTGCACGTGTACCTTTTTCAACCGAAGCTTCTTTCTCTTCTTCTAACATTTCACGTGTTTTGTAGTAGTAACGGTGATATGGACATGGAATTGCACGAAGGCCACGAATAAAGTCTGGTTCCCAGTTAAGCGCTGCGATATTTTCCATCGTAATTTGCTTTTCTGGATCTGTTACAAGCTCTAACACACGATCCATTACACTGACGCCATCTAAGTATACGTCTAGTCCGTATACCATATGGTTTAAACCTGCGAAGTCAACGTGTACACGACTTGCATCTACTTCAAGTAATCTCGCAAGACCCATACGAATTCCGATTGGAACGTTACATAGACCAACTACTCTTTGAATATTTGTATAACGAAGAACAGCTTCTGTTACCATACCAGCTGGATTTGCAAAGTTAATTAACCATGCATTCGGACAAAGCTCCTCCATATCCTTACAAATATCTAAAATAACAGGAATCGTTCTCAATGCTTTGAATAAACCACCAGGACCATTCGTTTCCTGACCGATTACATCATATTTTAACGGGATTGCTTCATCTTTTGCGCGAGCTTCTAATAAACCTACGCGAAGCTGCGTCGTTACGAAGTCAGCATCTTTTAATGCTTCGCGACGATCAAGCGTTAAATGTACCTCAATTGGTAAACCAGATTTTTTTACCATACGTTTCGCTAAGTTACCAACGATTTCTAACTTTTCTTTTCCTGCCTCAATATCTACTAACCAAATTTCACGAACAGGAAGCTCATCATAACGTTTAATAAATCCTTCAATTAACTCTGGTGTATAACTAGATCCACCGCCGATTGTAGCAATTTTAATTCCAGTCATGCTTTATTCCCCTTTCGCTTCAAGCTTTTTATAAAGATCGATAAACTCTGCTGCTAATTCTTTTACTGTAATCGCATTCATTAAATGATCTTGTGCGTGAATTAAAAGAACACTAATCTCTGTTTTTTCTCCTCTTGCTTCTGATTGTATGAGCTCCGTTTGGAAATGATGCGCTTCATTAATCGCTTCTTTCGCCTTTACCATCGCTTCATCAGCCTCTGCCATTTTCCCCTGTTTGGCAAATTGAAGTGCCTCCATCGCAAAGCTTCGTGCATTACCACTATTTAAAATCAATTGGAATGGAATTTGTTCTGCTGTAGTCATCATAATTACCGCCCTCTCTATTATCGTTCAACCGACTTACATACCCCTTCAGTTTGAACATTTCTATTAAAATATTAATTTATGAATGATAGTTTGGTGTTCTTGTAGATGGGTCTCATCTTTTTGAACATGATATAAAGGTGATTGTCCTCACAGATAATGTTATCTGTGAGAACAATTACTGTGTTACATAGGTACAGAGTTGTTATTTCCTTGTGCTGCTGCTTTTTCAGTACGAACAACAGAACGATCGCATAATACAACGAATGGATAATAGATTACCATCGCAATTACAAAGTTGAATAACTGTAGAATTGCGCCTGAAAGATGCCCACCTGTTACAAGATAACCACTAATAATTGGTGGTGTTGCCCATGGAATCATCGCAACTGTTTTTGGTACCCAACCAATAGATATAGCTGTATAAGAAGTAATTACTAATACAATTGGTGTTATGATAAACGGTAAGAATAAAACTGGATTTAAAATAATTGGCGTACCAAAGATTACTGGTTCGTTAATATTAAATGCACCTGGTCCAATTGATAAGCGAGATACACCGCGTAATTGTGCACTTTTTGCTACAAGTAATACAACTACTAAGAACGCTAATGTTGCACCAGAACCACCCAGATATACGAAAGTATCAAAGAATGGTTTTGTAACAATGTTTGGAACATCAAATGCAGATGTACCACCTTGGAATAACTTCATGTTTTTCTCTAATGCCGGTAAGTATAATGGCTCAATAATACCACCAACGATATTCGGACCATGTAAACCGAAGAACCAAAGAAGATGAACAAGGAGTACAATGACAATTGCACTTGGTAATGTCCCTGCTAAACTTTGCAGTGGTGATTGAATCGTATTAAAGATAAATTCATGAACACTTGTACCAGCTAATTTCACTGCTAATTGAATACCCGCAACTACTGTTAAAATAACAAATGCTGGAACTATAGCTGCAAAAGATCTTAAAACTGCTGGTGGTACTCCATCAGGCATTTTAAAAGTAATGTTTCTTTGTACGAAGAAACGGAATACTTCAGTAACAAGGAGTGCCACAATAATTGCTACGAATAACCCTTGTGCACCTGTCCAAACTAAGTTCAATCCGCCTTCTTTCGGTGTTGTTGGCGTAAGAATAATTAACGCACCAAATGAAATAATACCTGCTGACAAACCATCAACGCCGTAAGATTTTGCTAAGTTATAACTTGTTGTAAATGCTATGATCAGTGCTAGAATCGCAAAAGAACCAGTCCACATTCCACCGCCAACTTGTTTCCACGTTTCACCAAACAAACCTTTCATGAAATCTTGGAAAGCTTCAGATGGAAAACCATTAATTAGTGATGCCAGTGCACCAACTAAAATAAGTGGCATAACTGCGATAAATCCGTCACGGATCGCAGCTAAATGACGTTGCGACCCGATTTTACCAGCGACAGGAACAATATATTTCTCCATAAATGCAATAAACTTTTGCATTTTACTTCCCCCCTAATTATTTTTTAAGTGTCAATGCATGATCTAAAACTGCTTCTCCATTCATCATGCCGTAGTGCATTGGATTGATAACGTCGATTCCAACGTTTCTCTCATCAGCAAGCGTTTTCATTGAAGAAAGCATGTAACGAACTTGTGGTCCTAGTAATAATACATCTGCTTGATCGATATTTGTTTTTACTGCATCCCCAGATACAGCCCAAATCTTTCCTTCTAGACCGCGAGCTTTTGCAGCCGCTTCCATTTTTGTAACTAGTAAACTTGTAGACATCCCTGCTGAGCAACATAATAAAATATTCATTTGAAAATCCCCCTTGTGTAGTATAAAAAATTTATATTTTATTTATTTTTCTTTACGCTATTTATTAATGCAATTAGCGTGCCAACTTTTTAAAACCACTAAATTCAGCACTTTTTCGACCATTTTCTTTGTGTGTTAACGCTTTCAATTAGTGTGTCGACCAAAAAACACACAGTGTGTTATAAAACAACACGCTTTTAACACATAACTGTATGAAAATAGATTAGTGTTTAGTTGTCTAGTTGTGTTTAAAACAAAAAAACACTAAAAAAATTTTTTTAGCGTAAAAATCTATTAAAAAAACTCCTCTATCTATTGTCCAAGCAAACTCTACTAAATCACATAGAATAGAGTAAAGTAACACAATTCGAAAGGGGATTCCTATGCCAAAACATAGAAAACAAAGCAAAATAAAGATTTATAGAATAACAAGCTATAAAAAAGACAAACGTTCTGAATTAGACTCTAACAAATTTGAACTAGAACAGCAGGCGGTAGAAAATAAGCAGGACAAGCATGGCAAACAGGACAAACAGGATAAGCACGACAAACAGGATAAACAGGATAAACAGGACAAGCAAGCACAAACGGAAAATGTAGTCATAGTACCCACGGATTCACACAACCTAGATATATGGGATGAAATTTCTCTAAAAGAAATACAAGCTGGTGAACATACAAATTTATTTGCGGAACAAAGTAGTTATCAAAATATTAATTTGGTACAAGTTAGTGATATCCGTTTATATTTGGACAAGCAACTACAATTCAGTTCCGTCGATGAGCAAATTTATCATGAAGCACTTGTGCATCCAATTATGTCAAAAGTAATTGATCCAAAACGTGTTCTCATATTAGGCGGTGGCGATGGTCTTGCCCTGCGAGAAGTTTTGAAATATGAAACTGTGCTACATGTAGACCTTGTTGATTTAGATGAGGCAATGATTAATATGGCACGTAATGTTCCAGAAATAGTATCTTTAAACAACAATGCATTTTTGGATAGTCGCGTGAATGTGCACGTATGTGATGCGAAAGAATTTCTAAATTCTCCTTCATCCTTATACGATGTAATTATTATTGATTTTCCTGATCCAGCAACAGAAATTTTAAGTACTTTATATACAAGCGAACTTTTTGCTCGGATAGCTACATTCTTAACAGAAGATGGTGCATTCGTCTGCCAATCTAACTCACCCGCTGATGCACCTCTAGTATATTGGAGTATCGGTAACACAATTGAACATGCGGGATTAACTGTGAAAAGTTATCATACAATCGTTCCTTCTTTCGGAACTGACTGGGGATTTCATATTGCCGCTAATTCTGCCTATGTACTCGATCAAATTGAGCAATTATATGTAGTGCCAACACCTCGAACATTACCTTCTCTTCTTTCTCCTTTATTTCAATTTAGAGAAGAACATTTAGAACAACGTAATCTCGCTCTTCTAAACTCAGAATCGAACCTTATCCTGCATCAATGTTATAAACAGGAAATGGAGTTTTGACGATATCACAGGAAGGAGTGCTACCTTATGGAATATTCTACTTTCGGTAAGCATATAATAGTAGATTTGTGGGGAGTGGATTTTTCCCTATTAGATGATATGTACTTTTTAGAACATCATTTAGTTCACGCTGCTGATCAATCTGGTGCCCACGTTTTAAACGTAAGTACAAAAGAATTTGATCCGCATGGCGTTACTGTTTTAGTTTTACTATCAGAAAGCCACCTTTCTATTCACACTTATCCCGAAAAAAACTTTGCAGCTATCGACTGTTATACGTGCGGTACAACCGTTGAACCGCAAATAGCGATTGATTATATCGTAAGTATATTGAAACCAAATGAGATGCATATAAAAAAACTGATTCGTGGTATAGGAGAAATTGTTACTGTCGATTAAATATCACTCTTACTCATTTGTAAAAAGGAGGATTGTAAATACCATCAGTGGAACAAACACTCCACTGATGGTACAGACACATACATAAAAAACCTTGCATACGCAAGGTTCATTCAGCTACCGACATCTTCTTATATAATTCTACAAATTCACTCGCTAATTCCTTCACCGTAATTGCATTCATTAAATGATCTTGTGCGTGCACCATCAGAAGGGTAACTTCGGTCTTTTCACCACCGGCTTCTTTCTGTATGAGATCCGTTTGTACACGGTGTGCCTCTTTTAATTCCTCTAACGCTTCTTGTAATTTCGCTTCTGCTTCTGTAAACTCTCCACGCTTCGCGCAATCAATTGCTTCCATTGAACAACTTCTCGCATTTCCCCCATGCAAGATTAAGTGAAAGGCCTTCGTTTCTACCGTATCCATTTTAGTTCTTTACGCCCCCTTTTCTTCCGCTATTTTTTGTTTATCCCATATTTTTAAGAACGGTAAATATATGACGAACGCTAGTGCAAAGTTAACGAGTTGCAAAATCACACCTGAAATTTTGCCACCCGATCCTAAATATCCACTAAATAGAATTGGTGTCGTCCATGTTACAGCAGCACCACTTGGGCGAGCTACCAATCCCCATTCCATTGCGAAATAAGAAACAATCGTTAATACAACAGGAACTACTATAAATGGAATAAGTAAAAGTGGATTCATGACAATTGGCATACCGAAAGTTACCATTTCATTAATATTAAAAATACCAGGTGCAATTGACAATCGTCCTAAACTTTTTAATTGCTGACTTCGCGCAAACAATAACATTCCGACAACTAAGGCTAGTGTTGCACCAGAGCCGCCCATATAAATCCATAAATCAAAAAACTGTGCGGTAATCGTATTCGGTACATCTTGGCCCGCTTGAAAAGCAATCCGGTTCTGATCCATTAACGATAACCAAATCGGGCTCATTACACCGCCCACAATTGTAGCTCCATGAATTCCACACGCCCAAAGGACATGAACGAGAATAACCGCTATAACTGCTCCCCAAAGACTAGCACCAAGTATACTCAGCGGTTCTTGCAGTAGCTTCCCTACAACATTATGAATGCTTCCGAAAGTTGTGTGTTCAAAAATCAATCTAATGATCCAAACAACTGTCACAACAATAAACCCAGGAATAAGCGCTGCAAATGAACGCGTTACTGCCGGCGGAACTGTCTCAGGCATTTTTATAATCATCTTTTTTTGTACAAGAAATCGGTATATTTCAGTAGATATAATTGCAATAATCATCGCTACAAATAAACCTTGGCTTCCCATTAATGCCGCTGGAATTACTCCATCTACCAGTATACTTTCTTTCGTACCCGGCATGATATATGAAACTTGAAATGGAGTTGCAAGTAAAAATGTCACAAGCGACAATGCCCCGGATGCTAAAGCGTCCACTTTATAATATTCCCCAAGCCTGTAAGCGATTCCAAAAACGGCTATTAAAGCCATTATATTAAAAGTTGCACTAACTGGATACCCTAATGCTACGTTCCAGTTTTTCCCGAACAAACTCGCCATGAATTCACTATACCCTGGGATTGGTAATGTACTAATAATAAGAAAAATTGATCCTATAATTAAGAACGGCATCGTCAATACAAGTCCATCACGAATTGCTAGCAAATGCCTCTGCTCTGCAACCTTCCCTGCTACCGGCATTACATATTTCTCTAAAAACCGTATCATCTATCCCACTCTCCTCATGGTTTCATTGACAAAGCTGCTTGCAAGATAGCTTCCCCATTACAAAGTCCGTAATGAACGGATTGAATGACATCAACAGGTACCCCTTTCTCCTTACATAATTCCTTCATTTTCGGTAATAAATAACGTACTTGTGGCCCAAGTAAAAGTACATCGGCTTTATCAATATGGCTATTTACTTCAGAACCTGATACAGCCCAAATCTTTACCTCTATTCCTCTTGCCTCTGCTGCTTTCTCCATTTTAGTAACAATCAAACTGGAAGACATTCCCGCTGCACAGCAAAGCAAAATATTCATCTCGCTTCCCTCCCCCTTTTTCTAAACCTAAATTATGGTGCATCCCTTACCACAACTAGGTTACAAATATATATGTCTAGATTTCCTGCTGTATGCCGAGCTTAAAAACAAAAATTTCTCGGTTTTCACGCTATTCCATCTATCCGTATTCTCCTAGTAAAGAGGGCTTTAACTCGCTATAATAATTCAGTATGATTTTTTTAATTGATAGGAGGATATATTTATGAAGGCATATCGCTTTCCACTTATTTTATTATCTTCTATCCTAATTGGTGGTTTCATTGGTTATTTCATGGGTGCCGATGCAGTTGCTTTAAAGCCGCTTGGTGACATTTTCTTAAACTTAATGTTTACGATTGTTGTACCGTTAGTGTTCTTTAGCATCGCGTCATCCATTGCTAATATGGATGGATTAAAACGTTTCGGTAAAATTATGTCTAGTATGGCTGGGACTTTCTTATTTACAAGTATTTTAGCTGCTATTTTTATGATTATTGTCGTGAAAGTATTCCCGCCAGCACAAGGTGTTGTATTAGAACTAACCCAACCTGACAAAGCTGAAAAAGCAGTTAGTGTTGCAGATCAAATCGTCGGTATTCTAACAGTATCTGACTTCTCGAAGTTACTATCTCGTGAAAATATGTTAGCTCTTATTTTCTTCTCTATTTTAATGGGGATTGCAACTTCAGCAGTTGGTGAAAAAGGAAAACCATTCGCTACATTCTTACAAGCTGGTGCAGAAATTTCAATGAAAGTCGTATCTTTCATTATGTACTACGCTCCAATCGGACTTGCTGCTTACTTCGCAGCATTAGTTGGTGAATTCGGACCACAGCTTCTTGGAACTTACTTCCGAGCAGCAATGGTATACTATCCAGCGTCTCTTATTTACTTCTTTGTATTCTTTACGTTCTATGCATACCTTGCAGGTCGCAAGCAAGGTGTACAAGTATTTTGGAAGAACATGGTCTCTCCTACAGTTACATCTCTTGCAACTTGTAGTAGTGCCGCAAGTATTCCAGCGAACTTAGAAGCAACGAAGAAAATGGGTATCTCTTCTGACGTTCGTGAAACAGTTGTCCTTCTTGGATCTACACTTCATAAAGACGGCTCTGTTTTAGGCGGCGTATTAAAAATTGCTTTCTTATTCGGTATTTTCAACATGGAATTCGAAGGACCGAAAACATTAGCAATCGCACTTGTTGTTTCTCTATTAGTAGGAACAGTAATGGGCGCTATTCCAGGCGGCGGTATGATTGGTGAAATGTTAATCGTTTCTTTATATGGCTTCCCGCCAGAAGCATTGCCAATTATCGCAGCAATCAGTACAATCATTGATCCTCCTGCAACGATGTTAAACGTAACAGCAGATAACGCTTGTGCCGTAATGACAGCTCGCCTTGTAGAAGGTAAGAACTGGATCAAAAACAAATTTGCTTAATAGATAGAAAGAGGATGCTCGTTTTGAGCATCCTCTTTTTGTCGTTATTTGTTGATAAGTCGATATCCCTTGTCGAAACGTCGATATATTGAAAAAATCGTTGATATATTTGAAGTTATGAACGATATATCCGAAAAATCGTCGATATAATCTATTCCGCCACAAATTTGTTAAAATCTTCACAAATATTCCACATCCATTATCCATTCTCCGTACTATAATCATGTATGGAAAAGGAGATGGACATAATGACTCAAAGCGCACCTGAATTTAAAGTTCTGCAAAGCATTGCATTCCTTGCTGTCGTCTTGCAAAGTTCCTTATTATATACAATGAATCAAGGAAATGTCTTACTTGAGCAATCCCTCATTATGGGCATGCTATTTAACCTTGCAAAATTTTCAGCACCTGCATTCATATTTATCGTCGGCTTCCACTTAATTCGTCACTATACAAAGCAATTAGTATACAAAGAATATATTTCTGAAAAAGCCGCACATTTACTCATTCCTTATCTCTTCTGGTCTATTCTTTACTTATTAACAACAAACGATATGATCACATTACAAGGCGGAATAAAAAGTTTATTACTCGGAACAGCCGCACCCCATCTTTGGTATGTGATTATGATGTTTCAAATTCACCTACTGTTCCCTTTGCTGTGCACACTATTTTATTGGTTTCAAAAACGAACAGAAAATAAAAAAGACATATATAAATATATGACCGTCTTTGCTTGCCTATATTTCCTCTTAATGTGGTATTCTTCGCACTACATTTTTAATGGAGAGAAATTGACTAGCTCAACCATTTTACATTATACAGACCGTTCCTTTTTCTTCTACTCATTCTATTTCGTCATGGGAGGAATCGCTGCTGTCGCACTAAAAGCGTGGCGTACATTTGTCATAAAACATATTCCGCTTATTACAATCTTATTTTTTATCTTATTTTTATTCATCAATTATGAGTTATTTAGTTTTTACGGAGCAAACTCTATTCATTTAACCGTTTCGACTTATTTAAAGCCATCTATGTTTTTATATATCGTATGCGAAATTATCATACTTTACGTGCTATCGATTACAATCGTACAACGACGCGGTTTCTTATATAAAGCTTTACGATTTATCGGGAATTACACGTATGGTGCTTATTTAGCTCACTTTTTCTTCTTGCAACTATGTACAAAGTTTCTTTCTTTATTCATACTGCAAGAAAACACAATATTGTATAGCTTATTATTATTTACAATAACAGCCACAATCTCGATTTCAACAATGGTCATATGCAGTACACTACCATTTCATACATGGATTACAGGACCGTCTCCTAGGGCAAATGTGAGATGGGCGAAGATCGTACTTCGAAAAAATCACGAAAAAGTATGCAAACCATATCTTTGATATAATAGAATTCCATACAAGAAAAGAAAGTAGGATACACCTATGATTAATCAAATTGGACAAATTATGTTATATGTAAATAATCAAGATGAAGCCATGCAATTTTGGACTGAGACAGTAGGGTTCCAAATTATTGCGGAAGAAAATAATGGACAAGGATTTCGCTGGATTGAAATTGCGCCAGCAAAAGAAGCAGGGACAAGCATCGTCCTTCACGATAAAGCGTTAATTGCAAAGATGCAACCTGAATTAAACTTAGGTACTCCTTCACTTATGTTCTTCTCTAACAACTTAGATCAACTATATAAAGATCTTTCTGAGAAAAACGTTACTGTTGGACAAGTTGTAGATTTACCTACTGGCAGAGCTTTTAACTTTGCTGATAATGAAAACAATTACTTTGCGGTAATGGAACGTAAATAAAAAAGAAGCTATCCGAAAAAATCGGATAGCTTCTTTCATTTTAAGAAACTTTTTCTACATTCGTTTCCCTATGTTGTATATGGCTCGTAATCCAAGCAATTCCACCAGCAACAACGAGATAGCATAACAATATTAAAATTTGCATTTGTAATTGCGACCAATCTCCTAAAGAAATCACATCTTGCAATCCTCTAAGAGAATGGGACATTGGGAGAAATTGTCCAATCTTGCTAAGAACAGCTATATTTAATTCTCCTGGGAAAGTCCCACCGCTCGTCGCTAATTGCAAGACGAGAAGCGTTACCGCTAAGAACTTTCCAACAAGACCAAATACCGTTACTAACATAAGAATAAACGTCATGAACGTAAAGGAAATAACGATACTTGATAAAACAAAGAGTGGCACACTTGCAACTTCTAATTTCATAACTCCTAGCACAACCACATCCACTAGTAATGCTTGAATAAGTCCAATTAAATATACTAATCCTAATTTATTAATAAAATGTACCGTTCCGCTTACTTTCATATTTTGTCTACGGCCAAGCGGTAAAATATTTGATGCCATAATTCCGCCAACATAAAATGCAAGCGATAAGAAATATGGTGCAATACCTGAACCGTAATTAGGCACGTCAGAAACTGTTGATTTCACTAATTGAACCGGCTCTGAGAACATCGTATTGCGTGCATCATCATTCCGAACATCTGCTATCTTCTCTGCGCCCTCTCCTAATTTCGTAGAAAGTTCTTTCGCACCATCGTCAAGTTTAACAAGTCCGTTCGTTAACTGATCAGCACCATGATTCAGCTCTGTTCCCCCGCTCGCAAGTTGATTTACACCTTCTTGTAATGATGTAAATCCAGTTCCCCATTTCGTAAATCCACTAGCTAAATTCGCCGCACCATCTGCTATCTTTTTCGTTCCAGCAGTAGCCTCATTTAACTTAACTCCGAATGTATTTATACCTTCTTCCATCTTATGTTGACCATCCGCAAGCTTCTTTGCACCTTGCGTCAATTGTTGCTGGCTATTATTTAAGGTGTTTGTTGCTTTAGCTAATCCATTAGAAGTAGCAACGATTTTTTGAAAATCAGGATCTTGCTGCACTTCTGGATGACTTTTCACGTACTCTTCTAATTGTTGTTTTACACTATTTGCTGCATTGTCCGCTTTCACTTGCCCGTCAGCAAGTTTCTCACTTCCGTTCACCCATTCATTTGTACCAGCACTTAATTCACTAACCCCTGATTGTAAGTTTTTTTCACCTTGTGCTAATAACTCCATACCACTATGAAGGGATTTTGCCCCTTCACTCAGCTCATTCGCTCCATCAGTTAAAGCTGATTGACTAGAAGCAAGTTTTTCACTTCCCTCTTTCACTTTTGATGTCCCGTCACTTAAACGATGAATACCATCTGCAAGCTGATTTGCCCCATTTCTTGCATCTGTCGTTCCTTCTTGTAACTTCCCAGCACCATTACTTGCATCACTCAACCCTTGTGCTAAGTCTTGAAACTTTGAAAAGACACCTTCTGTATAAGATTTCGTAATACTATTTGAAATTTTTGTTTTCATATTTTCAACAGCTGTCGTTCCAATTTGCGCTGCTACAAAGTTTTTACCCGGATTTACTTTGTACTGAAGCTGCGCTGGCTCTGGTTTCTCATCCATAAGTGTACTTACCTTTTTAGAGAAATCCTCTGGAATCGTAACAACCATATAGTACTTATCTTCTTTTAGCCCTTCATCAGCATTTTTTTCTGATACGAAATGAAAAGCTAGTTCCTTATTCTCTTTTAAATTTTTTACAAAATCGTCTCCTGCACGAATTGTTTTCTCATCCATCGCAGCACCCTTATCTAAATTTACAATCGCAACAGGTAATTTATCTAATCGTCCGTACGGATCCCAATATCCAGCTAAAAAGAACCCTGAATAAATTAAAGGAACGATTAATAAAAAAATTAAAGCGATACGCCCATGTTTATGGTGCCACATCGCTTTCCAATCTTTAAATACAAGTTGAATTCCTTTCATGAAACATACTCCTTCTCCGAATTTCACACCATTAGAATGGTTTAACAGATTTACTATACACGTCCATTTCCATACTGTATAATACATCTTTAATTATCAATCCATTCCTTTTGGTCTATAGAAAGGAGAATCAAAATGGAACTTCTTCAACTAAAATACTTTCAGACAGTCGCAAGATTAGAGCATATGACAAAAGCTGCTGAAGAATTGCATATCGCACAACCTTCGCTTAGCAAAACAATTGCTAGATTAGAAAAGGACTTAGGCGTTCCATTATTTGACCGCCAAGGTCGACAAATTACATTAAACTCTTTCGGGAAAGTATTTTTAAAACGAGTAGAGCGCATTTTTCATGAATTAAGTGAAGGCGAACGAGAAATTAAAGATTTAGCTAACTTACAACAAAGCTCTATTACGTTGGCTGTTTCTATTCCAAGAATATTACCCGAACTAATTGGTTCTTTTTTACTAGAACATCCTAACGTTCGATTCCAACAATTTCTCGCATCTACTCCTTCTATGAAACGACAACTAGATAATATAGAAATTGACTTTTGCATTTCTTCTGTGCCAATTGAAGGCGAAGAGATTATTTGGGAACCACTTATTACAGAAGAAATTTTCTTAGTCGTCCCTTCAGGCCACCGTTTATCAGAACGTGAAAGTGTATATTTGCATGAAGTAAAGGATGAACCGTTCATTAGTATGAACACTGGTTACGGATTTCGGCACTTAACAGATGAATTTTGTAAAGAAGCTGGCTTCACTCCACATATCGCTTTTGAAGTAGATGAACCAACCGTGATTAGCGATCTTATTAAGCAAGGCCTCGGCATCGCCTTTGTCCCAAGTTTAACTTTATTAAAAAACTCTACTTTAGCATTAAATAAGTTACGTATTATTGAACCAAATTGTGAGCGAACGATTGGGTTAAGCTGGTCAAAAAAACGTTACTTATCGAAAACTGCTCAGAAATTCCGTGAATTCGTAATTGATTACTTCTCCAATATTAGGACTTAAAATAATATTAAACAATAAAAGATGCCATCCCCATAGGGTGGCACCTTTTATTTTTCACTCTTCTCTAATTCTATTTCAGCTAAAAGCGGCAAAACATTATCAAAAATATGCGTATTGTTATTTTCGCCTGTTACATATCCACCGTAATATCTACTAAATACGTTGTCATTTCGGAATGTGGCCATATGATCATATAATTCCTTTGCGAACTTTGTATCACCTGTTTGTAGTACGTACAAAATCGTTAATCCGTAAGCGGCTGGCGATTCATAATTCACAGTTTGTTTTCCCGTTTCTAAATTGTAACGACCGTATAGCTTTCCATCCTCCTGGAATTTCTTCTTTATAAATTCCAAATAAGCATCTGATGAAAGACCACCTAAACTACGATGATATGCAACGTATGATTGGTCAATAAGATTCACTTCTTTGTCGTACGTAAATGTACCATCTGCTTTATACTCTTTCGGGAATGCCCATCCATGCCTTGGATAATCCGCTAAAAATTGAACGACTTCCTCATATTGCTGAGCAGAAACTTTTCCATACTTTTTCATATAGGAGAATGCGCGCGGATTTATATATGACGTTGTTGCAAAATTATTTTGTTTCCTTGCATCTGCATCATAATAATCAACATAATAATTATCTTTCTTATTATAACGAATTACAGCATCACTCAATTGATCTGCCAAGTTTTTATATCGCTCTTCCTTGTACATTTCATAAGCGCGATATAACTGTTCTATAATACGAAGATCATCAATAAGTGCATTTGTAGCTGACTGCATTTCTCCCTTTTCAGAGATTTTCCATAAAACAATTTGGTTCTTATGTACAAAGTTATTTTGAATAACCTTAACTTGTTCATCGAATAACGCTTGATCGTCTTTATCGAGTGTATATTGTAACCATAGTCCCGCTGATTCCGATAAAGCTTCACGGCCCTTCGCTTCACCCGTTCCTGCCTTTGTATCCGCTAAACGATATGTAGCAAACGTCCCATTTTCATTCACCATATGTCTTAAAATAAAATGTTCCGTACGGTTTCCTTGCAAAGCTGACCAAAATACAATTCCACCTAAAGCGATTAAGAGAACAACCCCAACCCCTATATATAAACGTTTCCGCAATCCTTTCACCTCCCTATTAAGGCTAACCTTAATTTTACCAGAACATACACAAATTTAAAAAAGACAATCTATTAGATTGTCTCCCGTTCCTTTATCATCCCTCGCAAGCCTCTTTAGAAGGTCTATATAGCGATTCTACGAGTCGATCATACTCACTACGCGTAATCTCTTTATTATACAGCTTCAATAATAAATCTCTATGCTCTTTTGAAAATGCCATCTTTTTAATGACTTCAGGATACATAAAACATCCTCTCCATTTCACATAAACTTCTTCACTTCGAAAACAGAACTTATGTTCGCATAAAAGATTATAAAATATTCCTTACTAAAAAACAAACAAAATATTAACTTCTTTCTATTTAGAATATTCAAACACAATATTATCATATCCACTTTTTAAATACATATATATTTTTGGAAGTTTTTTTGAATAAATCTTCCAATTCAATCAGAAAATAATGGCAAAAAAGAAGAGGAGTTTACATATGGATACGGTAACATTAGCAAGAGCATTTTTCGGTTCTTCACTAGCATTCCACATTATCTTCGCAACACTTGGTGTCGGACTTTCATTAATGATTTTTATAAGTGAAATACTCTATCACTGGAAGAAAGATTCCGACTACGCCATTATGGCAAAAAGATGGACAAAGGCCTTTGCCATCCTTCTTGGTGTAGCAATTCCAACTGGAACAATCGTTGGTGTACAAATCTCACTGCTTTGGCCTGGTTTTGCCAAAATTGTTGGGCAGGTTATTTCTGTTCCCTTTCAAATTGAGATTTTCGCCTTCTTTTTAGAGGCTTTGTTCATGTCCATTTATGTATATGCAGCTGACAAACTACCTCCATTCATGAGATTAATCTCGCTATTCTTCGTCATGATTGGTGCCACGGCATCCGCCGTGCTTATTACATCGGCAAATACATGGATGAATACACCCGCGGGCTTTTCAATGGGACCAGATGGATCAGTTTTTAACGTTGATCCGTGGAAAGCTTTCTTTAATCCGAGTTTTGGCACGAGCGCATTCCACGTTGTGATTACAGCCTACGCAACTGGAGCTGCCGTCATTGCCTCTATCGCCGGATTTAAATTATTAAAGAAGAATGTAAGTGAACGTGAAGTGGCATATCATAAAAAAGGACTACTGTTAGGACTCGTCGTGACATTTATTACAGGCGCTACGATGTGGCTTTCGGGACACGAATCGGCAATTGCTTTACATAAGCATTCCCCTGAAAAACTGGCATCTGCTGAAGCTTTATTTGAAACGACATCACATGCACCGTTATCAATTGGCGGCGTTGTAGATCCTAACACACTTGAACTAAACTATGCACTAGAAATTCCGAACATGCTTAGCCTACTAGTAGGACTAGACCCTAACACTGTCGTAAAAGGACTAAAGGAATTCCCACAAGAAACATGGCCACCATTTTACACGCATACACTGTTCAATTTAATGGTTGGCACTGCTGCCTTTACCTTTGCAGTTGCAGCAATTGCCCTCTTATATTGGTACTTTGTTTACCGAAAAAAAGAAACAGAGCTACCGAAGTGGCTTCTTTGGGGAGCTGCCGCATGTGGACCAGTTATGATGCTCGGCATTGAATTTGGGTGGATTTTCAGCTGTAGCGGTCGTCAGCCATGGACCATTTACGGTATGCAACGTACAGTCGATGCTTCTACACGCGCTGATTTTGTCGGTCCTTTATTTATTCTATTCATCATTTTATATATTGGACTCGGTATTTTAACAGTTTTTGTACTACGGACATTCTTTAAGAAACATCCGCTTACAAATGATTTACATCACGAAGGAGGCGATTCTCGTGCATGAGGAAAGTATTGCAATCATCATCTTATGGGCTCTTATTTTCGTATACAGTATATTAGGGTCCATCGATTTTGGAGCAGGTTTTTGGGGCATGGTATACGCAAAACATCCAACGCTAGCTGCCAAGCTTGCCAACCGATACTTATCACCGACTTGGGAAGTAACAAATACATTTCTCGTCTTTGTCGTTGTCGCTTTTCTTGGCTTCTTTCCGAAAGCCGCTTTTACCCTAGCAACGGTAATGTTCGTACCCGTTATGTTAATTCTAGTACTCGTGGCAATTCGCAGTACATTTATGGTATTTGCTTATTCCCTGCCGAAGTACCAACACCTTCTTCGTATTATTTCAGGTATTACAGGACTCTTAATTCCAGCCCTATTAATTACCGTTTTACCTGTTACAGAAGGTGCCTATATTACAATGTCTGAAGGAAAAGAAGTACTCCTATATGGAAAACTTCTTTCTAGTCCTGTTATTTATTGTTATATGCTCTTCGGACTAACTTCGGAACTATTTCTTTCCTCCCTCTTTCTTGCTGATTTTGCGAGAGAACAAGGTTCAGAAGATGCATATAGAATTTATAGAAGAAACGCGATTATCCTTGGTCCTGCAACGCTCGTTACGGCGATTATTGCCCTCGTTGTAATGGATCCGGAAACACACTGGCTTATGCAAGGGCTAATAAAGCAATTCACATGGTTTACAGTTTCTATCGTTTTATTCATTATCGGATACTCTTCTCTTTGGTGGACAAACAAGAAGTATGACACACTAGGATACCCTCGCATTGCCGTTTTAGCAGTCGTCGCTCAATATGCATTTGCAAGTTATGCTTACGGCGTTGCGCATTTACCGTATATTATTTATCCTGATGTAACTGTATTTACAAGCTTTACAACGGTCGAAACATTCTATGCATTGCTTATTCTATATGCAATTGGGATTGCAATTTTATTACCAGGATTTATTTTCTTCTGGAATTTATTCTTGAAGGATCGAACTTTTTTGAAGGAAAAATAATATTGTAGGGCCTGTTCCAAAAGGTATTTTGGGATGGGCTCCTTTTGTCATGTTTTGTCGATAAGTCGATATAATTTAAAAATCGCTGATATATTTTGAGTTGCGCTGATATATTCCAATAATCGCTGATATATTTTGAGTTGCGCCGATATATCTCAATAATCGCCCATATAAATTTCATTTACTATCTTACTGCCCTTCTAATTTATAGACTCCTCTCACAATAGTTATTTCACTATTCGTGACACATGTCCTTTCGCTTGAAAAACACATATTCACTTTATTCCATTATATGTCTAGTTCTTCCTATTTTCCGCTGAATATACTACCAATACAAACCTTAAGACAAGCTACATTACTTTAAGGAAAAGTAGAAAGGTAGGTAAAATATGAGCATTGAAATATGGATTACTATTATTGTATTCTTCTTAACAATGATTGTTATCTTTTGGCGACCTCGTGGTTTAAATGAGGCGTGGCCGGCAGCAATTGGCGCTGGCATTATCCTGATTACTGGACTTGTATCAAAACCAGACGTCATGGACATTATTAGTAAAATTGGCGGTGCCTCCATAACAATATTAGCGACCATCGTTATGGCGGTTATATTAGAAAGCTTCGGATTCTTCCACTGGTCCGCAGCGAAACTTGCAAACTTAGCAAAAGGCTCCGGGCGCCGCTTATACTGGTATATTCAATTATTATGTTTTCTTATGACTCTTTTATTTAATAACGACGGTAGTATTTTAATTACAACGCCAATCTTAATTCTTCTCCTAAAAAATCTTCAATTAAAACCGCATCAACAAATCCCTTATTTATTAAGCGGTGCTTTAATCGCTACTGCATCTAGTGCACCAATTGGTGTAAGTAATATCGTAAACTTAATCGCATTAAATATCGTGAATATGACTCTTTATATGCATACTGCTATGATGTTTGTACCTGCAACATTAGGACTATTGTTTATGTCATGGCTTATGTATACGGTTTTGAAGAAAAAACTTCCGAAAAAATTGCCTGTTTCTTCATATGATATTGAAGAAATATTCTTCACGAAAAACTTTCATCCGTTAAAAGGAAAAAATTCAGTTGATACGAAACAAAAACGGACAAGGTTCATGCTAAAAGTATTAGGCTTCGTCTTCCTTATGCGCTGTCTTCTATTCGTTGCATCCTTCTTATCCATCCCAATCGAGATTGTTGCCGTACTCGGTTCACTCGTTCTTCTCATTTGGAGATGGTACTACTTACGAACGAACCCTGTCGACATTTTGAAAAAGACACCTTGGCACATTTTGATTTTTGCTTTCTCTATGTATGTCATTATTTACGGGCTCCACAACGCAGGATTAACAGCAGCGCTTGTCCAATGGCTTGAACCAGTTGTAAGTCAACATCTGCTTTATGCTAGCTTTGCAATGGGTGGACTCGTTTCTCTCCTCTCCAATGTCTTCAATAATCACCCTGCACTTATGATTGGTACCATTACGTTAACAGAAATGGGATTAGATCCAGTCACATTAAAAACTATCTATCTCGCAAATATCATTGGTAGTGACATCGGTTCACTATTATTACCAATCGGTACGCTAGCTTCTCTCATTTGGATGTATATCCTGAAACAAAACAAAATTAAAGTAAAATGGAAAGACTATTTAAGTGTATCCCTTATCGTTATTCCACTCACAACAGTCGTTACATTATTCCTCTTATTCTATTGGGTACATCTCTTCTTCGCCTTATAAAGTGAAACTTTAATCAGTGGGGGTTTTGTACATCCACCACTGATTATCAGCCCTAACCAATCGGGCTTTTACGGGCAGTTGCCCCCCACCTAACTTCTTTGCTTCCGCTGAATTTTGAGGTGGGGGTCTTACTGCCCACAAATAGCGGGATAAACAACAGAAGCCCACTTTGCTACCGTCTTAGCAAAGCGGGCTTCTTCTATATTTAAGTTAGGTACTACAGTGTGATCAATCAAGTAAAGAGGTGTAACGTGTTATTGGTATAAATGACTACCAGTTTCTTTAAATTCTTTCGCTTTCTCTTTCATTCCTTTTTCAATTGCTTCTGTCGTTTCTAAATCATTTTCTTTTGCGTATTCACGAATATCATGTGAAATTCTCATACTACAAAACTTCGGTCCACACATGGAACAGAAATGAGCCGTTTTCGCACCTTCTGCTGGCAACGTTTCATCGTGATACTCCATCGCGCGTTCAGGATCTAAAGATAAATTAAATTGATCGCGCCAACGGAATTCAAAACGAGCTTTTGAAAGTGCATCATCACGCTGATGAGCCGTTTTGTGCCCTTTCGCTAGATCAGCTGCATGCGCAGCGATTTTGTACGTAATAACACCTTCGCGTACATCATCTTTATTCGGTAAACCTAAATGTTCTTTCGGCGTTACATAACAAAGCATCGCCGTTCCAAACCAGCCAATCATCGCAGCTCCAATTGCGGATGTAATATGGTCATAACCTGGTGCAATATCTGTCGTTAACGGTCCAAGTGTATAGAATGGTGCGCCCTGGCAAATATCAAGCTCTTTCTCCATATTTTCTTTAATTAAATGCATCGGTACATGCCCAGGCCCTTCAATCATAACTTGCACATCATGTTTCCAAGCAATCTTCGTTAATTCACCAAGTGTTTCAAGCTCAGAGAACTGCGCTTCGTCATTTGCATCTGCAATCGAACCTGGACGTAATCCATCTCCAAGAGAGAACGAAACATCATACTGCTTCATAATTTCACAAATCTCTTCAAAATGAGTGTATAGGAAGTTTTCTTTATGATGGTATAAACACCACTGCGCCATAATTGAACCACCGCGCGAAACGATACCTGTCGTACGCTTTGCAGTAATCGGAATGTAACGAAGTAATACGCCAGCGTGAATTGTAAAGTAATCTACGCCTTGCTCCGCTTGCTCAATTAACGTATCACGATACACTTCCCACGTTAAATCTTCTGCAATTCCGTTTACTTTTTCAAGAGCTTGATAGATCGGTACAGTTCCAACTGGTACAGGCGCATTACGAATAATCCACTCGCGCGTCGTATGAATGTTTTTACCTGTAGATAAATCCATAATCGTATCTGCACCCCAGCGAGTAGCCCATGTCATCTTCTCTACTTCTTCCGCGATAGAAGAAGATACAGCAGAGTTTCCGATATTTGCATTCACCTTCACGTGGAAATTACGTCCAATAATCATCGGCTCTGCTTCCGGATGGTTAATATTTGCTGGTAAAATAGCGCGACCTTCCGCAATTTCCTTACGAACAAACTCCGGGTCTACTCCTTCACGAATCGCAACATATTCCATCTCAGACGTAATGATGCCATTACGTGCATAATGCATTTGCGTAACATTTGCACCTTGCTTCGCTCTAAGCGGTTTGCGATCCATTTGCGGGAAAACAGGTGTATGTTTCGAAGCCACCTTCACACCGTCATCCTCTGGTTTTACTTCGCGTCCTTCGTATGCCTCTACATCTCCGCGCTCTAGGATCCAAGAGTGGCGCGGCGCCTGCAACCCCTTCTCTAACTCGACTTTATACGCAGGATCTGTGTAAGGACCGCTTGTATCATACACACGAATTGGCGGATTCGGGACGCCATTTGTATCGCTTTGTTCAATCTCACGCATCGGTACTTTCATACCTTCTCGTGGTCCATCCACATACACTTTCTTACTTCCTGGTAAACTCGATTTCAATTCAATTTGCTCAGCTGAAACAGACTGTTTCATAACCTTTGTTGCCCCCCTGTACGTGACAAGGACGAGATATGGCCAGCGTATGCCAAAATAAAAAGAGCCAGGTCCATAAAAAAATAAGGACCTGGCTCATAAAGACATCATTATGTAAAGCCGTTAACTTCCCTACGCTGGTACGAGCCAGATCAGGTCCAAAGGGTTAAGAAGTTCACGCGCTTCTCTCTCAGCCTACGCATACGTTAGGCACCCCTAGTTTATCACTGATTTAATTTTCAATACTTTCTCATCATACACGATAATCTGAAAAATGCAAAGTTTATTTCTCTCGCTCTTTACGGAATCATCCAAGTTAAATAATAGGCCTGAACATAAGTCATAATCCCCACAATTATTACGAAGAACAAACTATGCTTCACTGTAAAGCGGAATAAATCTGATTCTTTTCCAGCAAGTCCAACTGCTGCACAAGCAATCGCAATCGATTGCGGAGAAATCATTTTTCCGGTTACACCGCCCGTTGTATTCGCTGCAACGAGAAGTACTTCAGATACACCGACTTGCTGCGCTGTAATTGCTTGTAAATTTGAAAATAATGCATTCGCTGACGTATCAGATCCTGTTAAGAATACACCGATCCATCCTAAGAATGGTGAGAAGAACGGGAATAGTCCGCCAGTTCCTGCTAGTGCTAATGCTAGTGTAGAAGATAGCCCAGAATAGTTTGCAATAAATGCAAATCCTAATACAAATCCAATAGATAGAATTGGCATTTTTAATTCACTTAAAGTTTCTTTAAATGTTACTACTGCATCTTTTACACTCATTTTCAAAATCAGCATGGAAATGAGACAAGCAATTAAAATTGCTGTTCCCGTTGCTGATAATACATCAAACTTCAAAATTGCCTCGTAAGGCGTCGGTTTATTTACAATCGGCTCTGCTTTCATTACTAAATTGTGCAAGCCCGGAATTTCAAACTTAAATACAAGACTTTCTAACGCGCCTCCTGGAGCAAATAATGCTTTAAAGAAACTTTGACTCCAAATGACTACCATAACCGTTAATACGATAAATGGAGACCATGCCTTTACTACTTTTCCTAACGTTAATTTCGGCATCGATGCCGCCGTTGTTGCGGCTACTTCTCTATTTGCTTGCCCAGATTGATAAATTTCTTTCGGTTGCCATACTTTTAAGAACAGCGCTAAACTAACTAAACTTACAAGTGCTGACGTAATATCCGGAAGTTCTGGTCCTAAGAATGTCGCTGTAATGAACTGCGTAATTGCAAATGAGCTACCTGCTACAAGTAAAGCAGGCCACGTTTGTCTTACTCCTTTCAACCCGTCCATTAAAAATACGATAAAGAACGGAACAAATAATGATAAGAACGGTAATTGATGTCCAGCCATTTGTCCAATTTTATGTGGATCAATACCTGTTACTTGTCCAGCAACTGTAATCGGAATACCCATCGCTCCGAACGCTACTGGTGCTGTGTTTGCAATTAAACAAAGACCTGCTGCATATAAAGGATTTAGCCCAAGGCCTGCAAGAAGCGCTGCCGTAATCGCGACTGGTGCACCGAATCCCGCTGCCCCTTCTAAAAATGCTCCGAATGAAAAACCGATTAAAATAACGAGTAAACGATGGTCATTCGTAATGGATAATACAGATGCACGAATCACATCGAATTGACCTGTCTTCACAGATATTTTATATAAAAATACCGACATAATGATAATCCAAGCAATTGGCCATAATCCGTATAAGAAACCATATCCGGTCGCTGCCATCGCCATCGTGAACGGCATCTTATAAGCGAATAACGCCACTAAAATTGTCAGTACAACTGTAATAAATCCTGCCACATACCCCTTCATGCGGAAAACTGCTAAAGCTAAGAAAAAAAAGATAATCGGAATAAGTGCGACCGCTGCCGAAATCCAAATGTTTCCGAACGGATCATAAACTTGTGTCCATGTGTTCATTATTCTCTCCCCCTAAAGAATCCCCTTTTAAATAGAATAACCTCATCAATAGACTATCAGGTCATCATACCTTTAAGTCTAAAAATAAAAAAACGTTTAAGAAAACGTTTTCAATAACTTTCATTTATACTGTACCATAACAATTTCCATTTAAAAAGATTTTTTTGAAAATTTTATCATTTAACGAAAAAATCTTACAAAATCGTCACGTTCTTGTAATGTTCATCGATAGAAAGCTCGCTACCTTTCCTGCATAATAAAGGTATAACAACGGATATTATTTATGAGGTGATATATATGAACGGAAACAAAATATTAGCAGCTTTATCATACTTTAGTGTATTATTTGCCCCTATCTTATTCCCGATTATTGTGTGGATTGTGGGAGACGCGGAAACGAAACCACATGCAAAACGTGCTCTATGGACACACATTATCCCAAGTATTGCTACATTCATTGGCATGATTATTTTAGGAGTTATGGGTCTTGGATCTGATCAACCGGATGTAACACTGGGCATCGGTACGATGATTGTCTTATGTATTTGCGGAATCATTAGCTTATACTACTTCATTTGGAACATCGTGAAAGGTATAAAAGTACTGAAAGCTTAATTTTAAACAAACGTTTGATTAATAAGAAAAAACCGTCCCAAAATACTTTTTGGGACGGTTTTTTTATCTTCTGCGTTTCTTCTTTTTTCTCATCATTTTCTTACGGCGCGTATTCACTTTATCCGCTATAATATGAAGCGTGCTTGCCACAACAATTCCCATTACGAACGTTACAATTTCAACCTCATGTTCCTTCGCCATTTCTATTAAATTCCCGTCAAGCGCGATTACATTTAATAGGAATAAAAACGGAGAAAACACAATTAACATGTATGCAATACGAATCACATCACCAAGTATAATTGTGTGTGTAAAGAAGGAGCGATGCGGCATCACCTTCTTATACGGATACCAAAATATACGCAGGAATCCCCATTTATTATACGCATTACTATACGTATCTAAATCCGGTGTTAAAAATGTAGTACCTACTAAAAAGCCAATTGCAAAAGTTAATAAAAAATCAAAATTTGTTAGTCCATACGAAAAGAGCATAAACAAAACAACCGGAAGGGATATTAAGTTTATTTTCGTATGCGTTCTTCCTGATGGCATAATGCACTTCCTCGCTTACGTTCGCCCTGTCACCATGTGACAGTTCTTACCTATTGATCTAATTTCTGATCGATAAAGGATGTGTCTATATCCGAACCAAACCATTCTGCCAACTTCACTCGCGCCTTATCTTTTACAGCATCATCGACGTATAGCGACGCTTGTAATAATGCAGCCATTAACGCCCCTAAATCATCCGTATAACCAATTCCAGCAACGAAATCTGGAATCGCATCAATCGGTGCAATAAAATAAGCAAGTGCTCCAATTACAATAATTTTCACTCGTTTTGGAACATCTGGTTTCTGCAAAACGTAAAACAACAGTAAACTTGCATAAATAACTGACTGCCCTGCCTGCTTTGCGACATGTTTTACTTTCTTCCAAAATGCTTCAACTGAAAATTTTTGCTCCATGTAAAGGCCTCCCTATTTTTTAAAAGAAATAAGCTACAATATGTTTTCAGTAAAAGTTCATCAAAATTACACATAATCTATCAATGAACTTTCATTGTAACAAACAAACCCAAAAAGAACAAGTGTTCGTTAATTTTTACATATTTCCCTTCATATAATAGGTTTCTAGATAACCACTTACCCATTGTCATTTCTTATTTCTCAACAAGAGTTTTTTCACTTTCACTTAACATTCTGCTCTACCTTTGTTATATTTTCTAGTTGACGGACATATAAACGAATGTTAAAGTTTTCTCTGGTAGTGACAAATCTCATACAAAAAATGTAAAATGTTATAGTGTTTCTCAGAAATGAATTTTGTTGTATAATACAGAAATGACGTTATGCTTATGAGTAACACAAGAAACTAAAAGGGTATGCATAGTTATAGTCGTATATGGGTGAATATAGAACCTCTAATTATGGCCAAGAAAACTATGTATTTTTTATTTTAGCATTTTTCGCTCCAAAATCGACCAAGCCTGATAGAGAAAGGGTGGAAATGAATGAAAGAAACCTTGAAATCACAATTTCAAAATGTGCGTTTCACTGCATTCGTAGCTTTAGCCTTATGGTTGAAGACATATCTTATTACACGCACAAGCTTTGATTTAAAACTTGAATCTTTCATGCAAGAATTCATTTTATTCCTGAGCCCATTAGCAGCATCATTACTGCTTGTTGGTCTTGCATTATTTGCAAAAGGGAAAAAACGTAACTATATAGCACTTGGAATTAATTTTGTCTTAACAATCGTTCTTGTTGGTAACGTAATGTTCTACGGATTCTACAATGACTTCGTTACTTTACCAGTACTAGGACAAACATCTAACTTCGGAAGTTTAGGTTCTAGTGTAAAAGAATTGTTTAACTACAAAATTATCCTCGCATTTGCTGATATTATCGTATTCTTCATTTTATTGAAGAAGATGAAGAATTTTGCACCGACAGAACGTGTAGCACGCCCAATGCGTTCCCTATACTTCGTGTCAACAATTGCTATTTTCTTCGCAAACTTAGGATTGGCAGAAGCTGAGCGTCCAGAACTATTAACACGTTCATTCGACCGCGTTATGCTTGTTAAAAACTTAGGTTTATATGTACACCAAGTGTATGATCTTGGCTTACAAGCAAAATCAAGTTCACAAAAGGCATTTGCTGACGGTAGTAAGTTACAGGAAACAGAGAACTACGTAAAAACAACGCAAAGCAAACCAGATCCAAATATGTTTGGTACTGCAAAAGGGAAGAACGTAATCGTTGTCTCTCTTGAGTCATTACAAACATTCTTAATTGGTGCAACAGTTAACGGACAAGAAGTTACACCATTCTTAAACCAATTTACGAAAGAAAGTTATTACTTTGATAACTTCTTCCATCAAACTGGGCAAGGAAAAACATCTGATGCTGAATTCTTAGTAGATACTTCAATGTATCCACTAGACCGTGGTGCTGTATTCTTCACACACGGTAACAACGAATACACAGCAACTCCAGAAATTTTACGTCAGCAAGGATACTACACTGCAGTATTCCACGCAAACAACGCAACATTCTGGAACCGTAACATTATGTATCCGGCACTTGGTTATGATCGTTACTACAACGAGCTTGACTATAAGATTACGCCAGAAACGAAATTAAACTGGGGATTAAAAGATATCGAGTACTTTGATCAATCTATCGATATGTTAAAACAAGTGAAGCAACCGTTCTATACTCGCTTCCTTACTTTAACAAACCATTACCCATTCACTTATGATGACAATACAAAATTAATTGATGAATACAATTCTGGTGATGGCGTATTTGACCGTTACATGGTAACAGCTCGCTACTTAGACGAAGCAATGAAACACTTTATTGAACGTCTAAAAGCAGAAGGTATTTACGACAACTCAGTTATCGTATTCTACGGTGACCACTACGGTATTTCTGAAAACCATAACCGTGCAATGGCACAGTTCTTAGGAAAAGAAGAAATTACTGCGTTTGACCATATGAACTTACAAAAAACACCGATGTTTATTCATGTTCCAGGTCAAAAAGAAGGTAAAACAATTTCAAAGCCAACTGGTGAAATTGACATTAAACCAACTATTCTAAACTTACTTGGTGTAGACTCTACGAATGACGTTCGATTCGGTCATGACGTATTCTCACCTGACAATAAAGGGTTCGTTGTTCTTCGTGATGGTAGCTTCGTTACAGATAAGTACATGTACACGAACAGTACATTCTACGACCGTGCTACTGGCGAAGTTGTACAACTACCAAAAGAAGAATCTCAACCACTTATTGATCGCGCCCAAAATGAATTGAGCATGTCTGACAAAATCATTGAGGGTGACTTACTTCGCTTCTCTGAAAGCAACAAGATCAAAACTGGTGAAGTAAAGACAGCTATTAAAGAAGAAAAGAAGAGCGCTGAGTAATCTCAGCCTCTTTTTTTATATTTCTCCATACAATTACTTATATTCATTAACTTTAACATTACATAACCTTTACCAAATATTCATATAAAATTAATGAAGTATCTCTATAATAAAATATGTAAACGAGGTTCTATATATTTCTTATCTCTCATCTGTAATAAGATCCCTTAAAGAAATATGTGAATCGTTTATTTCTACTTTCTTATAATTGTCTTTCAATATGTTTTGTTTCCATACACAAAACATTCAATAAGACGATGTCCCTATGAAAGATAGCTACCCTCCTTGTGCAGCATTCCATGAGAATGTTGCTTTTTTTTATTTAAAAGCAGGATTCTTATTTCTTATTTTCGAATTTGTATATACGAAATGCTGTAAATCACTACCACTTCTCTACCATTTACAAATACATATACGTCATATGTAAAGAATTACTCACATAAAAATTACTGTAGTGATTTTTATTCCAAATGAATGAAAACTTCACTTTACTTATGCACTTACGAAAGGATGGGACGAAAATTGGCATATGAAAGATTTGTACTTTGGAATGATGCAGTTATTGATACAACGAAACAAAAAACGTACATAGACCTTGAGGAAAGAGGCTTGCAGTTTGGTGATGGTGTCTACGAGGTTATTCGTCTATATAAAGGGAACTTTCACTTATTAGATCCGCATATCACAAGATTATATCGCTCCATGGAAGAAATAGAATTAACACTCCCTTTCTCAAAAGCGGAACTGATTACCCTACTTTATAAACTAATCGAAAATAATAATTTCCACGAAGATGGAACGATTTATTTGCAAGTATCTCGTGGTGTACAAGCTCGTACCCATACGTTCTCATATGACGTCCCTCCAACAATCTATGCCTATATTACAAAGAAAGAAAGACCAGCGTTATGGATTGAATATGGTGTACGTGCCATATCAGAACCGGATACGCGCTGGCTACGCTGTGATATTAAATCATTAAACTTATTACCGAATATATTAGCTACTACGAAAGCGGAACGAAAAGGTTGTAAAGAGGCCCTTTTCGTACGAAATGGTACTGTAACTGAGGGCAGCCACTCTAACTTCTTTCTCATTAAAAACGGAACTCTTTACACACATCCAGCTAATCACCTTATTTTAAATGGCATTATTCGTCAATATGTTCTTTCTTTAGCGAAAACCCTTCGTATTCCAGTACAAGAAGAGCTTTTCAGCGTTCGTGATGTTTATCAAGCGGATGAATGCTTTTTTACAGGAACGACGATTGAAATTTTGCCGATGACTCATCTTGATGGAACCGCAATCCAAGATGGTCAAGTTGGCCCTATCACGAAAATGCTGCAACGATCATTTTCTCAGAGTTTGTTACAATCCAATATGTCATCTTCTTAAACACGAATAATTTCTATCCTTTCTACATTCAATATATGTATTTAAATGGAAATCAAGGTATAGATTTATGCCTTGATTTTTTCTTGTAATCTTTTTGTCATATTCAGATTCCCGCATAAGTCTTGACAGTAATCGACATGCTCTTTAGAATTTTTAACAGTTGGTAAATATTTCTTCACTACATTACAGACAGAAAGGAATCGACAAATTATGAAAAAATACCTTGCCGGTCTTGCGGCAGTGTCTGTAGCAGGAGGAGCAGCACCTACACTTGATAGTGTTCAAGCTGCCCCTGAACAAAATACACAAAAAGCTGCTACAACTGTCCAAGCTTCTGCATCAAACAGCTCATCTTATACGGTAAACGCTGACGTATTACATGTTCGTGCAGGATCAAGTACTTCTCACGACATCATCTCGCGCGTTTATAACGGTCAATCACTAAACGTGATTGGCGAAGAAAATGGTTGGTACAAAATTAACATGAATGGAAAAACAGGCTTTGTTAGTGGTGAATTTGTATCAAAAAATGGTGGAAGCAATTCCAATGTAAGTACAACAGGTGGAAAGAATAAAGTTACTGCTGATGTATTACGTGTACGTACCGCTCCTAACACTTCTAGTTCTGTTTCAGGACGTGTATATGAAGGACAAACATTAAACGTAATTGGTCAAGAAAATGGTTGGGTAAAAATCAACCATAATGGACAAGTAGGTTATGTAAGTGGTGAATTTGTATCTGGCGTTTCTGCTAATACAGGTTCTTCAAACAACAATACGAATAATAACAACCAAGAATCTGTAAAACCAGCAAGCGGAAACTATACAGTAAATGTATCTTCCCTTCGTGTTCGTACAGGTCCTAGCACTTCTCACACAACTGTAGGTTCTGTTACAAAAGGACAAGTAGTACAAGTTGTTGGCGAAGTTCAAGATTGGTTCAAAATCAATTATGCAGGTCAAACGGCTTACGTAAGCAAAGACTACGTAACAAAAGGCGGTTCTAGCGATAACGCTACACAAGGAAACAACCAAAATAACAACCAAAATAATAACCAAAACAATAATGTAACTGTTCAAACTGGTGGTACTTACGTTGTTAACGCAACATCTCTACGCGTTCGTACAGGTCCTGCTACTTACCATAGCGTAATTGGTGGCGTATTAAATGGTACGACATTAAACGTAATTGGCTCTGAAGGTAGCTGGTTTAAAGTTAACTATCAAGGAAAAACAGGCTACGTTAGTAGCGAATTCATGAAATTCGTTAAAGGTGGCACTACTACTCCTGAGCAACCAAAACAACCTGAACAACCTAATCAAGGTGCAATTGGTGACTACTACATTAATGCTTCTGCCTTAAATGTACGTAGTGGTGAAGGTACAAATTATAGAATCATAGGCGCACTTCCACAAGGACAGAAGGTTCAAGTAATCTCTGAAAACTCTGGATGGAGCAAAATTAACTACAACGGTCAAACTGGTTATATCGGAACACGTTACCTTTCTAAAACACCAGTTGGCGGCGCAGTAGATAATAAGCCTAACAACAATCAAAATAACAATCAAAACAATAACAACAATACAGGTAATAATAGCGGCAACAGTTCTTCTATACTTGCATATGCAAAAGGAATGCAAGGCGTACCATACGTTTGGGGCGGAACTTCTGCTAACGGTGTGGACTGCAGTGGCTACATCTACCACGTATTTAAGAAATTTGGTCATAACATTAGCCGTCAAAGTGTTGCGGGATATTGGGGTAGCCTACCACAAACTTCAAATCCACAACCAGGCGACTTAATTTATTTCCAAAACACTTATAAATCGGGTCCTTCTCACATGGGTATTTACCTTGGGGGCGGATCATTTATCCAAGCTGGAGATAAAGGTGTAGCAATCGCTTCATTAAGCAATTCTTATTGGAGTAAGCACTTCTTAGGTTATACGAAAGCACCTTAAGTTATATTTTTAGAGCCTTCTAGATTACTAGAAGGCTCTTTTTTAATGTGTATAACCTATTTCCCTAAAAAAATAATGTATCTATTTTCCTATTTCATACACTATATTCTACAATAATGATCCATAACGTTATCATAATGTATATTTTTACATAAAAAACATAACCTATTTCATGTCTAATCATTTTATATGTGTTTTTTTGAAGAATTTTCTTTTTATTTAAACTTTTCGTTAGACGTTTGACCTCTGATGTCCATTATGATAAGTTACTTAAGATGTTATATTTGCAGAAGTATAGACAACTGTTTTATACATTTTTTTACTATGAGGAAGGAGCATACACTGCATGAATCTTTTATGGGGAATTGGCGGCGTGATTGGAGTATTAGCAATCGCTTTCTTACTATCTTCCAACCGCAAAGCTATTAATTGGCGCACGATTTTAATCGCGCTAGCATTACAAATGTCATTTTCATTTATCGTATTACGATGGGATGCCGGAAAAGCAGGTTTAAAACACGCTGCAGATGGCGTTCAAGGATTAATTAATTTTTCTTACGAGGGAATTAAGTTCGTTGCTGGGGATTTAGTCAACGCAAAAGGACCTTGGGGATTTGTATTCGTTATTCAAGCACTACTTCCAATCGTATTTATTAGTTCATTAGTAGCAATCTTATATCATTTCGGTATTATGCAGAAATTTGTTAGTATCGTTGGTGGCGCATTAAGTAAACTTCTTGGAACTTCTAAAGCAGAAAGTTTAAACTCAGTAACAACTGTATTTTTAGGACAAACTGAAGCTCCAATCTTAATCAAACCTTACTTAGCACGTTTAACAAATAGTGAATTCTTCGCTATTATGGTAAGCGGTATGACAGCTGTTGCTGGATCAGTTCTTGTCGGCTATGCAGCAATGGGTATTCCGTTAGAACACTTATTAGCAGCAGCAATTATGGCAGCTCCATCAAGTCTATTAATTGCAAAACTAATTATGCCAGAAACAGAAAAAGTAGATAATAACGTTGAACTTTCTACAGAGCGTGAAGATGCAAACGTTATTGATGCAGCAGCACGTGGTGCATCAGAAGGTATGCAACTTGTTATTAACGTAGCAGCAATGTTAATGGCTTTCATCGCATTAATTGCTTTATTAAATGGCCTATTAGGATGGATTGGCTCTTGGTTCGATATTAAACTTAGCCTTGATTTAATCTTCGGTTACTTACTATCACCATTTGCAATTTTAATCGGGGTTTCTCCTGGTGAAGCTGTACAAGCAGCAAGCTTTATCGGTCAAAAACTTGCAATCAACGAATTCGTTGCATACGCAAACTTAGGACCACATATGGCAGAGTTCTCTGCAAAAACAAATCTAATTTTAACATTCGCAATCTGTGGATTCGCAAACTTCTCTTCTATCGCAATTCAATTAGGTGTAACAGGAACATTAGCTCCTACTCGCCGTAAACAAATTGCACAATTAGGGATTAAAGCAGTTATCGCTGGTACACTAGCTAACTTCTTAAACGCAGCAGTTGCAGGTATGATGTTCCTATAAAATAAAGCAAGTCCCCTCTTTCTAAAGAGGGGACTTTTTATTTTCTTAGTATATATTAAATACTTTATGCCGAAATATAAAAACATTATGATACAATAATTATCAAGTCTGTTTATTTTTTCTTACAAAAGAGGGATACTACTTATTGTTGCTCTCTCAAAAAGAATATAGTCATCCGGTCTATTTCTTAATAATTGCGCATACTACAAGTATCCTTGTATGGATTATCTTTAAGGAGGAAAGTTTTGTGAAAGATAACTTCTATAAAGTCCTCTCTATGTGGATTTTACAAATTTTATTTTATTTTACAACTGTACATGTAACGCAATATGAGCATGCTCTCATTTTTACAATTATATATGTAATTGTTAATGTACTATTTCTATTTTTGCCTGATAAAACTGCATTTGTTTTCTTCATATTAGGAACCATTATTTCGGTATTCTACCTGTTCTACCAAGCATGGCTTTACTTATGGAGTACATCAGAACAATGGGAATACATTATTACTCACTTCCTAATGGCAGCAAATTTCTTCATTGTATATATCTCCACTCATCTATTAAAGAAGGTTATTCATGAAAATAAAGAATTAACCGAACGTGTGAGAACGTTAGAACAATACATCGGAGAATCGAAATTATTAACAAGACAAGAATTTGAGAGACGACAAGCATTATTAATCAATGCAATGAATCGTCGTAATGAAACAGGCGTTATGATTTATTTTGATTTCACTTCCTTTAGTAAATATACGAAGGAAAGTGTTATGGACCGTGTAGCTTCCTTATTAGTTGGAACGGTAAGAGCTGACTTTGACCTTGCTGCTAAATATGATAATAATACGCTCGTTATTTTATTACAAAATACAAATGAAGCCGGTGCTGACATTGTAATGAACCGCCTAAAGCCAAAAATGGAGCAATGGCTTGCTGCTGAAGCGATCCAAGATATAAAAATTTCACGCGAGCAAATTGGGAACAAAGGACAGACGTTATTATGATGACACTCGTTATACTTCTTTTATTCCTCTTGTTTTGCGTACTTGTTTTTTGGATTAGCATCACATTTTCGATTAAGTATGTACTTATTTTTACAGCCTTTCTATTCTCTGGCTTACTCGTTTACTATTCTTTCTTAACACTCGCAGGTCTAGTTCACCGAAATAGTAAACGAAAAGATCGTACGCTAAAACATTACCCAAGCGTCGATATTTTAATACCAGCTCACAATGAAGGGGTCGTTATTAAAGATACTTTAGAGGCGATGGCGAAGATTGAATATCCAGGCAAACTAACTGTTTATTTATTGAACGATAACTCGCAAGATGAGACACCTGAAATTGGTGACGATTTTGACAAAGCTTATGCTCATATTCGTCACATTCGCGTTCCACCTGGTGAACCAAAAGGAAAATCACGTGTATTAAACTATGGCCTTAGTATTTCAGATGGTGAATACTTCTGTGTTTATGATGCAGATAACCAGCCTGAACCACATGCACTGCGAATGCTCGTAGAACACGCTGAAACAACCGAGGATGCTGTTGGAGCTGTTGGGCATGTTCGTACTGTAAATGAAAAAAGAAACTGGCTAACACGAATGATTTCGTTAGAATTTCAAATCTTCCAGCTCCTTATGCAATCCGGACGTTGGTTACTATTCCAAACAGGTTCACTAACAGGAACAAACATGCTTCTTCGCCGCGCTGCATTAGAGGAACTTGGCGGCTATGACCCTTATGCAATTGCAGAAGATGCTGAATTAACATTACGAATTACACAAAAAGGCTATCTCCTGCCAATCGTTCCAGAATCGGTTACATGGGAACAAGAACCTGAACATTTAAAAATCCTTATTAAGCAGCGTACACGTTGGCTTCAAGGGAACTTGTACATTTTAGAAAAAATGTTTTCTTCATTAAGTTTCTTTAAAGGAAAACTGCTCGTCCATTCTTTACAACAAGTTTTAGTGTATGTTGTATTTTGGTTATTCTTAATCATTTCGAACGTTTGGTTTGTAATTGGGTTACTCGGGATATTCCAAATTCAATATAGCATTCCACTACTATTTATGTGGTATGTCGCATATGTTACATATGTTTCTCAATTATTTAGTGCCCAGAGTGTGGAACGAACCTTTACACCAACTAATATTTTTATTAGTGTTATCATGTACTTTACGTACGCACAGCTCTTTACGTACTTATTCATTCGTAGCTTAATTTTATACTTACGTGCAAAGAGCAAGAAACAAGTCATTGGCTGGGATAAAACTGTTCGATTCAAAAAAGATAAATAATAAAAATAAGCACAGAGCGCCGTATGCTCTGTGCTTATTTATTGCCGTATAAAATATATATCAGACAATACCCCTTAGCTGAAAGTAATTTCACGTCCATCCCCCAACGAACGATCGACCTTCATTTATATACGAAAAAGTGATTGCTATTTTTGTAGAACCAATTGCTTCTCTTGCTGCTCTTTGCGCGTTTCAGTCTTAGGTTCCGTGCTTTCTTGGACACTACGATGTGCCACACGTTTCAAACAAATATGCTTCCACTTTCTTTCGTAACGTTTCATTATTCTAGATGTCCCCCTTGAATGCGCTTTAAAACTATTTGAAATCGCTTACAGGAAATAATATAGCACATATATATAAACGTGACAACACATTTCCGACAATTTTTTGTCAAAAATACGAATAGAATCCGCCATATATCGAACATTGTCGAAATGTATCGATTTTTCTCCATATAAAAGGCATACTACTAATATATTGACACTCCCACGGCTAAAGCCGCAAGCTGACTAACGTCAGTGGGATTCTTGCTACCAAAGGCGACGTCTATTTCTAGTATCGCTGACGTGCAAGATTGCGGTGTGCCATCACCACTCCATATCCAGTGCATCTAGCAGATACGGCACTCGTTCTATTACCAAACGAGTCAGATTTTGAGTTCTCAAATGTGTTTTAGCGTCTTGTACTTGACGACTCAATACATTTTACGGAGCAGAAGAATTTGTTACTCCAACCTCATATGTATTCTGTTTTCAGAGAACAAGATTGTTTTAGAGACTTTTACTTGTCTGTTATGAAAATTATACCATTTCAAATACTTGATGTACAGAACATACTTTCGGTATTTTATCTGTACATCGCATTTGACCTCACTATCATCCCACCCCTAAAGGGGGTACTATCGCACCGTAGTGGGCTTTCCTATTCGGAAAATCTGTAAAGTATTTTATTTCCCTTACTTGCAGTTCAAGTTCCTTCTATATAAAAAAGAGCTGATACATAATCAGCTCTTTTTCCTTCTATTATTTATGACGCTTCATACGCCCTTCTTTTTGTAACTCTTTAAATAATGCTGCCATCATAAAGAAAATAACGAAGACGAATGGGAATGCTGCAATGATAGCTGCCGTTTGTAAGGCTTCTAATCCACCTACATATAATAAGATAGAAGCTAGAGCAGCTAAAACGATACCCCAGATCATTTTAATGCGGTTTGGCGGATTTAAACTACCATGTGTTGTTAACATTCCTAAAACGAATGTCGCTGAATCTGCAGATGTAATAAAGAATGTAGAAATAAGAAGAATAGCTAGAACAGATAAAGCCGATCCAAAGCTTCCCATCTGATCAAACATAGCGAATAATCCTACTTCTGTTCCCATCTCTTTCACTTTTTCAAAAATATGTGCATCACCGAACAGCTCCATATGAATACCAGTTCCGCCGAAAACAGAGAACCAAAGGGCACCAATTACGGTCGGTACGAGTAACACACCGATAACAAATTCACGAATGGTACGTCCTCGTGAAACACGAGCAATAAATGTACCTACGAATGGTGACCATGCAATCCACCATGCCCAATAGAAAATTGTCCACGATTGAATCCATTGGTTTCCACCTTCATCTAATGGACTTAATCGGAAACTCATGCTTGGTAATTCCTGAATGTAAGCACCAATTGTTGAGGTGAAGTAATTCATAATAAAGTTTGTTGGACCCGCAAATAATACAATAATCATAAGTGCAAATGCCAAAATAATATTCGTATTACTTAAATATTTAATTCCTTTATCAAGACCTGTTTGCGCAGATAACATAAATAACACTGTTACGATTGCGATAATAACTAACTGAGTCGTTAATGAATTCGGGATGGATGTTAAATAACTAACACCACCGGCAATTTGTTTTGCACCAAGACCTAATGATGTTGCCACACCAAACACAGTCGCGAAAACAGCTAACACATCAAATAAATGAGCAATACGTCCATGGTCCCCGCCTTTAAATAACGGTCCTACTGTCGCACTAATTGTACTTGCTTTTCCTTTTCTAAAAGTAAAGTAAGCAATACAAAGCGCTACAAATGCATATAGTCCCCAAGGATGTAATCCCCAATGGAAAAATGAAAAACGCAGTGCAAGACGTGCACTTTCCTCAGTTGCACTCTCTCCAAACGGAGGTGCATACAAATGGTTTAATGGTTCCGCAACGCCCCAGAAGACTAAGCCGATACCCATACCAGCACTAAATAACATAGCAAACCATGTCATATAACTATAATCAGGCTCGTCATCATCTTTACCTAAACGAATAGAACCGTATTTCGAAACAATTAAAAAGATAGACACACCTAAAATAATAGAAACAGAAATAATATAGAACCATCCAAACTTACTAACTAATGCAGTTTGAATTGCAGTTGTTACATTTCCTAGGCTACCTTTTCCAATAATAGATTCGGGAATAATCCCCCAAAGTGTAAATGCAATACATAATGTTAATGAAACGATGAATGTTTTTGTCAGTTTCCTCATCAAATCCCCCTTCGTAGGTTTCACTTTTGTAAATAACATAAATTCCGATATGTAAAATCGGATAGAAAACTATGATTTTTGTGGTGATTTTCTTACTTTCACCTTCACCAATTCGAATTCTTATGGACAGCCTTACCTTCCGTATAACCTTTTCACTCTGCAAGAGCTATAAGATCGAAATACTGCTGTCAAATTGTGCGAGAAAAATGCGGATGGGAATGTATTTCCCCAAAAAAGGTGTGTTACAGATGTAAAAAAGGGCATTTTTCTTCCTTGCACCCCTTTCTTTTTGTAACAATTATGCGGTTTTTTTGCTAGTATATAGCACGTGTTTATAGTTTCACAAATGAAATGTTTATGTTTATATAACTATATTACCCATAAAACGGTAAAATACTCAAGGAATGTAATCGTTTAGTAAACATCATGTAACACTCATGTAATATTTTTATTTACGACGAAAACAATATGTTGTATTAAATATTTTGAATATAAGTAGAAACCTACTAATCATATAGAGTGAAAAACGCTTTCCTATATTTTTTGTTATATTACAGCATGTTAACGACTTATTACGAATGGTTTGTAATTGTGTGTTTTCCCGAAATCCGAAAAAATCTGTTGCTATAATGAGGACACGAAAACAAACGCAATGGAGGCTATCATGAAAAAATTAATTGGAATAGCAACAGCAGCAGTTTTTGGTCTTGGGATTTTCACATCATCTGCTAATGCAGAAACTGTTGTAACAACAGACGTACTAAATGTACGCGAAAACCCTACTACTGAATCAAAAGTTGTCGGTAAATTACTAAACGGTAATAAAATAGATGTTCAAAATACAGAGAACGGATGGTCAAAAATCACTTTAGATGGTAAAGACGCATTCGTAAGTGCAGAGTTCACTAAAAGCATCTACTACGTAACAGCTAACGTATTAAACGTACGTGCTGAAGCGAACACAAACTCAGAAATTCTTGGGACGCTTAAGAAAGATGATATGATTGAAACAACGAACCAAGTACAAAATGAGTGGTTACAATTCGAATATAACGGAAAAACAGCTTACGTTCACGTTCCTTTCTTAACAGGTACAGCACCTGTTATTGAGAAACAAGAACAACCAGCTCCTGCTAAAGCGCAAGCGCCAGCTAAAGCACCTGCAGCACAAGCAAAACAAGCTGCTAAGCCTGCTGTAAAGGCTGCTGAAACTAGCACACCTTCTGGTGGTCGTGAGTTAACAGTTGTAGCTACAGCATATACAGCTCATCCGAGCGAAAACGGTGGCACATATGGCGGCCGTGTATTAACTGCAATGGGTCATGACTTAACAGCGAACCCAAACATGAAAATGATCGCTGTTGATCCGAAAGTAATCCCATTAGGATCTAAAGTATGGGTAGAAGGTTACGGAGAAGCTATCGCTGGAGATACTGGCGGTGCAATTAAAGGTAACCGTATCGACATCCTACTTGGATCAGATAGCGCTGCTCAAAAATGGGGACGCAAAACTGTTAAAGTGAAAATTTTAAAATAACCAATGACTGCTAAGGCCAGTTCTCTTTGTTGAGAGCTGGCTTTTATTTTTTTATAATAGTTATAAGGAGGCTATACTCATGAATGTACAAGCAAAAGTAGACTGGATCGGTACACCAAAACCGTATATATATAAAGATGAAGTAACATATGACGCTACTTCTATTGATTTTTCACTCGCTGGCGACGATAATCGCTATAAATTAATTGTGCTCAAGTCTGAAGAAAATACACATTACAAATTTGTCCAATATGGAATCAAACCCGGCTCACAAAAGCCATTCCCTATCGACATTCCATTCGAACAAAACATGTTACCAATCATAGAGCAAATATTACATGATCCGTATGTACAAGCAATATTAAAAGAGACGCGCTCATAATGGTAAAAAAATATATCAACGATCTTTCAATTATATCTATCATAACTTACAATATATCAACGGTTTGACACGAAATATTGAGTAGCTACAAAATAAAGAGGCTGTTCAAATATTGAACAACCTCTCTCATATTAACGAGTTGGACCAGATACTTCCTCTGATTTAAGCGTATTATTCGCTCCAAGAGAATGGTACAATATCTTTCCATTTCCATTCACAGTAACGATATGATCATTATTAAAGCTTTTGAACTTCACAGAGCCATCACCGTAACGAATATGATATTCTTCATATGTTGTTACTTTATATTTCGTAGCACTTTGACGCTCTACATTACGAATTTCCATTGTTAATAAATCTTCTGTAATTCCTTTTTTGTGTAAATATTGTATGTAATCACGGTCTTCCTTGTACGATTTCCCGCTCTTATCATAATTATTTTCAATTAGGCTAAAATCATTTAATGAAATCGCACGCACATTATCATAAAGATGATTTCGTACAAAGTCACCGACAGCCGAACTTGATGTTTCTTTCGGGAATTTTAAGTAATACGTACTTTGATCTCCAATTTTAATACTTTCAGATTTCATCACACCAAAATCAGTAGTTTTCTCTAAATGTACTTCCACTGTTTCGTCTGTCGATACAGGACCAAGATTATAACTTCCGTAATTTAATTTCCCACGTTTTTTACCGTTCACAAACACAGTTGCATCATTTTCATCAGAAGAAATCGTTACATACTTTCCTTCAAGTGATAAATCGACTTCTACTTTCCCGCTCTGTTCATCTGCTAAATCTACTTCTTCTTCTGTTTCTAATTCAGTCAGTTCAGTCTTCGCAGTCGCCTTTACAACATACGTACCTGGGAAGTATGGCCCTAATTCTTTCGAAGTTTTATCACTAGAAAGTTCGGTTTCTTTTTTGTCATTCACATATATTTCAGCATTTTTTGCAGTGGTGCTAACTCTCATGTAATAAGATTTCATACTGAACTTATACTTCGGATATAAGAACCACTCTTTTCCGTCTTCGACAATTTGTCCATCTTTAAAGGACGCTTTATCTTTTACTAACCTTTGATTTATAGTCTCTTTCTGTAAATAAGATAGTAGTTCTTTATTATACGAAGGATTCTCTTTTAAATAACGCATGTACGCCTTAATATCTTCTATCTTAATCTTTAAGCTTGGATCATCTGCTTTCACAATTTCATCAATTGCATTTACATCTTTCTTTTGGAATGCTTCAATCATTACATTCACTTGCTTTTCTTTTGAAAACTTATTTGCTCCAAACTTATACGCCCCAAATAATACAGCCGCAACGATGAGGAAACCGATGATGAAAAATAAATTTTTCTTACTTTTCGCTGGTTTTATCTCATTTTGTACTTCTGTGTATGAAGCAGCATTGTTATCAACAATTACTTCAACTTTGCTTCCGCATTCAGGACAAAAGTTCAAATGGTCTGCAACGTTCTTTTTACATGTTCCACAAAACTTCAACATGCTCTCCCCCTATTTTTTGGCTAATTTCATTCCAGCAAATGCCGCCACATATGTCACAATAAAACTAAACATAGTTAAATATATAAATGAATTTTGCATAGATAATACAGTACCGCCCGCTCCAAATAAATTCATTACATTTCCAGATACATCAATTTGGAACTTAGAAATGATGTTCATTACAATCATCATAATTGTGTAAGAAGCGCTACAAACAGCTAGTGTGATATACATGTTCGCAGTTGGTAATTCCGCTAATTTTCTCCCAGTTATGAACATAAAGAATGCCGGAATAATAAGTAGTAATAAACCGTAATGGAATGCACCATTTACTTCTTCTACTTCAGCGAGATCCTCTTGGTTTCCGCCTTGTGCAACTACAATATCCTTCATTCCGATACCATTTACAGAAATACCTGACACAAATGAAAATACTAATTTGTTATCAGATGCTTTCTTACTAAACTTTTTAAATTCATGATCCAATGCTGGACTTTCTACTTCTAATGGAGAAAAATGAGCCATACTCCATAATTGAGGTGTTAATTCTAGCGCTAATAATACACCTTGTGTTTTAGATTCTTTCATTTCTTTTAACGGTGCAGCACTGTCTTCTACATTACTTACTAACGCTACAGCTAAGATGCACATTACTACCGCTGTCACTAAAAAACCTTTTATCATAGATGAAATTCCATAATAAATAGACGCTCCATATGGTATTAACTCTTGAAATGCCGCTGCCATATTGTTTTTGCTTGTATGAGCAATAAATCCTACTAAAGTAAATAACGTTCCGGATACAAAACCGCTCAAGAAGCTCTTAATTGCTGAATATCCAACTGTAATCTTACCTGCATCCGAGAATGGAATTGTAACAGATTGTGACGCTATAAAGCTTATAATGAATAAAAAGACGCCGTAAATAATACCAACTGTTGCCGCTATAAAAATTTGATCTTTAATCGTTTTTGCAACACGCTGTTTTCCTAACCATATTCCTGTTCCAGCGAAAATAATAAATGGGATGATTAATAATAATGTAAATGGAGTATGCCAAGATAAAGATAATATCAATCCACTATCATCACTAGCTGTAAAACCAAGTAAATGGTAATTTAACAACGTAGCAGTTGCACTTGCATAAAAGCTTGGTAGCATTTCTAACTCTTTCGCAAATTTACTCATCATCTCACTTAATATAGACGCAAATAATACACTACCAATCCATCCTGCAATTAACATGAGAATACTTGCAACAGCCCCACCAATAAAACCTGTTTTTAACACGGCTTTATCTGCTTTGAATTCAACATTAGGAGCACCGTCCATCGTAGGTAATTTTATAGCCTGTTCTTTTTTCTTTACAACAAATAACGAGTGCCCACACTTTTGACAATATAAATTTTGCTGAGCATTTTCAGTACCACAGCCTTTACAATATTTCGCGTTATCTTGTTCTAACGTTACTACATCAGTAGCTCCAGCCATCTCCATACTACCTTCATTTGGGCAATAATTTACTTCTTCACCATGTTGCTTTCCGCACGTGCGACAATACATCTTATTCACTCCCCACTTTGCTTAATTCCACAAACCGGACAGTAAGTAGAGTTTTTATCGATATGCTCATCACATGAAATACAATTTGCCGTTTCACCGTCATTTTCTACCGCTAACATTGGGTTAGGATTTCCGCATGAACCACAAAACTTATCGTTCATCGATAAAGGTCCACCACATTCACATGTAGCTTTCTCGCCTTGTTGTTTTTGCAATTCAACAATGCGTTTTCTCGCTTGATAAATAGCCACATCAAATTCTTGAACTGGAGCAATCATCTCTTTCAAACTTTCTTCATTTACTCCGTTCCCTCTTAATTGAACATATACTTGTTGTCCAACCTCTAATAGAACCTCTGCCTTTTTCTGCATTTGTACTTGCATTCCCTTTTTCAATTGAGCAATCTCTTGTGCAACTTGTAGCTTCATCTTCCCTTGCTCAATTCCTTCTTGTAACTTATTCATTCCACTGCCTAACTTCGTCTGCAAATCTGACAAACCTATTCTCCTCCTATAAATATATAGTAATATACAAAATTAACATTTTATATATTACCATGATTTTCAAGTAATGTAATCTAAATTTCATTTTTTCTGTTTTGAGCATTTTTTGTTTATAATGGTAAAGGAAAGAAATATGTGTACGGAGGAATATTATGCTGCAACACTCAATTACGAAAGATGAAATTATGATGATTGCGAATGAGTTCGTTCAAGGACTAGATCCACAGCAAACAGCTGATCAGGAACATGTCGCTACAGCTCGGCACCTATATCGTAGTGGTGTTGTCTACAACGTTGACTTTGATGGCTATACGCTATCAGGAACTGTAGATGCTGAAGGCAGCGTATATAGCGTCCATATCCCGATTCGTAACGTAGCTGAAAGCTATTGCGATTGCTTCGCACCAACGCAGTGTGAGCATATGCTCGCTGTGTTACTATCGGCAGCATCTAGTTTCGGGCAAGTAGGAGATGTATTAACTTTATTCAAAAATAATACGAAACCTTCTCTTCCTCCTATTCGAACTGCAAGACAAGTATTGCAATCATCAGCTTTTGAAGAAACGGATTATAAAAGTTGGCAATCCTATTTTGATAACGAATATGAATCATTTAAAAAAGAACAAGCTCGGCTTACTTATAAACAAATGTATTTTCTTATGAGTATTTTTACGGACTTCTATACGAAACTCGAGCGGAAAGCTCCGCGTATCATCGTGATACATGAATTGTTCAGGTTACATGCAGCGCTTTATTGCTTTCAAAAATTATTAGAAGAAATTCAGGAATTTGAAGCAAATAAAACGTATTCTTATCACCAGCCTGTTAACGTCGTTCGTCTCTTTGTAGATAAAGTGGAAGCCATCGTTCGGGACTTACAATCAGAAGCGACTTCTTCAGAGTCTGAAGCAATTTTGCAAGAAACAGCTCGTCTCGTTCATGAAGTATTCTTCTCGACCGACGCCTATACGCAAGAGAGATTTTTTATTTATCGTCACATATGGAGTGAACTTCTACACAATAAAGAGCAAATTCGTGAAGAAGAAAAACGAATCGATACGAAAATGAATCCACTTTCCAAAGCACTAGCATCTTCTCATCTACTCTTTTTAAATGATGAAGATCTATTAGCGATGGACTTATTAAAAAAACAGCCTGCTTCTGTTGTAAGTCTGTACTTTTACTGGTTAGAAGAGTTATTAAATACAATGAAGTGGGATCGTGCGAAAAACTGGCTTTCCTTTACGTATAAACAAGTAAAAACAACGATACAGGAGCAAGAAAATACGATTTTCATAAAAGATATCGTTCGCTTATTTGTCATCATGTATGAAACGTATGCAACCCATACAAATGAACAAGCTGGACTCGAAATGATTTTGCAAGAGCTATTACCATATAGTTTCGCAAACTATGAACAATACGTACTCGCGAAAAAGCAGTATCGCACATGGACGGAACTTCAGCTCTTACACGGTTTTGAAGCGATTGAACTTTTGAAAGAGCCGCTGAAAGATATTGAAAAGGAAGCACCAGAAGCAGCACTTCCTCTTTATCACCTTGCTACTACCGAAGCCATTGAAGAGCGAAATCGCAAATCATATAGACGTGCAGTTCGTTACTTAAAGAAATTACGTACATTATATAAACGATTAAAGCGTACCGATGAATGGGATGCTTTCATTATTCACATCGCAAACTTACATTCACGTCTGCGTGCACTACAAGAGGAATTACGGAAAGGAAAATTAATCGATGATCAATCAAACTGAAGTAACAATTAGGCTCCAGCACGTTAGTCACGGTTGGTTCCTTTGGGGAGAAGATGATAGCGGTACTCCATTATCCGTAACAAGTTGGAAACGAAATGCATTTACATGGCACTCCACTTCCTTCTACGGCACGTTTCTAAAAGAAGCAAGCTTTGAAGGAAGACAAGGTGTTATGCTAACAAACGCACAAGCATTTGAATACATCGCGAATAAACCGATGAACTCCTTTGCCCGTATTCAAATGAACGGTCCTATTACAGCACTTACGGAAGATGCGAACGAATTGTGGGATGCCTTCACAAGCGGTAGCTTCGTACCTGATATGGAGCGCTGGCCTAAACAACCATCTTGGAAAGTTCAAAATACTCCAATCGAAGATGAAACATTGGCATCTCTTTTCTCGGCTGCAGTAAATGAAAGCATATTACAAGATAACCGTTCAAATGACGGATGGGAAGATGCAAAGAGACTTTATGAACATTACGACTTTACGAAAAGACAATTAGACGCAGCACTACATGAAGAAGATTGGCTTCGAAAAATTGGTTACATTGAAGATGACCTTCCCTTTACAATCGGACTACGACTACAAGAGCCGCAAGAAGAATTTGAAATGTGGAAGCTTGAAACAATTGTTACACCAAAGCGCGGGGCACATCGCATATATGTATATGAAAGTATCGATTCTTTACCAAAACGATGGCACGATTATGAAGAACGTATTCTTGAAACACAAGAAGGCTTCAGTAAGCTCGTACCGTGGTTAAAAGACGGTGATACATTCCGAAGTGAACTCTTTGAAACAGAAGCGTGGAACTTCTTAACAGAAGCAAGTAACGAATTACTCGCTGCAGGTATTACGATTTTACTACCATCATGGTGGCAAAATTTAAAAGCGACAAAACCAAAATTACGTGTGCAACTGAAGCAAAATGCAACGCAAACGCAATCTTTCTTCGGTATGAATACGCTCGTTAATTTTGACTGGCGCATTTCAACGAACGGCATTGATTTATCAGAAAGCGAATTTTTTGAACTCGTTGAACAAAACAAACGGTTATTCAATATAAATGGTCAATGGATGCGACTAGATCCAGCCTTTATTGAAGAAGTACGAAAGCTCATGAATCGTGCCGATAAATATGGACTTGAAATGAAAGATGTCCTTCAGCAACATTTATCAAACACGGCTGAAACAGAAATTGTAGAAGAAGATAGTCCATTTAACGATATTGAAATTGAACTAGATGGATATTATGAAGAGCTATTCCAAAAACTATTGCACATTGGAGATATTCCGAAAGTAGATGTCCCTTCTTCACTAAACGCTACACTCCGCCCGTATCAACAACATGGCATTGAGTGGTTATTATATTTAAGAAAGCTTGGATTCGGCGCATTGTTAGCTGACGACATGGGGCTTGGAAAGAGTATTCAAACGATCACTTACTTACTATATATAAAAGAAAACAATCTCCAAACAGGTCCTGCTTTAATCGTGGCTCCGACATCTGTTCTTGGAAATTGGCAAAAAGAATTTGAGCGTTTCGCACCGAATTTACGCGTTCAGTTACATTATGGAAGTAATAGGGCGAAAGGCGAATCATTTAAAGACTTCCTTCAATCAGCAGATGTTGTATTAACGTCTTATGCATTAGCTCAGCTTGATGAGGAAGAACTTAGTACGTTATGCTGGGATGCTGTTATTTTGGATGAAGCACAAAATATTAAAAACCCACATACGAAACAGTCTAAAGCAGTGCGAAACTTACAAGCAAATCACAAAATCGCATTAACTGGAACACCGATGGAAAACCGCCTTGCCGAGCTTTGGTCTATTTTCGACTTCATTAATCATGGATATCTTGGCAGCTTAGGACAATTCCAGCGCCGCTTCGTCTCACCAATTGAAAAGGACCGTGACGAAGGAAAAATCCAACAAGTTCAACGTTTTATCTCGCCGTTTTTACTGCGTCGTACGAAGAAAGATCAAACAGTCGCATTAAACTTACCAGATAAACAAGAACAGAAAGCTTACTGTCCACTAACTGGTGAACAAGCTTCCTTATATGAACAACTTGTTCAAGATACATTGCAAAATGTAGAAGGATTAAGCGGAATTGAACGACGCGGATTTATATTACTCATGCTGAACAAACTTAAACAAATTTGTAATCATCCCGCTCTTTATTTAAAAGAAACGGAACCGAAAAACATCATCGAACGTTCCATGAAAACGAGCACGCTCATGGAACTCATTGAAAATATAAAAGATCAAAATGAAAGTTGCTTAATCTTCACGCAATATATCGGTATGGGGAACATGCTAAAAGATGTGTTAGAAAAACATTTCGGTCAGCGCGTCCTCTTCTTAAACGGTAGTGTACCGAAGAAAGAACGTGACAAAATGATCGAACAGTTCCAAAACGGAACGTATGACATCTTCATCTTATCGTTAAAAGCAGGTGGTACAGGGTTAAACTTAACAGCTGCCAACCATGTCATTCACTACGATCGTTGGTGGAATCCAGCGGTAGAAAATCAAGCAACAGATCGTGCATATCGCATTGGTCAAAAGCGTTTCGTTCACGTTCATAAACTGATTACAACGGGGACACTTGAAGAGAAAATCGATGAAATGTTAGAAAGAAAACAGTCATTAAACAACGCCGTCATTACAAGCGATAGTTGGATGACCGAACTATCTACAGATGAACTAAAAGAATTACTTGGTGTATAAACAAAAGGAGCTAATCTTTTCGAGATTAGCTCTTTTTTCTATTCCAAAACCAATTACTTATTATAATACCTGTTAATCCGCCGCACGTATCCAGTAATGAATCTTGCCACATCGGTGTACGATCGCCCGTAAACCATTGATGAATTTCATCAAACGTTGCATATCCCGCAACGAAAAGGAGCGCGTACATGAAACATCGTTTTCTCGAACAACCCGATCGATGAAATGCATAATACGTCAATGAACCGAGCATAAAGAACACCATAAAATGAGCACCTTTACGAAGGAAAAACTCAATAAATCCGCCTACACCTTTATTTGCAATACTAACAGGTGTACCACCACCGTAATCGATAGATACCCATGAAAAATGCTCTTTCACAAACTCCACATTTACATATTGTTCAATATCCGAACGCATATCCTGCTTTTTATATGGTTGTGCCGAGGAATAGAAAATCAGCCCCATCCATAGTAAAACAGGAATCCAAAATAACCATTTACGATTCATTCTTCCGAAACCCCTCTCTTATTCTTTTAAGAGTACCAAAAAAAAGAATAAATTTCACGCCAAAACATGACATTTGCATCCTATTTATATAGTGAAAGGGGGTGATAAACATGGCAGTCGAAACAATCGTAATGGATTTAACTTTACGTCTCGTCTTAAACAATGGATTAGATAAGAATGGAAAAACAGTTTTTAAGAACAAACAATTTAAGCGCGTAAAAACAAACGCAAACTTAGAGAAAGTACAAACCGTAGCTCGTGCTCTAGCTTCTCTACAAGCATCACCACTTCACGCTGTACAACTTGTTAGCACATCAGATCTTTCTAGCCTTTAAGGTGGCAATGTAATCAGTGGGGATGTCCCCACTGATTACAAGATAAATAAAAAGGAGGAAACAACGTATGCAAGTACTAGAATTAATTTTCGCGAAAGAAGATGGAAAAACAGTTGTCTTTTCTATCGAGAAGCCGATCACACCTATTGATGCACAAGTCGTAAATCAAGTAATGGATACAATCCTTGCCTCATCTGTATTTTCATCAATTAATGAAAATACCCGAAAAAAAGGAGCTCGTCTCGTAGAAAGGACTGTATCTGAAGTTCCTATTACCTTATAGACAAAAAGACGAATCTGCATCATTTTGCAGATTCGTCTTTTTTCTTCGGCATTTCAATTGGAATAAAGATTTTTGAAAAACCGACGCATACATATTTATAGTGTTCTCCGCCGATATCAAATTCCGTCTTATATGTTGAGAAGAATATATAATCATCTCGCTTCGTATAATGATCGATTAATAATCCAACTTGCGGCTCAACATATTTTTTCGCCAACTTCTTACCAGCCGATGCTAAATCACCAAGGAGACCCTCTTCATTTTCCTTTTGCACTTCGTCTAGCTTCTTACTTACATCGTTACGTTTCATAAACTGCTTCGCTGCCCAATCCGTATATTCACCTTTACTTGGATTACTATTTGCTAAATATACTAGAAGAACAACAACTAGAGCCATAATAATATACCTTTTCTTCATACTATCTCACCGCCTACTCTTTTCTATTTTCATATATATGTACAAGCGATGCAAATTAGAAAGACTAACATCTATTGATTGTAAACGAATAGCCAAAATTTACAATATGAAATAAAAGATTAACAATTAATTTACTTAATTCGTATATAATTATATTGAGAATTATTATCATTTATAAAGGAGGAATTAAATTTATGAATGACGAAAATGCTATTATTATTTCTAATTCTACAATGATGTTAGAGCCTTACAAGCATCCTTCTTATTGCACAAAAATGATCGACAGTAGTGGGAACCATCTTTACTCCTGTCAAACCGCTCTCCAGCTCATAAAGAAATCTTGTCTAACCAATGTACACACTACTTATCAAGGCAGACGTAAAGCAGTTCAAACAAACTTTCATTTCAAACAAAATGTCCCGATTCCAATTAATCATAGAGAATATATTTGTGCTTTCCCAACAGAGTCTCCTTCTTCTCCAAACTGTATATGGCTATTTTATAATCATATAGATGACATAGAATTTTTCAAACAGAGTAAAAAAGCTACCATTCATTTTTCAAATGGCACAACTACAACTATACATATCAGTCCCCATAAGTTAAAACAACAATTATTAAAAGCTGGATATGTATTATCACGTATGAACATGCAAGATTCACTACAATTTAAAAACCTCTTATTACATTTACTACCTTAACAAAATAAGTAGAATGGAAAGCAATATCACTTGCCTTCCATTCTTATGATACTATTTATCCTCTTAAGCTATTTCGCATTTTCTCAAGCGCCTGCCGATATATCCACCTCACTTGATAATAGGTCATCTCTGTCTCTAAAGCGATTTCCCCCATCGTTTTCCCTACAAAAAAACGTTCAAAAATAATATACTTCTCCTTCTCATCTAATACACTCATAAAATCCTTCACTTTCATTTCAATATCTTCAAAATGAAAGATATCTTCATACCCTCCTACACATACACACTTTTCTTGCACTGTGAATTCTTTTTTCAACCTCTCTAATATATAACCACGCACCGTTACAACTGCATATGCAGGAAAACTCCCTTTCTCCGCATCAAATTTTTCATACGCATGCCAAAGACCGATTAACCCACATTGATAATACTCTTCATAATCTTGATAGATCCCTAACTTCTTTATTTGATTTACGATCATTCCCTCATACAACACAACTGCCTCTTTAAAAGTCGCTGGCTTCACACAGTACCCGTTTCTAAAAGGTATACCTTTCTAATATTCCGCGGTACCTTCACAATATAAAAATAAAGAAAGGATTTCACTGTGGGTAATTTTAAATAGTATCGCTGAAATTTGAAATTACACTAGGTTGTATTTGAAATTTCAACGGCGATATTTGAAGTATGGTTAAAAATAAAAAAGGTGACTCTTGGAAGAGCCACCTTTTTTATTTTTATTTCCTTATTGGAACATACCTTGTAAAGCTCCCATTCCAAGAGTTAAGACAAAGAAAACAATCGTAATAATTGTCGCCTGTTTTTTAGTTAAGCCTGCTGTAATTTGAAGACCTAGCCATGTAACTACATATCCCCAAATTGTAAACACTTCAAATTTACTTACAATACCTTTTACAACACCACTACTCGAGGCGAAAATTGGTCCTAGGCCAGTGTACATTTCTTGACCCGACCCACCTAAAATATAAGCTAAAATTATATTTATTAATACACCAATTAAGGAAATAACACTTGAATATACAGTAATCGCCAATAATTTTTTATAAGAAGTATCATTGCTCATAAATACCATTAATACTTTATACACTACAGCACTTAGTAAGAAACTAAATCCCATACCAAGAGCACCAACACCGAATCCCATACCATATGTCATTCCAGCTGAAACAGTAACACCTAGTTCCTTATTAAGCTTAATAGCTTCAGGTGTTAGAGAATATACATAAGCAGCAAATCCCCCAACAAGTCCACCTAACAAAACAAGTAACCAAAAAGCCCCCCAAACTGCATTACTCGTCTTCATTCTCTCAAACTGTTCACCTGGAGAAGTAATCATTCCAAATAATGATGGCTTCTTTCCACCTGCATCTTGCGTATTAATATTTGCTTCCATTATAACGCCTCCTTCTATGTATATAACCCGTTCTAACGGGCGGTTCACTTCCTCACATAGAGGCTACGAACCGCCCACTAGAACGGTAGTGTGTAGTTCTACTACACTAGTAATTACTCATAACGTAATGCTTCAATTGGATCTAATTTCGCAGCTTTATTTGCTGGAATTAATCCAAAAATAATACCGAGTGTCATCGAGAATAATACGCCGCCAACGACAACTTCCCATGAAACAAGAGGTGGCCATTTTGCGAATGTGGAAACGATATATGCTCCGCCATATCCAAGACCAATTCCGATTAAGCCGCCTAGAAGTGTTAACATAACTGCTTCAATTAAAAACTGTAATAAAATTTTACTACGCGTTGCCCCAAGTGCTTTACGTATCCCAATTTCACGCGTACGCTCCGTTACAGATACGAGCATAATGTTCATAACGCCAATACCACCAACGACTAATGAAATACCCGCGATACCACCGATAATCATCGTCATAATATTAGTTACTTTAGAAACATTTTCTTGGAATTCTTTTAAGTTCACCAGTTCATATTTACCTGGAATTTCACTTGGCTTACGACTATTTAATACATCAACAGCCTGTTTCCCAGCTGCTTCTAAATCGTCTACATTTTTAGCTTGAATTGCGATGTTTTGAATCTCATCTGTTCCGTATAAAACAGGCCATAACGTAAGAGGGATTAGCGCTTCTTCCATTTCAAATCCCATAAACTCATTATCAGATGTATACACACCGACAATTTGCATTGGCTGCCCCTTCATCTCAATAATTTGTCCAACTGGGTTTACGTCCTTAAATAACGTTTCTTCTGTTTTTGTGCTAATCATCACAACGTTATTTGCATGAGTAATATCTGATTCACTTAAAGTACGTCCCTTTACAACCTTTACTTTATTAACTGCAAAATATTCATTATCAAGACCAATAACATTCAGATTTGCCTTTTTATCATTTACATCAAGCACCTCTGAATTCCGGTTTGTCGTAATAACGTGTGAAACATCTTTCACTTGTTTTACTTCCAAAATATCCTCTTCCGTTAACTTTGGCATTTCAAATCCACCCATAGCAAACTCATCATTAATATCTGGTTGAAATTGAATTGGCATAAGATTATTACCACCAGAACCTGCGAATTTCGACTTCAGCATTGCTTCCCCGCCTTGCCCAATCGCAACGACAGTAATAATGGAACCAACACCGATAATAATACCGAGCATCGTAAGAGCTGAACGCAGTTTATGAGCTAAAATAGAAGAGAGGGCAATTTTTATACTATCTAGTAAACTCATACCGCACACCTTCTATCTTCTGTAATTTTCCCGTCTCGCAGTACAATGCGGCGGGAAGAATACGCTGCTACTTCCTCTTCATGCGTAACCATAACAATCGTTGTACCTTCTGCATTAAGCTTCGTGAAAATATCCATAACTTGCTCACCAGACTTCGTATCAAGCGCACCAGTCGGCTCATCGGCCATAATGAACGTTGGATTATTTGCAATCGCTCTTGCAATTGCTACACGCTGCTTCTGTCCACCTGACAATTCGTTCGGTAAATGATGCACGCGATCTGCTAATCCAACTTTACTTAACGCCTCTAAAGCACGCTGGCGACGTTCTGCTTTCTTTATGCCACCATATACGAGCGGAAGCTCAACATTTTCGACTGCTGAAAGACGCGGCAGCAAATTAAAGTGCTGAAACACAAAACCGATATATTCATTACGAATTAAAGCAAGCTTTGACTCGTCTGCTGTTAAGATATTCACATCATTCAACATATATTCGCCTTCTGTTGGACGATCTAAACAGCCGATAATATTCATAAGCGTTGACTTACCAGAACCAGACGGTCCCATAATCGAAACGAACTCCCCGCCTTGAATTGTTAAACTAATACCATGCAAAATCGGCACTGCCAATTTTCCTTGATAATACGTTTTAGCAATATTATTTAACGTAATCATTTCTCTTTCACTTCCATTCCGTCATACACATCGTCGGAAGGATTTTTAACCACCTTTTGCCCCACTGTTACGCCTTCAGTAATCTCTGTCCAGTCTCCATCAGTAGAACCTTTTTTCACATTTTGTTTACGAAGCTTTCCTTTATCCTCAACATAAACAAATGCATCATCATCTTTTTCTACAATACTCTTAGTCGGAACAGCAACCATCTTCTTATTCTCTAAATTTACTTGCAGAGAAACGTGATAACCTGGAGATAAACCATCTTGACTATCAAGACTTGCTTTATATGTATATTGAGACATATTTTGAGTCGCTTCACCCATACCGCCAGCTTGCGCCATCTCTGCACTTGTTGGGAATTCACTTACTTCTGTAATCTTACCTGTCCACTTCTTCTTATTATTTGCTTTCGCAGTTACAGTAAATGTTTGATCCTTTTGAATTTGTGACTTTTGAAGCTCTGTTAACGTACCTTGAATTTGGAATGGATCTTTAGAAGCCACTTGTAAAAATGCTTTCCCTTGACCACCTAACGTTTGAGATGAACTTTGTGCTGCATCTTTATCTAACTTTTGAACAACGCCAGCAAAGTTACTATAAATCGTAAGCTCTTTCTGCTTTTTACTTAACTCTTCTTTCTGCAACTTCCCTTTCTCTTTCTCAAGATCCGTTGTCTTTTGCGCTATCTCCAGCTCACTTACTTGCTCTTCCATCGGATCTGTTACTTCTTTCCCAGCTCCGCTATCTTTCGCTTTCTTAATTTCTTTCTTCAGCGAATCAATTTTCTTCTTCTCTTGATCATAACGCATATCTGCCATCTTCTGATCCAGCTCAGCTTGCTTCATTTGAAGATTAATCTCTTCATTATCATAAGAGAATAACTTCGCACCTTTCTCTACCTCTTGCCCTTCTTTTACCTCAATATCTTTCACTTTTCCTTTGGCTGGATCCGCATAAAAACTTTCAATATTCCCAGGCTTCACCTGACCAGAAATTAACTTCGTATTATTCAGCTTACGCTCCGTTACCTTCTCGAAACTTACAGCATCAGCAGATGTTGATGCCCCCTTCTTCTTCCCTTGCATTACAAAAATATTAACTGCTGCTACAATAACAATTAGTGCAATAACCCCGATAATAATCCATTTCTTCTTCTTGTTTGGAGTACGAACCGTATTTGGTACCATATTCTCTCTCCTTTTTATAACTTAATAGTTTAATATAAAATTGTATAAAACTTTCTGAAAATGAATTACATATTATTACATTCTTTTTACAAAGTTTTACACATCCATTTATATTGTAACAAAAATTCCAATGATTAGAAATATGACATTATGTCTTTTAAGATAGATTTAAGGAAAGATTATCTTAATATAAGAAAAGCTATCCAAAATAATAATTGGATAGCTTTTCAAACAAAATATTACGCTGCTTTAGGCGCTTTGCTTTCATGTCCACGTTGAACGATGAACAAGAAGATTGTTGACAAAATGGCACCTGTTAATAGTAAGATGAAGCAACCATCCCAGCCAGAACGATCAACAATAACACCAATTGCTGCGTTTGCTACAAGACTTCCGCCTACGTAACCGAACAGACCACACATACCAACTGTCGTACCTACTGCAAATTTCGGTACTAATTCCATCGCACTTAAACCGATTAAGAATTGTGGTACATAAATTAAACAACCGATAATAGAAACTGCAATACTTACAACAAGTATGCTAGTTGCTTGCCAATATACAAACGTACCAATAACAACTCCGACCATACTAATGATACATAATGGCATACGTTTTCCTTTAAATAATTTATCACTTAAAAGACCAACGATTAATGAACTTGGAATTGCCATACCTTCAAAGATTGCGTACGCCGCATGTGCTTCATTTTTTGAGAAACCTTTAACTGTCGTTAAATAAAGTGGAACCCAGTTAATAACGCCGAAACGAATTAAATAAACGAATGCATTTGCAATACATAAGAACCATACAAATTTATTTTTCACTACATACTTCATTAAAATTTCTTTTGGTGACATCTTGTTAGCATGATCTGCTTTTTCAAGATTTTCATAGTCATTACGATACTCATCAATTGGAGGAAGACCTTCTGATTCCGGTGTATCCTTCGCATTAATCCAAACAAGAACTGCAATTACCATTGCGATAATCGCTGGGAAAATAAACACGCCGCCTTGCCAATGATTTTCACCAAAAATACCTACACCAATTCCGACAAGTGGTGGCACAAGCATTCCACCAACGTTATGTGAAATATTCCAAAGACCTGTTTTCGTACCACGTTCTTTCTTCGAGAACCATTTCGTCATAACGATACTACAAGGAGGTGCACCCATACCTTGTACAATACCATTCACAACAAGTAATGTAACAATCATCCCAAATGAAGATGCAAAACCGAAGCAAATATTTACAAGCCCTGATAAGAATAAACCGACTGCGATAAAGCGCTGGGCGAAAGCTTTATCTGATAAATTCCCCATAAAGAACTTACTAAATCCATAAACAATTGCCATTACTGAACCTAGTAGACCAATTTGAGCTGTACTAAAACCATATTCTTGTACTAAATACGTACTTGATAACGTAAAGTTACTACGAACTAAATAATAAGCAGCATATCCAACTGAAATTCCGATTAACACACGAATACGTAGTAATCGATATACACGGTCGATCATATCCGCAGGCAATCTTTCAATTGCAGGTGCTGGCTTGAGCCATTTAAACATATTCTTTCGTCTCCTTTTCTCACTTCTGAGAGAGACGTTGTCTATTCCATATCTCGATTATTCCACTATTTGATATATGTTGGTTCGTTCTTCTAACCGGCTGTCCTTCTATTTCTTTCTCGTTCTTCGCAAACATCGTTGGCACGCCAAACGAAACCTTTTCTAAAATGTGACCCGCTTCTTCTGATAAACAATAATCAATAAATAAATCCGCAATAATACCATTCGGTGCACGCTTTAGTTTCGAAATCGCATTAACAGATAGCCCTGTTTGCTCAGGTACGATACTTACAACTGGAAAACCTTGTTTTTGAAGCATTCTCTGATCTCCCATGAAATTGATGCCTATCATATACTCACCACTCGCAACAAGCTCTACTGGCATGTAACCATTCACCGTTACTTCACCAACTTGCCCTGCAAAGTTCTTAACATATTCTTTCGCTTTCTCTTCACCCACAGTATCAATAAGTGATTGAAAAAACGTATAGGCTGTTCCTGAAACATTTGGATCTGGCATAACAATCTTTCCCTTATATACTGGATTTAATAAATCTTGCCACCTTGATGGATAAGGAAGTCCGAGCGGGGCTAATTCTTCGTTCCACCGCTCTTTATTGATCGCAATTGCCAGCTTCTCTACTTCATAACCGTACCAATAACCATCTTTATCTTTCACAGTTTTTGAAATACGGTTCGCATGCTGACTCGTAACAGGAATAGATAGTTTTTTTTGCTTCATCATTTGATGCGCGTCTACCGTACCGCCAATAATAATATCCGCTTTCGGATTTCCAGCTTCCTCTTCTACCCTCCGAAGAAGCTCTTCTGTCGAAAGACGAATAAACTCATACGTACAGCCGCGTGGTTTACAAAATGATGAAAGCAACGCTTCTCCAACTTCCTCGCGAGCCGCTACATACGCAACAAGATGACGATCATCCAAAATAGGGAGACCACTTTTATTATATTTAATAGAGGTTGTATCTCGAGAGCAACTAGACATCGCTCCTCCAATTACTAGCAAAAAGAAGAAAAAGGCTATCTTTCTCATGACACATTCTCCTTTACAAATACATTTGCGAGGGAGCTTTTCATATACATGACATTCCCATTATTATCACCGAGATATTGCACAACAAAATACGATGGATACACAGAAATAGTAAGAATGTCTTCACGCTCATTCTTTATACGCTTACCAGTTTTATAAGCGGTAACATAAGCGATCGGTTCATTCTGTGATTGTAATAACTTCTGAATTTCTCCGTAATCTGTAATTTGCTTTGCATACCGAATCGAATCAAGTATGTGCGTAACATTCACCGCACGTTCTACATCACCTTGACGTACTATGACATCCTGTGCTGACGCAAAAAAATCATGAATACGTTCTGGTGTGTAATACAGGCTTAACAAATACGTTTGCAATGCTGAAATCATTGGATCCGCACCATTCTTTCCGTACATATCAGCCCCGTACTGGAACAAGTCACCTACTGCAAAAGTACGTTTCTGTCCATTCAAGTACGTTACTTCTCCAGTAAATACTTGTTCTTGATTCTTAGCTTCACTCGGATTGATTTGAATTCGGTCAAAGAATGAAACAATCGTATGCAAACGAACTTCATCCGTTATAACAATTTCTCCCCACTTTTCATGCCTAACCTTCATTTCAGTAGGCAGGGATTCATTCACTCTTTGTAAAACAGCTTGTTTGTCATTCACAATTGTGATCCGATTATATATTTGCTTCTCCATCACATAAAACAAAATAAGAGAAACAATGATACAAAAGACAAACATAAGAATTTGAAATGATAGCCTTTTCATTTCTGCCTACCTCCAAGATAAAAAAACGTTGTTTCGAAAATATCGCATAATTGTTTCATAAATGTATCATTTAACCGCTTTCAAGTTTTTTATGTCTTCCATCCGTCTCGGAAGTAAGAATGTAATAAATATGGTAGTACCAACCTCTTCACTACTCTCAATTCGCATACTTCCGCCCTGCTTATTCATAATCTCCTGACAAATATACAAACCATACCCGTTCCCGTAACTAGAAGAAAGTACCTTCCCTTCTGGCGATTCATTCCACTCTGCCAGTACACCTTCATCTATACCAATGCCATCATCATGAACAAACACTTTCGCCTCACGCTCATTTACAATGACATTCATACGAATTTGCGTAGCATCGCTATATTTTATCGCATTATCAAGCACATTTAAGAAAATCTGTTTCGTCTTATCGAAATCGGCAACAACATATACATCTGTTAACTCATTGATAACTTCAATCTCAAACTTCTGCAGACGAGGTTTCACGATTGAAACTGCTTCTTCGGCTAACTCCTTTATATTCACAACTGTAGGTGATATTTCAAACGTACTCGTCCCGTACTTTGAAGACTTAAGTAATTCCTCTACAAGTGACAATAAACGCTCACTTTCTACAGCTACATAACGCAAGCTCTCCTGTACATCTTCCTTCACCTTTAACTTCGGAATTAAATCCACATAGCCAATAATCGCCGTTAGCGGTGTTTTCAGCTCATGCGTAATGCGGTCTAAGAAATCTTTCTGCTTCTCTTTCTCCTCTTTCAATTGCTTAATATGCAGTTCAATTCCATCGGCCATCGCATTAAAAGATGCGGAAAGCTGAGCAATTTCCACATATTCATTTAGCTCAATCTTACTTTTATAATCACCATTCGCAAGCCGGTGCGCCATTTGTCTTAACTGATCAATCGGCTTATGAAGAGACTTCGCCAAACGAATTGCAAAGAAAATACCTGCAGCTACAAGACAAAGAGACGTCATTAAGAACGTCCAGCCGACATTTGTTAAAACTTCCTTCTCACCAGTTAACTCATTTATAAAACGAACACTTCCAATGACATCGTTTCCATAATAAACCGGGCTTGAAAACAAAAGAATTGGAGCCGGGTCTCCCTCTTCAAACACATAAGATTTCTTCCCCTTCAAGGAACTCTCAATATCAATATTCCGATGAAGAAGCGCTCCCTTTTGCGTATCCGCCACAACATCTCCATTCTTCCCAATCATCTGTACACGGACATCCATGCGCTTCGCTAAATACGAAGCAATTAAAAGTGAATTCGGACCGAGCGTCTCGACCTCTGCTTCCTTCTCTAAATAATTCATCGTATAAATTTGTGCTTCTACACTTAACTTTTCTAAAGAATTTGCCGCATTATGATACATATTCTTCTCTAACGTAATATAAACAACTGCGTACAAAAGAACGAATATCGGGATTAACAGTCCAACGATTCCAAACACCATATTTCTTTTTAAAGACATACCATCACCACTTAACAATCCAGTTTATAGCCAACGCCATAAATTGTCTTAATATATTCCCCGCTACTCCCTAACTTCTTCCGCAGTCTTTGCACCATAATATCAACCGCTCTCGTATTTCCGATATACTCAAATCCCCATACTTTCTCAAGTAACTCATCTCTCATAAATACACGCTGCGGATTTGAAACAAACAACTGACATAAATTAAACTCTCTATATGTTAACTGAATCTCTTGTCCACTCACATGCACTTTTCTTTCCTTAGGACAAATCGTTATCTCTCCCGCCCCAATTACTTCATGGCTTACCGTTACCTCTTTCTTCTTCACGCGTCGCGTCATATTCTTGACCCGAAGAATAAGCTCCGCATAATTAAACGGCTTCGTCACATAATCATCTGCACCAAGCTGCAAGCCAAGCAATTTATCATTCATCTGACTCTTCGCAGTTAACATGAGCACTGGAATATCCCGATCCTTCTCCCGGAACAAACGAAGTAACTCATACCCATCTGTATCCGGAAGCATAACATCCAAAATCAAAACATCCGGCCCTTCCTTCCATCTCTCTAAAGCTTCTCTCCCGTCAGCCGCCGTAAGCACTTCATACCCTTCCATCTCAAGCTGCATCCGAATCAAATTACGAATACTCGACTCATCATCCACTACAAGTATTTTCATTGTTCTCCTCCTTCCATCCTGTATTATAGTACAGTTTAGTATAGCAAAAATCTTATAAAAAAAGAGAGGGTATTGTCGAACATATGTTGAACGACAATACCCTCTCCTTCACTTATTAGTCTTACTTATCATACCCATTAGGTTTCTTCTGATGCCAATTCCAAGCATGCTCAATGATTGTCTTCACATTTACATACTGAGGATCCCAACCTAACTTCTCTTTCGCTTTCTGAGAAGAAGCAACTAAACGTGCTGGATCTCCCGCACGACGCGGCGCTACTTCAGCAGGAATTTCATGATTTGTAACTTCACGAACTGCATCAACGATTTCTTTTACACTGAAACCATTACCATTTCCTAAGTTATAGAAATCACTCTCTCCGCCGTTCTGCAAGTCTTTAAGACCTAAGAAATGAGCTGCCACTAAATCTTCAACATGAATATAATCACGGATACAAGTACCATCTGGTGTATGATAGTCATCACCAAACATCATAATCTTCTCACGTTGACCTAACGCCACTTGCAATACAAGAGAAATTAAATGCGTCTCTGGACGGTGATCTTCCCCAATAATACCATTTGGAGTTGCACCAGCCACGTTAAAGTATCTGAAAATCTTATAACGTAAATTAGAAGCTTGGCTATACCAATGAAGCATCTTCTCGATTGCTAACTTCGTCTCTCCATACGTATTCGTTGGATTTGTCATCGTTTCCTCAGTAATAAGGTCTACATCTACCTCACCATACGTCGCCGCAGTAGAAGAGAAAATAAACTTATCTACCTTAAACTCATCCATTACCTCTAATAAGCAAAGTGCATAACCGCCTCAATATTTTCTTTTGTAAACACATCTCTTAAAAATGTTTTATCACGAAGGTCGCCATTATAAAACTTAGCACCTTCCGTAATTGCATCCTCATGACCCGTTTGTAAGTTATCTACTACTACTACAGATAAACCTTCGTCTACTAACCTTTTCACAGCGTGAGAACCGATATAGCCGGCTCCGCCGCAAATTAGGGTTGAACTCATTGTCTTCCTCCTACTATAATTCACTCTCTTATTATAAAAGGTATACGATTGCTCGTATACCTTTTGTGTACCTTTATTACTTAGCAACGAAATAATCCGTTACATATTGTGCCCAAACTTCGTGGCCTTTAGCACTTGGGAACCCGAATTCCGTCTAAAGAATTTGAGTCATTACTTATTACTTAGTCACTTCAAGATGCGCTCTTAGTTTATTCGTTAAATCTTGTTTTGCTGCATCCGGAACATAGTAGTACCAAATACCATCAGCGGCCTTGTGACCGTCACCCGGGATTTGGATATCCTCACTATTTTTTAAGCAATCTTTATAATTCTTTTGCATATCAAACATTTGATCTTGCGTTAAGTTTGTCTTCACATTCTTTTGAATTGCTGTTAACACATCTCCATAACTTGTTAAAGAAGAGAAGCTTGCGCCTTTTTTGATAACACCTTGCATTACTTGACGTTGGCGCATCTGACGACCAAAATCACCACGTGGATCTTGTTTACGCATACGTGTATATGCTAAAGCTTCATTACCAGTTAAATGAATAGTTCCTTTCGCAAAATGATGTCCATCCTGCGTAAATTCTAAATCATTATTTACATCTACCCCACCGACTGCATCAACGATATCTTTAAAGCCTTCCATGTTCACTTCAATATAATAATTAATAGGAACATTCAAGAATTTCTCCACTGTCGCTACAGACATATCTACTCCGCCGAATGCATAAGCATGATTGATTTTATCGCTTTTACCTTTTCCAACAATTTCTGTATAAGTATCACGCGGAATACTTACTGTTTTCATAGAGTTATTTTTAGGATTTAATGTAATTACCATTAAAGAATCTGAACGCCCTTTATCATCACCGCGCTCATCTGCTCCTAGTAATAAAATTGACACTGGTTCACTATTACTAATCTTTTCTCCAACTTTATTGTTGTTTTGATCACGTTTTAAAGGTTGATGAACTTCCTTTAATGTATTAGATACAGAAGAATATACATTATAGGCATAAATTCCTCCACCTATGATTAGTACTCCAAGAATACCGAGTACCCAAAATAAAATTTTCTTTTTCATACCTTTACCCTCTTTATCAAAATTTAAAAATAATATATCTATTTTTATACTCCCCACTATATTACATTATTCTCGATTAAAAATAAAAGATAAATTAAAAGTCTTTGTTATAAAATCATGCCTTAGAGCAAAAGTAGAGTCCATCTAATATGATGGACTCTACTTTTGCTCTAAGGCATATTATCATATAAAATAATAAGATTCATTCTTCTTATTTTTAATTATTTTTTCAGTTTGGCCATCCTCTCGCATTAAGATGGATTTCTTCTATTATTATAGAAATTACTTGTTCCACGTATAGTTTAAAAATAACTTAACATTCAGATATTTTTACGGATGAACCCTTATGCATAGCACCTTTAACCCTTCACTACTTTTCTCTGATATACCAAATATCTTTTGAAATATCTTTGCAATTAACAGCTACATGGTCATCACTCCAAACAAAATTACCCGCTTTAAAAATTGCGATCATCCTTGGATTATTTTGATATAAAAACATATCGCCATCTTTAAACTTTCCATTCTCATAATCATGTAAAACCTCGTATAGCTTCACATTTATCATCTCTTTTCTCTATTTTGATAAACTCATTTTATATTTCTTTCACTAAAAAGTTGTGTTTTTCTTATGAAATTGCTGTGAACTTGTATAATCTTTCAAAAGTTCCGTCCCCTATACACTTAACAATTTAATGTATATATTCCCTACCTTTACTTTATTCTTTCATCACGCTATAAATACCTTCAAATTCATATGAATTCCCTGTCCATTATCCCAAAATTCCCTCTGACTTATTTAATTAAAACTCTTGTTAGCACTCTAAAGTATTCCTATAACTAAACTTCTTTGCTAAATAAATCACATATTACTACACAAATAAAATAGGTGGATACAAGGCTGTAAACATAGCCTTGTATCCACCTATCTGTATAAAAAAACATTTTACGTTTACTATTCTTTTTTCTCTCCAAGAGCGAACGTTATTTCTGTCTCACAAGCAATTTCACCATCTACAGTAGCAATTGCCTTTCCTTTTCCGATTGCTCCACGTACACGCGTCATCTCAACTTCTAAACGAAGTTGGTCACCTGGACGGACTTGTCGTTTAAAACGGCAATTATCGATACCGGCGAAGAATGCTAAACGACCACGATTCTCTTCTTTCTTCAACATAGCAACAGCACCAACCTGTGCTAAAGCCTCTACAATTAAAACGCCCGGCATTACAGGATAATCTGGAAAATGTCCGTTAAAAAATTCTTCATTAGCTGTAACATTCTTTATCCCAATAGCACGCTTTCCTTCTTCTACTTCTAAAACTTTATCCACTAGTAGAAATGGATAGCGATGAGGAATTATTTCTTTAATTTGTTGAATATCTAGCATACACTTCTCTCCTTAAACAAGATTGGTCATACCACCTGAAGTTATACTATCATTATCCCATTTTAAATCTCATTTGTCATTATAAAAAAGGGGTTCAAAATTACTCCCCAAAATAAAAAAATGTATACACTCTTTTCAATATGTATTATCACTGACACGGAGGTTGAAAAGAGTGTATACCCAAGTTAGGGAAAGGCGAATTATATTAAATATTATTAGCCTTTAATGTCGTATTCATAAATCATTATATAGGAGAAAATCTTGAAAGAAAAACCTAATATTACACCTTTTTTGTTTTTTTTCAGGATAATTATTAGCATTTTCTCTTTTTATCTCCCATTTTCTTTAAATTATTATATTTTAACATTAAAATAAAAATACCAAAAATATATTATCTTATCTTTATCACTTATATATATTTTTTTCATTTATTAAAATGTTTTTCACAAAATCAATCTAATATTAATATTTCTCTTACTCTTCAATTTCATTATAAAAAATTGCCATTCAATTAAATTTCAATATCTTCTATTAAGAATGATTCCACCTCTTTCTGATAACTTTCATGTATAATAATACAGTAATAATACTACTAGATTTTTTAACTGGTAAAAGAAAGAGGCAATGAAATGACTGAACGTTTAAAAGTAATGACAATTTTCGGGACACGTCCAGAAGCAATTAAAATGGCACCTCTTGTATTAGAGTTGCAAAAGCATTCAGACAAAATTGAATCGATTGTGACTGTAACGGCGCAACATCGTCAAATGTTAGACCAAGTATTAAGTATCTTTGGAATTACGCCAGATTTCGATTTGAATATTATGAAGGACCGCCAAACTTTAATTGATATTACAACGCGTGGCTTAGAAGGTTTGGATAAAGTAATGAAAGAAGCAAAGCCGGATATTGTACTTGTACATGGTGATACAACGACAACATTTATTGCAAGTTTAGCTGCTTTCTATAATCAAATTCCAGTAGGTCATGTCGAAGCAGGACTTCGTACATGGGATAAGTATTCTCCATACCCAGAAGAGATGAACCGCCAATTAACAGGCGTAATAGCAGATCTTCATTTCTCACCTACCGCAAAATCAGCAACGAACTTACAGAAAGAAAATAAAGATGAGTCACGCATTTTCATAACAGGAAATACAGCGATTGACGCACTAAAAACGACTGTAAAAGAAACATATAGTCATCCTGTATTAGAGAAAATTGGAAATAATCGCCTTGTACTTATGACAGCTCACCGTCGTGAAAACTTAGGAGAGCCAATGCGTAACATGTTCCGTGCAATTAAACGTCTTGTTGATAAGCATGAAGACGTACAAGTTGTATATCCTGTTCATATGAACCCTGTTGTTCGTGAAACTGCAAATGATATTTTAGGCGATCATGGCCGCATTCATTTAATTGAGCCGCTAGATGTAATTGATTTCCATAATGTTGCAGCTCGTTCATACTTAATGTTAACTGATTCTGGTGGAGTACAAGAGGAAGCACCATCACTCGGTGTACCGGTTCTTGTTCTTCGTGATACAACAGAGCGCCCAGAAGGTATTGAAGCGGGTACATTAAAATTAGCAGGAACAGACGAAGAGACAATCTTTAGTCTTGCTGATGAATTGTTATCAGATAAAGAAGCTCATGATAAGATGTCGAAAGCATCTAACCCATACGGTGATGGCCGTGCATCAGAGCGAATTGTAGAAGCAATTTTACAACACTTCAATAAGTAAATAAAAAAGAGCCAAATCATATGCGATTTGTATTTTTTCATCAGCTGTAAATTTAGCCATAGAAAAACTGCACCTCCAATTGTTAGACTGTGTCTAACAATTGGGGTGCAGTTCAATTTGGCTCTTTTTGTTATTAATCATTTCTTTACAATTGATATAGATTGAATTTCTTTATGCGTCTGATCCGAACGGGCTGCAATATAGTAACTATTTGTCTCATAAAAATAGTTATTTTCTTCATTATTACTCATGCTTTCTTTCCCTAATAATTCATGAAGTTTCGCAACAGACAGCGAAATATCTTGAAGTGTAATATCTACTACCTTATCTTGTAAAATACCAAATCGGATACTTCCATCTTTAACAATTGTTTTTCCCGCTACCTTCTGTAATTGTTTTAATGCATTTGGATATGTTGTGTGTAATTCCTTTTCTGTCTTGCCTAGATAAGAAGGCGCCTCCTCAATTTGCGTTCCATACACACGTTTTAGTAATGAAAGTAACTCAGCTAATTTTGAATCCTCTATCATATTCTGCTTAGACGCAAAAGGTACGACATATTGTGTACTCAGCCATCCAGTTTCTCCACTTGGTAATTTTATTTGGATCCACTCAGTACTTACAGTAGCTGCTTTAGGATCAAATGCAGTAAAAATATCCCCAAAGTTTGCAACAGCTATGCGTTCACCATTTATACTTGCTTCTTTACGAATACTAATTTCATTACTAGTTATTATATATTTCTCCTCTTTTTCAGCTTGCTTCTCTTCAGTTACATTCTTACTTGCAACCACTTTTTCTATATCTTTATTTTCCTTACTAGATGGCATTAAATCATTATAATAAATCCCTGCTGTAATGATTCCCGCTATTGTGGCTAAACACATCCCTGCAATTATCTTACTTTTATTTTTCACTTTATGGCGGCTCGATTTAAATTTACGACGAGGCTTGTGAATTTTTGTAAACTGTTCTTGTAATAAGCCATGCTGAAATTGTGACATTTGTTCTTCACGGAGCTGTTTTCTCTCTTCTGCAGTCATTTGATTATATTGCTTTAAAAAGTCACTATAATGATCGACTACTTCCTTGACATTTCCGTATTCTCTCAACTGCCCATAATGAATCCAAATCGCTTTTGTACAGAAACTTTGCACTTGGGAAATGGAGTGACTAATAAAGAAAATCGTCTTACCACGTTCTTTAAACTCATTCATTTTATCCAAGCACTTTTGCGTAAACGTTTGATCGCCTACAGAAAGTGCTTCATCAATTACTAAAATATCAGGATCAATATGAATTGAAATTGCAAAGCCTAGTCTCGATTTCATTCCGCTTGAATAGGTTTTGACAGGCTGATATATAAACTTACCAATATCTGCAAATTCAATAACTTGAGGAATAATTCTCTTGATCTTTTCTTTACTAAGCCCCATCATCAAGCCTTTTAATTCAATATTTTCAAGACCTGTTAATTGGCCGTTTAATCCTGAAGAAATTGCAATTAACGCTGCAGTGCCCTTAATATCAACTGTCCCTTTATTTGGCATTGTTACACCAGCAATTAGATTAGATAGTGTACTTTTTCCTGAGCCATTTAAACCGACAATTCCAACAATCTCGCCTTCTGGTACTTCAAATGATACATTATTTAGGGCATAATGATACTCACCATCTCCACTCCTAAAAAATAGATCTTTTAATTTGTCAGAAGGCTTGTTGTACATCTTATATTTTTTTGTTACATGTTCTAACTTCACTTTATAATTCATTGGATTATTCACCTTTTATAAGTAATCAACAAACTGCCTACGGAATCGGACATGAAGCATGGATCCAAAAACAAATAATAATATTAAAATCCCCCAGAAATATAATGTATACCATGAAAAAACTACAGACATATTATTATAAATTAAAGCACCTCGGTATATTTCTAATAAATAGTATAGAGGATTAATCTTAACTATAAACAAAAATAAATCTGACATATTCTCTTTTGGTTCCCAAAAGATTGGAGTTAAAAAGAATAACATTCTTGTAACAGATTGAATTAACAATTGAATATCTCGAAGCATTGTTGATAATGTTGATGTCACAAAAGATAATCCGATTAAAAATAATACAGAAGACATCAAACTATATATCAAACCTAAAATACTTATAGTACTCCATCCTATATTTAAAAGAATAATTATAAGTACAAACACCACTAAGATTAAATGTGTATATAACTGAGAAACGATTACATATGTCGGAATAATACTCAATGGAAAATTCATTTTAGATACTGTACTTAAACGACCATGTATTGCATTTGCTCCTTTTGTTATCCCAGAACTAATGAAGAACCATGGTACTATTCCAGAAATCATCCAAATAAAGTAAGGAACGCCATTGATTGGCGCCCCCCCTCTAATTCCTAACCCAAAAACTAACCAATATACGCCAATTTGTGTAAAAGGATTTAAAAAAATCCATAGTACACCTAATAAATTGCCTGCATACGCTTGTTTTAACTGATATAAAGATAGCCTCCGAATTAAGTATACATTATCAAATTGTTCTTGAATAACAGTCTTTAACGACTTCATACTGTCATCACTTTTTCAGATAACGCCTCATACAAGTTCCCAAAGTTAATAATTTTCATTTCATCAGTTGAAACAGCTTGTACACAATTACGTGTATCAAGAACAACCGGTTTCGCCATATTTGATGCTAATGCTTCATAATTCATTGTTTTAAATTCATCATGATCCGTTAATACTAGAATTAAATGTGCATCCTTAACAGCTTCTTCTGCAGAATGTAATTCAAAGAAATCAGATTCTACATGTGGATCATGTGCTGAAACTGTAATTCCTTCATTTCGGATTAAATCAATTACATCCATCGCTGGACTTTCACGCATATCATCTACGTTCCCTTTATATGTCACACCAAATGCCGCTACCTTTGGATTTTCAACACCTTCCAGTAGTTCTTTTACTTTTTCAGTCACATAATGTGGCATAGAAACGTTCGTTTCACGAGAAAGTTTAATAATATTTGCTAATTCAGGTGCTTTAGCAACGATAAAGTATGGATCAACTGCTAAACAATGTCCCCCTACACCCGGACCTGGGTAATGTAAGTTCACACGTGGATGCTTGTTAGCCATTTCAATTACATCTAATACATTAATGTCTAATGAATTACAAACTTTTGTTAACTCGTTTGCAAGCGCAATATTTACATCACGGAATGTATTTTCCATAAGCTTTGACATTTCTGCTGTTTTTGCATTTGTTTTAATGATTTCACCTTTTACAAATACACCATATACACGAGCTCCAGCTTCTGCACAAGCAGGAGTAACACCACCAACAATACGGTTATTATGTACTAATTCGTGTAAAATTTGCCCTGGAAGAACTCGCTCTGGACAATGAACAAGATAAATATCCTCTCCAACTTTAAATCCAGCTTCTTCCACTAACGGTTTTACATAGTCATCCATGCTACGTGGCGCAATCGTAGACTCAACAATAATTACATTACCTTTTTTTACAAATGGTAATACTTTTTTCGTAGCTGTTAAAACATATGTTAAATCACAAGATTTATGCTCGTCATCATTATTTGGTGTTGGAACAGAAATAATAAACGCATCTGCTTCTTCTGGTGTTAAAGATGCACGGAATTTTCCATTTGCAACTACTTCTTTTACAACTTCTCCGAGACCTGGTTCTTCAATATGAATTTCACCCTTATTTAGTTTGTCCACTACTTTTGGGTGAATATCTACACCTACTACCTCTGTACCATATTGTGCAAACATTGCTGATGTCGGTAATCCAATATAACCTAAACCCATTGTGCAAATTTTCATTTTTTCCTCTCCTCATATACAATTTACTAGAAAATAAAATTAAACCTCAGTTGAAACAACAGAATATGGACTTGTACAAGACACCCAAATATTTGGTGCATTTTTACATTCTTCAACAGAAAAATCACTAATCTTTATACGCCCTGCATATCCCCAATTCCAAGATTCACAATTCCGAACGGATCTTATACCAACAGAAATTTTCATATCAGTTAATTGTGAAACTGTATAAATACTGATCTCGTTTTTTTTGTTCCACATTGCAATATCTTCTTCTATTAATAATTGATCGTTTAATAAAATATAATATTTCATTCTCCCTTTATATTTTGGATCTTCGTAAGGAGATAATACTTTCAATTTAATATTATAAGATTTCCCAGAAACTGTTGGAACACTTTGTGACCATTGAATAAAGTCCCCTCTACTAGGATTAGATTTATCCATATAAAATTCTAATCCACTCTTGCCTTGTTCACTTTTTAACTCTATTTCCTTTTCAGGTTTCTCAATATTTCCAGCTTGAATATTATCCAGTTCGAAAGGAATTCCAGTACATTTTCCCTCTTCAAAACCGCTGACTAATCCAATTGCTATCTCGTTTAAATATTCATAACTATTAAAATCAGAATTAAAAATTGTTGAAATCTCGCTTCTAGCATTATAATCTATTCCAATCTTTGCGTTTCCTCTTAATAGATATTCCGGCATTTCAGTAACTAAACTACAATGCTCTAATAGGATTTGTTTAATCTCTTTAGCTTTTGGTGGATTAAGTACTTCAAATGCTGGCTGAATAATCCCTTCAAAAATAGGATATGTCCTTTTCCCAAAACGACTTTTTAACTTCATAAAATTATCGAAAGCCGACTGGGAAACTTTCCCTTTAACATACTCAGGGTCGATTGAACCGATAATATGACAAAATGATTGATAATGTCCGATAGACACTACAGCTATATCCCACTGACAGTTTCCTTCGCCCTCTAAAATAGGAGCATTTTCTGTTTTTTCTAAAACACGCTGAATATAAGGACTATTTGTAAAGAAATCTTCATAATCTATTTCTTTTTGTTCCAATTGATAACACAAACTATATAACGCATATTCTGCACATTTGTGACATTTTCGACACCATTTCGTGTTCGTATCACTTGTCGTTTCGCACATTAACAAGTATTTCAGCATATAAGGATATCTCTGTCCTAATACTTTAAAAGCCACTGTTTCTGAAATAAAGTAATTAAAGTTTTTAATAGCAAAACTAGTATTGAACGATGCATTTGTTCTTTGAGAAATATAGTCGTCAAATTCTGGTCTAGATCGCTTAAATCCAAACTTTCTTTCTTCTGATTTATAATAATGAGTCCAATACAGAATAAATTCATAACTATATGTTACTAAAGACAAATTATATTCTTGAATTACTGGGACAGCTGTACCTGTATACAACGCTGTATGTACATGATTAGCAGTCGCTTGATCCACTAAAGTTGCCCTAAAATCAGTATAAATTTTTTGATATTTCACACCTAATTCATTTTTCAATGGTTCTAGAATGAATTTATCCCTACGTAAATCTATTTTTTCCGTTGCGTTTTTATCCATTGGGAATACATACGATATTAATACAATGTTTTCTATACCGTATATTTCAGAAAGCATCGACAATGTAAAACTCGAGTCTTTCCCTCCACCATACAATATTCCTATTTTAGAAGAATCCTGTTGCATGTTCTTTCTATCTTCCTCTAAATTCGAAGGCTCATTTATTAGAGGAAATACCTTTACATTCGAGACCTCGTGATAGTTTATCCATGTCTCTACAATATCACAAGGTATTGCCTCTGGAAGAGTCAATACTACTTGTTCATTCACCTGTTTCAAAAGTGGAAGCATTAAAGATAAAAAACTGTTCCAATGTACTTTAGATGATGTATTCTCTATATTTATACCTTCATATCTAAAATAAAAATTATTCTTCTTAAATATTGGTACTTCTTTATTTGACTCCCACTGAAATGAAACGGTATCCTCTGCTATATCCAATGGTGCTACATAAACTGATAACATGTTAAAATCCTCCATCCGCTAGTCGATAATTATACTGAAATAATTATTTATACTGTTACATACGTTTGAAAATCTTTTGTAAAGGCGACTGTATGCCCTTGTTTTAACATATCATCATCAGTAATTTGCCAAGTATGAGTTGCTTTATTTTTGCGACGTATTACACAAAAATTATAGCTATCATTAGAGTAAATTTTGTATCCATTTTTTAGTGCTTTTTCAATAAATTTCGTGTCCTCACCAGTATTACGATCATCAAAGCCCTTCAACTTTTCAAATACTTCTTTTTTAAATACTAGTGTAGCCCCCGCAACAAAATTTGAATATCTTTCTTCACCTGCACCGATTTTTCTCTTTACTAGTGCATTATTTTCTTCAAAATGTACAAGATATGTGCTTTTCCCAATTATTGATGCATCTGTGTAATCAAAAGACATAAGCATATCCTTTAAATAATTTGGTGCATAATAATCATCATCATCCATCTTTGCAATAAATTCACCTTTAGTTTTCCCAACAGCAAAGTTAAGACATGCGCCTAAAGAATTCTTTTCATCCACTTTAAATATCCTAGTATTCCTTAGGTTTTCAAATTTCTTTTCCCATTGTTTAATATTCATATTATTATTATTTAAAATAATGATATGTTCAATGTTTTCGTAAGTTTGATTGGATAAGTTCTCATAAATATTATCCATAAATTGAGGTCTATTTGTAATAGCTACTACACTTACAAGCTTTTCTTTTTTCTTTTGATATTGTATTCCGATAATATCAAACATTTCTTCTAATCTATGACTATAAGTATGGTTTTCCATAATAAAACGCTGAGCTAACTTTGCCTCACGCTCCAATTTTAATGGGTTTTGCAACAATACCTTCAACATATTCCTTGTTTTTTCTGGCGCATCTGATATATATAAGTAATCTCCAACCTGCTCTCTAACCCCTACAGAATCCCCAGAAATCACCATTGTTTTACTCGCCAAAACTTCATATACACGGCGCGAAAACATATACTTACTATTTTGAATTGAGTTCACATTTAAGAAAACATCATAATTTTTATACGCTTCCACCATGTTATCATAACTTAAATTTCCAATAATAGAGTCTTGATATAGATCAGGCCATGTTCTATCTGTAGCTGTTTTCATCTCTACCCCATAAAACCTGTCATAAATATCTAAATCAAATTCAACTGCAGGTGCTACTACATTCTCTACATCCTTTATACGATCTGGGTGCTTATTTCCGTACCAAGAACCAGAGAACGCAACTGTTCCTAATTTACCTCTATTTTTATTAATTGGGTTGTGTATCCTAGGTTGTGCTGCAAAAGACAGAGGATATACACGATCATGTTTAGCGCAATTCTTAAAATTGTCTATATTATGCTCATCTGTAACGAAAATATAATCAAAATAACTTCCAGCCTCTTTAAATACTTCAAAGTTATCTTTTCCTTCTTTATCCCAAAATACAGTAGGAATTCCTTTTGATTTACAAAAATCAACTAATTCTCTTAGTTGAGGGTGCTTATTATTTTTATGAAGATTTGCAACCTTATAATTCCATGCACCCTTGTTACCCGCCCAAGCTGATTCTACTAATAACATTTCGGGGCTCTCTTTTTCTATAACTTCTTTCCAATTTTTTTGCGTAATAGGTAAAAGATTGGCTTCATATTTAAAACATTCATAACTAAACTCATCTAATATAACAGCAATCTTTGTATCTTTTGAAACTTGCAATTGGTTACGATGTTTTTCTACATCCTTTACATATTGGGAGAATTTATCGAGTTTATTGACTTCATTTACTTCCCCTTCTATAAACGTTAGTTTCTGTATCGGATTGCATTCTAGAATTTCTATTCCTTGAAAATCCACTGTACCTTCACCAATAAATTTCATTCCAATTCGAATTGATTCTGTATTTGGTAATAAATTAAACTTCCATTCGCTATCTAACGGAATAATCTCACTTCGAGGATTTCCTGTTTTAGGGTACATAATAATATATAAATTAACTTCTAGCTCTCCTGATTTTTCACCCTTGAAATTCACACGATACATTTTATTAGGATCCAAATCAAATAACTCATTTACTGGTCTTTTGGTAAAATTAATATTCTTTTCACCATAGGAAATATAAATGAATTTCTCTCGTTCTTGTTTTACTGTCGCAATATTTCCGGCTAATTTAATAATTTCCTTATAATCTTTACTAATAAACCATTTTTTATCTTGCAACTCTGAAATGACTAATTTAGTTTTATCAAAATCCCCCAATTTATTTAAAACAGGGTTATTTAATAATGTATTCTTTACTTGTTGAACTTCCTGTAACCTATTTTTCAATTGTGCAACTTGTAACATTACTTTTGTTCCCTTCTAAATCTATTCATGAATTCCCAATATTTTAGTGTCAATTTCCCTAACTTAGATTGACTTAAACCTTGATATTTTCTTTCTAAAACTTGGTATTGCCTCGCTAGCTTTTCATGCTTTTTTTCGATATTTGTATGTAAACCTTGTAATTGAACAAATTGTTCTAACTCTTCTTCTCGTGCATTAACTTGACTTATTAATTCATTTTTTAATTGAATACCAATTTGTAATACATTATTATTTTCTGTTTGCATTTCTTTGTTCTTTTCTTTTAAGTCTTTAATCATCTTATTTTTTCCAATAATAAGCTTTTCAAAATATTTCACTTGATCTTGTAAAACAATTATTTTAAGGCCTAATAACTCATCTTTATTTCCTGTTTCCATAACTCTAGGTTTTTCTACCTGTATTTCTGCTAACTTTGGGTTTGTTGTCTTAGTTTCTTCTACTTTCGGCTTTGTTGCCTTGCTTGTTTCTACTTTCACCTTTGTTACCTTGCTTGTTTCTACTTTCGCCTTTGTTGCCTTGCTTGTTTCTACTTTCACCTTTGTTACCTTGCTTGTTTCTACTTTCGCCTTTGTTGCCTTGCTTGTTTCTACTTTCGCCTTTGTTGCCTTGCTTGTTTCTACTTTCGCCTTTAACAACCTTGAGTTTGAGCTAACTTCTGCTTCTTTAAATTCATAACGTTTTTTCTTTCTTTTAGAAGAACGTCTGTTTTTTGCTTTTGGTTTATTGAAATCATCAACTTCTACAAATCTTTGACTCATTAAAAATCCTCCTACCCCGTTTTTCGTATATTAAGCTAATTATTTAATAACAAAAACAAATGTATAGACACCCATTTTGAGAAATAAATCATACTACTTTAAAATAGAACTAATTATCAGCTATACAATATTTTCGTAAATATTAAGGAATAATTTTTTCTCTGCTTCCCAATTATACTTCTCTCTCGCTTTAAAACTGTTCCTTTGCATTTCCTCTTTTTTTTCAGGATGATCTAGCAAATAATTTACTCCTTGAGCAATTGATACTGGGTTATGAGAATCAACACAAACTCCAATATTTTCTTTTTCAACTACACCTTGAATTTCAGGAAAACTACAAGTAACAACAGGTACACCACTCATCATATATTCAAATAATTTATTAGAAGAAGCCGAATAATGGTTAAAACAAACATTATTTAATAATTGAAACCCTAAATAAGCATTTTTCGTATAGTGAATTAGATCCTGTACTGGTACTTTTGGTATAAATTTCACTCGATCTTCTAATTTCATATCTTTCACCATTTGTTGTAATTCAGGCTTAATACGGCCATCACCAATGAACACCACAACCCCCCGTTTAAATAAAGGAACTGCTTGTACCAATTTATCAAGACCACGTCCAATTTGAATTCCACCTTGATATAAAAGGATTGGTTCATCTCGTGAAACATTTAACATTCCATGTAATTCAATTGATTTACTCAGTTCTGGACGCGAAACAAACGGATAATTATGAATGACTTTTGGATAAAACCCATATAATTCTTCTGTATACTTTGCTCTTGTATGATTTTCCATAATCATTACATCACAAAATTTAATAAAAAATTTCTCCATAATCCCATAAATATTACTGTTATATCCCGTTCTGCTCGTCTGTACTTCATGAGAATCATAAATCAACTTTTTCCTTCTCAATATTTTTGCACATATAAATCCTTGTGGTAACGTATTTAAATCGTTCGAGTGATATATATCATACTTCTTCTTTAATCCCGCTCGAACCATCCTACACAAAATTGCTCCTCTCACAAATAAAGTAGCAACCTTTCTCTGCGAAAGTAATAAAGCTAGTAATAGTAAACTAACTGTTATCATAGGAAATTTCCAAATTCCTAATACCAATAATAAGCTAAGTACAGCCATTGTAGCGATATTTTTCATCGCCACCCTTTTGACACGTTTAGCCAACCCAAATACTTTTTGTAATATCGGGACTCTATTCTTCACACGAGTTACTGTAAAGCCCTCTTGAGGCGTTTCCCATAAAGGAAGATCCTCTTTTTTCCAATCATGAATGCAAATTAAATCAACCTCATACCCAGATTCCGCCAAGGCTGTACATTCTCTTAATACACGTGCATCATTTGTGAAGTGATTCCATACAAACATGCACACTTTCTTCTGTGACATCTCTTTCCTCCAGTATTTTCAATAAAGTTTCAATATTTGTTTTCCAGCGTAATGTTCGAAATGCATATTGATATCCATTCTCTCCTAGTCGATTTCGTAACTGCTTATCCTGTGCTAACTTAATAATATAAGCGCCTAGTTCAGCAGCTGTTCTATCTTCAGTAACAAAACCACACTGAGCTTCTTCAATAACCTCTTTTGCATAACCAGCAACATCTGCAACAATCGGTTTTCTCATACTCATATAATCCATTACTTTCCCTGGGAGAACCTTTTTAAATACATCTTTTTCTACTAAACTCACATATGCTATATCTGCATTAACAATTTCAGCAAGGGTATCTTCACGGTTTTTTGGATCAATCAATTGTATATTTGGAAGTTGCTTTGCTTTAATACTCTCTCCAAGTTCTCTCTTTTGATAACCATATCCAATAATCTTAAATGTAATATTCTTATACTCTTTCAAATGCTCTGCAATCAAAATTAATTTTTCTATATCTTGCGCTAATCCTATATTCCCTGTATAAATCACAGTTAATTGATCACTATTGTTCTTCTTTGGAACAGTAGATAATTCTTTTTCCGTTAAAGAATTAGGCATAAATGAAATACGATTAGGGGCAATACCTGTAGAGGAAATATAAGAATAAAACCCTTTACTATTAATAATAATGTTATCGGCAGCATGATAGATTTTATACTCTAATTTATAAGCAAATTTTAATATCCATTTTTCGTTAAAAAAACCTATTCCTATTAGGGATTCCGGCCATAAATCCCTTACATCTACAATTAATTTCGCCTTCATTTTTCGTTTCGCAAACATCCCTGCTACAGGAATAAAGATGGATGGTGTGGAAACAAATATATAATCATATTTCTCTTTATCTTTACATATGGCCAAAATTAGCCTAAAGGCAACTTCTATGTACAACATCAACCTTCGAAAAAGGTTTCTTGTATATTTTCGCGTTTTCGGATGGATACGTACTATATCTTTTTCTATATTTTCATCATACCAATAACTCGAATCTTTGTATAAATTACGATTTGGATAACTAGGATCAGAAGTTAATATCTTTACATCATAACCTCGCTCATTTAATTCCAAGTATATATTTTTCATCCTATTAGAGGCGCTACCAATTTCCGGATAAAAATTTTGTGTTACCATTAAAATTTTTTTCATACTAAATTAATCTCCGCTCACTTATGATGTTAGTATTACTTAAACAATCATCGTTATTTAAATCTTAAAATTAAATATTCTCAAAAAAAATCTAAATGTAAGATTTACACATATCTAAGAATACTATGAAACTTTCATGAATTAAATACCTTTCCTAAAATCCATAAATTCACATTTAATAATAATATTATGGTTTACCTAAAAAATCGCATATAATAATTATATAAAACAACAAAAAGTACCCATGCAAAACAAAATACACTCTCATGTTTTGCATAGGTACTTTTTAATTTTATTTTAAAGCACGACGTGGTAATCTATCGATATTCTCTAACATAATACCTGTACCAACCGCAACGCAGTGCATTGGGTTTTCAGCAATTAATACTGGTACTTTTAGTTCTTCTGCTAGGAGCATGTCAATGCCGTGTAGTAAAGCTCCACCGCCTGTTAGAATGACACCGCGGTCGATGATGTCCGCTGATAATTCTGGTGGTGTGCGCTCTAGTACGCCTTTTGCAGCTTGTACAATAACAGCTGCATTTTCTTTTAATGCTTCTGTAATTTCTTCTGAGCATACTGTAATTGTGCGTGGTAAACCTGTTACCATGTCACGTCCGCGAATTTCAAGTTCTTCGCTACGTGCACCTGGGAATACTGTACCAACTTTAATTTTAATATCTTCTGAAGTACGTTCTCCGATTAATAGCTTATACTTACGTTTAATGTAGTTTAAGATCTCCATATCAAACTTATCGCCAGCCATTTTGATAGAGGAAGAGGTAACAATATCACCCATAGATAGTACAGCGATATCCGTTGTACCTCCACCAATATCAACAACCATGTTACCGCTTGGTTGGAAGATTTCCATACCAGCACCAACTGCGGCTACTTTTGGTTCTTCTTCTAAAAATACTGTTTTACCACCTGAACGTTCAGCAGCCTCACGAATTGCTTTTTGTTCTACTGATGTGATATTTGTTGGACAACAAATTAAAATGCGAGGTTTTGAAAAGAAGCTCTTTACGTCCAATTTGTTAATGAAATACTTTAACATTGCTTCTGTAATTTCGAAATCTGCGATTACACCATCTTTTAGTGGACGAATGGCTACAATATTACCAGGCGTACGTCCCACCATACTTCTTGCTTCTTCACCTACTGCTAATACTTTACCTGTGTTACGATCAATAGCAACAACAGATGGCTCATTTAATACAATACCCTTACCTTTAACATGGATTAATACGTTAGCCGTACCTAGGTCAATTCCGATATCTCGCGCAAACATTCCCGTTTTTTCCTCCTCGATATTCAAAATCAGGTTACACCCGAATTCTTTTACACCTAATTTCTGATTTTATCATAAATTTAACAGAAACGTAATATTCGCAAAAAGAATTCTTCTGAAAAATATTACCGAATTGAAACGGAATGTTTGCGATTGCATGTTTATTGACGTACCGGCTTTTCTACATCTTCTTTTCTATACTTTTGTTTTGTTGCTTCTCCGCCTCTTAAATGACGAATAGACTTATGATAATCAAGAATTTCTTTCACTTCATTTGCGAGCTCTGGATTAATTTCTGGTAGACGTTCCGTTAAATCTTTATGGACTGTACTCTTTGATACCCCAAATTCCTTTGCAATGACACGCACTGTCTTTCTTGTCTCCACGATATACTTACCAATCTTGATAGTTCTCTCTTTGATGTAATCGTGCACACCACTCGCCTCCCTAAATTGGATGTGAGAAGGGTGAAATGAGCCTCGCTGCATACGACTAAGAAGTAAGTGTGAGTGCTGTTTGTAAGCGTTAAACATTCTTGGATTTATAATGAAATGATTCACGATTTCTCACCTCAAACACTCTCTTTGCTTTGGTTTATACCATTGTATTGCCCGCACTACTGATATATGCTACATGTTCACTATTTTTGCGGACTAAGTTAAGAAAAATTACGTTTTTTTGTGAGAAATACGTTAACAGTGACTATTTTGGCGAAAAAAATGACACCTTGTATATAAGGTGTCATTCTTCTCGTTCCAATTCTTCTTCTAACAATTGATGGTGGGGAACCTCTTTCTTACCGGCAATATAATAATATAAGGTGAATAAAACAAACAATAAAATAATAGCAGTCGACAGAACAAACAAAAATGACACAGTATCCCCTCCCTTTTGTAATATATATTCGAGAATCTCGTCATTTTTCCTTGTTATTGCAACTTTTTTCTCGAAATTGAGTATTTTTATATAAAAATAAAAAAATCAGCTCTCTAGTGAGAACTGATTTTTTCACTTTCTTATTCTTGTGAAGAAGAACTATTAGATGATTCTGTAGAACCATTTGTTGATTTTTCTTCTTTCTTCGGTTCTTCTTTTTTGTCACTAGTTGAACCGCTTGTTGATTTCTCTTCTTTTTGAGACTTATCTTCTGTTTTACTTTCTGGTGTCGCGCTCGTTGACTTTTCTTCTTTTTGAGATTTGTCATCAGCTTTTTTACCAGAAGCGTTCGTTGCCTTTGCAGCACCTGCATCAGCTTTAATTTCTGCTACTGACTTATTTAAGTAGCGCTCAGGGTTCACAGCCACATTGTCTTTACGTACTTCAAAGTGAACGTGAGAACCTGCTTCTTTATTCATTGCACTTAGACCGGATTTTCCTAATACTTCACCTTGTACAACTCGTGCACCTTTTTCTACTTTTACACTGCCTAAGCTTTGATAAGAAGCTGCTACACCATTTCCGCTATCAACTGTTACAACATAACCAAGAAGTGAATCTTTTTCAGCTTTCGTTACTGTACCACTTAAAGCAGCTGTGACATTGAATTCTTTTCCATTCTTCGCAGCAATGTCAATTCCTTTGTTCGGGGAATATGTGTTGTTATAAAAGACAAGTGCTTTTTCTTGTTCCGCCTCAGTTGCTGCATCTTCATAGAACTTCTTCTGTACAACTACTTCCGCACTCGCGGCAGCTGGCATTTTCACTACTTCTGAAGACTTCGTTACTGGTACTGCTGGATCTTCCGTTTGTGTATACGGCGTTGCTTGATCTTGGTTCGGAGTCTTCTTCGGATTAGCTCCTTGGAACCATAGTGCAACCATTAAAATTACCGCTGCACAAGCAATGTATAGTGCCGGAAATACCCATCTTTTTTGAAATAAATGTACTACCTTTTGCGACTTTTTATTATTTCTTCCTCGCATTCCATCATCACCTCAGCAATCATTTTGAACAATATTCACGCATCCTATACAACCTATAACTAATTACTTTTCGACAAAATCTGTAAAAATATGTATAGGAATTGTAAAATTTCCGAGGAAATGATAGAAAAAAGAAAAAACTGAGCGTTTTGGCTCAGTTTTTAATCTAATTGTTTCTTTTTATACACGATTAAACATGCAATAAGTGAAATAATAAGCCAAGCTCCAACATTTATCATATGGCCACTAATACTACTAAATCCTGCACCCTCTACTAAGCTTTTAATTGCCTTTTCGAGATGAGATGTTGGAAGATAACTAATCATTGTCTTAATTACTTTATTTTCAACCATTGGCTCAAATTGTACAGCTAAATACATCGTCATTAATATTGGCATTCCAATTAGTGATGTTTGTGGGACAGACTCAGCTAGTAATCCAATCATCGTTCCAATTAAAGTAAATAGAATTGTTCCACATAAGAAAACAAATGCTAGTAATAAGAAATTTCCACTTAATTCATCCAAAATGAATAAGTTTACAATAGAAATACCTAACGTTAAACATACTGTTAATATACTTTTCCCAAAAAGAACTTCAACAGATGAAGCTGGTGATAGCATTAACACACGTAACGTATGCTTTTCTTTCTCTTCTGCAATTACCATTGATTGAACAAACCCTGCAACAAATAGAAAGGCCATTAAAGTAATAATGCCAACCCCTGCACTCCCTTGTCCAAACCTGCTATATATAAATGCAAATATAATTGGTAAAGATGCCATTAGCAGCACTTGTGAATTCGTCTTAAAATCTTGTACTTCTTTTCTAAAAATAGCTGATACGCGTCTCATTGAAAATGTCATTATAATCCCCTCCCAGTAACTTCAATAAAGATATCGCCTAGCGTTGGTTCGTGTGAGTGAATGGATAGTAATTCACCTTTTTTCATCCATTCTGAAATACGTTTTGCACCTAATTCATCTTTTTGCACGACTTCTTTTTGCTTATCTTTTAATACAACTTGTATTTGATCTTTCGCGTATTGTAAGCGAAGGTTCTCCGGTGTATCAAGCGCTACAATTTCTCCGCCGCATAGAAAGGCAATGCGGTTACAAAGCGTCTCTGCTTCTTCCATATTGTGCGTCGTTAAAAAAATTGTCGTTCCTTCTTTATTTAAATCTTTTAAGACTTTATGAATGTTTTGTACGTTAACTGGATCGAGTGCAGATGTTGGTTCGTCTAAGAAGAGGATATCCGGTTTATGAAGGATTGCTCTAGCTAATGTGACGCGCTGCTTCATTCCTTTTGATAATTTCTTTACTAATGTTTTTTTATCATCTAATAGATTCACTTGTGCTAGCACTTCATCGATTCGTTCTTTTTTGCAATCGTATAAGTCACAAAATAATAGTAAGTTATCATAAATGCTAAGTCTCTCATATAAACCGCTGTTGTCTGTTAAAATACCAATTCGTTTATAATCGATGCTGCTTGGCCCTGTAATATCTTTCCCTAATACTTTTACCGTTCCAACGCTATGAAGTAATTGAGAAGTTAATATTTTTACTGTCGTCGTTTTCCCAGATCCACTCGGTCCGAGGAATCCAAAAATTTCTCCTTGCTTCACTTCAATATTTACATTTCGAAGTGCTGTTTTTTCGTTGAAACTTTTCATTACATCTTTCATTTCAATTGCCAATGTCATCTCGTCATCCCCTTTGTTTTTTTTCTTTTATAGATGAAAGTCGCTTTAGCGCTTTTCGTTTGTTTGTTTCGCTTTTCTTGACTCAATCATATGAAAAACAAAGGGGTTACGCAGTAAAATACCGGTAAAAGGAGTATTTTTACTGGTGAATGAATCATATTTTGAGCTTATTGGAGCGAATTTTATAGCCCAATTACACCTTTTAACTCATCCATTCGTCCTTTCGAAAGCGGAATTGAACTTTTTCTTTCGTCATCCAAAATTAAACTAAAGCTATTACGAGTCCAAGTAATCACTTCTCGTACTCTTTGTAAATTCACAAGGTACGAGCGATGACATCTAAAGAAACCAAAACCTGTTAATCTTACTTCTAGTTCACTTAATGTTAATGCGCATACGAAATCCCCTTCACGAACATGAATATGTGTCACTCCGTTTTGCGTTTCAATGAAATGGATTTCCATTGGGTCTAATAAAATGATTTTATCGTTTACTTTCGCTGGTATTCTTTCTAACTTCATTTGCGGAATCATTTGAATGACTTTTTCTTCATCGACTTCTTCTGCTTCTTCTCGTTCGATTTCTATTTTTTTCACACCATCATTGTTTAATATGTATACATCTTCTGTTAACGAAAGGGCATCCGATAGAAATGATGACGTAATAAAAATTGCCTTTCCTTGCTCTTTCATTTTCATAATCGCTTTTCGAATAATAATCGTACTCTCTGTATCTACATTTTGCTCTGGTTCTTCCAAAATAACTAAGTCCGGATTATGAATCATAACTCGCCCAATATGAAGACGACGTTTCTCTGAAAATGATAGTTTTTCTATTTTAACGTTTAATTTATCTAGGAGACCGACAGATTGTACTACTTCTTCCGTACTCATATTTGATTCATAAAGCCGTATTAAGAACTTGAAGTATTCCTTTACCTTCAAACGATCATATGCCTCATCTTTCAAAAAACAAAAACCGATGCGGGAATAATTTTTCTTTCCAATCACTTCATCTTCAAATAGCACATTGCCAGTTGAAGCTTCTTCCTCACCAATAATAATGCGGTGCAAAATTTTTGCTGTATGGTTATTACACTGCAAAACAACACATTGTCCCTTCTCAACCTTCAGTTCAACTGCCGGTAACTGGTTCGTCTTACCTAATTGTTTCAACTCCAGTAACGCCATTTTGTCTCCCCCAAATACTTTTTATCCTATTATATCAAACAATTAATGGAAAATTATGATATTTTAAACAAAAAGCAGGTGCCAGGAGACCCTGACACCTACTTCTTCACCATCAATTTTCCTTCATAATCATTCATCGTCTTTATTTCAACGCCTTTGTAGTAATGAGCGACGATATCTGTATATTTCTTGCCTTCTGCTGCCATGCCGTTCGCTCCGTATTGGCTCATGCCAACGCCGTGGCCAAAGCCTTTCGTCGTAACAACGATTTTATCTCCTTCTTGTTTCCACGTGAAATCAGAGGAGCGTAAATCTAATTTGTCACGCACATCTCTTCCGGTTAATGTTTTCCCTTGAAATGCTACATCTTTTACACGTTTTCCTTCCGTACGTCCTTTAATGTCGCCAACTTTTCCGTCTGCTAACACTTTCACACCGAGACGTTTTTGAAAGTCAGCTACTGTAAAGGTTTGCTCGCTCGTAAATTTCGGAGAAGCTTGATCCCACGGACTATCTACACTCTTTAAGTACGGATAATCATTTCCCCAATAATCAGCCGCATTTTCTGTCCGGCCATTACTCGTTGAGAAGAATGATGCTGAGATTGGTTTTCCCTCATACGTTAAAACTTGTCCTGCGGTTTTCGAAACGGCTTCCTCGATTTTCTTCAAATTATTTTCGTAGTTATTGCCCCATTGTTTTTTCAATTCTTCTTTGCTTTTGTACACTTGATCTTTCACCGTATCTGTCACGTCCGCATTGTTTTTCTTTCCTCCGCTTAGCATACGCTGGACTACAAATGTTCTCGCTGCTAATGCCTGCGCCTTTAGCGCCTCTATTTCAAAACTGGCATTCATCTCAGAAGCTACTACACCGGTCACATACTCCTCCATAGGTAATGACTCTACCTTTTTCTGTTTCTCGCGATATACAGCAACTTGAACCGCTGTATCCACTTTCCCTGGAGCTGGTATACTTTCTATCGCTGGAGGAGTGTTAGAAGCTGCTTTTTCCTCTACTTTTGCTTTCGCAAACGGAATCACAAGAGCAGCAGGTACAATGATAACGAGCGCTATGAGAAGCGCTACTGTAATAAAAAGTGGCTTTGAAAATTTCATCTTATTTCCCCCAATATGAAAAAGCTTTACTCCATTCATTCTTATGGAACAACTCTTTCTTTTAGAACATACTTAAGGGGAACCATATAAAACAAAAATTTTCTAAATATTTTTACTGGTACGTGCATAAGTATAGAATTTCTTGACTATAACAGTAATAAGCCCAAAAAAATAGCCTCTACGTCAAAAGACGTAGAGACTATTTCAATTAAGCGTGAAGATCAGAAACTTCTTGTTCTTTCACTTCTTCTACTTTTTCGTTTACACGTTCAATAGTTGCACCTAATGCAGCTAATTTCTTATGGAAATCTACATAACCACGGTCAAGATGCTTTAACTCAGTTACACGAGTATAACCTTCTGATACTAAACCAGCTAAGATTAATGCAGCAGCAGCACGTAAATCAGTTGCGCCTACTTCAGCACCTTGTAAGCTGTTTGGACCGTTCATAATAACAGAACGACCTTCGATTTTAATATCAGCATTCATACGACGGAATTCTTCAACGTGCATAAAGCGGTTTTCAAATACCGTTTCTGTAATCATACTTGTTCCTTCAGCTTGTAGTAATAATGCCATCATTTGTGATTGCATGTCTGTTGGGAAACCTGGGTGAGGCATAGTTTTAATATCAACCGCTTTTAACTTATCTGGGCCGATAACACGTACACCTTCATTTTCCTCAATAATTTTAACACCCATTTCTTCCATTTTCGCTGTAATTGAGCGTAAATGTTCAGGTACAGCATTTTCAATTAAGATGTCTCCACCAGTAATTGCCGCTGCAACCATGAATGTTCCCGCTTCAATACGGTCAGGAATAATAGAGTGGTTTGCACCATATAATTTATCAACGCCTTCGATACGAATCGTTCCAGTTCCAGCTCCGCGTACTTTCGCTCCCATCGCATTTAAGAAGTTAGCTAAGTCAACGATTTCTGGTTCTTTCGCTGCGTTTTCAAGGATTGTTGTCCCTTTTGCTAATGTAGCTGCAGACATAATGTTTTCTGTCGCGCCCACGCTTGGGAAGTCTAAATAAATTTTAGCTCCTTTTAGTTCTCCCTCAACGTATGCCTCAACAAAACCGTTACCAACCTGTACTTTTGCTCCCATTGCTTCGAAGCCTTTTAAATGTTGGTCAATTGGACGTGAACCAATTGCACATCCACCAGGAAGTGCAATACGAGCACGACCGTTACGTGCTAATAATGGTCCCATTACTTGAACAGATGCACGCATTTTACGTACATATTCAAATGGTGCTTCAATGTTTAGCTCTTTAGATGCATCGATTGTTACTTTGTTATTTTCAAATACGACTTCAGCATTTAAATGACGTAATACCTCATTAATTGTGTATACATCAGACAAAACTGGTACTTCAGATAGTACATTCTTTCCATCACTCGCTAATAGGGCTGCAGCGATTATAGGTAATACAGCATTTTTTGCGCCCTCAACACGCACTGTGCCGTTTAACCGCTTTCCGCCACGGACGATGATCTTTTCCAAATTATTCCCCTCCGTGTCCTTTTTTCAGTATCTATTCACTCAATACTCAGAAGTTATGATCGGTGTGCCAACCACAATTGTATCTTTGTTGTTTGTAGAACGTATTGCTATTTGCACATTTATTTTCTCTCTATTTGTTGAAAGAGCGTCATCCCACTTTTTATTGTATGCGGAGACTGACACAAATGCTCTTTCTTCTATCTGTTCGATCGCTCTTGCTGAAAGATCTTTCAAAACCTGATTGGTTTTATTTTGCAAAACACCTTCAATCTTATCATTCAGTACACCTTGAACACAAGTGTAAATTATAGGTTTTTCACTAAAAATTTTATTCGTTTTCTGAATATACTTCGGGTCCCATTTTGCCCCGCTTACTTCAAAGATAATGAAAGTGTTTTCTTTAGTATTTTCCTTACTCCAAGTTACTACTACTCGTTCTTCATAGGAAGAAAATTTTTTATAGGATGTAGCTTTATATCCATCTGGAGATTGCTCTAATTCCCACTTTTGAATATTCGCCTTCTCCTTCACATCGTTTAACAACTTTTGAAACGTATGTATATTAGAAATTGTTTTTGTTTCTCGTGCTAACCATGACCATTTCTCTACTTTCGCATCATTTTTCTCTACAGCTGCGATCATGTTCTCCATCTTCTGTTCATCGCTTATCGGTTTCATCTCTCTATATCCAACCAAAAATAAAACAACACTAAGTGCAACAATAAGAATGGCTTTAAGCTTCAATTTCATCCCCTCCTATCCCCATTGTTAACGGAGATATGAGGTTCTATACACTTACTTTACTAAATACGTTAAACTCTTTGAATAGCCTAAATAATCAAGGAAAAAGTTACTTACAGATGTCCCAATTGCAATTGTAATTAAAATGAGTAATACTCTCGTCTGCATCACCTTTCCAGGCTTCATTAAACGCTCAATGTGAATACCTTGTAAGGCCCACCACGTAATGGTAATAAACAATAAATGCGAAACGATGGCAATCAGTGCTTGTTGCCCTAAAAGATGTGCCAAAAAACCGACCCCTTTTTACCTAGCTACTACTTACGAAATCTTATAAAAACGATACCATAATAAGTAGGAGCCACACTTTTTCAAATACAAATAAGCATCTTACATGTTACATCGTAATTTTTCTCTTTAAAAGCGTATACTTATATGCATTTTCAATTGTAATTCACAAAAAATAAAAAGCGCAGAGTAACGACTCCACACCTTTTATTTTCACTATTGTACCACGTTCCCTAAGAAGAAGAAATCTTTCATTAATGGAAAATATTCATAAAAGAAATTGTATCCAATCATCGGCATAATCCCTAGTATTACAATCGAAATTGCACAAAGGCTCATCACAACCTTTATATTGAGTGGCAAACGAATTTTCTCTTCTACTTCTCCCGTACGGAAAAACATTTGCTGTAAAATACGGAAATAATATACGAATGAAATGACTGTCGTCCCCATCATAATAGAAGCTAGTACGTAATGAGCTGGCTCTACGTGAAGTGCACCTAAAAAGATGTTAATTTTCCCAATGAAACCAGCTGTTCCCGGTATCCCCGCTAGCGATAAAATAAAAATCGTCATCACGATTGCCGTAAATGGCGACCTTTTATATAATCCGGTGAAAATGGTCATATTTTCTTTGTCGCTTTGTAAGATTAAGCCGTGGATGATTGCAAACGCGCCTATATTCATAAGCATATACGCAAGCATGTAAAACCACATGCTATCCATCGTAAATGGTGATAATGCTACAAGCGGTACGAGTAAATATCCTGCATGCGCGATTCCTGAATAAGCAAATAAGCGTTTTACGTTATATTGCTTTAATGCGACTACATTTCCAATAATCATCGTAATACTAGCTAGCACAGCGATGTATATGCTCATACGTCCGTATAAAGATTGCATGTCTCCTTGCACCGATACACTTGCAAAAACCATGAGGAACAGACGAATAATGAGTAAGAACCCAGCAATTTTAGAAATCGTTCCAAGAAAAGCAGTAACAGGTGTAGCCGCTCCCTCATACACATCAGGCGCCCACATATGAAACGGCACTGTAGCAATTTTGAATGAGAGCCCAACGAGTAATAGTAGAAATGCAAGAGCTAGCAATAATTGAATGCCACCAGCCAGTTCCCCAGCAAATACCTTTTGCATATCCACAATATTAGTTGATCCTGTAATGCCGTATAAATAACTCATTCCAAAGAGCGTAATTGCCGTTCCAATTCCTCCATTAATGACATATTTCATTGCTGCCTCATTTGATGCACGGTTCTTTTTTCGTATTCCTACTAAAATGTAGGAAGAAAGTGAAAGCAATTCTAAACCGACGAAAAGTGTAATGAAATCAACGCTAGAAGCCATAAACATAGCCCCAAGAAGCGCCATTAAAAATAAGTAATAATATTCTCCCTTATCTTCAATTGGATTTTTCTTATCATCGCTCATTGCGGTGCACAAAATGAGGGCCGCCCCGCCTAACAACAACGTTTTAAATCCTTTTGAAAATCCATCTAACACAAACGATCCATTTAAAATATCTCCCGCTGGTTCGCTATATAGCGTAATTAGTGACACGATTGCTAATACGACCGCCGCGATTGCACCAAGCGCTACGTATCTATGGTTCAGCTTAAAAAACAAATCACATATGGAAAGAAGGATGGCAGCCCCGAGAATGATGAATTCTGGCACCATGAGATGCCATGATAAGCTAAGTAACGTATTCATATCCATCCTACTTCACCCCCAATGTTTTCAATGTATTTTGAAGCGGGTCCCCTAGTATTTCTGGCATTACGCCAATTGCAATAATGCAGAAGATAAGTAGCAAGATAGGAACATACTCCCATCCGTGTATATCAGCTTTCGCTTCCCACTCTTTCTTACCAAATGTTACTTGAAGGGTTGCTCTTAATACGTATACAGCGGTTAAAATGATGCCAAGTACTCCAGCCGCAGCAATGACTGGCTCCCCTTGGAATAAACCGAGAAAGGCAAGAAACTCGCTAACAAATCCAGACATTCCCGGCAATCCAAGCGATGCCATTCCTCCCGCTAAGAAGAAACCGCTAAGTACGGGTACACTTTTTGCAAGTCCGCCAAGCGCCGTAATATCCGACGTTCCAAAACGCTGTTCTATAACACCAAGTAAGAAAAAGAGTAAGGCTGCAATTAAGCCATGCGACACAACTTGGAATAGCGCCCCTTGTGTACCTGGTGCATTTAACGCTGCAAGGCCCATTAATACAATACCCATATGCGAAATACTAGAGTAAGCAAGCACCTTCCGAAAGTCTGTTTGAATGAGCGCTAAGAAGGCTCCGTACAATAAATTGATAACTCCTAAAATCGCAATGAGCGTTGCAAACTCGCGAAAGTATTCCGGGAATAGCCCCTGCCCGAAGCGAATGATACCGTATGCTCCAATCTTCAGTAAAACACCTGCATGAAGCATCACTACAGCCGGATGCGCTTCAATATGTACATTGACCATCCAGCGATGTAACGGGAAAACGGGTAATTTAATTGCGAAAGCAATCATTATGCTAAGAAACAAGCCGAACTGTAAACTATTTGGGACAGCCATTCCTCCGCCAGCACCTACACTCGCTAATATTTCTTTCAGTTCTGTAATATTTGTTGTACCTGTTTTCGCAAATAAAACCGAGAAAACGATAAGCAAAATAGCGGAGCCAATACCGTTATATATTAAATAACTATAAGCAGCCTTTTCACTCGACAATTTCCCCCACTTCCCAATTAATAAAAACATCGGTGGCAATGTAATTTCAAAGAAGATAAAGAACAACATTAAATTTTGAGCAGCGAAGACGCCGAGCATCCCTATTTCTAACATGAGTAACAGCATATAAAATGCTTTCAAATTTCTTTTAATCGTAAATGCCGCAATTGCTGCAAGCATCGCTAGAAGGGCCGTCAGTACCATCATAACGAGCGATAAACCATCAATACCAAGCTCGTAATAAATGGAAAACCACCTTTTATCCACCGCTGCAAAATCCCCGAATTTAATCCATTTCACTTTTTCATCAAATAGAGACAAACTCTTTCCGGAAGCATATGTACAAGCGAGGACGATAGCCATTCCAAATGGAAGCACCGTTCCAAATAAACCGAGCGCTCGCACTGTACGCGATTCTTTTTTCGGTGTTAATGTAAGTAAGAGAATTCCTAAAAGCGGGGAAAAAATGAAGAACGTTAATAACAAATCATTCATCGTAAATCCCCTCCCGTATAGAGCAAAATAATGAAGAGTACTGCAAGTGAAACAGCTGTTACAGTCCCGTACACTTGTACATTTCCGTTTTGGAGTCTAGAGCCGACTCCGCTCATCCCTTTAACTAAACTCCCTATTAAAACGGCAATTCCTTCGACTACATACACTTCAAATAAGCGAAGCACATGAGCGATTCCTTTCGTAATAGGAAGCACCGTCATATTGTATAGTTCATCCACATAATATTTTTCTTTCAAAATTTTATAAAGAGGTGCTTCCTCGCCACCAGCCCAATCTCTAGCAATAGATTTCTTGCCATATATGAAATATGCAAGAGCAATCCCAGCCAAAGAAACGAGCGTCGCAACAATCATAATCCAAACTGGGCCGTGTGCCTCTTGCACTTTAAATGCTACATCTTTCGTAAGCCAATCCCCGAGAAACGTTCCAAACCACGGTGTATTTATATAACCTGCCACAACTGCAAGGACGCCAAGGACAATCATCGGATACGTCATAATGCGAGGCGATTCATGCACATCTTCCTTCGTCTTCGCTTCCCCCGTAAAGACGAGAAAGTATAGGCGGAACATGTAGAACGCTGTTAGGAATGCTGCAATTATCGCTAAGACGAATAAAACATAATTGCCGTTCATCCAAGCTGCCGCTAAAATTTCATCTTTACTAAAGAAACCGGAAAGGAGCGGCACACCACTTATTGCAAGGGTACCGATTAAAAATAGCGCAGCAGTTACTTTCATCTTCTTCTGTAAGCCGCCCATTTTATTAATATTTTGCGTATGCACGGCATGAATGACACTTCCTGCCGCCAAAAATAGCAACGCTTTAAAAAAGGCGTGTGTCGTTAAATGAAACACACCAGCTACATAACCGGCAGATCCTAATGCAAGCATCATATACCCGAGCTGACTAACTGTAGAATAAGCAAGTACTCTCTTTATATCCGTTTGTACAAGACCGATGGAAGCTGCAAAGATTGCAGTAAAGGCGCCAACAATTGCTACCGTTTGCATCGCCACCGCACTTGCTGAAAATAGCGGAAACATCGTTGCCACTAAATATACGCCAGCTGCGACCATCGTCGCCGCATGAATAAGTGCCGAAACAGGCGTCGGCCCTTCCATCGCATCCGGTAACCACGTATGAAGCGGGAACTGACCTGATTTCCCCATTGCACCAATAAAAATTAATATCGCTGTTATTGTAATCATCGTAGGGGTAAGATCCCCAGTATGAATCGCTCTAAAAATTGCATCATATTCAAAACTACCTGCATGCCAGAAAATTAAGATCATCCCAATAAATAAACCGACATCGCCAATACGTGTCATAATAAAAGCTTTTTTCGCAGCAGCCTTCGCTTCTTCTTTAAAGAAATAAAAACCGATGAGTAAGAACGAACCAAGGCCGACTAACTCCCAAAATATATAAAGCTGTAATAAATTCGGTGATATAACAAGCCCGAGCATCGCAAATGTAAAGAGTCCTAAATAGGCATAAAAGGTCGGTAATCTTTCCTCACCTTTCATATAACCTTTCGAATACATGTGTACAAGTAAACTCACAAGTGTAACGATAAACAACATTAAAGCCCCTAATGCTGTCACTTCAAAGCCAAATGATATATCAATGTCTCCAGCTCTAAGCCATACCCACTTATGCTTCACTGGTACTGTCGTAAATCTTTCTATTAATACAAGTACCGCACATATAAAGGAGAGAAAGACGAAGAAAATACTAAGTACACTGCTTCCTTCTCTAATTTTCTTCCCGAATATAATTAATAACAAAAACGAAACAAGCGGGAAAAGCGGTATGAGCCATGCATAATCGATCATTGTTTCCTTCCCCCTTTTCGGTCACAATGTTATCCTTTGAGCGTATCCATTTCATCTACATGAACTGTCGTACGATTACGATATAAAGCAATTAAAATGGCGAGTCCTACCGCCGCTTCCGCTGCTGCTACGGCCATCGTAAACAGAGAGAAAATTTGCCCTGTTACATTTGGAAACAAACCTAATTTACTAAACGCTACTAAGTTTAAATTGGCTGCGTTAAGCATTAATTCAATACAAACTAATACAATCACCGTATTTCGCTTCGTTAAAGCTCCAAACAAACCGATGCAAAACAAAATAATCGCAAGCGTTAAATATGCAGAAGCAGGTACGCTACTCATTGGAATCCTCCTCTTTCTCATCTTTCTTCGCAAGAATAATTGCGCCAACAAGTGCTACAAGTAAAATAACTGAGGTTAACTCAAATGGAATAATATATTTTGAATAGAGAAGTGTACCGATTTGAAGTGTGTTTTTTTCATGGAGAGGTAAACTTCCTTGTGCGCTTTCATTTGCAAAATCAATATTGTTAACAGCGAAATACATAACTGCCCCAAATGCTACAACCGCAAAGAAGATAATCCATTTTCGAAGAGTAAGACGTGATTCATTTTCTGCGTTATGTTTCGTTAACATAATGCCAAAAATCATAATAATTGTGATCGCACCAGAGTAAAGTAAAATTTGTGCAACGCCTATAAATTCAGCTGATAAAAGAAAGTACAAACCCGCAATGCTGAGAAATGTTAGAACGAGAGCTAGCATCATATGCATGACTTTCGTTAAATTCAACATAAGAACGCCGCCGATAATTGCAGACAAGGATAGTATAAAGAATGCTATAAACTCGCCATTCATGCTTTATTCTCCTTTCTGACGTTTTCGTCGTTTTCATCAAGCCACTGCAAATTTTTAAATAAGTCATCCCGTGAATATTCCGCGAGTTCAAAGTTATTTGTCATAACGATCGCCTCTGTCGGACAAACTTCTGTACATAAATCACAAAGAATACAAATTTCAAAATTAATATCGTACGTGTCGATAATTTTTCCTTTTTTCGTAGGATCCGGATGTTTTTTCCCCGTTAACTGAATACAGTCTGTCGGACAAATATTGGAGCACTGGTTACAAACGATACACTTTTCTGGATAAAACTTTTGAATCCCTCGAAACCGGTCTGGCAATGGCAACGGTTGATTCGGATAATCATACGTCACTTTCTTTTTACTCAAATTGCTTAATGTATATTTTAGTCCTTTAAATAGACCTTTCATCTCTTACTGGCACCCCCCTCATAGATTAGAAGAATAACTCCTTAATCAATGCCGTTAAGAAAATATTTGCAAGTGCAATTGGCAATAATACTTTCCAGCCAAACTCCATTAACTGATCACCTCTTATACGCGGAAACGTAACGCGGAACCAAATTAATAGAAAAACTACACTGCTAAACTTTAAAGCAAACCATACGGCACCTGGGATAAATCCAAGGAACATAACTGGATTCCATCCGCCTAAAAAGAGCACTGTAATTAACGATGCCATCCCGAAAAAATATACGTACTCTGAAAGCATGAAAAACGCCCAGCGAAACCCTGAGTATTCCGTATGATATCCAGAAACAAGTTCCGATTCTGCTTCTGGTAAATCAAACGGCGTCCTATTTAACTCTGCTACCGCTGCGATTAAGAACACGACGAAACCGATTGGTTGCACGAAAATGTACCAAACATTCTCCTGCGCTGCTACGATTTCATTTAAATTTAAGCTACCAGCTAACAAAACGATCCCGATTACACTCATTACGAGCGGAATTTCATAAGAAATCATTTGCGCCGCTGCACGCATCCCTCCTAAAAGGGAATATTTATTATTCGATGCCCATCCTCCCGTTACGACGCCAATCGTCGTAATGCCAGAAACAGCAATGTAATACAGTAAACCTACGCCAATATCCGCGAACTGAAATTTATCAGTAAATGGGATGACTGCAAGCACCATAAATGCTGGCGCGAATGCAATAACAGGCGCTAATATAAACAACGGTTTATCTGCCGCTTTCGGAATACTATCTTCTTTTAGTAGTAGTTTTAAAACATCAGCTACCGTTTGTAGCAAACCGAACCGGCCTCCGACTTGGTTTGGCCCAATTCGTCCTTGCATAAAACCCATCACTTTCCGTTCTGCCAAAATACCATATGTAACGAAACCAAGGACTGCAAATAATAGGAGCACCGCTAATCCGAAAAAAATGAAGAAATTCGTCCAGCTAGAAGGTGATTGTAAGAGCGTTTCAATCATTAGCCATCAACCTCCCCAAGTACAATATCCACTCCACCTAAAATCGTAATTAAATTGGCGATGTTTTCACCTTTCAATAACTTCGGTAAAATTTGCAAATTGTAAAAAGACGGCCTGCGAAACTTCAAGCGGTACGGCTCTTTCTTTCCGTCACTAGCAATATAGCAACCAATCTCTCCTCGCGGCGACTCTATACGGACGAATGCTTCCCCTTTAGGAGCCTTAATAATCTTCGGTACTTTCGCAAGTACTGCTCCTTCTTTCGGGAACTGCTGGACTGCTTGCTCAACAATCTTTAAAGACTCCTCAATTTCCTTCATGCGGCAAACGTAGCGATCCCAAGCATCCCCCACGCCTCCAACAGGAATATCGAAATCAAAACGGTCGTAAATGGAGTACGGCTCATCTTTGCGAAGATCCCAGTTTACTCCGGTGCACCGCAAATTCGCTCCGCTTAAAGAATACGAAATCGCTTCCTCCGCGCTATATATACCAACGCCTTTTACACGATTTAAGAAAATCTCATTGCCGCTAACAAGATCATGATACCCTGCCAATTGTTCTCTCATATACGGAACAAATTCTTCCACTTTTTCAATCCAACCATCCGGTGCATCCCACTTTACACCGCCGACTCTCATATAGTTAAAAGTAAGCCGTGCACCGCATAATTCGTTTAATAAATTTATAATCATCTCTCGTTCACGAAACGCGTACAAAAACGGGCTAACCGCTCCTATATCAAGAAGATTTGTCCCCCACCAAACGAGGTGGCTCGCAATCCTTCCAAGCTCCATTGCAAGTACTCGCAAGTATTCGGCACGCTCCGGGATTTCAAGCCCCATCATCGTCTCTACAGCATGGCAAATGACGTAATTATTCGTCATAGCCGATAAATAATCCATCCGATCTGTATAAGGGATAATTTGCGTATACTGTAAGCTCTCTGCAATCTTTTCGGTCCCGCGATGCAAATATCCAATAACCGGTGTAGCTTCTTTAATAATTTCCCCGTCAATTTTAATAACGAGCCTGAACACACCGTGCGTACTCGGATGCTGAGGACCTACATTCAAAAGCATTTCTTCCGTACGGATCATTTAGCTACACCTCCACATCATACGGTTCATAATCTTTCCTAAGCGGGTGCCCTACCCAATCATCAGGCATTAAAATACGTGATAAATTCGGATGCCCCTTAAATACAATACCAAGCAAATCATACGCTTCCCGCTCTGGCCAATCTGCCCCTTTCCAAAGCGCTGTCACCGATTCCACTTGCGGCGCTTCCCTATCCAGCTTCACCTTCACCGCTACTGACTGTTTCTTTCCATATGAAAATAAATGAACATACACTTCCATATGTGTCATAAAATCCGTCGCATGTAGCTCTGACATATAATCAAATGCAAGTCCCTCATGGAATCGCAGTAACTCCATTACTTCATAATATTTTGCGGGTTCCACCACAAGAGTTGGTACATCTTTTGACAGTTTATTAATGTAGGAATCTACTAATATATCCTCTCCTATCTTTTCCTTAATAACTTCAACATACTGATTTAAATACGGCTCATTCACGGATGGCTCTTCCTGCTTCACTTCCTCTTCCTTCTTACCTTCAGTACCCTTCATCTTCGCCCTTGCAGCCGCTGCCGCTTTTGCCTTCGCTGCTGCAATTGCCTTCGCCTTTTCATCCCCCGAATCCCCATTACCTTGCGATGCTTTCTGCTTCGCTAACGCCGCTGCTTTTGCTTTTGCGGCCGCGGCTGCCTTCGCCTTCGCTTCGGCCTTTTCTTCTTCCGTTACCTCTTCTTTCCCTTCTCTTTTCTGCTTCGCTAACGCCGCTGCTTTCGCTTTTGCGGCCGCGGCTGCCTTCGCCTTCGCTTTGGCCCTTTCCTCTTCCGTCACTTCTTCTATTCCTTCTCTTTTCTGCTTCGCTAACGCCGCTGCTTTTGTTTTTGCGGCTGCGGCTGCCTTCGCCTTTGCCTTTTCCTCTTCCGTCACTTCTTCTGTTCCTTCTCTTTTCTGCTTCGCTAACGCCGCTGCTTTTGCTTTTGCGGCTGCGGCTGCCTTCGCCTTTGCTTTTGCCTTTTCCTCTTCCGTCACTTCTTCTGTTCCTTCTCTTTTTTGCTTTGCTAACGCCGCCGCTTTTGCTTTTGCCGCCACGGCTGCACGTCGTTTTGCTTCTTCTATAGTCATATCGTCATTTTTTGGTAGCGCTTTCTCTTTTTCGCGATTTTCTTCCTCAAGTTTACTTATTTCCACACCATGTTTCGCAACGAGACGCTTTCTCGCCTCTTCTTTCGCACGCCTAGCCGCTTCTCTTTTTAAATCCTCTAAGTCTTTGTTAGGATCACTCATTTATTCGTCACCTGCTTTCCAGTCTTTGCTTCGTAACGAATTTTTTCTTTTAATTTATTAATTCCATAAATTAAAGCTGCAGGGTTTGGTGGGCAACCAGGGATATACACGTCAACTGGCACAATTTGATCTACACCTTTCACAACAGCGTACGAATTTACATATGGACCACCTGCTGTCGCACAAGATCCCATTGCAATAACCCATTTCGGTTCAGGCATTTGGTCATATAAGCGCCGAACAATAGGAGCCATCTTCTTCGTTACCGTTCCCGACACAATCATAACGTCCGATTGCCTTGGTGAAGTCCGAAAAAATGACCCAAATCGATCTAAATCATAATGTGATGAACCTACTCCCATCATTTCAATTGCACAGCATGCCAGTCCGAATGTCATCGGCCATAAAGAATTACTTCGCGCCCATCCTTTCAACTGTTCCAATGTAGAAAAAAAGATATTTCGTTCTAATTCCGCTCGCTCATTTGGATGTAATTCCTCAAAATTTATAACCATTGTAACACCTTCTTTTTCCAAGCATACGCTAATCCAACTAGCAACATTACAACAAAGATGAGCATTTCAATAAGTGCAAATAAACCGAGGTTGTCATATGCAACAGCCCACGGATATAAAAATAAAGTTTCTACATCAAAGATGACAAACAATAAAGCAAAAATATAATAACGAGCATGAAACCGAATATTCGCATCATGAAAAGGCTCAATCCCGCTCTCATACGTCGTCGCTTTCGCTGCACTTGGTTTATTTGGGCGCAGCATCCTTCCTAATGTAAGAGCCACTACCGGCAGCAATATACCTAATAGCAAGAAAATCAAAACGATCATATAACTATTTTCATATACACTTGCCATTGTGAAACCCTCCCCCCTAAATTAAGAACAAGTTCACTTAGTAAACAATATGTCCTAGTTGCAGTAATTATTATTTTTAAATTTTTCTAAATAATGCAACTATTTTAATCATTATAGCAAACTTCAAATTCCTATGTCGATATGTTGGGGACAGAAACGAGAATTATTAAAATCTGTTTTTATAACTTGCTATACTTGCGCAAAATAAGTATATAGGTTATATATGTTTTTTAAGAAACTATAAAAAATACAAAAGAGGAATTTATATGTATATACCGTGGGTGAGATAGATGAAAAAACAAACACATGTAAGTATTCTTATAAGCATTACATTGCTATCTATAGTAATTCATTACGTGGCAATGCCTTTTCTATATGAATACTCATTTCCCTTTCAAATATTAATTGGAATGAGTACTTTATTCATTGATATTATCGCTTGTAGTTATATACTTTATTTTTCAAATATGAAAGAAGGGTTACCTCGTTTATTTTGGGCGATATTATACGTTGGAACCCTCTCTTATTTCATTGGAGATATCGTCGTTGCCTATCAACGTTTAATTTTAAAGGACTACTATACATTCGTTGATCCGTCCGACTTTTTTTATTTACTTTTTTTAATTAGCTTTGCATTCGCCTTTCTATATGAAATCATTTATAACCGAGATTTATTAGAAAAGCTTTTTATGATATGTGATATTTGTATTATTGTTACAGCACAATTCACTTTAAGTTACTACTTACTTATTGAAAGAACCATTCACATTTCTTCAACATCCTATATCGACATATTTGTTCAACTTACTTATCCAATGACCGATTTACTCTTTTTCCTCATAGGAATTAATCTGTTATTCAAGCCTTTATCTTTATTATCCAAAAAGGTTGGCGCACTTCTTGGCAGTGCTTTACTTTTATATGCTACTACAGATGCGATTTATGCTTATATCAAATACTTCATACCCGAGTATTCTATGTTTACAGTTACTCCTCTTTATCAAGTAACTTTAGTACTAGTAGCAATCGCATGTATTATCCATACAAAAGAACCTGAAAAACAAGAACAAGTGCTATTAACACCTAAATTTGGGGAAGCGATCAGATTATCATTACCTTATATTTCTGTCGTAATGCTTATTGTTTTCATATTAGTCGAATATGTTTTTGCGCCTATTATAGTAATTGGGCTTATGATAACTTTCTCCTTCGTTCTCATACGCCATAGTTTAGTTCGAAAACAAAATAAAATATTATTATTAGCCCAAATGCAATTCAACTCAGAACTCGAAAAACAAATTGAACTGCGTACAGAAGATTTAGTAGAACAAAAAAATGAACTGTATCATAACCAACAAATGTTTAAATCTTTATACGAGCATCATCCAGATCCAATCTTCACATTAGATTTGTATGGTAACTTTCTCAAAGTGAATAATGCCGGTACAACTTTACTCGGCTATCAAACAAACGAATTATTAAATCAACCTTACTACTCACTCATATACGAAGAAGATTTAGAAGAAATTATTAACACCTTTCATCGCGTAAAAAAAGGGCATTCTATTTCTTTAGAAATACGGGCATATCATAAAAATAGAGATATTTACTACTTGCATGTGACAGCTGTTCCTATCTTTTTAAAGGATCATATTTCGGGAGTTTATTTAATGATTAAAGATATTACGGAAAGCAAGCAACAACAAGAACAAATTAATTTTCTAGCATATCGTGATACTTTAACAGAGCTTGCAAACCGACGTGCATTCCACCAATATGTAGAACAAGCAATTGCTCGATCCAAAATATCAAAAAAACCTTTTGCTGTTATGTTTCTAGATTTAGACCGCTTTAAAGTTATTAATGATACCCTCGGTCATAGGGTAGGCGACCTTTTATTAATTGCAGTAGCAAAAAGACTCGAAGGAATGGCGACACCAAATATGAAGCTCGCCCGTCTAGCTGGGGATGAGTTCACAATCCTTATTGAGAATTATAATAAAAGACCAGATGTAAAAAAAATGGCTGATACGATTGTAGAAGCTATGAATGAACCATTTGAAATTGAAAATCAACATTTACAAATCTCACCAAGCATCGGGATTGCCATATATCCTGAAGCAGGTGAAGATCCATTGTCGATTCTACAACATGCCGATATGGCCATGTATGAAGCAAAAAATAGGGGCAAAAACGGTAGCTCTCTATACACGAAAGAACTGTACAAAAAAATGGAACGAAAAGCTCGAATTGAAAAAGATTTGCCACTTGCTTTAGTGAATAAAGAGTTCTATCTCGTATATCAACCGCAAATTGATATTACAACGAAAAAGATTATTGGCGCTGAAGCATTACTACGTTGGAAACATCCACTATTAGGCGATATTCCACCGTGTGAGTTTATTCCAATTGTAGAAGAAACTCCACAGGTCATCCCACTTGGACATTGGGTATTACAGGAATCTTGTCGTCAGTTAACAATTTGGCATTCCTTCGGTTACAAAGATTTAAACATAAGTGTTAACTTATCAGCAAAAGAATTCCAGCAAGATCATTTAATCGAGAACATTTCACAAATACTAACAGATGTTAAAGTCGATCCAAAGTATGTAACACTTGAATTAACAGAACGAATTGCGATGATCGATGAAAAAGAAACATTATCAAGACTAAAACAATTAAAGGAATATGGTATTCAAACGTCCATTGATGACTTCGGTACCGGCTATTCTTCTCTCGCTTATTTATCTATTTTCCCTATCGATACATTAAAAGTACCGAGAGAATTTACACAACTAGCTGATCATCGACCTGAAGAGAGAGCCATCGTTTCCACTATCCTTTCCCTTGCAAATACTTTAAACCTTTCTGTCGTTGCTGAAGGAATTGAAACAGAAAAACAACTTAAGTTTCTACAAAAGAACAACTGTAAATATATGCAAGGTTACTATTTCAGTAAACCACTTACTAGTCAGCAATTTATAAAATTTCTACAAAAAACACCTAGTATGAACCAATAACTCATACTAGGTGTTTTTATCATGCTATTTGCGGACTACAAAGCTATTCATCGACGCAGAGTGTCCGACTCACTTTATAATATCGGAATTTTTTTCTCGTAATATTCCTCTGCAATCTCTTCATAAAAAGCTGCTGACGTCGTATAAAAATATGGAATTAACCATAAGAATCCAATCCCGAGTGTAATACAACTTAATATAAACCAACCAATAAAGCTTAAACATAAAATGAAATACTCCATCTTATGCCCATCCATCATACGACGACTTTCTGTAATCGCTTGATTTATAGAATACTCAGGGTGGTCATTTATTATAAAGTACGTCATCGCATAAGAAAATGATTTAATAATGCCTGGGATAATGAACAGTAACGTCCATAAGAAAAGATAAAAATTTACTAATAAATATAATAAAAATGACTTTAAAAATCTCTTTCCCTCTGAAAACCAAATGAACACATTACCGATACTAGCTTGCTTTTCACGAAGGATATTTAAAGCAAGATAATATCCACCTAAAGTTAAAGGCCCAGTAACAAAAAATGTAATGATATTTATTGAAATTGAATTTTTCGTTTCTTTCCAATCAAAAATTGAAGAAAATACCCACTCAATACTAAAACTAAAGGTCGTAAGAAGAATCGAAATCAGTAATGTTGCCCCGACAGCTAAGCCCCATTTCCCTTCTAATGAATCCAGTGCTTCTCCCTTTAAATCACTAATCATGTTTAGCCTCGCCTCCTATACACAATAATTCTATTAGTATAGCATACTCCTACTGCAATTCACCCTTTGAAATGTAGCGATAAAAATGCGCTGTCGTTGTACTCACGTACGGACTAAGCCATAGAAATCCTATTCCGAGTGTAAAAATCGCTAAAATGGCCCACCCTATAAAGCTTAGCCATAAAAGAAATAGATCTAATTTGTGCCCCTTCATCAGATTCTTACTTTCTTTCATTGCCTGCGAAACACTATATTCTGTTTTTTCAACCATCACATAATATGTCATCGAATATGAAAAATACAAAATAGCCATTACAATAAACGAAATAGCTAATAAAATAAAGAAAACAATTATAAGTGATGGATTTGCATTCTCATCAAGAAAACCTAATAGCCCAAATACAATCGTTCCTAGCATCGGAACCCATGTACCTGTATATAACAAAATCGCAAGCATAGCCCACATCGTTTTCATCATTCTTTTAAAACCACGAAATCCTTCAAATAAATAATCTACTCTAGCATCTTCTCGTTTGCTTATTTGTAGAAACAAATTCGTATAACCGTACGAGGTAATGCCATAAGCCGCATAACTTAAAATTATCATAAGGCAGTAAAAAAGCCCAAACGTAATAGCAGCTCCAATTGCCATCGCGTCTTCTTCAATGGAACCAGTTGAAATAGACAATAAAAGAACTATTATAACTGCTGGAATTGATAGGATAAGCATTACAGCCATTGAAACGACGTAACTTATAATATGATATAAAATCGTTGATCCAACACCTAGTCCCCATTTTCCTTTTAAAGAGTGCAATGCTTCTCGCTTCATTTCACCGATCATTTATTCATCCCCTTTATAAATTGTTGTACATTCTCTACTTATACGAGCACCAATATAATTATACCATTTTTGTAAAATTATCCATTAACTACATAAAAAAAATCCGTAAAGGCTTTGCCTTTACGGATTTTTTTATTTCATATCGGAAACGTTTAAACGGTTCACAGCGCGTTGTAATGCCATTTCTGCACGTTTAAAGTCAACATGTGCTTGTTTATCTTGCAGACGTTGCTCAGCACGACGCTTCGCTTCATTTGCACGATGGATATCGATATGGTTTGCTTCTTCAGCAGATGATGATAATACAGTTACTTTATCTGGACGAACTTCGATAAAACCACCACTTACTGCTACATAATCAGTGTGTCCACCATGTTTCAGACGAACTGCACTAATTTTTAATGGTGCAACAGTTGGAATGTGACCTGGTAAAATCCCCATTTCCCCACTCTCTGCTTTTACACTTACCATTTCTACTTCTTTTTCGTAAACCGGTCCATCAGGAGTTACAATACTGACTGGAAATGTCTTCATACTTCGTCCCTCCTAAGGCCTTACGCCATCATTTTCTTCGCGTTTTCAATAACTTCTTCAATGCCACCAACTAAGCGGAATGCATCTTCTGGAAGGTCATCATATTTTCCTTCTAGAATTTCTTTGAAACCACGAACTGTTTCTTTTACAGGTACGTAAGAACCTTTTTGACCTGTAAACTGCTCCGCTACGTGGAAGTTTTGAGATAAGAAGAATTGAATACGACGAGCACGATGTACAACTAACTTATCTTCTTCAGATAACTCATCCATACCTAAGATAGCGATGATATCTTGAAGCTCTTTGTAACGTTGTAAAGTTTGCTGTACTTGACGAGCCACTTCATAATGCTCTTCTCCTACGATTTCTGGAGAAAGTGCACGAGATGTAGATGCTAATGGATCTACGGCTGGGTAAATACCCATTTGTGTTAAACGACGCTCTAAGTTTGTTGTTGCATCTAAGTGAGCGAACGTTGTAGCTGGTGCTGGGTCAGTATAGTCATCGGCTGGTACATATACCGCTTGGATAGACGTGATAGACCCTTTATTTGTAGATGTAATACGCTCTTGTAATTGACCCATTTCTGTTGCAAGTGTTGGTTGGTAACCTACCGCAGATGGCATACGACCAAGAAGGGCAGATACTTCAGAACCCGCTTGCGTGAAACGGAAGATGTTATCGATGAACAGAAGAACGTCTTGTCCTTGCTCATCACGGAAATGCTCAGCCATTGTTAAACCTGTTAATGCAACACGTTGACGTGCTCCAGGTGGCTCGTTCATTTGTCCGAATACCATCGCAGTTTTCTTAATTACGCCAGAATCGCTCATTTCGTGGTATAAGTCATTACCCTCACGAGTACGCTCACCTACACCAGCGAATACAGAGATACCACCGTGTTCTTGTGCGATGTTGTTGATTAATTCCTGAATTAATACCGTTTTACCTACACCGGCACCACCGAATAGACCGATCTTACCACCCTTAATGTAAGGAGCAAGTAAGTCTACTACTTTAATACCAGTTTCAAGAATTTCTACTTTAGTAGATAATTCTTCGAATGCAGGTGCTTGACGGTGAATTGGATCACGACGTACATCCGCAGGAACCTCACCATCTAAGTCAATTGCATCACCTAATACGTTAAATACACGACCAAGTGTTGCATCACCAACTGGTACAGAAATTGCTTTACCAGTATCTTCTACTTCTGTGCCACGAACAAGTCCATCTGTGGAAGACATTGCAACTGTACGAACTGTGTCATCACCTAAATGAAGTGCAACTTCAAATGTTAAGTTAATGCTTGTTCCGTTTTCGTTGCTCTGTTTTACCGTAAGGGCGTTGTAGATTTCTGGTAGCTTTCCGCCATCAAACTTAACGTCTACAACCGGACCCATGATTTGCGTAACGCGCCCTTTATTCATCGGGTTCCCTCCTAGCTTTCTTTTAATTAGCCAACTTTCTACGAGCAGTTAGCTTTTCATTTTTTATTAGTTTATAGCTTACGCGACTCTTTGTCAGGAGCTCCAATACCCTCCTGTTCTGGACGAGCCGCTTCCACTTTTTATTGAATCTAGCTCCGGCGGTTAGAATGTTCGGTGGCTTCGCTTTTTCCTCCGAGGCACAAATCGCCTCTACGTCAAAAGCTCCATCCCCCTCTCATTCTGAACGAACCGCCTACGCTTTTTATTACTATTCTAACGCTGCTGCTCCACCAACGATTTCCGTAATTTCTTGCGTAATCGCTGCTTGACGCGCACGGTTGAATGAAAGTGTAAGTGAATCGATAACTTCCATTGCGTTGTCTGTAGCACTCTTCATTGCTGTCATACGCGCTGCGTGCTCACTTGCTTTACCGTCTAGTAATGCACCGTACACTAAGCTTTCTGCGTATTGTGGCAATAGTACTTTTAAAATTTCTTCTTCAGAAGGTTCGAATTCATAAGCTGTCGTCGGTTTATCAGACGCCACATCAGTAAGCGGTAAAATTTTATTTTCCGTTACTTCTTGTGAAATTTTACTTACGTAATGGTTGTAGTAAATATACAGCTCATCATAAGCACCATCTGCGAACATCGCAATTGCTCGAGAAGCAAGGTCTTTAATATCAGTAAATGATGGGTGGTCAGATAATCCAACTACTTCATCAATGATGTTAAAGCCGCGACGTTTTAAATAATCACGTCCTAGTCGTCCAAGCACAATAATTGAATATTGGTTTGAATCCATATTATGACGTTCACGAATTACGTTACTTACTGTACGTAATACGTTACTGTTATAACCACCTGCTAGTCCGCGATCAGATGTAATAACGATGTATCCTGTACGCTTTACAGGACGCGCATTTAGCATTGGATGATTAATTCCTTTACTTCCTTGCGCAATGCTCGCTACTACTTCTTGAATCTTTTCCATATACGGAACGAAAGATTTAGCATTTTGCTCTGCACGGTTTAACTTAGATGCAGATACCATCTCCATCGCTTTCGTAATTTGACTCGTTTTCTTTGTCGAGTTAATCTTCGCTTTTATATCGCGTAAAGATGCCACAGGTTTTCACCACCTTTTTTCCGGAAGTTGGCACGATTAGTAAGAATCCTCTTCCTAATCTACGTTGCAAGATATTCTTGCTCATGATTGAAGGAAAAGAATAGGTGCACCTACTCTTTTCCTTTACATAACCGTCAGCAATCTCAGAAATTGAGATGCCTTATATATTATCTAGCTCCAGCGGCTTGAATGCTCGGTGGCTTCACTTCTTCCCCCTCACGTTCAGGACGAGCCGCTTCCGCTTTTATTAATCTAGTTCCGCCTCCTAGCCCCTTTCGTCTAAGAACCTTCCCCACGAGAAGGTAAAAATCACCTTCTGTGGGAAAGAACCTTAGCCGATGGGGCTAAACAGTCGGCTTCACTTTTTATTACTCAGAAGCTACGAATACTTTTTTAAATCCGTTAATTGCTGCTGCAAATTTGTCGTCATCCGCAAGTTTCTTAGTTGTGCGGATTTCTTCTAATAAGTCAGTCGCATTAGAATCTAACCAAGCATGGAATTCTTCTTCGAAACGAGTGATATCTACTACTGGGATATCATCTAGGAATCCACGTGTTAAAGCGTAAAGAATGATAACTTGTTTCTCTACACGTAACGGTTTGTGTAATCCTTGTTTTAATACCTCAACAGTACGAGCACCACGGTTTAGTTTCGCTTGAGTTGCTTTATCTAAGTCAGAACCGAACTGAGCGAACGCTTCTAACTCACGGTAAGATGCAAGGTCAAGACGAAGTGTACCTGATACTTTACTCATTGCTTTAATCTGAGCAGATCCACCTACACGAGATACAGAAGTACCCGCATCGATCGCTGGACGTACGCCAGAGAAGAATAGGTCAGATTGTAAGAAGATTTGTCCATCCGTAATTGAGATTACGTTTGTTGGGATGTAAGCTGATACGTCCCCTGCTTGTGTTTCGATGAAAGGTAGTGCAGTTAAAGAACCGCCGCCTTTTGCATCACTTAATTTTGCTGCACGCTCTAATAAGCGAGAATGTAAGTAGAATACATCCCCTGGGTAAGCTTCACGACCTGGAGGACGACGTAATAGTAATGACAGCTCACGGTAAGCTGCTGCTTGTTTTGATAAGTCATCATATACTACTAATACGTGTTTACCATTGTACATGAACTCTTCACCCATTGTTACACCAGCGTAAGGAGCTAGGTATAATAATGGAGCTGGTTGAGAAGCAGATGCAGTTACAACGATTGTGTACTCTAATGCACCATGCTTACGTAGTGTTTCTACTACGTTACGTACAGTTGATTCTTTTTGTCCGATAGCTACGTAAATACAAATCATATCTTCATCTTTTTGGTTAATGATTGTATCAAGCGCAACTGCTGTTTTACCTGTTTGACGGTCACCGATAATTAACTCACGTTGACCACGGCCAATTGGTACAAGAGCGTCAATCGCTTTAATACCTGTTTGAAGTGGCTCATGAACAGATTTACGATCCATTACACCTGGTGCTGGACTTTCGATTGGACGAGTGTTTGTTGTATTGATTGGGCCTAAACCATCAACTGGTTGACCTAATGGGTTTACAACACGACCAATTAGTTCTTTCCCTACTGGTACTTGCATGATGCGACCAGTACGACGAACTTCGTCACCTTCACGGATTTCTGTGTAAGGTCCTAAAATGATAATACCTACGTTATTTTCCTCTAAATTTTGTGCTAGTCCCATAACGCCGTTAGAGAACTCTACAAGTTCACCAGCCATAACGTTATCAAGACCATGAGCACGCGCGATACCGTCACCAACTTGGATAACTGTACCAACATCACTAACTTCGATTTCAGACTGATAGTTCTCGATTTGTTGCTTTATCAGTGCGCTAATTTCTTCAGCTCTGATGCTCATGTGCTTCACCCCTATCTATTCTTCATTAATTCACGCTGAATACGTGCTAATTTTCCTTGTAAACTTCCGTCATAAATGCGATTTCCAATGCGTACTTTAATGCCGCCTAGTAAATCTTCATCTACAACATTTTTTACGCGAATTGCATCTTTTCCTGTTCTCTTTGCAAATGCTTCTGCAATGTTAAGCTTCTCTTCTTCTGATAGAAGACGAGTAGAATATACAGTTGCATCCGCTACGTTACGTTCTTCATTAGCAAGAACAACATATTCATCTGCAATTTCAGGTAAGATATCAATGCGCTTGTTATCAATTAAAATATATAACGTATTTAAAATAGATTCAGAAACAGATCCGAATACGTTTGCAAGAAACGTCTTCTTTTGTTCCTTTGAAATGTTCGGTTGCGTTAAAAAGCTATGTAGTTCTCCGTTCTTTTCATAAACGTTTTGTACAAGGCGTAATTCCTCTTCAAACATTTCTAATACGTGTTTTTCTTTTGCAATTTTAAAAAGAGCGACAGCATAACGTTTTGCTACAATTCCATTGCTCATCGCGCTTCTCCTACTTCTTTAATATAATCGCGAATTAACTTCACTTGATCTTCTTCTTTTAATTCTTTTTCAATTACTTTAGAAGCAATTTGAACAGATAAAGAAGCAACTTGTTCTTGTAAAGCAGCAATTGCTTGCTCTTTTTCGCGTTGAATTTCTTGTACAGCAGATGCTTTAATTGATTCTGCTTCTTCTTTCGCAGCAGCAACAATCGCATCTTTTTGATCATCAGCTTGCTTTTTCGCTCTTTCGATTAACTCTTGTGCTTCAACACGTGATTGTTTTAACATCTCACGTTGTTCTTCTACTAATTTCTTCGCTTCAGCATTATTCTTTTCTGCAGCGTCGATTTCATTAGCAACGTGCTCTTCACGTTCTTTCATAATTCCCATTAAAGGACCCCACGCGAATTTGCGTAGCATTACTAATAAAACTAAGAACACAAATAGTGTATAAGCAATCGTTCCAAATGGAATGGCAGCTCCTAATAATAAAGTTGGCACAAGGATTCACTCCCTTCGAGATTTCTAAATTGACTATATGAAAAAAAAAGACATATATTTTGTTCATAAAGCAATGGCGAAGAAAGTTCGGAAAAACACTCTTCGCCATCTATGTAAGGGGAGTCTCCCTTATTTGTTCATTACGATGAATGCAATAACTACACCGATAATTGGAAGTGCCTCAACTAATGCAACCCCGATGAACATAATTGTTTGAAGTGCGCCTTTTAATTCTGGTTGACGAGCAACACCTTCGATTGTACGTGATACGATAAGACCGTTACCAATACCTGCACCTAATGCTGATAAACCAATTGCAATTGCAGCTGCGATTACACCTAAACTCATTTAATTTGTCCTCCTTTGTATTATAAAAAAATAAATTTTTTCTTACTTAAGATTATATTAATGGTCATGGCTTACTTTATGAGCCATATAAACCATCGTTAACATTACGAAAATAAATGCTTGGATTGAACCAACGAATACACTGAATCCCATCCATGCTAACATCGGTACAAGCGCACCTAATGCACCAAGGAATGATGCTCCTCCTAATTTAGCAAGTAATCCTAATAGAATCTCACCTGCATAAATGTTACCGAATAAACGAAGACCTAACGTTAATGTGTTAGCAAATTCCTCAATAACCTTTAATGGGAATAAAAATTTCATAGGTTGGAAATAACCTTTAATGTATTCTTTCGTACCCTTCATCTTAATTCCATAGTAATGGGTGAGGGTAACTACCATCACGGCTAATGTTAATGTAACTGCTGGATCAGACGTTGGTGATCTCCACCATGCAATATGTTCACCAGCCTCAGTTGCTGAGTACATGAATGGTAAACCGAGCATATTTGATACGAAGATAAACATAATAAGCGTAACGCCCAGCGTTAAAAAGCGCCCACCTGTTTTCCAATCCATTGTGCTATTAATAATTCCTCTCACGAAGTCCAGAACCCACTCAAAGAAATTTTGCATTCCTGTTGGGCGAAGAGCTAAGCTTCGAGTTCCAATAACAGCGATTAAGAAAACAATAACTGCTGCTACAGTAACCATCATAACTGATGACAAATCGAACGTTAAACCTAGAAATTCAACTAATTTACCGTGTTCCACTAGTAATTCACCTCTCTTCCCTGCTCTTATACTCTAAATAAAGAAAATCTATGATCATGACAAGGTATCCTGTCAGCAATCCTACACCTAAGCCCCACATCGCAATTAACTCTTGATATTTGGCTGCAAATAAAATCAATAATCCAATCGTAGCGAATCTTGAATATGTACTTACTGCTGTCGCCTTAAACTTTACGTTTTCTCCATTTGTTACGCGATCCAACAGCTTGTCTGTTCTACGTGCAATGATGCGCAAACTAAGAAAACTGAAAATCGTTCCGATAATCAGTCCAAGAAATACATCCTTGTAAGAGGTGAATCCCCATCCTAGCACTAGAAGCGCAAGCAAGTAGTACATATATTTCTTTTGTCTTTGGACAAGTCCATGTACGTCTATCATCATTGCTCTCCCGAATAGTAATGTCGAATGAGTCGAATCATTGCGTATACCCCTGTTCCTAACCCGAGTAATAACCCTATTATAAGAAACAACGGAAACGTTCCAACCTTATTATCAATCCACTGCCCACCAAAGATTCCAACAAGAATAGAACCGACTAACTGAGCAAGAATACCTGACATTAAAGCATAAGCTTTTATATGGCTGCGATCGTTTTTTTGCAAGGATTCATCCCTCCAATATGTAACCCTCATTCACGATGTGTTAATAATAACTCATTTTTTTGCATAAATCCTATACAAAATAAAAAGTTTACATTTTCGTCACGGAATAGATGTATTTTTGTCACTGAAAGCCCTACCATCTATCCCCGTTGTTAGCATACAATAGGGTATTAACAGTGTCAACGAGAAATCGTAAAAAATCAAAAAATTTGAGTATTAGTCATTTCCTCCCAAAAATGAAAACGTTCCCCTTCTAAATACTGGTTAGAGATATGCAATTTCTAACAGTTTTCTCTTTATAATAGAAGGAAATGTTCACAAGTTTGTCACCATTATATTTTTACGATATAACGCTTTCCTTCCATAATATAGTGCTCTTTAGACGTAAGACTTCTATATTATATGTGATGCGTATGCAACTTATGTTGTATATACTATGTATATTTATCCCCTCCCCTACTTTAGCGAGACACAAAAAAACGAGAGGGGATTCCCCTCTCGTCAGTTGTCTTACTTCGTTCCGAATAAACGGTCACCAGCATCACCAAGACCTGGTACTACATATCCGTGGTCATTTAATTTCTCATCTAATGCTGCTACATAAATATCAACATCAGGATGTTCTTCTTGTACTACTTTTACTCCTTCTGGAGCTGCAACGATACACATTAATTTAATTTGTTTTGCACCGCGCTTTTTCAGAGAGTTAATTGCTTCAGCTGCAGAACCACCTGTTGCTAGCATCGGATCTAGTACGATAAAGTCACGCTCTTCTACATCCGTTGGAAGTTTCACATAGTATTCTACCGGTTGCAATGTTTTAGGGTCGCGGTATAAACCAACGTGTCCTACTTTTGCTGCTGGAATTAATTTCAGAATTCCATCAACCATTCCTAAACCTGCACGTAAAATCGGAATTAAACCAAGTTTTTTACCAGCGATCACTTTTGTTGTCGCTTTGCTTACAGGTGTCTCAATTTCAATGTCTTTAAGTGGAAGATCGCGAGTAATTTCAAAAGCCATTAAGCTTGCTACTTCGTCCACTAATTCACGAAAATCTTTCGTACCTGTATTCTTGTCGCGAATATATGTAATCTTATGTTGAATTAACGGGTGATCAAATACATACAGTTTTCCCATGTGAATCTCTCCTTTAGATGATATTCATGCGTTTGCACGCTTTTTTACACTATTTACGATTGTAAAGAAAACGCTACTAATATTCAAGGGCAAATTTGGCAAAATCATGATTTTCCGATGAATCTATCTAGTATCTTTACCAATTATGGGAGCTGTATCCTTCATTATATCGCCAAAATTTATTCATCATTTGTATACATACTTAAAGAACAATATATGTCCACAAAAAAGACTGCCAAAACAATTACGTTTCAGCAGTCTTCTTCAATCTATTATAGATCTGTGTACATTGGGAATTTGCTCGTTAACGCTTCTACACGCTTACGTGCTTCTTCTAATGCAGCTTCATTTTCATGATTTTTTAATGTGTAAGCAATAAGTGAAGCAATTTCATCCATGTCTTCTAAACCGAAACCACGAGATGTTACAGCTGCTGTACCGATACGTACACCACTTGTTACAAATGGGCTTGCTGTTTCAAATGGAATTGTATTTTTGTTCACTGTAATACCAACTTCATCTAATACATGCTCTGCTACTTTACCTGTGATTTCTAAGTTACGAACATCAATTAAGATTAAGTGATTGTCTGTTCCACCAGAAACAAGTGTAAGTCCTTCTTTTTGAAGACCTTCAGCTAAGCGGTTCGCATTGTTAATGATATTTTGTGCATATGTTTTGAAATCATCTTGAAGTGCCTCACCAAACGCAACAGCTTTTGCAGCAATTACGTGCATCAGTGGACCACCTTGAATACCAGGGAAGATTGATTTATCAATTTGTTTTGCAAATTGTTCTTCACATAAAATCATACCACCACGTGGGCCACGTAACGTTTTATGTGTTGTCGTTGTAACGAAATGTGCATGTGGTACTGGGTTTGGATGTAAACCAGCAGCTACTAAACCAGCGATATGTGCCATATCAACCATTAAGTATGCGCCCACTTCATCTGCGATCTCACGGAATCGTTTGAAATCGATAACACGAGGGTATGCACTTGCACCTGCAACGATTAATTTTGGTTTATGTTCTTTCGCTTTTGCTAATACATCATCGTAATTAATACGGTGAGATTCAGCATCCACGCCATATTCTACGAAATTATATTGTACTCCACTGAAGTTAACAGGGCTTCCGTGTGTTAAGTGACCACCATGAGATAAATTCATACCAAGTACTGTATCGCCTTGCTCTAAAATCGTGAAGTATACTGCCATGTTCGCTTGTGCACCAGAATGCGGTTGAACATTTACATGCTCTGCGCCGAAAATTTCTTTTACGCGATCACGTGCGATATCTTCTACTACGTCTACGTGTTCACAACCACCATAGTAACGTTTCCCAGGATATCCTTCAGCATACTTATTCGTTAAAACAGAACCTTGCGCCTCCATTACCGCTTCACTTACGAAATTTTCCGAAGCAATTAACTCAATCTTCGAACGCTGTCTTCCTAGTTCTGCCTCAATTGCAGCAAATACCTTTTCATCTTGACGTTTTAAATGATCCACCAAAATCCCCCTTTTCTGAACGAATTACATCGATTCCCAACAGTTTTTTCTTATTTATTCAGAAAAAACGAAAATTCAGGTTGTAATTCTTTCGAACCTTCATGTTTTCAACTACATTCTAACATGACTTTCTATATCATAAAAGAAAAAAAAGACCGAAAATCGGTCTTTTCTTTCTTCTATAATAAAGTCAGACAACATACCTTATTCATAACTTTAACGGCAAGTGATAGTCTCTTCCTTCGCCGCATAAACAGCACGTGCTCCACCAATTAGCTTTCCACGTGTTGTTGCCATCGTTACATGTGCACTTCCAATTTCCTTCACACTAGTACGAACCGGAACAGCTACGTGCTTTAAATGCATACCGATAAATGTATCACCAATATCCATTCCCGCATCTGCTTTAATAAACTCAATTACTACCGGATCTTTCAAATTGTGATAAGCATATGTTGCTAATGCGCCACCTGCTGATCTAACAGGCGTAACTGTTACAATTTCAAATTGATATTTCATCGCCAACTCTTTCTCAACTACTAAAGCACGGTTTAAATGCTCACAACATTGAAACGCCAACTCAATACCTGTTTGTTCTTGAAATTGTTTTAACTCAGAAAAAATCGCCTCTGCTACTTCCATCGTTCCTGATGTCCCAATTCTTTCTCCTAGCACTTCGCTCGTACTACACCCCACTACAAAAATTTGACCACTTTGTAATGAAGCTTGTTCTTGGAAATCAGAAAGCGAAATTTGTAGCTGTTCTCTTACCTTTACGATTTCTGTCATTACGCCTCTTCCTTTCACAGGTTGGTTCACCAAATTATATTTCCTACTGCTTCTAGTTAGAATCTATTACTTTGCTTCGTATGTTTTAATTTTTCCTACGCGGTTTTCGTGACGGCCGCCTTCAAATTCAGTTGTTAACCAAATTTTTGCGATGTCGCGTGCTAGGCCAGCACCAATTACACGCTCGCCCATTGCTAACATGTTTGTATCGTTATGCTCTCTCGTTGCTCTCGCACTGAAAGTATCATGAACTAACGCACAACGAATACCATTTACTTTGTTTGCAGCAATTGACATACCGATGCCTGTCCCACAAACTAAAATACCACGGTCTACTTCGCCATTTGCTACCATTTCCGCTGCTGGAAACGCAAAATCAGGGTAATCAACAGAACCAGCTTCACATTCACAACCTAAATCAATATATTCAATATTTAACTCTTCTAATAAACTTACAAGTTCTTTACGGATATTCATACCGCCGTGATCAGATGCTATTACTACTTTCATTTTTACCCCTCCAAAGTTTCAATCCATTATCTTCATTTCTCATTCGCTCCTGTAATGGAACGAAGTGATCTCCAATATCGTATTATACACGAAACATCAACCTTCTGAATGTTTTTTCAGTAAAGTTTGTACAAGTTTTTCCATCTCTTCTAACGTTTCTTTATAAATAGAAAGCGATCCGCCAAATGGGTCTGAAATATCCTTACTTATCCCCTCAGTTACTCCATATAACGTATCTACTTTCTTTTCAACACTCGGATAATGCCCAAGTACAATTTGTCTATGGTTTTCCGTCATTGTTACTATAATATCTGCCCAATCAATCAAAGTTTCGTTTATCTGCTGTGCGGTATGATCGATTGCAATTCCCTTTTCAGCTAAAGCTTCCTTTGCATGTACCGATGCATCACTTCCAGGATAGGCAAAAACACCAGCAGATTGCACTTCAAACTTACCTTCCCCATGATGACGAAGTAACGCCTCGGCCATCGGGCTACGGCATGTATTTCCAGTGCAAACAAATAATACTCGTTTCATCTAAACCCACCCCTTTTCTCTATTTCCTACCTTTTATCATAGCGTACATTACAATAGAAAAAAAGAAATGTGAATATACGAAAGGCGCATTTCTCTTATATTTTTTCTAAGAAAAATGCGCCTTATCCACATATATGTGAAACCCTATTTCCAAGTGCCCAAAGTATTTTACCATACATAAAGAACAGACTACAAAACAAAATAAGGAATCCATTTCATACGAAACGGACTCCCTTCATGTAATAATTATTTCATTGTAACTTTCATTACTTCTGTTGAACCTTTTGTAGCAGTTACACCTACAGTTGTCTTAATAGACTCAGCTGCATCTGTGTTTGTAATAACGATTGGAGTAATTGTGCTTTTCGCTTTTTCACGAATTAATTCTAAATCGAATGAGATTAATTTATCTCCAGCTTTTACAGCTTGTCCTTCAGAAACGTGAGCTTCGAAACCTTCACCTTCCATTTTTACAGTTTCTAATCCAACGTGGATTAAAATTTCTGTACCGTTTTTCGCTTTAATTCCAATCGCATGCTTCGTGTGGAATAATTGTACGATTTCACCATCAACTGGAGATACAACTACACCTTCAGTAGGATCGATTGCGACACCGTCACCCATCATACGACCAGCGAATACTGGATCTGGTACTTCTTCAATATTTTTCACTGCTCCAGTTAATGGAGCTACAATTGTTTCTTCATTTGTTTTTGAACCAAGACCGAATAATTTTTTAAACATAGGATAGTCCTCCTTATAATTTACCTAAAAGTTTATAGGGCAATCTCTATTAAAGATCAGAATAAACGTAAGACTTCATACTTCGAATATTATACTGTAAAAACGCTTTCGAAATAAATTACGTCATTGCTACTAGACTCTTATTGTAGCGTCTCACAAAATTCCAGTCAATTCTGATTGTCTGAATAACAATAAGAAGTTAACTTCTACTTATATTTTCTCTTTTTTTACTCAACTTGTCTAGAGGTCTTTACTACATTTTATTTTTTGTCGCTAATTTGTAAAATTAATTTCAAACTTTTTTCGAAATCCACTTGACTAAAGTAAGTAACTATTTTATTATTACTTACGTAAGGTAAGTTAATAACTTTTAGGAGGTTTTCAAAAATGATGGATTTCGGTCTTCTTATTATTCGTCTTATTATAGGTATTACATTCATGGGTCATGGTGCTCAAAAATTATTTGGTTGGTTCGGCGGTTATGGTTTAAAAGGAACAGGCGGCTGGATGGAATCAATCGGTTTACGCCCTGGTGTATTCATGGCATTTATGGCTGGTGCAACTGAATTATTAGGTGGTTTCTTATTCGCATCAGGTATTTTCACTGCAATTGGTTCATTATTTATCGTTGGAACAATGTTAATGGCAATCTTCACTGTTCATGGGAAAAATGGTTACTGGGTAACCCAAAACGGATATGAATACAACTTAATGTTAATCGCTGTTGCGATCGGTGTAGCTTTAATCGGGCCTGGCGCATACGTTTTACTATAATTTTTACCTTGAATTCGAGATTGTTTAGATGGAACTTACTTCATTATTATTGAAGTAAGTTCTTTTTATGTAATAAAAATATTATTTTCAGCAGGAGTTTTCCACTAACATCTTGTAAACAAACAATAAGTCGTCATATTTAGAAAGGGGATTTCAAGCATGTTATCCATTAATCCAAATGAACAAACAGAAAAAGAGAATTACAAATTACTTACAGGAAGTATTATTCCACGCCCTGTCGCATTCGTTACTTCTGTAACAAAAGACGGCGTATTAAATGGAGCACCATATAGTTATTTCAATATTGTTGCTGCTAATCCGCCACTTATCTCAGTTTCTGTACAACGAAAAGCTGGAGAAAGAAAAGACACTTCTCGAAACGCAATTGAAAAAGGGGAATTTGTCGTACATATCTCTGATGAATCATATGTAGCGGCAATTAACGAAACAGCAGCAAATCTCCCGCCAAATGAAAGTGAAATTGAACTGGCAAAATTAACACCAATTGAAAGTGATGTCATCTCCGTTCCAGGTGTAAAAGAAGCAAACATCCGAATGGAGTGCGTACTAGAACGCGCAATCCCCCTTGGCGGAACAGAAGACTCACCAGCTTGCGATCTACTAATTGGACGCGTCGTTCGTTTCCACGTCGCAGAACACCTATACGAAAATGGGCGCATTCATGCAGAAGGACTAAAACCAGTAAGCCGCCTAGCAGGACACAACTACGCAAAACTAGGAGAACAATTTGAATTAGTGAGGCCAATCTAAAAGCGGACGCGGCTCGTTCAGAATGGGAGGAGGATGGAGCTTCTGACGTAGAGGCGCCTTTTGCCTCGCAGGAAGACGCGAAGCCACCGACCATTCTAGCTGCTGGAGCTGGATAACAACTAAAAACGAAAACAGCTCGTTCAGAATAGAAGTAACAATAATATAAAAGGGTGTACCAAATTAATTTGGTACACCCTTTTCATAGAAGAAAAATAATTTTTCAGTATTGGTCATCGACCGCTTTTACCATTATTGGTCATCGGTAAAAAGTAACAGTGTGATCGGTTATTGGATGATTGGTTGTCCCTTGTCCATCACAAAATCTCATTTTTACAAAAGTGGCCTTCTTCTATGCCTTGAAGCGGAGTCTCACCACTTCAAGGTTTAAAAGTATTTTTCACCATCAAAGTCTAATTCGATCGCGTAGTTTTTCGCATTAATTAAGTTGGACAATCTATTAGCTTGTCTCTCTAACTCTAAACCTTTTACGCGATATACTTCAGGATCAAACATGGCTACTTTTACAAGCGATGATGTTTCACCGTAAGAATATACAAGTTCTTCTTTCTTACTCACTCCAAACTCTTTACACTTCCGAGCTTTTGCACGTAGTTGCGTTGCAAGTTCTATCGCTTCAACAATCGTTATATTCTCTCCGTTGAAATTCACTTCATTTCGGATATTTGCTTCATACATTAATTTATCTAAAAGACGAAAATCAGCGCGAACATCATCTAATTCCTGTTCAACCTGTACCAATGTACGCGTCTGTTTTGGAAGTGTATCACCTTTTTCAATTTCAACAAATCCAATTTGATTCATCTCTTCTTCTAATTCATGTATTCTTTTCGATAAAACACTTTTCAATTTTACAGCTTCTGCTAAAGAAATGTTAGACATAATATCCCCCTTATATCTCTTCCTTCTGCTCCTCCAAAGTAGGCACTTTCTCTTTTTTTGGTTTCCCAAGCTTAATGACTAAGAAATATAGGGAAAGCAATGTAATGAGAAAAACAATTAAAAATGGGTATGGAGAATAAAAGGCACGCGCCGCCTCCGTTTTTCCCGCAACAAACTTCAATGACTCAATATCTAAAAACTCAGCAAACATTTGTACACCGAGCATACTAAACCAAAAAACAAAAAAACTAATAATAATACCGAAAACTTGCTTCAATCTCGTCATCCATCTCATCCTTTCTATATGTGAAATTTTTTAGCATAATCAGTATAGTACAAACAAAACTATGCACAGAAAGGAACTATCTTACCATTCGCAAATTAATTTAATCCAACCTAAAATTGAAATTTGTAAAATAACGCCCTCCCCCTAAAATTATATAGGAAAAAGGAGATATAATCCAAATCCAACCAAAATGATACCACCTACTATCTCACCATATGTACCGAGCATACCTTTCGCATGCCTACCAATGAATAAACCAGTCCACGCTAATAACATACTAATAAATCCAAAGAGTAATATCGTAATAATTGTCTGTGCTCCGTAAATACCAAGACTAAGCCCTACTGAAAAACTATCTATACTAACACCAAATGCAAATACGAATAAACTAATTCCAATAGGGGCTGTTCTAGTCTCTTCATTCTCTAAAATAGAGGAATACACAATATAAAATCCTAGTCCTATTAATAAAATAGCACCTGCAAAATGTGCAATATCTCCATACTGCTCTGATAAAAAACGACCTAATACCATCCCAATAAATGGCATAATAATATGAAATATCCCTATCGTCACACCGATATACAGGATCTGTCTTATCTTTAAGGCCATCATTCCCATACCAAGACTCACCGAAAATGCATCCATCCCTAAGGCGAATGCCATAATTATTAAAGGTATTAGCTGTTCAAACGTCATTCATGTCCCTCCTCGGACGTGCTACTTCACAATATGCTTATCCGAGGAGAAATATTCTGTTTGCTAATCGTACCTTATCATTCAGTAATAATATGATGTCCTGCCGCTTTTGTTAAGCGATTCATAATCGCGTTTCCTATTCCTTCATTCGGGAACGATTCACTAAAAATAACATCCACTTCACTTGCATCAAACGTTCTAAGTACATCATATAATTTAGTCGCAACGCTAGCTAAATCACTTCGAACACCACATGATAATACAACATCCGCATTATATATATGGTGATACTCTTCTGTCGTTAATACACCTACTTTGAATCCTTCTTCCTTCTTCTCATCCACAAGGCGCTGGATAAACTCACGTGATCCTTCAACGATACTGAGCGGCGCTTTCGGTGCATAATGTGTATACTTCATTCCAGGTGATTTCGGTTTTTCTTTCTCATCCTTTAAAGCTGGATCTAACGAAACCGTACCAATCACTGCTTCCAATTGTTCTTTCGTAATCCCACCCGGGCGTAAAATCGTTGGAACAGCGCTCGTACAATCAATTACAGTCGATTCAACACCGACTCCTGTTGCACCACCATCTACAATACCTGCGATTTTCTCATTTAAATCTTCATATACGTGAGATGCTAACGTCGGACTTGGACGACCTGAACGATTCGCACTCGGTGCTGCAACAGGTACATTTGCCTCTTCAATAAGAGCAAGAGCTACCGGATGATCAGGCATCCTCACTCCAACCGTATTAAGTCCTGCCGTCACCTTCTCTGAAATTCCTTCTTTTCTAGGTAAAATAATTGTTAACGGACCTGGCCAAAAATGCTCCATCAACTTCTCTGCAACTGGCGGGATTTCCTTCACAATACCATCTAACTGCGATTTTGTCCCGATGTGGACAATAAGTGGATTATCACTCGGTCTTCCCTTTGCTTCAAAAATTTTGGCAATCGCTTCATCATTCATCGCGTTTGCACCTAGTCCATATACCGTTTCTGTCGGGAAGGCAACCGCCTCATTTTCCCTTAATAATTTTGCTGCTTCTTGTAACTGTGGATAATATTTTTTTCTTTCCACAACATTATCCACAACCCACATATTTGTATGCATTTTTTCCCACGTCCTTTTCTACCCTGAAATACTTGTCTATTTTTAGTTTACTATGAGATTTATCCAAAAGACAAACAAGGTTTATCCACAAAATGTGGATAAACCTAATTAATCCGTGGATAACTTTGTGAATAGCTGACAATTTAGTATTATTGCATTTGGCTCTTTTATATTTTTACAAAAGTGTTCTAACTGTCGAATTCCCTCTGGTACGTTCTCTTTCTCTATTGTAACAAAGTCAAAAAACTGAAAGATCGTTATAGATTGTGGATGATTTGTTAGTAAGTACAATTGTCGAATATTTTTTTCTTTCATATACTGCAAAAACATTTCAAAAAAATATAAGAAAGTCTGTTTATCCACATTAGGTGTGAATAAACAAGAACGAATAAGTGCGTTTTCTTCACTTTGTTCATATCCAATGACTGCCCGTATTTCTTCCGCCTCTTCCAAAATCATAAACTGTGCGTACAACTCATTTATTTTATCATCTTTTTTATTAGCTTGTCCGAAAAAAGAATGCAATCTTTCCACATCTGCTTTCGTCGCAAAATATACCTTCTTCATAATAAATCCCTCCTCTTTTTTATATATGAGAAGGGATTTACGAATAGTACTATTTAGAGAATAAAGATGTAAAAGCTTCTACAATAAAGAACTTAACTTCTGGCTTTTCTTCTTCCTCTTCTACTTTTACATACTCATTTTGTTTTTCTTGTTTTTGTTCCACAGGTTTCTCCACTTTTTCCACAGTTTTTGTTTCCTCTTTACTCGCAGGTTGTTCTTCTACCTTCGTTTCATTTTTTACTACTTTTTTTTCAGAAGCTGTTACTTTTTTTGCGACTTCCTGCTTTACAACTTTCTTTTCTTTCACCTCATCCTCTTTTTTCTCTTCTGCATTTACTACTTCTTCATCATCTATTTGTTTTACTTGCTCCTCTTCTGGAGATTCAGCCTTCACAACATGTTCTTCTTTCCTTACAGCTGTACCACTTGAAAAATCTAAGAAACACATCGGTGGAAATAATACACACCACCAGTTTGCCCCTTCACCTTCCCCAATTGTAATTAAAACTGCTTCATATTCCCCTGCCGGATAAATAAAATTTCCATATACCTTTGTAGGAAACTTTACATTTTTACTGAATTTCACTTGGAATGAATCTTTGCTTCCTTCTTTTTTCAACGTATTTGCCACTGTTTTTTCGATTTCTGGAATATGACTTTGAATGACTTTGCGCGCTTCTTCAAATGAAGTTAAATCAGCTACCCATCCATCAATTTGTGCTTTTACTTCATCACGCACTTTGCGCTTTAACGCCTGATCTTTATCTGAATCACTATTTGCTAAAATCCGTAATCGAACGGCCTCTTTCGGAATAACTGAAGGTCCTTTCGCATCAGCTTTCATATATCCAAACTGCACAAGTAACTGTGCACCAATTAATAATAAAAGAAGATAAGCAATAACTTGTTTTTTCATTTCCTCCACCGTCCCTTCTACAAACAGTGTGGACAGACTTTCATCTTTCTAAACTATTAAATTCAAAATCTATATGAATTTTTCCATAAAAAAATAGAGTAAGGTGTAATCCTTACTCCATTTCTGCAAATACCATACGATCTTTTCCATTAATATCAAAAACAACCTCAACATGAGCATGTGGAAAAGCTTGTTGTAACAGCCCCTTCACGTCCTCACCTTGTCCTACTCCAATTTCAAATGCTACAATTGCTTTCTTCTGCAACACATTCGGCAACTCTTCCATAAAGCGGCGATAGAAATCTAATCCGTCTTCACCACCAACAAGCGCTCTCTTTGGCTCATGCTCTTTCACCACAGGAGAAAGACCACGCCAATCTTCTTCCGGTATATATGGAGGATTTGAAACAACAACATCTAACTTTTGACCCGTTTCATAAAATGGTGATAATAAATCACCATGATAGAATGTTACGTCTGCGCCCAAAGTTTTCGCATTTTCTTTTGCAACTTCAATTGACTCCTGTGCAATATCTACCGTATATACATGAAGATTTTTATTTTCTAAAGCAAGCGTAATCGAAATCGCCCCGCTACCCGTACCGATATCCGCTACATGTAGTTTCTCACCACCAAAATGGTGCTCGATTCTTTCTAACACTCCCACTATAAGCTCTTCTGTTTCCGGTCTTGGTATTAATACTTCTTCATTCACAAAGAACGATCTTCCATAAAACATTTCATGACCAATCATATATTGAATCGGAATACCTTCTACATGCTTGTGGATAAACTCTGCAAAACTTGTTTCTTGTTCCGCAGTTATTTCTTCACGCATGTTCATCAATAATCCTGTTCTATTCGTCTTTAATACATGACAAAGGACAATTTCTCCCGCATTTTCATCTCGCCCATTCTCCTGTAAAAAAGAAGAAGCCCATTTCAGGGCTTCATAGACACGCATTACTCAGCTGCCTCCATCCTTTGAGCCTGATCTTCCATTACTAAGGCATTGATGAAATCATCTAACTTACCTTGTAAGATTTGATCTAACTTTTGAATCGTTAAACCGATTCGATGGTCTGTAACACGGTTTTGCGGGAAGTTATACGTACGAATACGCTCTGAACGATCACCCGTACCAACAGCTTGTTTACGGTTTTGATCATACTCAGCTTGCGCTTCTTGTCTAAACTTATCATAAACACGTGCGCGTAATACTTTCATCGCTTTTTCTTTATTCTTAATTTGTGATTTCTCATCCTGACATGATACAACTACACCAGTCGGTAAATGCGTTAAACGTACCGCTGACATCGTTGTATTAACGCTCTGTCCACCAGGTCCACTAGAAGCGAATGTATCAACACGAACATCTTTCTCATGAATATCAATTTCTACTTCTTCTGCCTCTGGTAATACAGCTACAGTTGCTGTAGATGTATGGATACGTCCACCAGATTCCGTTTCAGGAACACGTTGTACACGATGAGCGCCATTCTCGAATTTCAGCTTCGCGAAAGCACCTTTACCATTAATCATAAAGATAATCTCTTTATATCCACCTAACTCTGTATAGCTAGCCTCGATAATCTCCGTTTTCCAACCTTGTACCTCAGCGTAACGGCTATACATACGATATAAGTCACCAGCAAATAAAGCGGCCTCGTCGCCACCAGCAGCTCCACGAACCTCAACGATAACGTTCTTATCATCGTTAGGGTCTTTTGGTACAAGTAAAATTTTCAGACGCTCTGATAATGTTTTTTCTTGTGATTCTAACTCAGAAACCTCTTCTTTTACCATTTCACGCATTTCTGCGTCTAACTTATCTTCTAACATTGCTTTCGCATCTTTTAATTGCTCACGAACATCCTTATACTCACGATACACCTCTACCGTTTCCTGTATATCAGACTGTTCCTTTGAATATTCACGAAGCTTATTTGAATCACTAATAATTGCTGGGTCGCTTAGCAATTCATTTAACTTCTCATAACGATTTTCTACAGCTTGCAAACGATCTAACACATCATTCACCTCTACATCCTAGTATCTAATACAAATAGTATATGGTACTTACTCAAAAAAACGCAAATTATATTTAAAAGTGGCGGTGGCTCGTTCAGCTCTGACCAGCTAAGATTCTTTCGAACTAAAGGTGCTTTTTACCTTTCGGGCGGAAGGTTCTTAGATGCGAAGAGCTAGCCACCAGAACTAGATATATTTAAAAGCGTAAGCGGCTTGCTCAGAATCGCAGGCCATTGGAACTCTCGACCTTGAAGCGCTTTTTGCTTCAAGCGAGAGAGTGAAATGGCCGGAGATTCTAGCCGCTGGAGCTAGATATCACAACTTAAAGCGCAAGTGGCTCACACCACTCACACTCTCTATTCTGAAAAAAACCCGCCTTGCGCAGCGAGTTTTACTTATCTTTGTTTGTAGGAACTGCATGACAATGACGACAGCGTGGTTCATACGATTCTGAAGCACCAACTAAAATAATCGGATCATCAAATGCCGCTGGTTCTCCATCAATTAATCGTTGTGTACGACTTGCCGGAGATCCACATGCAGAACATACTGCTTGTAGTTTTGTTACATGTTCAGCAATCGCCATCAGCTGAGGAACTTGTCCAAATGGTAGACCACGGAAATCTTGGTCTAAACCAGCTACAATGACACGATAGCCACGATTTGCCAATACTTGCACCACTTCCACAATGTCCCCATCAAAGAATTGCACCTCATCGATTGCAATTACATCCATTTCTTCAGTGATATGTTCAAATATATCTTTTGAAGCTGAAACAGGAACTGCTTTTACCTTTAATCCGTTATGTGATACAACGTCTTCTTCACTATAGCGATTATCAATACATGGTTTAAATACAATTGCATGTTGTTTCGCAAATTGCGTACGACGCACACGGCGGATAAGCTCTTCTGATTTACCAGAAAACATACTACCGCAAATCACTTCAATCCAACCGTTCTGATTTATTAAGTACATGAAGCTCTCCTTTCATCTACTTTTTAATTAAAAGTAGGGTAAAGGTATAATATTTTCGCAAAAAAAACAGACAAGCGAATAGATACACTTGCCTGTTTTATGTTTTTATTACTTAAGACCGTATTTCTTATTGAAGCGGTCAACGCGTCCGTCTGCAGTAGCAAACTTCTGACGTCCAGTGTAGAATGGGTGAGAATCAGAACTGATCTCAACTTTTAGTAATGGATAAGTGTTACCATCTTCCCACTCAACAGTTTCGTTAGATCCTCTAGTAGATCCGCTTAAGAATTTGAAGCCTGTGTTTGTGTCCATGAATACAACTTTCTTGTAATCTGGGTGAATTCCTGCTTTCATTCTTTTCATCTCCTTCCGCCCTGAATCATTTTCGAAACAGAGTTTTTCATCTTCAGCTGCATACACAACTATATTGATGAAACACATATGATGAAATTATAACAAGGCTAACTTCATTTTGCAACTACCTGTTTTTGTCTTTTTAAATTAAAAGTGGAGACGGCTCGTTCAGCTCTGACTGGCTAAGGTTCTCTCGCACAAAAGGTGCTTTTTACCTTTAGTGCGGGAGGTTCTTAGACACGAAGAGCTAGCCGTCGGAACTAGATACAATTTAAAAGTGCAAGCGGCTCGTTCAGAATGGGAGGGGGATGGAGCTTCTGACGTAGAGGCGCTTTTTGCCTCGTAGGAAGACGCGAAGCCACCGACCATTCTAGCCGCTGAAGCTGGATATTATCTTTAAAGTGGAGGTGGCTCGCTCAGCTCTGACCAGCTAAGGTTCTTTCGCCCTAAAGGTGCTTTTTACCTTTCGGGCGGAAGGTTCTTAGATGCGAAGAGCTAGCCACCGGAACTGGATATCATTTAAAAGCGCAAGCGGCTCGTTCAGAATGGGAGGGGGATGAAGCTGGATATTATCTTAAAATGGAGGCCGCTCATCCAACTAGAACCAACTAATGCCCTTCCACTCATCTCTCTTTTAGATCACCTAAAAAACATAAAAAACTCGCTTACCATAAAATAAGCGAGTCCCAATCTTTTCCCTTTACTTCGTTGTTACATATCTTTTCGAATCTGCAACAATGTTTTGTAAAAATTCTTCATTTGTCTTTGTTTGACGAAGTTTACGTAAGAAACCTTCAACAAAGTCTGGTGTATCACGCATTGTTTTACGAATACCCCATAGCTTGTCTAAATGTTCTTTCGGAATTAATAGATCCTCTTTACGTGTACCAGAACGGCGAATATCAATTGCCGGGAAGATACGACGCTCAGCTAATGAACGATCTAAATGAAGTTCCATATTTCCAGTTCCTTTAAATTCTTCGTAAATTACATCGTCCATACGAGATCCTGTATCGACAAGAGCTGTTGCTAAAATTGTTAAGCTACCGCCTTCTTCGATATTACGTGCAGCTCCAAAGAAACGCTTCGGTCTATGGAAGGCAGCTGGGTCGATACCGCCCGATAATGTTCTACCACTTGGCGGAATAACAAGGTTGTAAGCTCGCGCTAAACGGGTAATACTATCCATTAAAATGATAACATCTTTTTTGTGCTCTACAAGACGCATTGCACGTTCTAACACAAGTTCTGCTACTTTAATATGATTTTCTGGTACTTCATCAAAAGTAGAGCTTACAACATCTCCTTTAACAGAACGTTCAATATCTGTTACTTCCTCTGGACGCTCATCAATTAAAAGGACAATTAATTCAGCTTCCGGATGATTTGTTGTAACACTGTGTGCGATTTCTTTTAATAGACTAGTTTTACCAGCCTTTGGAGGCGCGACAATTAAACCACGTTGTCCAAATCCAACTGGTGCAATTAAATCCATGATGCGTGTCGGTAACTTTTTCGGTTCCGTTTCCAATTTCATTTGGCGATCTGGGTATAATGGTGTTAATGCAGGGAAATGCACACGCTCTTTTGCTGACTCTGGATCATCTCCGTTTACAGCTTCAACTTGTAATAACCCAAAGTAGCGTTCATTTTCTTTCGGAGGTCGTACTTTACCAGAAACCTTATCTCCATTACGTAAATCGAAACGACGAATTTGCGAAGCTGAGATATAAATATCTTCTGAGCTTGGAGAGTAGTTGATAGGACGTAGGAATCCAAATCCTTCTGATTGAATAATTTCTAATACGCCTTCCATGAAGAAGAAACCTTCTTTTTCTGCTCGAGCTTTTAAAATGGCGAAGATTAACTCTTTTTTCGTTAATTTGCTATAATACGAAATTTTAAATTCTTTCGCAAGCTCGTATAACTCTTTTAATTTCATGTTTTCTAATGCTGCAATTGACAAATTCATTCAGACACCACACTTTAACGTTATTCTCTTTTCACATGGGTAAAGGGAAAAAATACGGAAGGCAAATAATTAATAATGAAAGGCAATAAGTTCAAGTAGGGTAATATTCACTATTGTAACCCTTTTATCTAGTTTTAATCAATACGTTGAAACACAAATACAAGAAGCGAAGACAAGAAAATTTGTCTTCGCTTTTTATTTAATCCAGCTTCAGCAGCTAGAATGGTCGGTGGCTAGAAGGATCAGTCATTTCACCCCTTCTGAGCAAGCTGCTTACGCTTTTTACTCAATCCAGTTCCAGCGGCTAGAATCTCCGGTCATTTCACTCTCTCACTCGAAGCAAAGAACGCTTCAAGGTCGAGAGTTCTAAATAGCCTGCGATTCTGAACGAGCCGCTTGCACTTTTTATTTAATAACCAAGTTCGGTTTTTTATTTAAGCTGTGACGTCCGTCTACGAAGCGTACTGTGCCTGATTTTGCGCGCATAACAAGGGATTGTGTTGTTCCTACGCTACCTTTAAATTGAACGCCGCGTAATAGTTCTCCGTCTGTTACACCTGTTGCTGCGAAGATTGCATCGTCACCTTTTACTAAGTCCTCCATGCGAAGGATGCGGTTGATGTCGTCTATGCCCATCTTTTTGCAACGCGCCAATTCAGCGTCGTTTTGTGGTAATAATTTCCCGTGAATTTCTCCACCTAAACATTTTAATGCAACTGCTGCTAATACACCCTCAGGCGCACCACCAGAACCGAATAAAATATCTACACCTGTACGATCAAATGCAGTATTAATTGCACCTGCTACGTCTCCATCATTAATCAATTTAATACGAGCACCAGCTTTACGAATCTCTTCAATAATCGCTTGATGACGTGGACGGTTTAAAACTGTCGCTACAACATCTTCAATATCTTTGTTTTTCGCTTTCGCAACTGCACGTAAGTTATCGATAATAGGCGCATCAATATCGACCGCCCCAACCGCTTCTGGGCCAACCGCGATTTTATCCATGTACATGTCAGGAGCATGTAACAAATTACCGTGATCTGCAATTGCAATAACAGCAAGAGCATTCCATCCACCAGCTGCTACAATGTTTGTCCCTTCTAAAGGATCAACTGCAACGTCTACACGCGGACCATATCCTGTACCTAATTTTTCTCCGATATATAGCATTGGTGCTTCATCCATTTCACCTTCACCAATTACAACTGTACCTTTCATCGGAATTGTATCAAATACATCACGCATAGCTGATGTTGCTGCACCGTCTGCCTCATCCTTTTTCCCGCGTCCCATCCAACGCGCTGATGATAAAGCTGCAGCCTCTGTTACACGTACTAACTCCATAGATAAACTTCTTTCCACGATAATCCCTCTCCTTTAAGTCTTTATATTTCTGCCGTATTTTGTGAACCGTGTTTTTTCTATAAAGTGTACTTCCGCAAGTAGTGATGCTTCGCTTCCCCCTTGCGGAAGTATCACTTATGCGTTCTTCATTTCTTCAATTTCTTGCTTTGTCATTTGTTCTCGCCAAATGTTTGCTCCAAGCCCTTTAAGCTTGTCTACTATATTTTCATAGCCTCGATCAATATGCTCAAGTCCGGTTACTTCTGTAATTCCATCCGCCATTAATCCTGCGATAACAAGGGCTGCTCCAGCTCGCAAATCACTCGCTTTCACTTTTGCACCTTGCAATAAAACAGGACCAGTTACGATAGCTGACCGACCTTCTACTTTAATTTGCGCATTCATACGACGTAATTCATCAATATGTTTAAAACGCGCGCCATAAATCGTATCCGTTACAACACCCGTTCCATGCGCCTTTGTTAAAAGTGTTGTAAACGGCTGTTGTAAATCTGTTGGGAAACCTGGATATACAAGCGTTTTTATATCAACTACTTTTAATCTTCTATCACCGTTCACTGTAATCTGGTCATCATTCGTTTCAACCTGGACACCAGCTTCTCGGAGCTTCGCCGTAACTGACTCTAAGTGCTGAGGAATAACATTATCAACTGTTACTTCTCCTCCTGATGCAGCACCTAAAATCATATACGTACCCGCTTCAATACGATCTGGAATGATCGTATGATGACAACCGTGCAATGAATCCACACCATCAATTCGGATTACATCTGTACCAGCACCTTTAATACGTGCTCCCATGCTCGTTAACAGTGTAGCTACATCAATAATCTCTGGTTCTTTCGCTGCGTTTTCAATAACAGTTCTACCTTTCGCTCGTACGGCTGCTAGCATAATGTTAATCGTAGCTCCTACACTAACAACATCTAAATAAATACGAGCCCCGCGTAGTTCATCTGCTCTTAAATAGATAGCACCTTGTTCATTCGTAACATGTGCACCTAACGCTTCAAACCCTTTAATATGCTGATCAATCGGCCTCGGTCCTAAGTGACATCCACCTGGAAGCCCAATAACAGCTTTTTTAAAACGGCCAAGCATCGCACCCATTAAATAATAAGAAGCACGCAATTTTTTCACTTTTCCGTTTGGTAAAGGCATTGCAACCATGTTAGAAGGATCGACTACCATCTCTTCCTCCTGTCCATACGTTACTCTTCCTCCAATTTCCTCTAGTAAGTCTCCTAACATTTTCACGTCCGAAATATTAGGGACACCACCAATAGTTACTGGAGTATCTGCTAAAATTGTCGCTGGAATTAGTGCAACGGCGCTGTTCTTTGCACCACTCACGCGAATTGTTCCATTTAAAGCTCTTCCGCCTTCAATTAGCAATTTTTCCATATTGAGCTCCCTTCTTGTGAATGTATTTACTTTCTATATTTTTATAGAAAGCTCCCCCTTAAGAATCTCAATCACTCTTTCCACCCTAACACTCAATAAATAGGAAACCATCATCTTCATTTCTCCTGTCATACAAAAAGATAAAGATTAACTATTTATCGAATTTACTTTATCAATTTAGATACATTATCACATTTATTAATAGGACTATGCACATTATTTTCTATTTCAAAAACAAAATGATAAAATCTTTAGATTTGTTCACGCTTTCATTATACAACGAAAGGAAACCGTCTAAAAGAGTAGACGGTTTCCAAAACGGAATTTTATTCTTACGCTTTACCGTTAGAACCGAATTCGCGAATTTTACCAATAACAGTTGCTTTGATAGCGTCGCGGCCAGGTCCGATAAATTTACGAGGATCGTAAACTTCTTGGTCTTTGTTTAATACTTCACGAACAGCTTTTGTAAACTCAATTTGGTTCTCAGTGTTTACGTTGATTTTTGAAGTACCTAAAGAGATAGCTTTTTCGATATCAGCAGTTGGGATACCAGTACCACCGTGTAATACTAAAGGTACGCCAGTGAAGTCACGAACTTGTTCCATTTCAGCGAATCCTAAGTTAGGCTCACCTTTGTAAGGACCGTGTACAGAACCTAAAGCTGGAGCTAGGCAATCGATACCTGTTGCTTCAACAAGGTGCTTACACTCAGCTGGGTCAGCGTAAATTACGCCTTCAGCGATTACGTCGTCTTCTTGTCCGCCAACTGTTCCAAGCTCAGCTTCAACAGATACGTTACGAGCGTGTGCGTATTCTACTACTTTTTTAGTAGTTTCTACGTTTTCTTCGAATGGGTGGTGAGAAGCGTCGATCATTACAGATGTGAAACCTGCATCGATTGCTTCTTTACATTTTTCGAAGCTTGAACCATGGTCAAGGTGAATCGCTACAGGAACAGTGATGTTCATTTCTTCGATTAAAGCTTTAACCATAGCTACAACTGTTTTGAAACCAGTCATATGACGAGCTGCACCCTCAGATACACCTAGGATTACAGGAGATTTTTCTTCTTCCGCAGCAGCTAAGATAGCTTGAGTCCACTCTAAGTTGTTCATGTTGAATTGACCAACTGCGTATTTTCCTTCTAGTGCTTTGTTTAGCATTTCTTTCATAGAAACTAAAGGCATGGTGAATCCTCCTAAAAAACGTTTTTTGTATCCGATAAGTTCTTATCGCTGGTAGTATGACCAGAATAAGGTAAAATATGTATATCTACATACCGGACTTTTTTCTACACTCAATAGGATAACAACTTGTACTCAAAAACTCAACCGTATTCACCTGCACAATAGTCCATGTAAACGCTTTTTTCCATATTTTTTATAAAAAATTCATTTTTAAGCCTCTACAGCGAGCTCATTTCTCACCGCTTGACGAATTTCATCAATATCAAATGGTTTAGCAAAATGCATTAAAGCACCTAAATCTTTTGCTTCTTGGATCATATCAAGCTCTCCGTAAGCAGTCATTAAAATCACTTTAATACTCTCATCAATTTCTTTTACATGCTTTAAAATCTCTATACCATCCATACCTGGAATTTTCATATCTAACACAACTAAATCTGGATTATCTTTTTTCACGATATCTAAAGCTTGAAATCCATTCGCTGCTTGGAATGTCTGATAACCTTCTTTTTGGAACACTTCATGTAACAACACACGAATGCCATATTGATCATCAACGATTAAAATTTTCCCTTCCATAACTCCCAACCTTTCTGTGTAAGTACAAGATTTAAAGCTTCTTATATCTTAACGATTAATTTTCGCTATTCTTTACCAAATTCCTTCCTATTTCTTTCTTATTTTACCGTTTCCTATTTTGTTATGCCACCCTTCCATTTCACCTTTCTAAAAAAATAAACTATAATGAAAGCCGGTAAACACGTACGAAGGGAGTAACATTATGTTAAAAATTTTTTCAACCCAATTAAGTGGTTATTTCTCCAGAGTTTCTCAAAAAGAGGAAATGAATATAGAAGATAGCGCCCGTCTACTTGCTCAAGCATTAGTTGGCGAAGGTTTCATTTATTTACATGGTACAAATGAAATGGAGGGCGTTGTTGCTGAAGCGCTATTCGGTACTGAACCAATGAAGCAAGCAAAACGATTATTTGAAAATGGTAAAGAAGTAGAAGTAACTTCTGCAGATCGTGTACTTCTTATTAGCCGTTTTTCAACAGATGAAGAAATTGTAGCAATAGCAAAAAAACTTCAAGCAGATGGACACTCTATTGTCGGCATCTCTGCTATTCAAGAAGGTACTGAATCACTAGAACAATATACAGATGTACATATTGATACAAAGCTGTTAAAAGGTCTTATTCCAGACGATGAAGGTAATCGCTACGGATTCCCAAGCTTAATGATAGCTTTATTTGCATATCACGGAATCAAATTTACAATCGATGAAATGTTAAATGAATATTAAAAAAAGCGCCCTATTTCAGGCGCTTTTTTATTACTTGCCCTCTTTATTCGTAATAGAAGCTCTTACGAAGTCATGGAACAATGGTTGTGGACGGTTTGGACGAGAAACAAGTTCTGGGTGGAACTGTGCTGCTACGAACCAAGGGTGATCTTTTAATTCAACGATTTCAACTAAACGGCCGTCTGGGCTTGTACCAGAGAATACAAATCCTGCTTTTTCCATATCCGGACGGAATTGATTGTTGAACTCATAACGATGACGATGACGCTCATATACAACCGGCTCATTGTAAGCGTTGTAAGCATTTGTTTCTTCAGCAAGCTTACATGGGTATAGACCAAGACGAAGTGTACCACCTAAGTCTTCTACATCTTTTTGTTCTGGTAATAAGTCGATGATTGCATAAGGTGTGTCAGGATTGATTTCAGAAGAGTTAGCTCCTTCTAATCCTAATACGTTACGTGCGAATTCGATTGATGCAAGTTGCATACCTAAGCAAATTCCTAGGAATGGAACTTTGTTTTCACGAGCATATTGAATTGCAACGATTTTACCTTCTACACCACGATCACCGAAGCCACCTGGTACAAGGATACCATCTGTGTCTCCTACTAATTCTTGTACGTTCTCTGCTGTTACGTGCTCAGCATTTACCCATTTCACTTCTACATCTGTGTCGAAAGAGTAACCCGCATGACGAAGTGCTTCTACAACAGAAATGTATGCATCTTGAAGCTCTACGTATTTACCAACAAGAGCGATTTTTGTTTTCTTAGAAAGGTTACGCACTTTTTCAACTAGCGCAGTCCACTCTGTCATATCTGCAGCTGGATTGTCTAATTTTAAGTGATCGCAAACGATTTGGTCCATATTTTGCTCTTGAAGAGATAATGGAACCGCATATAAAGTATCTGCATCGCGTGCTTCAATAACTGCTTTTGTATCAATGTCACAGAATAATGCAAGCTTGTCTTTCATATCTTGAGAAACAGGCATTTCTGTACGAACAACGATAATATTTGGTTGAATACCTAAGCTGCGAAGCTCTTTAACGCTATGTTGCGTTGGTTTTGTTTTCATTTCACCCGCTGCTTTTAAGTACGGGATTAACGTACAGTGAATGTACATTACATTGTCACGACCGATGTCGCTCTTAATTTGACGGATTGCTTCTAAGAATGGTAGAGACTCGATGTCACCAACAGTTCCACCGATTTCTGTAATAACAACATCCGCGTTTGTTTCGCGACCAGAACGGTATACGCGCTCTTTAATTTCGTTAGTAATGTGAGGAATAACTTGAACTGTTCCTCCTAGGTATTCACCACGACGCTCTTTTTGAAGAACTGAAGAGTAAATTTTACCTGTTGTTACGTTGCTGTATTTGTTTAAGTTGATGTCGATGAAACGCTCATAGTGACCAAGGTCTAAGTCAGTTTCTGCACCATCATCTGTTACGAATACCTCACCGTGTTGATATGGGCTCATAGTCCCTGGGTCTACGTTAATGTATGGATCAAACTTTTGAATCGTTACGTTTAAACCACGATTTTTTAAAAGTCTTCCAAGAGATGCTGCTGTAATACCTTTTCCTAGAGACGATACTACACCGCCTGTTACAAAAATATACTTAGTCATGAAAAAGCTCCCTTCTATTTTGCTGTTATATAATCACCGTTGCAAAGCGCAACGTATGTAGATAACACTGTATCCATCTTATTGTTAGACTCTTTTTATTTTCTAAACAAAAAACAAAAAAGAAAATTGCTCCCCTCATCACATAAAGTAATAAGTAGGGAGCAATTTTCTTTTATATTTACACTTTAAAAGTATTATCGTCCTTTTTTAAAGAGCCCAAAAATGATTCTACATGGACGATAATGAAAAGTCAAGAACTACAGTTCTTCCTCTTCTTCTTCTTCAGTTTCATCATACTCAAGTTCTTCTTCAGCGAAGTCATCTTCATCGTCATCTAAATCATCAAGATCATCGTCGTCTCCGTCTTCGTCTTCAAGAACCTTGTCCAAATCTTCTACATCATCATCTTCGTCTTCATTTCCGTCTACATCATCAAAGTCATCTTCATCTTCTTCAATGTAGTCGTCAAAACCGTCTTCTTCAACTTTACGTTTCTTCTTCGGTTTTGGTTGAGGCAAGATTTCTTCATCAATTTGCTCGTATGGGTACCAGCTGCGTAGCCCCCAACGATTTTCTCCTAAATTAATGAAACGTCCATCGATGTTTAAGTCTGTATAAAATTGTGCGATTTTCGCATTAACTTGCTCTTGAGATAGTCCCAGCACTTGAGCGATTTCTTGAACCAACTCGTTGAATGTCGTTGCTTGTTTTTTATCCCCTAAAACGCTATGTACAACTTCAATCATTGAACATTCTTTTAGCTCTTCTGGTGAATATTGCTTAAAATCCACTTATGCGGCACTTCCTTTCATCAAATATAACCTTATATATAACGGCCTGCTTAAAAAAATCCATACTATTCATTATAAACAAAAGTCGCACAAATATGCTACAAAAAAAAACGGGAAACTTTTATAGGGTAGTAAAATTATAATTTGTGCATTCCTTATTTCGGAAGCATATGGGCCCCTTGTAATACATACCTAATTTGCATGTCTGTATATTCTTCGAGCGTATATAGCTTTTGCAGCGCCCAACGTCGAAATCCCCACATCTGTCCTTGTATAAAAATATTATGCGCAAGAAGCTGTATTTCTTTTTTATTTAATGTAAATGTTCCATTTTCCGTACACTGTTCTAAAATATTCTCAAACATTCCTACCATTTGAAACTCCTTTTCTAATACATACGGGAGTGATTCTTTCGGTAAAAAACGTACCTCTTGATACATTATTAATACTTCTTCCTGCAATTCGTCCATCACTTTAAAGTAATTCGTTATTGCTATCTTTAAACTCTCTATACTCCCTTTTTCTGTACAAACTACTTCCTCTAACCTTTCTTTTACATGTTCATAAATACTATCACAAACTAAATACAAAACATCATCTTTTGTACGGATGTATTCATAAAGCGTACCGATACTAAATCCAGCTGCCTTTGCAATCTCTCTCGTTGTTGTACGCGGAAATCCTTTTTGTTTAAACAGTTGCACTGCACCTTTAATCATTTGTTCACGCCTTAACGCGACTAATTTTTCATCTTTCACTGATGCATGCACATTATGTTTAACCATCCCCTTCACCTCTCTATTATTTTTTGGAAGGAAAAAGCGTAGGAAAATACCTACGCCTTTGATCCTACTTCGTTAACATACGAGAAATTACGAGCCTTTGAATCTCTTGTGTTCCTTCATATATCTGTGTAATCTTTGCATCTCGCATGTATCGCTCTACTGGATAATCTTTCGTATAACCGTAACCACCAAATACTTGTACCGCTTCCGTCGTCACCTTCATCGCTGCATCACCTGCAAATACTTTTGACATCGCTGACTCTTTCCCATACGGAAGCCCTTCTGATTCAAGCCAAGCCGCTTGGTATGTTAGAAGGCGCGCCGCCTCCACATCCGTTGCCATATCTGCTAGTTTAAAACCAATCCCTTGCTGCGCCGCAATTGGTTTCCCAAACTGGTGACGCTCCCTTGCATATTCTACGGAAGCATCTAAAGCTCCTTGTGCAATACCAACCGCTTGCGCCGCAATACCGTTACGGCCGCCATCTAATGTTTGCATCGCTATCTTAAACCCTTGCCCTTCTTCCCCCAGTAAATTTTCTACAGGAATGCGGCAATCTTCGAACATAATTTCAGTTGTTGGTGAAGAGCGAATCCCTAACTTGCTTTCCTTCTTCCCAACTGAAAATCCTGGTGTATCACTTTCTACTATAAATGCACTCGTGCCACGCTGCTTCGATTCAGGATCAGTTAATGCGAAAACAATATAAATATCAGCAATACCACCATTAGTGATAAATATTTTTGATCCATTTAATACATAATGGTCTCCATCTCTTTTGGCGATCGTCTTCATTCCACCAGCATCCGATCCAGACCCTGGCTCCGTTAAGCCGTACGCACCAATTTTCTTTCCTTCAGCCATCGGTCGTAAAAATGTTTGCTTTTGCTCTTCTGTTCCAAATTTAAAAATTGGCCAACCAGCAAGCGAAGTATGTGCAGACAATGTTACACCTGTAGAAGCACATACACGCGATAATTCTTCAATAGCAATTACATACGCTAAGTAATCGCTTCCAATTCCGCCGTATTCTTCAGGCCATGGAATACCAGTTAAACCAAGCTCGGCCATTTGATCAAATATTGCACGATCAAATCTCTCTTCTTCATCACGCTCAGCTGCCGTCGGTGCTACTTCATTCTTAGCAAAGTCTCGAACCATTTTTCTTACCATTTCATGTTCTTCTGATAGTTTAAAATGCATGCCCGTCTCCCCCTTGTGCTTTTATAAAGCTCGGCTAATAACAAGTTTCTGTATTTCGCTCGTTCCTTCATATATTTGCGTGATTTTCGCATCACGGAAAAATCTTTCTACTGGATAGTCCTTCGTATAACCGTATCCCCCAAATACTTGCACCGCTTCAATCGCAACTTCAACAGCTGTTTTAGAAGCGAATAATTTCGCAATAGATGCTTCCTTACCACATGGTAATCCTTGCGCTCTTAGCGATGCCGCCCTATATACGAGTAATCGCGCCGCTTCTACACTAGTTGCCATATCTGCAAGTTTGAAGCCAATCCCTTGCTGCGCCGCAATTGGCTTTCCGAATTGCTCACGTTCTTTCGCATAATCAATCGCACATGCAAGCGCCGCTTCAGCAATCCCTAATGCTTGCGCCCCAATCCCAATTCTTCCAACATCTAAATTCGCCATTGCTACCTTAAATCCTTGTCCTTCTTCACCAAGTAAATTCTCAGCCGGTACCTTCATATCCTCGAACGTAAGTTGTACAGTGCGAGAACCGAGCAGTCCCATTTTATGCTCATCTTTACCGATAATTAAGCCTGGTGTATCTTTCTCTACTATGAATGCAGAAATCCCACTCTTTCCTGCCTCTGGATTTGTAGAAGCGAATACAATATATGTACTTGCTTCACCACCATTTGTAATGAACACCTTCGATCCATTAATAATGTAATGATCGCCTTTCTTCACAGCTCTTGATTTCAAACTTCCTGCATCCGATCCTGCATTTGGTTCTGTTAATGCAAATGCACCTAAATATTCACCAGTCGCAAGTTTAGAAACGTATTTCTCTTTCTGTTCTTCTGTTCCGAAATATAAAATCGGGTTCATTCCAACTGACGTATGTACAGCTAAAATTACACCAACCGTTGCGCTTACCTTTGAAATTTCTTCAATTGCTAAAATGTAAGAAATAAAATCCATTTCTGCCCCGCCGTATTTTGCAGGCGCTGGAATTCCCATTAATCCAAGCTCACCCATCTTCTGCAAAATCTCTTTTGGAAACACCCCTTGTTCCATACTAGGAACAAAGGGAGCTATTTCCTTCTGCGCAAAATCTCGAACCATTTTCCTCATCATTTGTTGCTCTTCATTAAAACGAAAGTTCATATACCCCGCCTCCATTTGCTATATATCCTTTTAACAATTTGGTAAGACCACTATTTTGTAACAAAGGGTAATTTATTCGTAAACGTAGAAACCACGACCTGTTTTACGTCCTAACCATCCTGCATTTACGTACTTACGCAGTAATGGACATGGACGATATTTACTATCACCTAAACCTTCATGCAACACTTCCATAATATATAAACACGTGTCTAAACCGATAAAATCAGCGAGCGTTAAAGGACCCATCGGGTGATTCATACCAAGTTTCATTACTTCATCAATCGCTTCTTTCGTCGCTACACCTTCATATAACGTATAAATTGCTTCGTTAATCATCGGTAATAAAATACGATTCGATACAAATCCTGGGAAATCATTTACTTCAACTGGTACTTTGCCAATTTTCTTCGTAATATCTTCAATTGTTTCGTATACCGCATCATCTGTAGCCAAACCACGAATAATTTCAACAAGTTTCATAACCGGAACCGGATTCATAAAGTGCATACCGATTACTTTTTCCGGACGTTTCGTTACCGCGGCAATTTCTGTAATTGGCAAAGATGACGTATTTGTCGCTAAAATTGCGTGTTCTGGAGCAATTTCATCTAAATTCGCAAAGATTTTCTTTTTAATATCCATTTTCTCGACAGCTGCTTCGATAATAAGATCCGCTTCCTTCACACAATCTAAATCAAGCGTTACTGCAAGACGGTTTAATGTCGCTTCCTTTTCTTCTTCCTTCATGCGCCCCTTTTCTACTTGGCGTGCTAAGTTTTTCGTAATAATAGCCAATCCTCTATCTAATTGCTCCTGTTTTAAATCTTGTACCTTCACATCGTATCCTGCCATTGCACATACTTGCGCAATTCCTGATCCCATTTGTCCTGCACCAATTACAACAATTTTTTGTACACCCATTTCTTCTTCCCCCTTAATTTTTAATAAACTATATATCTTCTAATCTTAATTAGTGAACTTCAATCATCACTGCATCGCCTTGACCGCCACCACTACAAATCGAAGCAATTCCAATTCCACCGCCGCGTTGCTTAAGTGCATGGATTAGTGTAACGATAATGCGCGCTCCGCTTGCTCCAATCGGATGCCCCATCGCCACTGCGCCGCCATTTACATTCAATTTTTCTGGGTCAATTCCCGCAATCTCTGTACTTGCAATTGCTACTGCTGCAAATGCTTCATTAATCTCGAATAAATCGATGTCTTCAATTGTCTTGCCTGTTTTTTCAAGCAATGCGTTAATTGCATAACCTGGCGTCCTCGGGAAATCTTTAGACTCCACTGCAATTGCTGTATGTGCCAAAATTGTCGCTAACGGCTTTCTTCCTTCTTGCTTCGCTCTATCTTCGCTCATTAATACAAGTGCAGCGCCACCATCGTTTAGCCCTGGTGCATTACCAGCTGTTACCGTCGCTGTCTTATCAAATACAGGTTTTAATTTTGCTAACTTTTCAATTGTTGTATCCGCGCGTGGCGCCTCATCCTTTGCAACGACAATAGGATCCCCTTTTCTTTGCGGAATCGTTACTGGCACGATTTCCTCTTCAAAGCGTCCTTCTTTATGTGCTGAAACCGCACGCTGATGGCTACGATATGCCCATTCATCTTGCGCTTCGCGGGAAATCCCATCTTCCTTCGCAACTTCTCCGCCATAAACACCCATGTGTATACCTGAAAATGCGCATGTTAAACCGTCAGCAACGTTTAAATCAATGACTTCGTTGTTACCCATTCTGTATCCCCATCTTGCTCCTCGTAAAATGTAAGGACTGTTACTCATCGACTCCATACCGCCAGCTACAATTAGTGATTGATCGCCAGTACGAATAATTTGATCCGCTAAAGTCACCGCACGAAGCCCTGATGCACAAACTTTATTGACAGTTTCCGTCTGCACTTCCCAAGGGATTCCAGCAGCCCGTGCTGCTTGGCGCGATGGAATTTGCCCCTGCCCACCTTGAATAACCGTTCCGAATATAACTTCCTCAACATCACTAGCTGAAACATTTGCTCTTTCAAGCGCCGCTTTAATTGCAATCCCTCCAAGTTCTGTTGCTTTTACATCTTTTAAAGATCCTCCAAATTTTCCAACCGGTGTTCTTGCTGCACTTAAAATAACTGTTTTACTCATGTTTCTTTCCCCCATTTCTTTTTTTAGCACCGAGCGCTCGCTCGGCATTGTTACGCTGAGAAGAGGTGCAATGATTGCACCTCCCTCTAAAGTTGTATTCATGCTTGCAGATTACATTGCTTCTTTCTTCTGTCCGATAACAGAGCGTTCTAAAATCTCTGTTACATCAAGCGTTTGAACCTTCTCTTCTACTTCTTTCGCTTTCGTCCCATCACTAATCATCGTTAAACAATATGGACAACCTGTACCGATAATAGATGGTTGCACAGCTAACGCTTGTTCTGTACGAGCAACGTTAATACGAGAACCTGTTGTTTCCTCCATCCACATTAAGCCACCGCCTGCTCCACAGCACATTCCCGTTTCACGGTTACGTGCCATTTCTACAAGATTCACACCAGGAATCGCTTTCAAAATGTCACGCGGGGCTTCGTATACTTCGTTGTATCTTCCTAAGTAACAGGAATCATGGTACGTAACTGTTTCCTCAATAGCGTGAACCGGTTTTAAGCGTCCTTCTTTCACCCACTGAGCTAACAGTTCTGTATGATGATAGACTTCTGCTTGCAAGCCAAAGTCTGGATACTCATTTTTAAATGTGTTATAAGCATGAGGGTCAATCGTAACGATTTTCTTCACTCCTGCTTTTTCAAATTCCTCGATATTTTTTGTCGCCATCTCTTGGAAGACGAATTCATTTCCTAGGCGGCGCGGTGTATCTCCAGAGTTCTTCTCTTTATTACCGAGAATCGCAAATGAAATGCCTGCTTCGTTCATCAACTTCGCAAACGATATCGCAATCTTCTGACTACGGTTATCGTATGATCCCATTGAACCAACCCAGAATAAATATTCGAACTCCTCGCCAGCTTTCGATTTTTCTTTTACAGTTGGAACCGTTACTTCATCATCACCTTGGCGCCAAGTTTCACGCTCTTTACGGTTTAGACCCCACGGATTCCCTTGACGCTCGATGTTTGTCATCGCACGTTGCGCTTCCGCATCCATCTTTCCTTCTGTTAAAACGAGATAGCGGCGTAAATCAATAATTTTATCAACGTGCTCATTCATAACCGGACACTGATCCTCACAGTTACGACACGTTGTACAAGCCCAAATCTCTTCTTCTGTAATAACATCCCCGATTAAACTTGGATCGTAAGCGAGTGTTGCAGCCGCTGATTCTTGTTGCCCTTTCCCAGCTGCCATCATCGCTAACTGATTTCCTTGTGTATTATTAAAAGCAACTACTGGAACCCAAGGCGCTTTTGATGTTACTGCTGCTCCTTTGTCAGTTAAATGATCGCGAAGTTTTAAAATTAAATCCATCGGCGATAACATTTTCCCTGTTCCTGTCGCCGGACACATATTTGTACAACGACCACACTCTACGCAAGCGTATAAGTCAATAAGCTGATTTTGTCTAAAGTCTTCAATTTTACCAACACCAAATGTTTCTTGTGTTTCATCTTCAAAGTCAATCTTTTCAAGTTTCCCTGGATTTGAAAGACGACCGAAGAAAACGTTAGCTGGTCCAGCAATTAAATGCGCGTGTTTTGATTGTGGAACATAAACTAAAAACGTTAACAAAATTAGTAAATGCACCCACCAAGAGAAATAGAACACAGAAATGGCTGCGGTTTCATTTATCCCTGAGAAAACGTAAGCGATTGCAGAAGCGATTGGCTCACTCCATGAAAGCTCCTCGCCATGCCATATAATTCCCATTCCATTACCCAGTAGCACAGAAATCATTAAGCCACCAATAAAGATAAGAACAAGACCTGATTTGAAATTACGTTTTAAACGAACTAGCTTCTCAACATAACGTCGATGAAAAGCCCAAAAGACTGCAATTAAAATAACAAGTGTGACAATTTCCTGGAAGAATGTAAATGCAGGGTATAGTGGTCCAAGTGGAAGATGTGAGCCTGGTGCGAGTCCTTTCCAAACGAAGTCAATTGCTCCAAATTGGACAAGAATAAATCCGTAAAAGAACATAACGTGAATAATGCCGCTCTTTTTATCTTTCAGCAGCTTTTTCTGACCGAAAACATTGACCTTAAGGAGATCCCAACGCTCTTTAAAACGACGGTCAAATTCAATCTTTTTTCCTAACTGTATGTAGGCCATCCTCGTTCGTATAAGATACACAAACAAATATCCCGCATAAGCAATAACAGCAATGGCAGCCAGCCAATTCATGATCAGTAAGCTATTCATTTTTATGCTACCCCTCTCTTTGTAAGCCCTCTTTCTTTTTTAGAATCTTCAAAAACATATAATTTTCTGAATTTTATCCCCTACCTTCATTATATAATGAGTGAGCATTCAGTCAACAGTTTTTTGTTATACAACAACATATTTTTTCATAAAGCTGTTTATTTCGGTGAAACTATAAAGTGAAACTTTAATCATTAGAAGTTATTTACTCCCTACTAATTATTAGCCCACAAATAACCGGATAAAATGAAGGTTTGATTTATAAAAAACAAATGGTGAAAAGACCGTGAAGGAGGGAATTTACTCATGTTCTTCTTATCTCTCTTATTAATAGGCAGCACTCTCTGGATTGTAATTGATCTTTCTTATGGGAGAATTGTTCATTTAAGGCGTGTACGTTCTCGTTCTTTCCCTTTACGTCAAAGTGATTTTCACCTTTATACATACGGAAAAGATTTGTATGACGCTCTATTTACTGATATAAAACAGGCGAAACACCATGTGCACGTTTTGTTCTTCATTGTAAAAAACGATAAAATCAGCCGGGAATTTTTAAAGTTACTTATTGACAAGGCAAAGGAAGGAATTGAAGTAAGACTTTTACTCGATAGATTGGGAAGCCATCATTTATCAAACGAAGCCGTTCGCTCCCTACAAAAACATGGTGTCTCTTTTTCATTTTGTCACAAAGTAAAGTTTCCTTTTCCTTTCTTTTCTGCAAATCAAAGAAACCATAGAAAAATTACAGTTATCGACGGGAAAATTGGTTACATTGGGGGATTTAATATTGGTGAAGAGTATTTGGGACATAATGAGCGGTTAGGATTATGGAGGGACTATCATTTACGTCTTACAGGCGAAGGAGTACAAGATTTACAAAAGCAATTTTTACATGACTGGTTTGATGATACAAACCAAAATTTATTGGACGCTTCTCTTTATTTTCCGAAACAGCAACCCGGTACTATCGAACATCAATTTATTCCAACTGATGGTGCCTATTTACAACATACTTTTTTACATTTAATTGAAGGTGCAAAAAAGGAACTCTTTATCGGTACACCCTATTTCATTCCTGGAAGAAAAATTATGAACGCATTATTAGAAGCACGAAAACGCGGGGTTCAAATCACGATTCTCGTTCCAGAAAAAGCGGATCATGCCCTTGTTCGAGAAGCAAAATTCCCGTATTGCCGAAAGTTAATTCAAGCTGGATGTAATATTTACGCATTTCAACAAGGTTTTTTTCACGCTAAAGTTATTATAGTTGATGACTATATCTGTGATATCGGAACTGCAAACTTTGATATGAGAAGTTTATATATTAACCATGAAATCAACTGCCTTTTATATGATGAACATTTTATACAAACAGTAAAAAATAAATTCCACGAAGATCTAGAAAATGCGTCATTACTTTCCTTGAAAGATGTTAGTCCGAATTCTCTCATTAATAGAGGCAAAGAATGGATAGGAACAATACTTGCTTTCTTCCTATAGGAAAGATAATGCATAAAGGAGATGTATTCATTATGATTATGCGTTTCGGATATGTCTCACATGCAATGGCACTCTGGGACTGTTCTCCGGCTAAAACGATGACATTTACAAGCTTTCAAAAGCTTAGTAAACAAGAACGAGAAGATAAATTATACGATGTTACGCGGCAAAATCTTGAGCATACAATACGTATTCTTCATTACAATATAGCGCATGAAATTCCATTATATCGCTTATCTTCTTCCATCGTCCCACTTGCAACACATCCCGAAGTCGAGTTTGATTACATCGGATTGTTCACACCGCTTTGGCGTACAATTGGGGCATTAATTAAAGAACATAATTTACGAGTAAGTTTTCACCCAAATCAATTTACGCTATTTACAAGTGATAAGCCACACATTACAACTAACGCTATTACAGATATGACTTATCACTATAAAGTATTAGATGCAATAGGAATTGCAGATTCTTCTTATATTAACATCCATGTAGGTGGGGCCTACGGAAATAAAGAAAAAGCGGTTGAGCGTTTCCATGAAAACATAAAAAAACTTCCTGCACATATAAAGAGGCAAATGACACTTGAAAATGATGATAAAACATATACAACAGCTGAAACGTTATCTATTTGCCAAAAAGAAAAGATCCCATTCGTATTTGATTATCACCATCACATGGCAAATCTTTGCGAAGAACCGTTAGAAGAGTTACTTCCTGCAATTTTTGAAACTTGGTCACATACAAATATCGTTCCTAAAGTTCACATTTCCTCTCCTAAATCAAAAAAAGAATTTAGGGCTCACGCGGAATATATTGATTTAGAGTTTATTAAACCTTTCTTACACGTTGCAAAAAAAATCAATCATAATTTCGATATTATGATTGAAAGTAAACAGAAAGATTTAGCGATGCTGCAATTCATACATGAATTATCCTCTATAAGAGGAGTAAAAAGAATAAGTAGCTCAACATTACAATGGTAAATTGTAATGTTGAGCTATTTTTTTCAAAAAAAGTAATTTTTTTAGTAAAAAACACCCTATTTTATATGCTATGATTGGAATTAGCATTTTCCACCTGTGATTCAACTTTATTGAAACGGAGTCATAATATGATTAATCAAAAAAAATACGTACACTTTGTCATAATGTACATAATTATATTTTCTCTTTGGATATTTCTTATCCCTAAGAACTTGAATATAAAAGAAATTGGAATTCTCTTCTTATTTTGTTTCGCAACACTCTTTTCTTGCTATTGCCTATATAAAGCAATTAAGAAAATGAAGCGCGGTGACAAATTATTTTGGGTTTTGGTACTATGCACTTGCCTATGTGGATTGACAATGGAGATAACTCTATTTCTTCATTCACTTTCTATATATGACCAAGTCATATTCTCATATAAGGCATTGCCCTTTTTTATCGTACAATATATTTTGCTCTTTTCTGGCTTTGCTATAAAGTTCATAAAACATTACTCTATTAGAGGACTAGCTCAATTTTCATTCGATAGCATCTTTATCGTTATTATGAATATTTATTTTACCTTAACTTTTATTTTGGACATTTCAAGCTTTCGTATGTTAACAATAGATACCTGGGTTTTAATTGGATATTTTATTGCACAATCATTAGTCATTTACGCCGTAATTAGTCTATATAGAAGAGAAGAATATTCTTCTAGCAGAATTTCATTAATTATCGGCTTTACTATTATACTCGTGTACGGATATATACACCTGTTTCAATTAAACGCAGGGATAAAACCTTCTTCTGAAGTCTCTTACTTAATACATACTGCTTCGATTTTATTAATTGGTTTGTCATCCATACTATATATTTTAGATAAACCAATACAGCATGAAACGAAAACAAAATATTATCGGTTTGATTATGTGCGCTTTATATTACCTTATTTTAGTATAATCATTACTTTTTCTTTTATTATCTTTCAACCTTGGGATGATAAGTTCATGTTGATCGGTCTAGTATTATCTCTTATCTTATTATTCTTACGACAACTTTATATGTGGAAAGATAATCAGGCACTAATCGATACATACGAGCAGTTGACTACACAACTAGAAGATAAAGTAGAAGAAGGTGCATCTGCGTTATCAAAGAGTGAACAACGTTATAAATCTTTATTCGAAGATCACCCGGATGCTGTTTTCTCTTTAAATATGTATGGTATTTTCCAGCAGTCTAATACAGCTTGCGAAAGCTTATTTACTGCGTACTATTGTGAAGTAGAAAGCTATTCCCTTTTACACTTTATTGACTCAAAAGACCATGATTTACTAAAGAAAGCTTTACAACTAACGAAAGAAGGTAGACCACAAACTTTAGAAGTTCGCACAAAGGAAAAAGAAGGTTACTACTATTACCTTCACATTACACTCATCCCTACTTTCATAAACAAGGAAGTTGTCGGGATGTTTGGCATAGCACGTGATATTACAACTTTATATGAAAAACAAAAACAAGTAGAACATTTAGCCTTTCATGATGCACTTACTGGACTACCAAATCGCCGTAAGTTTGAAAAAGATTTAAAAAACATTTTAAATACCGCTCAGGCTAGCGCAAATGATGTTGCCGTCATGTTTCTTGATTTAGATCGATTCAAAAAAATTAACGATAGACTCGGTCATGACGTCGGAGACTTGTTATTAATTGAAGTAGCAAAACGATTACGCAGTTGCCTACGTTCAAAAGATGTCGTTGCTCGCCAAGGCGGAGATGAGTTTACAATTCTATTACCAGATATGTACTCAGAAAAAAGTGCGGCCTTTATAGCTGAACAGATTTTAACCATTTTAAACAAACCATTCTTCATTAAAGATGAAGAACTGTCTATTACGCCAAGTATCGGAATTGCAATGTACCCTGATTGTGGAACAGATGTAACAGCATTAATGAAAAATGCTGATATGGCTATGTATCGCGCGAAAGCAAATGGAAAAAATCGATTTGTTTTCTTCTCAAAAGAAATGAGTATCGCTCAAAATGAGAGTAACTTCTTAGAAGGAGAACTTTCAAAAGCATTACAACAAAATGAATTTTTCCTTGAATACCAGCCACAAGTAAGCACAAAAACAAAACAAGTTATTGGTTTTGAAGCATTAATTCGTTGGAAACATCCAAAGCTCGGTATCGTATCCCCAGCCCAATTTATCCCTCTAGCAGAGGAAACTGGATTCATTATTGAACTTGGAAATTGGATTTTACGTACTGCTTGCTTAGAAGCGAAAAGATGGCATAATCAAGGTTTCTCTCACTTAAAAGTCGGTGTGAATTTATCTGTAGTTCAATTTAATCATGCAGATTTAATCCCAACTATTTCAAAAGTTTTAGAAGAAACAGAGTTAAAACCAGAAGCACTAGATATCGAAATTACAGAAAGTATCGCCATTAACCAAAATCAATCTGTAGTTGCAAAACTAGAACAACTTCAAAATCTCGGTATTCAAATTTCAATTGATGACTTTGGAACTGGTTATAGTTCTTTAGCTTATTTAACAAAATATCCAATTAATACATTAAAAATTGCTCGAGAATTTATTTGCGGAATTACAACTAGTCCTTTAGAGGAAGCGATTATTTCTTCCATTATTACACTATCAAAAGAACTAAATTTAGAAGTTATCGCAGAAGGTGTAGAGACCGAAGAACAATGGAAGTTTTTATATGAGCAAAACTGTGACCACATTCAAGGATTCTTTATTAGCAAGCCCGTTTCTAGTAAAGACGTTTGGAGGTTACTCCACAAAAAAACAACCGTCTAAGTAAGACGGTTGTTTTTTTTAATATTCAAAAGGTAGGTCCGAAGCTAATTGTACCTCTTGATCATTATGAGAAATTACTTGGCTTTTCTCTAAAGCTGTATCTGTTAATGAAATACCCCATGCCATTGCTAACGTTAATAAACTACCAATAAGTAATTTTTTCATATTCCATCACCCACATTTTTTCTTTTAATATATCATGAAAATTTATCTATGCCGTATGCAATTATGCATATCCATTTTTTAGGGTTATTCATTGATTGATTTTATTTACAATTGCCTCTTTATATGCATGCATTTCTAATATATCAAAAAAGAAACTTGCTTTCTTATATGTATCTTCAATCTCTGCCTCATCATACTCCAACCTTTCTAGACATTCACCTCTTTGATAGTACAGCTGCCCAATTAATGCCATACTATTAATTCGGCAAGATATTTCAATCGCCTTATTCACTTGATATAAGGCTTGTTCATATTGATTATCTAAGTATAATGCTTTTGCATGATTATATCTTACCTTCACGTCGAATTCTTCATTATCATGCAATGACTCTAATTGTTTCAATATACCTTCAAATAACTCAATACTCTTCTTAAAATAGCCATTTTCAGCATAAATATTTGCGATTGCATTTTCTATATAGAGGTTTTGGTATACATCTATTCCAGCTAGTTGTTGGTTTAACAATTTTTTCAATTCTAAAATACAATATTCGTAATCAATTTTCTTCAACATGTAAGCTGCTACATGATATTGCCATTGAAGAAACTGCTGGAATTCGGGATGATATTCTTCCTTTTTCAGCTCATTCCATACTCTATTATAAATCTCTTTATATTTTTTTTCCTTACATAGCGTAATGACTTGATCTTTAAACTGCTTTTTTCTCTCAATATCTGAATAAATGAGTACCTCATAAAAATGAATAATGGGAACTTGTAACTTTGCTGCAATACCTTGCAATATATCCATACTTGGGTATACTGCGCCTGATTCAATTCGGCTCACTTCCGATTGATGACATATGTTCTCGGATAACTGTTTTTGTGTTAATCCCCGCATTACCCTAATTTTCTTAATTTCACTTCCTAATTTTTCTGCGTGCATACTTACTCACCATCCCATTATAACAATATAATTTGTTAAGTTGTCATACCACTACAATAATGTGAGTTCGACAATTTTTGACATGAAATAATGCATAATATATATAAAATTCGGCAAATTCTTCATACAATTCGTCTCACATATAATAATAGATTAGTGGTTTTATAAATAAATTATAGAAGATTCGTCCGTGCCTTCGTTACATTCGGTCTTCTTTTTCCTTTATTAGCAGTAGCAGAAGTTATTCACACCCAAGAATTAGACAGAAATGAAGTAAAATTTGAAATTACTTAGCCTAATTTAACGCTTAAAAAATTACACAACCTCAAAATGATACGAAAAAAACATACTGAAAAAGTATTTAAAAGGTGAGATAAATGAGGCAGAAGCTCAACAAAAGTGAATGACAACTGAAATGAATATAGATTCCCAACTTACAAATAAAGCAACAAAAGAAAATCAAACCAAAGCTCGCCTTGCACAAACATATAAAAACTATAAAGTATATGGCCAAGATCTCATTGTAAAAGTAGATAAAAATGGAGTAATCACAACTATTAGTGGTAAAGTTGTCCAAAACTTAGATCAACAACCTAATCTTACTATAACAAATTTTTTGTCGAAAAATGAAGTAAAATCTAAATTACACGATATACTTCAAATCCTGAGCGATGCGACTGTGACGAAACTCTCTATTGAAATACTTGTTTATAAGAAAAAAGAAGTTTACCATTCATAGGCAAACTTCTTTTCATATCCATCCCTTTTCTTCCGCAATTGTAATTGCCTCAATTCTATTTTTCGCATCAAGCTTCGTTAATACTTCAGAAATATAATTACGTACTGTACCTGGCGAAAGATAAAGTGCCTTGGCGATTTCATTTGCCGTCTTTCCCTCTTTCGCAAGTAGCAATACTTCTTTTTCACGATCTGATAACGGATTTTGCTCCTGCCATAAGCCGAACATTAAATCTTGAGAAATCTCTCGTTTACCTTTCATTACGTTGCGAATCGATGCAGCTAAATCCTCGCTTGGGCTATCTTTTAATAAATATCCGTGCACACCAGCTTTCATCGCTCGTTCAAAATATCCAGGGCGCGCAAATGTTGTTAAAATCATTACTTTACATGCCGATTTTTCTTTCTTCAACGTTTCTGCAACATCTAATCCGCTTTGAATTGGCATTTCAATATCCATAATGCTTATGTCGGGTTTTAATGATTCAATTAGTTTTAGTGCCTCTTCCCCGTTCGCTGCTTGCCCAATTACTTCAATATCATCTTCTAGATCAAGTAGGGCTCCTAACGCACCACGAAGCATTCGCTGATCTTCTGCAATAATAATTCGAATCATGCCTTCACCTCATCTTTTCCTGTTCTAATAACAACTGGAACTTTTACTGTTAATAGTGTTCCTGGATTAATCGTACCCAGTTCAACAAATCCATCAATAAGAGCAATTCGCTCCTTCATACCACGAATACCATTCCCGTCGTGATTTTGATCCGCTAAACCGATTCCGTTATCTTTTACTGTCAAAATCAATTCACCTTGTGATTCTAGTAAAGAAACTGTGCAATGCGTTGCCTTACTATGCTTTACAACATTCGTAACAGCTTCACGTAAACACATTCCTAAAATATTTTGTTCAATGGGTGATAGCGAACTTGCACTCGTTTCTTGTTTGATCTCTAATTCAATATTAGCAGCTTGTAAGATTGCTTTTATTTGCTCAAGCTCTTCTTCTACTGTAATCATACGCATATCAGAAATTAATTCTCTTAGCTGCTTTAAAGCGGTACGAGATGTTTGTGTAATTTCTTTCGCTTCCACACTTGCGCGTTCTGGATTTTTCACAATTAACTTCTCCACGAGCTGACTTTTTAACGTAATAAGAGATAGTGTATGCCCGAGCGTATCATGAAGATCTCTTGCAATCCGCTGCCGTTCTTCACGTTTTACTAAGTCTTTAATTTGCTCATTTGCTTCATTTAATTGATTTCTTAACATCTTTTTCTGATTAAAGTTGCGCATACCAAATGGTGTAAGTAGCATTAAAATAAACATCGGGACGATATTTATTAAACTTGTCGGTGTTATTTGATCCATATTTACAAATACAAATGCTCCAAGCATAACACCTAACAAACATAGTAATACCCGAAATGCTTTCTTACTTGGTGCAAATCCCATCGCACTTGCCGTAAAAAAGCCAAAGAATATCATGAAGGGATTATAAAATAAAGCAAATAAATAGATGAGCACCATCTGTATACATGCCCACAAAACAAACGTCTTCTGAACGAAATAAAGTTGACGGTATGTGATAATAAAAAGTATCAACATACCGCTCCCTAGCACAAACTTCCATCCTGACACTTGTGCTAAATGGTAAATCGGAAATAATAAATACACGAGAAACATATACGGAAAGAAACCCATATGTTTCGGAAAAATCTCAATCCTCTTCTTCTCTATCATTTATACCGCTTCCTGTCTTTTTCTTATATATATTGATATTACAACAAATATAAGGAAATAACCTCCTAGTACCGCGATATTTTCCCAACCAATTGATTTTCCAGCTACAATATCCCATGCACCACTTCCGAAGTGATATGTTGGTGTCCATTCACCGATAGATCTTAATATTTTCGGGAATACTTCGATTGGCATCCATAGACCGCCAATTACAGCTAAACTCATATTTAAAATATTCGCTAAACCCGCTGCTGCATCCGCCTTCTTAATAGAACCTATTACTGTTCCAAGTGCTAAAAATGGTGTTACCCCTAACAATAACCATAATCCAGCACCAATCCACTGCCCTACCGTTAACTCCACATGATTAATTAATATCCCTGCAATAAAGATAACTAATATTGAAAAGGCATTTACTACTGTTTGAGCGATGATCTTTGCTGTTATATACGCACCCTCTGGAAGTGGTGTAATTTTTAACAAATGTGTCCACCCTTGCCCTTTTTCCTGAGAAATTCTTACACCGAAACTAAAAAGTGCTGTCCCTACAATACTAAACGTTGCCATTGAGATTAAATAATGTGCTTTCCATGCATCACCGTTTTGTGGTACTTGAATAACATTAGTGAAAATGTAGTAAAACATAACTGGCATTAATAATGAGAAAAAGATAAATAATTTATTGCGGAACGTACGTAAAATTTCTATTTTGCATTGCATCCATAAAGCTTTCATGCGATTTCCCCCTTCTGATTTGCGACAAACTGTTCAAATGCTTCATCAAGACTTCCACGTTCAACTAAAATATTTGTTACAGGTAAGTTCTTTTCATAAATTGCTTTTAAGGTTGCATCCGTATCTTCAGTTATTAAAGTGAAGTGACCTCCGTTTGATTGTACTTCTGTTACGCTTGGTAACTCTTTTAATAATTTTGCAGGAATACTTTCCTTCGAATAAAATGTAATTGTTTTTCGTGAAATCGTCGCTTTCATCTCATCTGGTGTACCATCTGCGATAATCTTTCCATTTGCAAACAATAAAATACGATTCGCCAATACATCCGCTTCTTCTAAATAGTGCGTCGTTAAAATAATTGTTTTCCCTTCACTTGCTAACTTTCGAATCGTTTCCCAAAACGTTCTTCGAGACGTAATATCCATTCCAACCGTCGGTTCATCTAAAAATAGCAAATCTGGATTTCCTGCAAGTGCGAGTGCAAAATTTAACCTTCTCTTTTGACCTCCTGATAATTTCTCACATCTTTGCTTTCGTTCCGATTTTAAATTCGATAACTGTAGCAACGTTTCTTTCGCTACCGGATTCGTATAATAACTACGGAATAACTCAATTGCCTCTTCCACTGTAATGCTATCAATGACACTTACTTCTTGTAACATCGCGCCGAGTCTATTACGAACATCTCTATGCTTTGGACTCTTTCCGAATATAGAAACCGTTCCTTCCGTCGGATCCTTTAATCCAAGCATCATCGACATCGTCGTCGTTTTCCCTGCACCATTTGGTCCAAGTAGTGCTACGATTTCTCCTTTATTCACATGAAATGAAACGTTATTTACTGCTTTTATATGTTTAAATGTTTTAGAAACACTATTTACTTCAATAATCTTTTCCATCTCTCCACCCCCGCTGTTTCTTATATTTACATTGTATTCCTTGGAAAACTTAGGAAACAGTATGATGCGTCATGACATCGATATGACAATTGTCATGTATTCTTTATGAGAGGAATCAATCCGCCATACTGCAAGCGAGTAGCAGGACGAAAATAAACATGATACAATCGGGTAAGATATATATTCGAGGAAGGACAGTGGTTTTCATGATTATTCGTAATGAACAAGATTTAGAAGGCTTACGAAAAATCGGCCGCATCGTTGCGCTTGCACGTGAAGAAATGAAAAAAGAAGCGAAGCCAGGCATAACAACGAAAGAGCTTGATTTGATCGGTAAAAAAGTATTAGATGAGCATGGTGCTATTTCTGCACCTGAAAAAGAATATGATTTCCCTGGCGTAACTTGCATCAGTGTAAACGAAGAAGTTGCTCACGGCATTCCAGGTGATCGTGTATTAAAAGAAGGCGACCTTGTAAATGTCGACGTATCTGCAGCACTTGATGGTTATTATGCAGATACAGGTATTTCATTTGTACTTGGAGAAGATGAAGCAAAAGAAAAGCTTTGCCAAGCAGCTGTTGATGCCTTTTGGGCAGCAATGAAAAAGGTGAAAGCTGGTTCAAAACAAAACCAAATTGGTCGTGCCGTTTCAAACTTTGCACATAAAAATGGATACAATGTTATTCAAAACTTAACTGGTCACGGTATTGGTCTTAGCTTACATGAAGCACCAAACCATATTTTAAGTTACTTTGACCCAATGGATAATGCGCTTCTAAAAGACGGTCTTGTTATCGCTGTAGAACCATTTATTTCTATGAAAGCTGATCACATTATCGAACGTGGCGATGATGGTTGGACATTCGTTACCCCTGATAAAAGCCTTGTTGCACAATGTGAACATACAGTTGTCGTAACTCGCGGCGAACCGATAATCTTAACAGAAATATAAAAAAAGAACCGCTTCTTAGTAGGAAGCGGTTCTTTTTTACATACTTTTTTGAAAGGAAGCAATACGGTTGAACTGATTGTCATTTACGTATATACTTTTTAACGAAGGTTATTGATGATTATCTTCCATAGAGGATAATTAAGGGAGTACCTTCTTTTTTTATATAATAGCATCGATTAAAGTAGTGGCGCTCTATCTATATGAAAAGAGCTATTTTCGCTTTAATCTACAAAATTGTATACTCTTTTAAACAGTACATATTCTCTTCATCCTGGCCAAATTCAATCTACAATTTATTACTACCTCAATATAAAAGAAATAACATTTACAATCGGATACATTATTTTGGTTAGCATGTATCGTAAAACTTACCTTTATAACAATTCTTTTCACATCCAATCATATTCTTACTTGATTGGATGTTTTTTTATACAAAAAGGACGATACATACAGTATCGTCCTTTTAACGGGGTGAGGCTGTCCAAAAGTACGGAAAACCTTTGAACAGCCTCTTATTTTCATATGGATGCCTTACATATATCACTGATGATAATTATGAAATGCGGAAACATATTTATCATCACATGATTCAAACATGAGAAAAGAAACCCTACAGTGGATTCTTTTCTCTACATAATCTAAAGTTTGGGTACACTAGATTCATGCAATGTAGGAGCTTTCCAAGTAGAAAGCGAACCTTCATTTAAGATGATAGCATACATATCTCCATCAAACATATGCAAATATGCATATGTTTTTTATTTCTCAATGTCAGAATATTGAAAATTCAAAAATATAAAGGTAAAATGAAGTCGTTATCCGTCTTCTTTTGTCAGTCAGAGAGAATAGAAGAATAGGAGAGAAAAAAATGAAAAAATCTTTGAAACAAAAAATAGTAAGCTCTTTGCTTGCTGTATCACTCGCTGTTAGCTTAGCTCCGATTGGACAAGCTAAAGCTGATTCCACGTCAGAAATCAAGCAGACTTCATCTATTACAAAACAAGTTGATGCAAGCCGCGCTATCGAACACATCCGTTTCTTATCCGAAACAATTGGCCCTCGCCCCGGTGGAACAAAATCAGAGGAATGGGCTTCTCGCTATGTTGGTATGCAGCTTAAATCAATGGGCTATGAAGTAGAATATCAACCATTCCAAGTGCCGGATCAATACGTTGGATTTATTGAATCACCATTATCCACAAAGCGTAATTGGCAAGCTGGTGCTGCCCCTAACGCACTAATTTCTACAGAGGCTGTTACAGCTCCTCTTATCTTTGTTCAAGGTGGGACAAAATTAGAGGATATCCCAAATGAAGTAAACGGAAAAATTGTTCTATTCGAAAGAGGAACAACAGTAGCTGACTATAATAAACAAGTTGAAAATGCCGTTAGCAAAGGTGCAAAAGGTGTTCTTTTATACAGTTTAATTGGTGGACGTGGAAACTACGGACAAACTTTCAATCCTCGCCTAACGAAAAAGCAATCTATCCCTGTCTTCGGTCTTGCTTATGCGCAAGGAAATGCATTTAAAGAAGAAATCGCTAAAAAAGGAACAACAATTCTTTCCCTAAAAGCGAGACATGAATCTAATTTAACATCATTAAACGTCATCGCTAAAAAGAAACCAAAAAACAGTACAGGTAATGAAAAAGCTGTCGTTGTAAGTTCACACTACGATAGTGTCGTTGGAGCACCTGGAGCAAATGATAATGCTTCTGGTACAGGATTAGTATTAGAATTAGCTCGTGCTTTTCAAAATGTAGAAACTGATAAAGAAATTCGTTTTATTGCTTTCGGTTCTGAAGAGACTGGCTTACTTGGCTCCGATTATTACGTTAATAGTTTATCCCAAAAAGAACGTGACCGGATTTTAGGTGTCTTTAACGCAGACATGGTTGCAACAAATTACGATAAAGCAAAGAATTTATATGCTATGACGCCTAACGGTTCTCCAAACCTTGTAACAGATGCAGCCTTGCAAGCAGGTAAACAATTAAATAATGACCTTGTACTGCAAGGAAAATTCGGCTCTAGTGATCACGTGCCATTTGCTGAAGTTGGGATTCCGGCCGCCCTATTTATCTGGATGGGTGTCGATAGCTGGAATCCATTAATCTATCATATCGAGAAGGTATATCACACACCTCAAGATAACGTATTTGAGAACATTTCACCTGAACGTATGAAAATGGCACTAGAAGTAATCGGAACTGGTGTTTATAACACTCTTCAAAAACCTGTTACGCAAACAGAACAGAAAGCTGCTTAATCATTTGTAAAAGACCACTGATAAAAATCAGTGGTCTTTTATTGAGAAAAAATATATATGCATAAAAGCATATTTTCTCCTACTCATTATCGTATACAATATTAACTGTAACAAAAATGATTACAACAATTAAGGAGGCTTTTCTACTATGAAAAAAATGATTTTAGCCGGTGCATTAACTTTAGCAGGAATTACTGGTGCTACCACGTTTATTCCTGAAACAAAGGCTGCTGCTGCAACTCAAGAACAAAGCTTTACAAAATTTTATTCTTTGCAAACTGGAAGTAGTTCTGAGCAAGAACCTATTTTCCTTCAAAAGGGACAAGAACTAACAATTCAACCTAACAGCAAAACTCCTAGTTACAGTGTTTATGACTCAAATCATAATCTTATTGGACGTTATTCTGATGGCTACGGCCGAATTTTCACTGCAAAAACAGATGGGAATATGTACGTTCAATTTCATGCACCTTATGTTTACTATAGTCCTGTTAGCTTTTCGGTTACGTATACAATCCGATAAAATAAAGGGCCCTTCCCAAGGGCCTTTATTTTGTTTCCCAATTCACTTTTACAAAACCATCTTTCACCATTAAACCACTTATACTAAATACATACTTTTCATTCGCTTTCAATGTAGCTTTAAAAGTACCTTTTTTTGATTCACAGATTTCTTTTAGCTCCCTTATCCCTTCTCCTTTCCTTTCATACAAGCTAAAGCATAAATTCCCACGTTTTGCATCTGTCTCATAAGAAAATGTTACTTCTGTATCTTTTGCATACTCAAATTCAATGTCCTTCCCAGCAATATCCCATAATGAAAATTTTGCCTCGTAACTTGTTTCCCCTTGCTTCTCATTTTCTAAATATATATCTCCTACTCTCCACGCATCATCTAACGTTTGTGCAAAAGTAAAACCACTAAGTAATACAAACATTGTACTTGCCAATATCGCAACTAATGTTACCTTCTGTTTTTTAACAACATTCATCTTATATTCTCCTTCAACTTTCTTTTTACTTCTTCTTACCATATATAATAAAAATCCAATAAAGAATGGCAATATAATCGCTAAAACACTCCACCCTTTACTCATTTGATGTGCTTTCGCATCTGTATATACCCATGATGCAACACATATTAAAAGTGCTATAAAAGCTAAAAACATTGTCACTCCAGCTACTTCAAATATTACAAACGGATTAGCGAACTCTTTCATGTAATTTATACTCCTTCTTTAAAAATGACTGTATTACAACATATATCGGGATGTATACGTGCATCATAATCACAATGGCTATCAACATAGAAATTTTATGATCCAAATGAGTAACAAATTGTTCTATAACAACTGTTAATAAAACAATCCAAATGGCGTGAATACAAATCATCCATCTCTTCTCTAAATTCCGAGCATCTCGCATGCCCTGCTTCGTATTATTTATTAGCTCTTCGCTAGGAATCATCTCTCCCCCTAAACTACTTTTTATCTTTTGATCAAATTTATCTTCCTTCATAAACGAACCCCTCCAAATGTTCTCGCATTTGCTTCTTCGCATAATTAAGGCGATATTTCACCGTACCAATTGGTATATTTAATATTTCACTCATTTCTTTGTAAGAATATTGTTCATAGTAGTAGAGTACGAGCGCTGTTTTATATTTTTCATTTAATAACTGTATAACTTCTCGTATCATTTCTGCTTCGACTTTTTGAATGAGTTCTTCTGATATATTCACATCATCTGCAAACTCTATTTCTCCATCATCTTCTTTATGAAATAAATCCAATACACGATCTTTCCATCTTTTCTTTTTGCGATAAAAATCATAAAATGTACGAACACAAATTGTAGTAATCCACTTTTTATAATTCTCCACGTAAGAAAGTTGGTGCCGCGATGAAAAAACTTTTATCCACGTCTCTTGAAAAATATCTTCCGCGTCTTCTTTCGTCTTCGCTAACTTATAGCATAAGGAATATATTTGCTGCTTATATATATCAATTAATTCTTCTACCTTTTCTTCCATCGGAAACCTCCTGTCATTTATATAAGACGACGCAAATTCTCCTTTTGTTTGATAAAATTTTATTTTTTTATTATCTCCATACAAAAAGGCAATCACAACATCGTGTGATTGCCTTTTACTGAAAGCGAAAAATCGGCTCCGCTTTTCTCTATTGTCCAGCTTCAGCGGCTAGAATACTCGGTGGCTTCGCGCCTTCCTCCGAGGCAAAGTACGCCTCTCTGTCAGGAGCTCCATCCCCCTCCTATTCTGAACGAGCCGCTTCCGCTTTTCTTTATGTCTAGCTCTGCCTCCTAGCCCCTTCCGTCTAAGAACCTTCCCCACGAGAAGATAAAATGCATCTTCTGTGGGAAAGAACCTTAGCCTTCGGGACTAAACAGTCGGCTCCGCTTTTCTTAATTACATTTTTTCTGGTGCAGATACTCCTACGATTGCTAATGCGTTTTGAAGTGTAGTGCGTACTGCTTTCATTAACTCGTAGCGAGCTTTACTTAATTCTAAGTTATCTTGGTTTAATACTTTTTCTGCATTGTAGAAGCTGTGTAATGTTGCTGCTAATTCAAATGCATAGTTTGTAATACGGTGTGGTAAACGTTTTTGTGCTGCATCCGCAACTACTGCTGGGAATTCACCAAGTTTTTTCAGTAACTCTACTTCTTTCTCAGAAGTAACAAGTTTGTAGTTCACGTCTCCGCCTGTAGCTAATCCTAATTCTTCACCTTGACGAAGGATACTGCATACGCGAGCGTGAGCGTATTGTGCATAGTATACTGGGTTTTCGTTAGATTTTGATACAGCTAAGTCCATATCGAAGTCTAAATGAGAATCACCGCTACGCATTGCGAAGAAGTAACGCATTGCGTCCACACCTACTTCTTCCATAAGCTCACGAAGTGTAACTGCTTTACCTGTACGCTTACTCATTTTCATTTTTTCACCATTTTGATACAGTTGTACCATTTGGATGATTTCTACTTCTAATGTTTCTTTATCGTAACCTAGCGCTTGAATAGCAGCTTTCATACGTGGAATGTAACCGTGGTGGTCAGCACCCCAAATATTGATTAACTTATCGAAACCACGCTCTAATTTATCACGGTGATATGCAATATCTGGCGTTAAGTACGTGTAAGAACCGTCGTTTTTAATTAATACACGGTTTTTATCATCGCCGTAAGTCATTGAACGGAACCAAGTTGCACCGTCTTCTTCAAAGATCTCGTCACGCTCTTTTAATACCGCAAGAGCTTGATCGATTTTTCCGTTTTTGTATAATGATGTTTCTGAGAACCATACATCAAATTTAACACGGAAGCTTTCTAAGTCTTTTTGAAGTTTTGCTAACTCATATTTTAAACCGTACTCACGGTAGAATTCATAGCTTTCTTTTTCATCAGCTTTCGCATAACGATCGCCAAACTCTTCTGCTAAACGTTTACCGATTGCAATGATGTCCGCACCATGGTATCCGTCTTCTGGCATTTCTTTCTCTAAGCCTAAAGCTTGCATGTAACGAGCTTCAACAGAAAGAGCTAAGTTATGGATTTGGTTACCAGCATCATTAATGTAGTACTCACGAGATACATCATATCCTGCTTTTGCTAATAAGTTACATAACGTGTCACCTACTGCTGCACCACGTGCATGTCCTAAGTGAAGGTCACCTGTTGGATTCGCAGATACGAACTCAACTTGTACTTTTTCACCTTTACCAGTATTCGTTTCACCATAAGCTTCACCAGCATTAACGATTGTTGGGATTAAGTCTGTTAAGTAGCTATTATCCATGTAGAAGTTAATGAAACCAGGACCTGCGATTTCAATCTTTTCAATAGAAGCTTTTGCTTTATCGAAGTTTGCAACTAATTCTTCTGCAATCATACGAGGTGCTTTTTTCGCAACACGTGCAAGTTGCATTGCCATATTTGTAGAGAAGTCACCATTTGTTTTATCTTTTGGAGATTCTAATACTACATTTGGAATCTGTTCTTCTGTCGCTAATTCTGCCTTTAATACAGCAGCTTGAATTTCTTCTTTAATTAATCCTTTTACTTGTTCTAAAGAATTCATTATTTTGCCTCCTTCAAATTAATCGTAATTGTATATCTGCCAGCTTCTTGTTCACTTAGAAGCAATGCGTACGTTAAGAAGAGTTGTCCTTTTTTCTTTTCATCCGACCATTTAAAAAGAACGTTATCAGTTTTCGTTTGCAATGCAAACGTACCAAGTTCACTCGTGTACGTACCAGTTGTCCATTCACCTTTCACATGCGTTTGACGCATAGAAACAGCACCTGAACGCATAATGAGAACTTGTTCATCTTGGATTTTAATAATTGTTTTCACTTCGCCTTGTTCGTTCGGCTCTTGGAATGTTACGTATGTACCTTGACCTTTTACATAGTATTGACCATTTGCTTCAAAAGCAACGGTTTCCTTCCTCGCCCCTTCACGGATTTCCGTTACGAAATGAACGTGTACCGGCAAGCCTGCAAGTTGTTTCTCCACGTCTTGCACACCTTTCAAATGTTATAGATATTAAATACTACTTATAATAAATCACTTTTCCTATCATATCAAAAAAAACCTCTGTCTGTCTGCTGAAAAATCAGGAAAACTCCATTTCAAAAAATAATTCACTTTCACTTTATTTCATATGATAAAATATTTCTTAAATCTAAATATTCTTTCTTTTGAAGAGGTGAATGAAGTGCTACCAACAAAATTGAAAAAAGGTGATGAAATTAGAGTGATTTCACCATCTTGTAGTTTAAGTATTGTCTCAACTGAGAACAGGAAGCTTGCTGTAAAAAAGTTAACCGAAATGGGTTTTCACGTTACATTTTCAACATATGCTGATGAGATAGACAGATTTGCTTCCTCTTCTATTTCTTCACGCATTCAAGACCTCCACGAAGCATTTAGAGATCAGAATGTAAAAGCTATTTTGACGACACTTGGCGGATACAATTCTAATGGCTTATTAAAACATCTCGATTACGATTTAATTCGAGAAAACCCGAAATTTTTCTGTGGCTATTCGGATATCACTGCACTAAATAATGCAATTTACACTAAAACAGGACTTGTTACATATTCAGGACCCCATTTCTCTTCATTTGGAATGGAGAAAGGGCTCGAGTATACAACCGATTACTTTTTAAAATGCTTAACCTCTAATGAGACTATTGAAGTCCTGCCATCTGAAACATGGAGCGATGATTCTTGGTATATAGATCAAGAAAATCGAGAATTTATTAAAAATGAAGGGTACGTTTCAATTCACGAAGGAGAAGCTACGGGAGATATTATCGGTGGTAATATGAGCACATTGAACTTACTGCAAGGTACACCATATATGCCAAACTTAAAGGATAAAATTTTATTTCTTGAAGAGGATAGTTTAACTGGGGGAGCTACTCTTAAAACTTTTGATCGATATTTACATTCTCTTATGCAGCAGCAAGATTTTGAACATGTAAAAGGCATCGTTATAGGAAAGATGCAAAAAGGTGCAGAATGTACGATAGGAGACATGCAAGAAATGATTGCTTCAAAGCCTGAGCTTGCACATATCCCTATCATTGCAAACGCAAGTTTCGGTCATACAACCCCGATTTTTACTTTCCCAATTGGCGGACGTGCAACAATCATTTCTAACAAAGAAAAAACATCTATCACGATTTTAACGCACTAAAAAAGGAGCGCATGAGTCGCTCCTTTTATCGTTTTTCTATTTTTTCCAACGCTTTTTGCGGAATTGATTCTTTCGGGATTTCAGCCCATCCTTTTCCTTGCATACCTTTTGCATAAATTTTTATAAAAGCACCCGTATGCAATTCACGGTTCATCATTCTTTTAATAACCTGTAACTTTCCATCTTCTGTATACCCTTTAAAAGTATACAAGTATTCTCCGTCTTTTTTCTCACCTTTATCTATAACCGCATAATAATCTTGTATTTCTTTATTTGAAAAGAAGTTGTCTACAAAAGCATGTACACCTTCTGTTTTTGTGTTCAAATAATACGCTGTTCCACCTAGAATGATGGCGAATACAACTAAAACTTTAATTACCAATTTCATATATGAGCCTCCTGTTTGCACTTCTTTTTCCCTAGTCATATATCTGTACTTGTATTATACGAAAAATGACATACTATACTCTATCTAAACACCTTACACTTTCCTTACATTATTGTAAGGCATCTTCACCTTATGGCAATTTCCCAATAAAAAATTTTTCCGTTTCATGAACTTTTATATTATTATTGAATGATACAAATTTTTATTACAAAAATCAAAGGAGACAGTTTTCAAATGGCTATCTTGCAAGGTTTAGCACTATTACTTGTTGTACTTTGTCTATTTACACTTTTTAGTTACCGTGCTCCTTACGGCATGAAAGCAATGGGTGCTTTAGCTAATGCAGCAATCGCAAGTTTTCTTATTGAAGCATTTCACCGTTATATCGGTGGAGAAATGTTTCATAATGACTTTCTACAATCAGTAGGAGAAGCTTCCGGTAGTATGAGCGGTGTCGCAGCAGCGATTTTAGTCGCATTAGCAATCGGTGTTTCACCCGTATATGCTGTTTTAATCGGTATCGCTACTAGTGGATTTGGTATTTTACCAGGATTTTTCGCTGGATACGTTTGTGCCTTCGTCGTGAAATTTCTCGAAAAGAAATTACCGGCTGGTGTAGAGTTTTTAGCAATTTTATTTATCGCTGCACCAATCTCACGCGGAATGGCAATGCTTATGGATCCGCTCGTGAACGCAACGCTCGGTAAAATCGGTTCTATGATTTCAGTTGCAACTACAGAAAGTCCTATCATTATGGGTATTATGCTTGGTGGATTAATAACAGTTATTTCTACCTCTCCACTGAGTTCTATGGCACTCACTGCAATGCTTGGATTAACAGGTTTACCAATGGCAATTGGTAGTCTTGCCGTAGCAGCCTCAGCTCCAATGAACTTTATTTTCTTTAAGCGACTAAAAATTTGCTCAAAGAAAGACACAATCGCTGTAGCAATCGAGCCTTTAACACAAGCCGATGTTGTTTCAGCAAATCCAATTCCAATTTATGCAACAAACTTCGTTGGCGGTGCACTTGCTGGTATTATTACATCTCTATTCCAGCTCGTTAATAATGCACCAGGAACAGCATCACCAATCCCAGGACTTCTTGTCTTATTCGGGTTTAATGACGTTGTAAAAGTAACAATTGCTGCTATATTATGTGGAATCGTTACCACGATTGTTGGATACATCGGATCAATTGTGTTCCGTAAATATCCAATTCGCTCTGCTGATGACATTCGCGGCATTACTTCGGAAGAGAAGGTTGCATAAGAAAAAGAGCTATTCCCGTTGTTTTGGAATAGCTCTTTTTAATGTTACGTAATGGTAAATGAAATTATATCGACGATTTTTCAAATATATCGATCACAACTCAAAATATATCAACGATTTTTTCATTATATCGACGATTCGACAAGACATATCGACTTACCGACACATAACGACAAAATAAGAGCCCCTAATCATATAGAGGGCTCTTATTTTATCCAGCTACAGCGGATTCCGCTTTTATTTCACCCAACCGAGCAGCATTTCCCGCACGAATTTGCTTGCTGCGACTGGTGTTTGATCACTATGGTCGTAGACAGGAGCTACTTCTACTAAGTCTGCTCCAACTACATTTATATTTGAATTTGCAATTGCTACGATGGAATCTAATAATTCTTTAGATGTGATACCACCAGCTTCTAACGTTCCTGTTCCTGGAGCGTGAGCTGGGTCTAATACATCAATGTCGATTGTGACATAGACTGGGCGTCCTGCAAGTTTCGGTAATACTTCTTTTAACGGTTCTAATACGTCAAATTTATATAAGTTCATACCTACTTCTTTCGCCCATTCAAATTCTTCCTTCATTCCAGAACGAATTCCGAAAGAATATACGTTTTCCGGACCAATTAAATCACACACTTTACGAATTGGTGTAGAGTGGGATAAAGGCTCCCCTTCATACGATTCACGTAAATCAGTATGAGCATCCATATGGATGATTGCTAAATCCGGATATTTTTTTGCCATTGCCTTAAAAATTGGCCAAGACACTAAGTGCTCACCGCCGAGACCTAGTGGAAACTTATCGGCATCTAAAAGTTTTGATACATATTCTTCAATCATGTCTAAGCTGCGCTGTGCGTTTCCGAATGGTAATGGAATATCACCCGCATCAAAATATTTTACCTCTTCTAGTTCACGATCTAAATACGGACTATATTCTTCAAGACCGATTGATACTTCACGAATACGTGCAGGGCCAAAACGAGATCCCGGACGGTAACTTACTGTCCAATCCATAGGCATCCCATAAATAACTACCTTCGACTCTTCAAAACTTGGATGACTTTTAATAAATACTTTACCTGAATAAGCTTCATCAAAACGCATATTCTTTTCCTCCTTATGTGGAACTTAAGGTATCCCAACCTTTCATTATTTCTCAAATTTGGAGCGAATTGCTCCTCTTTCTCGATTTACCGGGTCTTCTATTTCATACAAAGAAGACAATTTTCTTTACAGAAGTGTAAATAGCTAGCATGTTCAAGTCTTCTGGACAAACACCTTAAATGAGCTATTTACACTTTATTTGTTCCGTGCGATTCTCTTACTTAATTAAATCGCCAACAAATTTCGGTAATGCGAATGCTGCATTGTGTAATTCTTTTGTGTAGTATTTCGTTTCGATTTCGTGGAAACGCTCTTCACTTACTTCTAATGGATCATGTTTTTTAGATCCGATTGTGAACGTCCAAAGACCGCTTGGGTAAGTTGGAATGTTCGCTGTGTATAAACGAGTAATTGGGAAAATCTCTTTTACATCTTTAAACACAGTTGTAATTAGTTCTGGCGTAAACCAAGGGTTGTCCGTTTGTGCAACGAAAATACCATCTTCTTTTAACGCTTTTGAAATTCCAGCGTAGAAGCCTTTTGTAAATAGGTTTACTGCTGGTCCTACTGGCTCAGTAGAATCTACCATAATTACGTCATATTCATTTTCGCTTTCTGCGATATGTAGGAAACCGTCTCCTACTTTTACTTCTACACGCTCATTATCTAATGCACCTGCAATTGATGGTAAGTACTGTTTAGAGTACTCAATTACTTTTCCATCGATTTCAACAAGAGTTGCTTTCTTTACGCTTGGGTGTTTTAACACTTCACGAATAACACCGCCATCGCCGCCACCTACAACTAATACGTTTTCAGGGTTTGGATGTGTAAATAAAGGTACGTGCGCTACCATTTCATGATAAACGAACTCATCTTTTTCTGTTGTCATAACCATGCCATCTAAAATAAGCATGTTTCCGAACTCTTCCGTTTCGACCATATCAAGTTTTTGGAATTCTGTTTGCTCCGTATGTAATGTGCGGTTAATACGCGCCGTAATCCCAAAATGTTTTGTTTGTTTTTCAGTGAACCATAGTTCCATCGTACAATCACGCCTTTCAATGCAAATTTATAATAGGGACATCATTAATGTCCCCTAACAAAAATAAAACAAAACATCCAAAATGTATAGTTAAAAGTACAAAAATACCGAAAATATATTTTAGTCAGAGGGTTCTAACATATGTGCAGGAAGGGTTTGCACCGTAAAAGGAAAGAAAACCCTTTCTTAAGAAAGGGCTTTTGTCTCTATTTCTACTGGTTTACGAATTGGAATTAGGATCATAATACAACCAACTAACACCACGATTCCACCTACTAAAAACGGACTTTGTGGTGAAACAGTATGACCGATAATTCCTGATAAAATCGGAGCAATTGCGCCACCTAACCAACGAACGAAGTTATAAACACCAGATGTAACAGATCTTTCATAAGGTGAAATATCCATTACATAACTTGTAAATAATGCATTATTTAATCCTGATGCTAATCCTGATAGAACAATTAATACAATTTGTAACCACATAATTTTCACGAAGAATAGTGCAATTAAGAACAGCGCAAATACGAGTAAACTGCCTTTCAACAATGTTTTCGGCTCATATTTCCCTTCTAGCTTATGTGCTAAAATTGCAGAACCGTAAGCTAACGCGAGTCCCCATCCACAAAATACAAAACCTAATTGAATAGCAGATAAATGCATAATAAGTGGTGAATATGCTAACACAACGAAAAATCCGTAGTAGTATAACATTCCTGAAATGGCGCCTTGCATAAACGGCTTATACTTCACCAGGTTAAGTAATTCTCCTACGCCTGCCGCTTTACGCTTCACTTTTCGCTCTGGTTCTTTCACAAAGAAGAAAACTAAAATAAATGCTAAGAAAATTAAAATACTCGTCGCAAAAAATGGGTAACGCCAAGAATGTCCACCTAATATCCCACCTAATAATGGTCCACCTGCCATTCCTAAACCGATAGCTGCTTCATATAACCCTACTGCTTCATGAACTTCTTTACTTAATGCAATCAATAAAGTCATCGCCGTTGCGAAGAACATCGCATTCCCTAATCCCCATCCAGCGCGGAAAAGAGATAACTGAGCAATCGTTTGCGATATACCGCATATAAACGCAAATACAGTCACGATCGCAAGACCGATTGTCATCATTCGTTTATCACCAAATCTCGATGCAAATATTCCAGCTGGTAACATCATAATTGCCATCGTTAAAATATATGCTGTAAATAACATCTCTACTTGCCAATGCGATGCACCAATCTTTTCAGCAATAATTGGCAAAATTGGATCGACTACCCCTATACCTGAAAAGGCAAGGAAAGTAGCCAACACTGTAATCAATCTCCCTAGTTTTTGTTTGCTCTCCATTTTGATTACTCTCCTTTTGTATTCTCTAAAAATGTCACTGCACGATGTAAGCTGTCTTCAAGTTCTCCCTTTACACGCTGCATTTGCTCCATTTTCTCGTCTAGCGTTTGCACTTGTTTTTCAAGCATCTCTTTAATTTCTTGAATCACTTCACGATCACGGGGATTCTCACTATTTCTTCTTTGCTCCATTCTTTCTTTTAACGATAAAAAATGTTGCATTTCTTGAAGCGTAATCCCTAACACTTCTTTCGCTTCCACAATTCTTTTAATTCTAGCGATATCTTCGTCTGTATACAGGCGAATGTTCCCCTCACTACGTTCTGGGGGATGAATTAAACCAATTTCCTCATAATAACGAAGTGTACGTTTTGTTAAACCAACTTGCTTTGTAACTTCATCAATCTTATACATGTTTATTCCTCCCTTCACTCGATTATTACATTTTACGTTAACGTTAACTTTTGTGCAACTGTTAGACTTTTGTAAATGTTTGTCATATTAAATTGTATTTTTTCAAAAGCAGTTTCATAATGAAAGAAAAGAAATGATAAGGAGAATTTCACATGAGTAATCCACTTATTTTCGCTCATCGCGGCGTAAAAGGAACACATCCAGAAAATACGATGATTGCCTTCCAAGAAGCTGAACGCATCGGCGCCCATGGCATTGAACTTGATGTCCACCTATCAAAAGATGGTGAACTTGTCGTAATTCACGATGAAACAGTCGATCGTACAACGAATGATGTAGGTCTTGTCTCTGAAAAAACGGTAGAAGAGTTACAAACTTTAGATGCCGGCAGCCATAAAGATCCTTCTTTCCATGAAGCAAAAATCCCAACGTTACGCGAAGTATTCATTTGGTTATCTACAACAAAGTTACAGCTCAACATTGAGTTAAAGACAGATGTCATTCACTATCCAAACATTGAAGAAAAAGTTGTTGCTCTCGTTCGAGAATATCATCTTTCTAATCAAATTGTATTCTCTTCATTTAATCACGACTCTGTTTCATTATTAGCAGAAATTGCTCCTGAAATCCCAAGAGCAATTTTATATGATACACCACTTGCTGATCCTATCGCTGAAGCAAAAACTAGAGATGCAACTGGTTTACACCCAAACTTTCAACTACTAACAAAGGAATTTGTTCAACTCGCGCAAAAACAAGGGTACGTTTTCCGCCCTTACACAATTAACGAATACAAAGATTTGCAAACTATGATTGATTATGGCGTGGATGTCATTATTACCGATTGGCCAGCACGTGCATTTGAGCTCCTTTCTTAATTGAAGGAGCTCTTTATTTTCAAAATTTCATTGTTTAAAATAATCGAAAACCCTCAATACTAATACAATAATGTTTGTATGAATGAGGGGCTGAAAAAGATGGATCAAACTATGAATCCAAAACTTAAAAAATATAAACGTCTTTTCTTCACCGTAATGTTTTCTTCTGTTCTTTTTTTCGTTTTTTCCTTTTTTGTTATTATTATAGTTGCAAAAATTATGGGACCTCCTCCTGTCGCTGTCCCGCAAACAAGTGTCTTTTATGCTAACGATGACACTGTTATAGGACAAAGTAATGAGGTACAAAAACGATACAATGTATCTCTCAAGGAAATTTCTCCTTACGTAAAAGAGGCAACACTTTCTATCGAAGATCAAAGATTCTACAACCATCATGGCTTTGATATGAAGCGTATCGCTGGTGCCATTGTTGCTGATTTAAAAGCGATGGCAAAAGTCCAAGGCGCTAGTACGATTACACAACAGTATGCCCGTAACCTATACTTAGATCATGATAAAACGTGGAAACGTAAACTATTAGAAGCAATGTACACAATCCGTCTTGAAGTGAATTATAATAAAAATCATATTTTAGAAGGATATTTAAATACAATTTATTACGGGCATGGTGCTTATGGAATCGAAGCTGCGTCCCGTCTATATTTTGATAAAACAGCAAAAGAATTAACATTAGCGGAAGCTAGTATGCTCGCGGGTATACCAAAAGGACCTAGTGTCTACTCTCCCTTTTTAAAAAAAGATCGTGCGAAAGAACGACAATCTCTTATATTAGATGAAATGGTAGAACAAGGCTATATTACGAAGAAACAAGCAGCTTCAGCGAAGAAGGAGCCACTAACCTTCGCCTCATTAGATACGAAAAAGGTGGCAGAGGTTGCACCTTATTTCCAAGATGCTGTACAAGCTTCTCTTCTTCGTGATATCGGATTAGATGAGCAAGCGTTACAAAAAGGCGGCTTGCGTATTTATACAACGCTAGACCCGAAATTACAATCGGTTGCAGAACAAGCTGTAAAAGACCACATACCTGACACGACAAACATACAAACTGCGCTCGTCTCTATGAATCCAAAAACAGGTGAAGTAGCTGCCCTTGTTGGTGGAACTGATTATAATACAAGTCAATTTAACAGGGCTACACAGGCCGCTCGCCAGCCTGGATCTACATTTAAGCCATTTCTATATTATGCGGCATTAGAACGAGGATTCACCCCTGCTACGCGCTTAAAAAGCGAATACACCGTGTTCACTTTAGGTGACGGTGTTTCAAAGTATAAACCGAAAAACTATAAAGACTATTATGCAGACGATTTTGTAACAATGGCGCAAGCTCTTGCGGTCTCTGATAACGTATATGCCGTGAAGACCAATTTATTTTTAGGCGAAGACATTCTTACAAAAACGGCGAAGCAATTCGGCATTAAAAGTGCATTAAAAGATGTCCCTTCCCTCGCGCTCGGTACATCTCCTGTAAAACCAATTGAAATGGTTAACGCTTATAGCATGTTCGCAAACGGGGGAAAAGAAGTAAAACCTATTTTCATTCGCCGCATTATGGATCATGAAGGAAATATTTTATACGATGCTCATTTGGAGAGTAAACAAGTTCTTGATAAGAGCAAAGCATTTGTGATGGAAGAAATGATGACAGGCATGTTTAATAAAAAACTAAGCAGTTATGCTGCTGTAACTGGTCAATCAATGTTATCTAAACTATCAAGAACCTATGCCGGAAAATCTGGTTCTACTGAAACAGATAGTTGGATGATTGGGTTTACCCCGCAACTCGTAACTGGCGTATGGGTTGGATATGATCAACCTAAATCAATTTCAAACGTAGCAGAACAAGGCTATGCGAAAAGAATATGGACTGATACGATGGAGAAAGGCTTAGATGGACAACCTAAAAAAGAGTTTAAACAACCAAGTGACGTCGTTGCAGTCGATATTAACCCTGAAAACGGGAAAATCGCTACAAAAAATTGTCCAATTTCAGTGAAAATGTATTTTGCAAAAGGCACAGAACCAACTGAATATTGTATGGATCACGTTGATGATAAAGAGGAATTTGAAAAGACAACTGAAGAAAAGAAAAAAACAAGTTGGTGGAAGAAATATCTTCCTTGGTAGAATATCAAGCTATTTCACTGAACGTGGAATAGCCTCCTAGTCGAATCGTTGATATATTTTCATACAACAAGCCAAAATAAAAAGGATGTCTCACTAGTCGATTGTTGACTAGTGAGACATCCTTTTCTTTTATTCACTTAATAAAGCACGGCGCAATTCTTCGCTAGACTCGTTCCAAATCGCTTCATTATGTTCTTTTAAGAATGTACCAAGTACTTTTTTAGATGATTCGTCCATATGTTCAACCATAATGTGACGCTTCAATGATTTATCCATTTTGTTTACGTGCTCTGGAAGTGACTTATATCCGCGGCGAATTTCACGGTCAACTGTCATTTCACAAGCTGTTACACCTGCGTAATACGCACCTGTTGCTGTTCTTTCAATCGTTACCCATACAAGCCAGTATGGTTTTCCGTTTGGAACTTCATCTTTATTTGTTAAAAACTTAATACCTTTTTCTACTGTACTACGTGCATGCATCGCACCGATATCAACAAATGCTGTTTTCTCTAGTACATCGACAAATACAGGTGAAATGTTTTCTAGACTTAATGCCCCAACGCCAAAACCACCATGTCCATCTGTTGAATCATTTTTCACGATATTAAAACCGATTTTTTTCTTTTTCTCTGTCATATGTAAATTCCTCCTCACTTAATGATTATAAAAGGCCAAAAATAGGCGCAATAATACTGTTTAAAAATGCAAATACGTATGGAATGACAACATTAAAAATAGGTTGGATTGTGTAATTGCTAAGCGGTGTAATAACAAGAATTAATAACGCAATTGCCCCGTATTTTTCATACTGTGTCATTTTCGCACGAATATTTGTTGGTGCTAAATCCTCCACTACGCGATATCCATCAAGTGGCGGGATTGGTAATAAGTTAAAGACAAGTAAAACGATATTCAACATAATAAAAATCTGGAAAAATTGAGCTAGCGTATCTGCTACTGCAAATGGAATTGAGTCTAATACACCAAATGTTAATAAGCTATACCAAATAATTAAACCGATTGCGCTTAAAATTAAGTTACTAATCGGTCCTGCAATTGAAACTAATATACCTGCAAGACGAGGTCTTTTAAAGTTATATGGGTTAACAGGAACTGGTCTCGCCCAACCAAAACCAAGAATTAATACAGCAATCATCCCGATAGGATCTAAGTGTGCCATCGGTGATAAAGTTAAGCGACCTTGCCGCTTTGCTGTATCGTCTCCAAATTTATATGCAACATATGCATGCGCAAATTCATGCACAGATAACGCAATAATAATGGCCATTGCTACCAAAGGAATTTGGTGCAACGGGTATCTAAATAACTGATCCATGCTTCATCTCCTCTTCAATATGTCAAAAAAAGAAATTATTTGTTTTTTGATTGTTCTTCCCCATAATCCGCTATAATAAGAGTGTAACTTACATAAAAGGAGCGATTATATATGCCATACGTAACAGTGAAAATGCTAGAAGGACGCACAGAGGAACAAAAGAAAGCTCTTGCTGAGAAAGTAACAGCAGCAGTAAGCGAAACAACTGGTGCTCCTGAAGAAAACATCGTTGTTTTCATCGAAGAAATGTCTAAAAACCATTATGCAGTTGGCGGAAAACGCTTAAGCGACAAATAATTTCAAGTTCTTTCATAAGAAGCAGCTTTTAGCTGCTTCTTATTTTTTTCCTTCGAGTAACTCGATGATTCTCTCTTTATATTTTCCTTTTCTTCCATCTTCATAGATTAAATCATGTGGATAGAATAATTTTTGATCCCTTCTCTTCTTACCAGTAATCGCCTCAACAATATCCGATTCACGTGAAAGCTCTCTAAGCTCCCCATTTGGCATAAGAAGTAAGATTGGCAAACGTTCCTCTTCTTCACCAGCACGGTAAAAGTCGTACGGTAAATCTGATGTTGAATCAACTACTAAATAATATTCGGGATCAAGTCCAATCTTTTTGAATAAGCTACTTAATTCCATCCAATTATCTAAACCGTGCTTATCTGTAAACTCTACATATTTAAATAGGTTTCGATTCATAAAACGACGGCATAAATCACTTAAAATTGGATCCTCTTCGTCTTGCCATACTTGGAAGTAATAATACATAACGTTCTCGTCTAACTTTAAATAATCCTCTACTGTTACTTCTTCTTCAAATAAAGAATAGAAATGAACCGGATGATTTTTAAATGTATAGTACTTCTCGTGCAATGATTTTGCACGGTGTAAAATCTTCGTTAAAATAACTTCAGCACTGCGTGTTACTGGATGGAAATATACTTGCCAGTACATTTGATAACGACTCATAATATAATGTTCAACAGCATGCATACCACTATTTTTAATAACTACTTGATTTCCGTACGGACGCATAACGCGCAGTATACGTTCCATATCAAAGTTTCCATACTTTACGCCAGTGAAATACGCATCTCTTAATAAATAGTCCATGCGATCTGCATCAATTTGACTGGAAATCATGCTAATCGCTAATTTATTAGTAGATGTTTTTGCGATTACATCCGCTACCTTTTGCGGAAAGTCTTTATCCACACGACTTAATACGCGATTAATTTCTGTATCTCCAACGATAATCTTTTGCGTAAATTTCTCATGATCTAATGAAAATACTTTCTCAAACGAATGAGAAAATGGGCCGTGACCGACATCATGAAGTAATGCCGCACATAAGCATAATAATCTATCTTCAGCATTCCAGTTCGGTCTGCCATCAAACACATCATCAATCATACGACGAATAATTTCATATACACCTAACGAATGAGTAAAGCGACTATGCTCTGCACCGTGAAATGTAAAAAATGTCGTTCCAAGCTGCTTAATACGGCGCAAGCGTTGAAATTCTTTCGTTCCGATTAAATCCCAAATAACACGATCGCGCACGTGCACATATTTATGTACCGGGTCTTTAAACACTTTTGTTTCGCTGAGTTTGTCGTTTAAATATACCACTTTCCGACATCCCCCTTTCTTTACTGCATTCTTACTATATATTATAAACGAAATAGGAAACAGAAAGAAATGAAAGACTATATTAATTGCCCTTATATAAAGAAAAAATCACTTTTACCGGAGTAAAAGTGACCTCTTTTTATATATTATTTCCCTAAAACGAACTCAGCAACTTCATCTAGGATCATTTCTTTACCTAGTGGGAAGTAACCTTTGTTTAATTCTTCGTTTTTAATTGTAAATACGTGGTTGTTTTTAACAGCGTTCATATTTTTCCAAATTGATTCTTCTTGGAATTCTTTTAGGCGCTGAGAACCGTCACCAGTCGTAAATACGAATAAGTAATCTGGGTTGTAATCGATTAAAGCTTCTTTTTGTACTTGTACTAACGGTTTATCAGTTGGTGTACCTTTAACTGCTGGTAATTTTAAATCATTAAAGATTACACTACCGTAACCGTAGTCACCGTATACACGGAAAGCGTTTGGATATGCAGCCATTTTCATGAATTTAGCATCGCCAGTTTTCGCAACGATTTTGTCATGTAATTTGCTTGCTTTTTCGTCATACTGTTTGAACCATTCTTTTGTTTCTTTCTCTTTACCGAAGATTTGACCTACTTCTTCGAATTTTGGACGCCATTGGTCTAATGGAGTTTTTAACATAACTGTTGGTGCAATTTTAGATAATTGATCATAAATCTTTTCTTGACGATTATTTACAAGAATTAAGTCTGGTTTTGCAGCAGCTACTGCTTCGATGTTAATTTTATCTCCCCAAGCAGAACCAACTGGTTTTACGTCTTTTAATTTCTTTTCAATATGTGCATCAATTTTTTCTTGAGATGTATTAGCAGTAATAATTGGTTTCATACCAAAGATTAATAATTCTTCTGTTGAACCACTAAGGTCAGCAATTTTCTTGGGATTTGCAGGGATTTTAATTTCCCCTTTTGCATGTTGTACAGTGCGCTCTTCAGTCTTCGCATCCTTCGCATCTGCTTTCTTTTCTTCTTTGTTAGAACAAGCTGCAAATAGTACAGAAGTAACGACTAGTACCATTGCTAATAACGCCATTTTAAAATTCTTCATGTTCCCACTCCTTCTAGCTGTATTTCTCTTATAAGTTACAGTGAACTATAAGAAACAAGGTTAACAATTAATAAATATATATTGATTAATTGTTGCTTATGCCCCCGTTCTAACGGGTGTTCAACTTCCTATTTACTAATAAGAAGCTCAACGTCCATTAGAAGCCCCCCTCTTTACGAGGGGGATTCTACTTATGCTTTTTTACGCAATTGATTACTAATCATCGCTAAATCATACGTTAAACAAATTGGCTTACAGTTTACTGGACATGGAACAATTTGAGCTTCAATCTCAAATACATTACGAAGTGTTTCACTCGTCATCACTTCATCTGGCGTTCCTTGTTTCATTAACTTACCAGCTTTTAATGCAATCATATGATCTGAGAAACGAGAAGCATGGTTTAAGTCATGGATAACCATAACAATCGTTCTACCTTCTTCTTCATTTAACTTTTTCAATAAGTTTAATACTTCTAATTGATGAGCCATATCTAAGTACGTTGTCGGTTCATCTAATACGAGTAATTCTGTCCCTTGTGCAAGAGCCATCGCAATCCATACGCGTTGACGTTGCCCACCTGATAATGCCTCTGCTGGACGATTTGCGAATTCTGTCATTCCCGTCACTTCAAGTGCCCAATGAATGTAGCGATAATCCTCTTCTTTCAACGTTCCAAATCCTTTTTGATGAGGAAAGCGTCCATATGAAACGAGTTCAAATACAGTAAGGCCAGTTGGTACTTCTGCAGTCTGTGGTAAAATTGCCATTTTCTTTGCGATTTCTTTCGTTGGTTGTTTCTCGATTGCTTTTCCGTCAAGATAAACAGTACCCTTTTTCGCTTTCAAAATACGAGAAGCCGTTTTTAATAATGTGGACTTTCCACAACCATTTGGTCCAATAATTGTTGTAATTTTCCCTTCCGGAATTTCAACTGTTAATCCATCAATAATTAACCCTTCATTATAGCCAACAGATACCGCATCAACTGCTAAAGTTGCCATACAAAAAGCCTCCCTTTACTTTGTCCTCATAAGTAAGTATATAAAATACGGTGCACCAATTACAGAAATAACAAGACCGACCGGTATTTCTGAAGTTGGTAACACACTTCTTGAAATTACGTCTGCGAATAAAAGTAAAAACGTTCCTATTAGTGCAGCTGTAGGCAGCATAATTTGATGTTTCCCACCAACAAGGCGCCTCGCTAAATGGGGAGCCATTAAACCGATAAAACCAATTCCTCCGGCAACAGCGACAGATGCACCTGCTAAACAAACTGCAATAAATAATAATTTACGTCTTTCCTTTTCTACGTTTACACCAAGACCAACTGCTGTAGAGTCGCCTAGGTTCATTACATTTAGTATGTGTGCTTTACTAATAGCTAGTGGCAAGAAAATAACCATCCATGGAAGGACACTTAGCACGAACTTCCAATCTGTGCCCCAAAGACTTCCTGCTAACCAAATCGTAGCAAAGCGGAAATCGTTAGATGTCATCTTCATAGAAAAAATTAAACTAACAGCACCAAACCCAGCTGCAACAGCGATACCCACAAGTATCAATCGAGTCGATGAAACGCCGTCTTTCCATGCTAGTAAATAAATAATAACAGCTGCTAATATCGCTCCAACTAGTGCGAAGAACGGAAGGATGAATACAGATAAAAATGTACCAGTTCCTACTTTCCCGAAGAAAAAGTAGACAAAGATAACAACTGTTAATCCCGCTCCAGCGTTAATACCGATAATACCTGGATCAGCAAGTGGATTTCGTGATAACCCTTGCAAGATCGCACCTGACATAGCTAAAGCAGATCCAACTAATATAGCAATGACCATACGCGGCATACGGAATTCAAATAAAATAACAGACTGATCTTCAGCCCCGAGTCCAACCAATGACTTTAATACGTCCATTGGCGGTATTTTAAATGTCCCGGTATTTAAACTCACTAAAAATACAGTAACGATTAATCCTACTAAAATTGTTAAAACCGAAACGTTCTTTTTTGTTAAGACACTTGTCCTCACATTTTTCCTCTCCCTTCGTTACGTGCTAAGTAGAGGAAGAATGGAACCCCAATTAGCGCTGTAATTGCTCCAATTGGCGTTTCAAACGGCGGATTAATAACGCGAGATAACATATCTGCACATTCAATTAACAGCCCGCCTAAGACCGCAGAACATGGAATAACCCATCTATAGTCTGAGCCTACAAGGAAACGAGTCATATGTGGGATGACAAGACCAACAAATCCAACCGATCCTGCCATAGAAACTGCCGAACCTGTTAACACAAGAACAAGTACTGTCCCGATAAATTTAATTAATGTCGTATTTTGACCAAGTCCAATCGCAATTTCTTCACCGAAGCTTAAAATTGTAATATACCTCGACATCATAATTGCAATGAAGAGACAAACTAGGCCAATCGGTACTAACATATTAATACTTTCCCATTTCACTCCAGCAACTCCGCCTGCATTCCACATACTTACCTCTTGGGCAAGATTGAAATATAGCGCAATTCCAGATGAAATGGCCCCTAATAAAGCACTAATCGCGGCACCCGCTAAAGCTAATTTCACAGGCGTTAATCCACCTGGTGAAGAAGATCCAATTCCATATACAATGCTCGCTCCAAACGCAGCACCAATAAAAGATGCGATAACGAACATTAAATAAGGTGAATTAGGGAAGAATGCATACATAATTGCAATTCCAAATACAGCCCCATCTGTAATCCCCATTAACGATGGTGATGCTAGTGGATTTCGCGTCATACCTTGCATAATTGCTCCTGATACCGCTAAAAAGGCACCTGCTACTACGCCCCCTATTGCTCTAGGCATGCGAAGTTCTTGAATTACATTATGATGCGTAATAGAACCGTCAAACTGAAATACAGCTTGCCATACAGTCTTTAAACTAATATCTGCAGCACCAAACGAAATAGACAGTGCCATGCTTAAAGCTAACAAAATTGTACCTGCTACTAAAATAATAGAAGCAATGAGCGGCCTGCTCTTAATCTCTTTAACATTCACATCTTGCTGTTCTATACTCCTTGCGCTCGCTTCCATCCCTCAACCATCCTAACCAACAACATATGTTTAATTTAATGAAATGAAATTTATTCTCAAATAGCAATAAAAAAATTAAATGAATCGGCCCTTTTCTGATAATGATTCTCAGAATCAGACACCTTCTATTCTACCTATCGCTTCAAAAGACTGTCAACCATTATTTTGAAATACAAATTCATATAGGCCAAGACCTTAATAAATAGATAATGCCTATCTGTCATGAACTATTATCATCACCAGTTAAGCTTTCTCAGAATAGATTCTTCCTCTTATGGGCATAAAAAAAGAAGAGTAATCTGTTCACTCTTCTTTTCCTTACTTATTTAACTTCGCCTCAATTTTTACAATTAATTCGTCTTCTGTTGGCGCTGCAACTGGACGATTATTTACAAATGCGAATGATTTTTTACGGCCAGGGCCACAGTAAGACTGACATCCAACTTCAATCGTTGCACATGAATCTACTTTTTTTAGCTTTGGAATCAGCGTTTTAACGTTCGTTGCCTGACAATCATCACACACACGAAATTCGTTTCCCATTATATAACACTTCCTCTATTTTAAACTTTTCTCAAGTACATTTAAAAATAAACACTAAATGGTATTTTACCGCTCTTTGAAGCTCGTTGCAAGTTTCCTTTCGACGCTCTTTCCTCATATAATGCTACATATTTATATGTTTTCCTACAGCAGCTTCCGTCATTCTTGGCAAAATTTATCCCGCTTTAATGGGCAATAAGATCCCTACCTTAAAATTCAGCGAAAGCAAAGAAGTTAGGTAGGGGATGAAGAACCTCCCCACTGATGAAAGTTTCACTTTATACCTCTCATCGAAATCTACCATATTTTTAAAAGCTTTGTATAAAAGCTCACTTTTTTGCCCATTATAAAAATAGGAAGTTCATAAAAAGAAAGGGAGTTGAATCTATGAAAGTAAGACAAGATGCTTGGACGGATGAGGATGATTTATTACTTGCTGAAACTGTACTTCGTCACGTTCGAGAAGGAAGTACCCAATTAAATGCATTTGAAGAAGTAGGAGACAGATTAAATCGTACATCGGCTGCCTGTGGTTTCCGTTGGAATGCTGTTGTTCGCTATAGCTATGAACAAGCTCTTCAACTAGCAAAAAAACATCGTAAAGATAAAATGCGTGCTGCAAGTGGTGAACAAGCGAAAAAACGTTTACTTTATACACCACCAGCTTCAGATTCGATAACTAATTATGAAGAGTTCGTACAAGAGGAATCAATTGTACAATATAAAGAAGCTACTCCATATCAAGAAACTACCGTTCCTACTGCAAAAGGCTCTATGACAATGCAAGATGTTATTTATTTTTTACAAACAGTCGGATCTTCAAATATAAAAGTGACAGCTCTTGAAAACGAGAATACGAGATTGAAACAAGAAATTAAATCACAAATCCTTCGAAATGAAGAACTAGAAAAGAAACTGGAAAAATTAGAAAAACAATCTCATACTGTACAAGAAGATTACGAAACACTTATGAACATTATGAACCGCGCTCGTAAGCTGGCAGTCATGGATGAAGAAGAACGTTCTCAAACATCTTTCCGAATGGATCGAAACGGTAATTTAGAAAAAATTGCAGAGTAAAAAGGATGCATTACATGCATCCTTTTTGTTATTTCACTTCAACCATATGTGCTTCTTCTACTTTAGAATCCCTCTTTATATCTGGAAAAATCTTTTCCTTTGGATTCTCTTTAAAGGATGCTAAACCAATTGTTTTTACCGGTTCACTTATTTTTGCATATTCTGCATCACTAACAACTGCATACATATCTGTATATTTACGCGCATCACCAATTACTACATTGCCTTCGTACTTCATTTTCTTTCCATCAATTACTACATCTTTTTGTTCCTCTTTAGCAAATACAATTCCAGCTTCATCAGAAATAGCCGGCAATGCTTTAATAGGTTCTACATCTTCTTTCACTACTTTTTTCAGCATGTTTTCCTTTACTATCTTCTCAGCCGTTGTTTTATTCATGATTAAAACCTTTTTCCCATTAACAGTACCTAGTTTAGCTTCAAATTTATTTTGAGATTCAATTTTATCTTTATATTGATCCATTGTTTGTTGAACGCCTGTTTCATCTCCGTACATAACAACACCCGTTGCTTGTGGTGCAATCATATCCATAATAGAACAGCCACTAAATACAGCAGCTGACATAATCGCTACGATTCCTAATTTAACATTTTTCATTTGTATGCCTCCTAAAATCAATAATTACATCTCTTAGTTTAGCCATCTTAGATCATTTAACCAATTCACTTTCCTTACAACAACCTTACAATTCAGTAAGATTTTCTCTTAAAAACTACTTTCATTATTTTTTGCTATAATAGAGATTGTCATTTTAAAGATAAGGGGTTAGTTATATGAGCAATTCCCGTTCCATTTTATCTCAGCCAGAGTGGCGTATTGTAGATCAGTCTAGTTTGGGACCAACATTCCATGCATTGCAGTCATTCGCAATGGACGACACATTATGCACGAGTATCGGAAATGGTCAATCAGCTGCAACAATGCGTTCTTGGGTTCATCACAATACAATTGTTCTTGGCATTCAAGATTCACGCCTACCGCACTTGGAAGAAGGTATTTCCTTTTTAAAAGAAAACAACTTCAATGTTATCGTTCGTAATTCTGGCGGACTTGCAGTCGTACTTGATGAAGGTGTGTTAAACGTATCGCTTTTATTCCAAGAGACGGAAAAAGGTATCGATATTGATCTTGGATACGATACAATGTGGCATTTAATTCAGGAAATGTTAAAGGATTACGATGTTACAATTGAGGCAAAAGAAATCGTTGGTTCTTACTGCCCTGGTAGCTACGATTTAAGTATTCGCGATCAAAAATTTGCTGGTATTTCACAGCGCCGTATTCGCGGTGGTGTCGCTGTCCAAATTTATCTCTGTGCTACAGGAAGTGGCTCTGAACGTGCCGCACTCGTTCGTGATTTCTACAACCTAGCCATTCAAGGAGAAGAAACACGCTTTACTTATCCTGAAATTGTACCGAGTACGATGGCTTCACTTTCAGAATTACTTGGCGAAACCATTACAGTACAAGATTTAATGATGCGCCTTTTAAAAACATTGCAACAATTCGCTCCAAAGTTAACACCATCTCAATTAACAATAGATGAAATACCTTTATATGAGACGAATTTACAACGTATTATTGATCGTAACAATAAAGCACTTGGCTTAGAAAAATAAAGACCGTCGCTATTTTAGCGACGGTCTTTATTTCAATTCGTTATAGAATTAAAGTGCTTGAGCTGCTGTAATTAAAGCTAACTTGTACACTTCTTCTTCGTTACATCCACGAGATAGGTCGTTTACAGGCATGTTTAAACCTTGTAAGATTGGTCCTACTGCTTCGAAGTTACCTAAACGTTGAGCGATTTTGTAGCCGATATTACCAGCTTCTAAGCTTGGGAATACGAATACGTTAGCATCACCTTTAATTGTAGAACCTGGAGCTTTTTTCTCAGCTACAGATGGTACGAATGCAGCATCGAATTGGAATTCTCCATCTAGAGCTAATTCTGGAGCCATTTCTTTTGCAATGCGAGTTGCTTCTACAACTTTTTCTGTTTCTGGAGATTTCGCAGAACCTTTTGTAGAGAAGCTTAACATAGCAACGCGTGGATCAATGCCGAATAGTTCAGCAGTTTTCGCACTTTCGATACCAATTTCAGCTAAATCTTGGCTATTTGGTGCAATGTTAATTGCACAATCAGCGAATACATATTTCTCTTCTTCACGTACCATGATGAATACGCCAGAAGTTTTTGTAACGCCTGGTTTTGTTTTAATGATTTGAAGTGCTGGACGAACTGTATCAGCTGTAGAGTGAGCTGCACCACTTACTAAACCGTGTGCTTTGCCCATGTATACAAGCATTGTACCGAAGTAGTTTTCGTCTTTAAGGATTTTGCGAGCGTCTTCTTCAGTTGCTTTACCTTTACGGCGTTCAACGAAAGATGCTACCATTGCATCCATTTCTTCGTATGTAGCTGGATCGTAAATATCAACGCCTGCTAATGTTAAATTCATGCTAGCAGCTTTTGCGCTAATTTCTTCTTTATTACCAACTAAGATTGGTTTTACTAACTCTTCTTTTGCTAAACGCTCTGCAGCGCCTAAAATTCTTTCATCAGTTCCTTCAGGAAGTACGATAGAAATGCCTTTTCCTTGAACTTTTTCTTTTACTGTTGTAAATAAGTTGCTCACGAATAAACCCTCCTACATATGTTAAAAAAACTCTATCTTTAAGAATACTTCTTTTCCTCTATATTTTAAACTTATAGCTCCCAAAAAATAGATAAAATAAAAATGATTATATTTTCATAAAATTCAGCTGTTAAATTCACCTTGCTTAAACACTTAAATGTGACAATTTTATGCGCCAAGGTTTTATATAGATGATTTTAAAACTATATATGCTATAGTTAACGTGTAAAACTATCATTAACTGAGGTGAATAGAATGAGTGAAGCAACAACAACGTTAGATGGCTGGTATTGTTTACATGATTTACGTTCTATTGATTGGGCTGCATGGAAAACATTATCTAGCGACGAACGCGGACAAGCTGTGTCTGAATTTTTAAATGTCGTTGAAAAATGGAACGACGTAGCTGCTGCAAAAAAGGGCAGTCACGCAATGTATACAGTTGTTGGCCAAAAAGCTGATATTATGCTTATGATTTTACGTCCAACAATGGAAGAGTTAAATGAAATTGAGACAGAATTGAATAAAACAACTTTAGCTGAATATATGGTTCCTGCATACTCTTACGTATCTGTTGTTGAACTAAGCAACTACCTTCCAGCTGATGAAGATCCATACCAAAATCCACAAATCTTAGCTCGCTTATATCCTGAGTTACCGAAAGCAAATCATATTTGCTTCTATCCAATGGACAAGCGTCGCCAAGGTGATGACAACTGGTACATGCTTCCGATGGAGGAACGTAAGAAAATGATGTACAGTCATAGTAAAATTGGTCGCCAGTATGCAGGTAAAGTACGCCAAGTTATTTCAGGATCTGTTGGATTCGACGATTTTGAGTGGGGCGTAACATTATTCGCTGACGATGTTCTTCAATTTAAAAAACTTATATATGAAATGCGCTTCGATGAAGTAAGTGCTCGTTATGGTGAATTCGGAACATTTTTCGTTGGAAACATTTTACCAGACGAAAAGGTAGAGAAATTTTTACACATATAAACCGTGAAAAAGGAACGAAATTCGTTCCTTTTTTTATTCCCCTCTATATTTCTCCTCAAAAAACTTCTTTTTTCCGCAAATTTGAACAAAAATCGACAAATCCCTTCTAAATACCTTACAAAATTGTAACCTTTCTATATCCAAATTTATGCTAAAATGGTACGAGCTATATGCTAATAACGATGCGAAGGTGATAATGTATATGAAGAAAATCTTTTCTATTTTACTAGCGTTTCTATTGTCAATTTCTTCCTTAGGAGTAACAACATCCCATGCGGAAGAAAAAATACACATTGAGGCAGCTGCTGCACTTCTATTTGATGCAGATACAGGAAAAATACTGCATGAACAAAATCCAGATGAATTACTAGCTATCGCTAGTATGTCAAAATTAATTGTTGTTTATGCCGTGTTAGAAGCAATTAAAGAAGGAAAAATCACTTGGGATACAAAGGTAAATATTTCCGATTACGCTTATGAAGTTTCACGTAATAATGAATTCTCTAACGTGCCGTTCGAAAAAGGACGTCAATATACTGTAAGAGAACTATATCATTCTATCGTTATCTTCTCTGCAAACGGATCTAGTATTGCCTTAGCAGAACTTCTTGCAGGAAGTGAGAAAAACTTCTTAAATCTTGCAAATGAACATGCAAAAAAACTAGGGTTAAAGAAATATAAATTTGTAAACGCTACTGGTTTAAATAACGCTGACTTAAAAGGAAAACACCCTGAGGGTACTGATCCAAGTGCAGAAAACTCTATGTCAGCTCGCGATATGGGTATACTTTCAAAAGCAATGATTACAAAGTATCCAGAAATGCTAGAGGATACAAAACAAAGATTTAGAAACTTCCCAGATAATCATCCGAAACCAATTCGTATGGAAAACTGGAACTGGATGTTACCAGGAGCTGCTTTCGCTTATGAAGGTACTGATGGTTTAAAAACCGGAAGTTCTGATACAGCCGGATACGGATTTACTATTACTGCTAAACGTGGTGATGTACGTCTTATTTCGGTTATTATTAAAACAAAATCAATGGACGAGCGCTTCACAGAATCTCGTGAGTTAATCGAATACGGGTTTAATAACTTCGAAAAACAAAAACTAAAGGTCGATAAAAACAATACACTCTCTGTCGTACAAGGGAAAGAAGATCAAGTAACTGTTGCACCGGAAAAAGAAATAACCGTAATTGCGAAGAAAGGTAGCAAAAATCCTTATAAAATTGGGACTGAAGTTGATAAATCTCTTGCTGAAGATGGTCATTTAGTTGCTCCTATTAAGAAGAATGCTAAAGTAGGTTCGATTACTTTAGAATCAACTGATAAATATGGTTTCTTAGACGGTAATAAAAGTATGAAGGTTACCGCAAAAACGACAGAAGAAGTTGAAAAAGCAAATTGGTTTGTGTTAACAATGCGCTCTATCGGTGATTTCTTCTCAAATTTATGGTCTAAAGTTTTTTAATAAAAAAGCTGGCTCACGCTAGCTTTTTTTATTTTCCACTCCCAATGTAAAACTTCGTTTGGTTGTCATATCTGAGCCCTTTTCCTCATACGTATGAACTAGTAATTGTTACACACTTCATCTAGAGATAAACCTCTTTCCACAAGGTATTCCAAAAAGAGAGGTGACACATAATGGGCGTTATCGCATATAACGAAGAAGATGTAAAGTTATTAGCTAGACTTATGCGTGCTGAAGCTGAAGGAGAAGGACAACAGGGGATGTTAATGGTTGGGAATGTTGGGGTAAATCGTGTCCGCGGAAATTGTTTAGATTTTAAAAAAATACGTAATTTGCGGCAAATGGTTTATCAAAATCCTGGCGGTTTTGAGGCAACTCAAAAGGGATATTTTTATCAACGCGCAAGAGAACAAGATATCGCATTAGCAAGACGAACAATTCAAGGACAACGCTTTTGGCCTGCCAACTTTGCCTTATGGTTTTTTAGACCGGAAGGCCCTTGTCCACCAACTTGGTATAACCAGCAAAACTCTGGTCGCTTCAAAAAGCACTGCTTCTTCCAGCCAAATGCTGGGGATTGCCCTAGCATATATTAAGGAATGAAAACAAGGAGGGATTTTTGAATGGCACAGCAACAAAATCCGTATTACGGAACAGGTTTCTATCAACCATCTGGAACTTACGTACAACCGCAACAAATGACCCCACAGCAACAGCAACAACAGCAAGCAATGCAACAACAAGCTGCGCAAGCTCAATATGCTGTTTCTCAAGGCATGTTACCTCTAGAACAGTCATATATTGAAAATATTCTTCGCTTGAACAAGGGCAAGCAAGCCACAGTTGTAATGACTTATGAGCGTGGTAGTTCACTCGGTACACAATCCTATACGGGTATTATCGAAGCGGCTGGTCGTGATCATATCGTAATTAGTGAGCCACAATCAGGGAAACGTTATTTATTATTAATGATTTACTTAGATTATGTAGAATTCCCAGAAGAAATTATATATTTACCTAGTCAACAAGCAACTTATGCTCCAAGATCATAAAAAAGCTGGCATATGCCAGCTTTTGTTCTTTATAGCCCTTTTACAACTGCAGTTCCAACTAAGATCCATGCCACGATAAACGCGACACCACCAAGAGGTGTAATTGGACCAAAAAACTTAATCCCTGTTGTGCTTAACGCATACAGACTACCTGAGAACATAATAATCCCAGCTACCATAAGCCAACCAGCAGTAGTTAAAAGTGATGATTGAATCTTATCCATCAATAATGCAACTACGAATAGCCCACCTGCATGGAACATTTGATATGTAACACCTGTTTTCCAAACTTCTAACATTTTTGCAGAAATTTTATTTTCTAAACCGTGTGCTCCAAATGCTCCTAACGCAACAGATAGCCCCGCTGCAATACAACCTAGTAAAAAGAAAATTTTCATCTTAATTCCCCTTTTTTACCTTTATCATAAGCAATTTTTACATATAAGCCAAACGATTTATCTTCTAAAAATCAAATAAAGAATTACCGTTTGCATCACTTTCTTTTATATATACTGGTTCTCCAGAAACCGGTGCGATTGGTTGCATCGTTACTGGCTGTGATCCAATTATTTGTGATTGAATTTGCGGCTCTCTATACGTAGAAGATTCAACTTGCTCATCTAATAATAAATCGCATAAAGCTCGTACAACTAATAAATGCTCTTTTGATTTTTGTCCTTCACTACTTTTTGCCTTTGCAATTTCATTCGCCATTTTATTTAAAATCTTATCGCTTGATATTTGCATTCCTTATCACCTCGTACTTTGTAGTTCTTTCTCAAATTGTCCCAGCTTCTCTACTGAACCAAATACTATTATCATATCATGTTCTTGCAACTTTTCCTGCCCCGTTGGATTATGTATAACATTCCCATTTCTTAAAATCGCTAAAATTGTTACATCAAATTGATTTCTAACATCACTCTCTAATAATGATTTATTAGCTAAAATAGAGCCCTCACCGACTGCAATTTCTTCAATTACAAATGATTGTTCCACACCATACAGTACTGTATCAATATAATGAACTGTTAGCGGATTCGCAATGCCTTTTGCAATATGAATGCCGGCCATACTAGATGGATTAATCACCTTATTTGCCCCAGCCCTCTTTAACTTGTCTTCGGTTTCTGGTTTTTCTGCTCTTGCCACAATTTTAATTGCATCGTTTAATCCTCTTGCTGTTAATGTAATAAATACATTTTCAGCATCATTTGCTACGATGGCAACTAAACCAGCTGCCTTTGAAATTCCAGCATGGTGTAACACTTTGTCTTCCGTTGCATCTCCATGTACATACAAAAGTTTTTCCTTCTCTAATATGCTTTCATCTTTATCCACGACGACAAATGGGATCTTCTTTTCTTGCAATTCATGTACAACTTGTAGCCCTACTCTACCGCAACCACATACGATAATATGATTTTGTAACTGTGCTATTTGTTTATCCATCTTCTTCCTCCGTACTGCATGAAATAAATTCCCTTCAATAATCATAGCTGCCACTACACCAATTGCATACGTAACAATACCAACGCCAACTGGTATGATAAGGAGCGCAAATACTTTTCCTGCATGTGTTACAGGAATGGCGTCTCCGTATCCAACCGTTAATACGGTAATCATCGTCATCCAAAATGCTTGAAATAAACTAATCTCTTCAATTGTCATAAATCCTAATGTTCCTAGAATTACAACAAAAGTCATACATATAACTGCTATCCATAATTGTTTACGTGCATTCATATCGTGTTTCAACTCTTTTCTCTATCTACAATCTTTGCCAGTGGAAATGAAATACGTATATACTAGATACGGAATCTATGAAAGAGGTTGATATAATGAAGACATTTCTTTCCGCCTTACAATGGGCACTATTTATTTTAGCTGGAAGCCTTATTGTACCAATTAGTGTCGCAACTAGTTATGGCCTAGATGGTGCTGAAGCTATTGCATTCGTACAGAGAACATTATTTGTTCTTGGCTTTGCTGGCTTATTGCAAGCTATATTTGGACATAAACTTCCTATTCAAGAAGGTCCTGCAGGCCTTTGGTGGGGCATTTTCTCCCTTTATGCAAGTTTAGGCGTCGTATTATTTGGATCTAGCAATGAAACGCTTAAAGTCCTTCAGTACGCTTTCCTATTAAGTGGTATCATTTGTATTATTCTTAGCGTTTTGGGACTCATCGATAAACTAGTTCGCTATTTTACACCGACAGTCATTGGAACGTATTTATTTCTTCTTGTCGCACAACTTAGCGGGGCCTTCTTAAAGGGAATGTTTGGTCTTGACGGACAACATACAGAAGTACAAGCTGACGTATTTATTCTTTCACTCATTGTTATTTTACTATCCTTTTTCATTATGAAGCTACCTATTATCGGACAATATTCTGTTCTTTTCAGTATCGTTTGCGGCTGGATATTATTCGCATGCTTCGGATTATCTAATCCAATAACACCTGTGACAGACATAATCCGTCTGCCCTCTTTATTTGTTTTCGGCATGCCTCGCATTGAATGGAACATGGCCATTACGGTCGTTTTCGTTACATTATTACTTCTAACAAATATGTTAGCAAGTATTCGTGTTGTGCAAAAGGTTGTCTCTAAATATGAAGAAAATGCTGCATCAGATCGTTTCAAACAAGCCGGCATCATAACAGGGATCAATCAATTACTAGGCGGTCTATTCTCAGCTATTGGGCCTGTCGCCATTTCTGGATCAGCAGGTTTTATTGCAACGACTAATATTTATAAGCGACTCCCATTTATGTTAGGATCAAGCTTTATTATTGTCGTTAGTATATTCCCAAAGATTACTTCATTCTTTGCAGCAATCCCAGTTGCAGTTGGTTATGCTGCTATCTATCCTGTATTTGCAAGTATGATTGGTCTAGCTTTCCGTGAATACGACACAGTACAAAATAAAGAACGATTATTTAAAGTAGCGGGTCTTTCCATCTTTACAGGAGTCGGGGTTATGTTTGTCCCAGCAGGAGCATTTTCTACGCTCCCACCATTTCTAGCATCATTTTTAAGTAACGGCCTCGTTCTTGGATCTGTAATGGCAATTCTGCTCGAAATACTATTTTCTCGTTCTACAGAGAAACAACTATCGTAAATTGGAAAACTTCCATTATTGCACTCTACCTGTAGAGTTGTTACGATAAATTATCATGGGCAATACACCCATGATAATTTATCCACTTCTTTCCTAAGAAGTTCGATGTCTTACTATTATTCCTTAATATCTTCATTAACATGTAATTTAAATAAAGAAGGGAACTTTCAATATGACTTATAAAATGATTGTTTTAGATTTAGATGATACGTTATTACGTGATGACCATACTATTTCACCTCGTACGAAAGAAGCTCTAATGACTGCGCAAGAGCAAGGAGTAAAAGTTGTACTTGCTTCTGGACGTCCAACGTTTGGTATGCGCAATGTAGCGAAAGAACTTCGTTTAGAAGAATACGGAAGCTTCATTCTATCTTTTAATGGCGCAAAAATTATTAACTGTAAAACAAACGAAGAAATCTTTAGTAGTACGCTATCTCCTGAAATCGTTCACAACTTATTTGAAATTAGTAAAACTGAAGATGTATGGATTCATACTTATATTGGTGATGATATCGTAACAGAAGAAAATAATCCTTATACTGAAATTGAGGGCGATATTACTGGTATGCCAATTGTTGTAGTAGATGACTTTAAAGCTGCTGTTAAAGAGCCTGTAGTAAAGGTATTAATGAATAAAGAAGCTGAACGCCTTGTTGAAGTAGAAAAGAAACTACAAAAACAACTAGAAGGACAATTAAGCGTTATGCGTTCTAAACCATTCTTCTTAGAATTTACTGAAGCTGGTGTTACAAAAGGAACGAGCTTAAACCAATTAATCCAAAAGCTTGGCATTAAGCGTGAAGAAGTTATCGCAATGGGCGATAGCTATAACGATCAGGCGATGATTGAATTTGCTGGTCTTGGTGTTGCAATGGGCAATGCACCTGATGATATTAAGGAAATTGCAAACTATGTAACAGATACAAATATGAACGATGGCGTTGCAAAAGTTGTAGAGAAGTTCGTACTAAAAAGAGAAGCGCTTGTTTAATATTTCCACCCATAAAACCTATTTGAAGTCAAATACTTCAAATAGGTTTTTATTTAAATTACCATGCTTTTGTGACTATATTTTGAACTTTGTACTATTCTCGTAGTGTAAACTTTCTTTTTGTATATAATGAAACAAAATAGACTATTTTATTTTGAAAAAGAATACAAATTTACTATAAACAAGCATATGTTAAAGGAGGCTACTTCATGTTATCTACACCAATCGGACGATTAAGAGCAATCGGCTTAATTGAGGGGATTTCTTTCCTATTACTATTATTTGTAGCAATGCCATTAAAATATTTCGCAGGATTTGCAACAGCTGTTAAAATTACAGGCATGGCTCACGGCGTTCTATTTATTCTATTCATCTTCGCAGTAATTCAAGTAACAATCGTACACCGTAAGTCAATTGCATGGGCACTTGGGGCATTCGTTTCATCAGTTATCCCATTTGGTACGTTTGTACTGGATGCAAAATTAAAGAACGAGCAACAATAATAAAAAGGTAGTTAACGACTGTTAACTACCTTTTCTATTTATAAATTTGGAATTTCCCAATCAATTTCTCTTTCGCCCATATTAGCTAAAATCGTATTTACTTTAGAATACGGCTTACTACCAAAGAAACCACGTCTTGCTGATAGTGGGCTTGGATGTACAGATTCGATAATGTGGTGCTTCGTATTTGTAATTAATTTTTTCTTCGCCTGTGCATGGCGTCCCCACAATATGAAAATAACTGGCTTTTCACGTTCATTTAATAGCTCAATTACGCGATCTGTGAAATGCTCCCATCCTTTTCCCTTATGAGAATTTGCTTCACCTTGTCGAACTGTTAATACAGTATTTAATAATAAAACGCCTTGCTCTGCCCACTTTACTAAATAACCGTTATTTGGAATATCATACCCATATTCATCTCGAAGTTCTTTATACATATTTAACAACGACGGTGGCGTTTTAATACCAGGTTGCACAGAAAAGCTTAAACCATGCGCTTGATTTGGTCCATGATATGGATCTTGTCCTAAAATAACGACCTTTGTATTTTCATAACTTGTATACTCTAGAGCGTTAAAAATATCTTCTTTCTTTGGGTAAACAACATGTGTACTGTACTCTTCTTTCAAAAAATCAGCTAGCTTACGATAATATTCTTTCTCAAATTCTGGTGCCAATAATGGCCCCCAATCATTTTTTAAAACATTTTCCATGCTTTCACTTCCCGTCTAATTAATTCACCATATCCTGTTTTGTAAATACTACAAATGAAATGATAAGGGAAACAACTGCCCAAACCGTTAAATTCATTAAAGAAAACTCCATCGATAAACCTTGTAATGCAGGTAGTTTTCCTGATAGATAATCTGTTAACGATAAATTCACACTAAAAATATATTTCGCACCTTCCCAAGATGTTGCGAACGAGCTTAAAATACCGCCTGCAATTAATGCAGCTAGCATAACACCCATACCAGCTGGTGTATTACGAATTAAAACAGAGACCATAAATGATATAGTTCCGACAACGATAGCAACAAACCAAGCTAATCCATACGCCATCAAGATATATTGCCATTGCGGAATAAGATGTACAAAATTCGTATTTAACGTTTCCTTATCAATAACAAATCCTGTTAACACAGGTAAATTCCATCCCGAGTATCCAAATACAAGCCCTGATAATACGTAAGCAAACACAGCTACAAGAAGCAGTATGAGCGAAATGAAAAATAACATCGTTACGTATTTACTAAGGAGTATTTTCCAGCGCCGAATCGGCCGCGTAAGTAACATCTTCATCGTTCCATCACTTCGTTCTCCTGAAACAATATCAATGGCGACAATCATTACGAGAAGCGGAATAAATAATGTAATTCCTTGCTCAATAAACGCCCTTACAAAAGTTGGTGCGCCCGGTGCCATTGGATTAATATCATGATCTAAATAATATTGTTGCTGCTCTACTCTTACCTTTAACCAATCACGCCATTCTTCTGGCAATCTAGAGTTGTTCAAACGGTTTTGAGAATCAACAATTTGTTGCTGCAGCGAAACTTTCCAATCCGTTGTACCTAGCCTTTTTTGTGTCGTTTCTATTTCACGATACTGCGCATACACGAAGAGCGGGATTAAGATTGCTAAAATAAGCATGACAACAAAAATACGCTTCTTACGATAAATCTTCTCCGATTCGTTTAAAACTAGATTCGCAAATTCACGCATGCTGCTCACCCCTTGTGAGTTCAATAAATAAATCTTCTAGCGTAAACACAAGCTCTTTAACACTATGTACATCTATCCCGTTTTCTACAAAGGTTTTATTCCAATTACTTATAGATGAAATATGCATCCGGCATAGTAATCGATTACCTTCTATACTCACTTCTCTTACTTCCTTAGCATCTTCTAGCATATCCTTTGCCTTAGAAATTGGTGTAACAATCCATTCTACGCGATCACTTGCTGTTTTAATTAACTCTTCAACCTTGGCAACTGTTATCATTTTTCCTTTATGAATAATGGCCACACGATCGCATATCATTTGTACTTCGCTTAGCAAATGACTTGAAATAAACACGCTCATATTTTCTTCTTTGACAAGCTTATGTATAAATTCCCTAAGCTCTCTAATCCCTGCTGGATCTAAACCATTTGTTGGTTCATCTAATATGAGTAGTTTTGGATTTCCAAGAAGCGCTTGCGCAATTCCAAGTCGTTGTTTCATACCGAGTGAGTATGTTTTTACCTTATCATGAATTCTTTCATCTAAATGAACCATGTGAGCAATTTCAATAATACGTTCATCTGATATACCACCTAACATACGAGCAAATTGTTTTAAATTTTCCCATCCCGTTAAATATGTATACAACTCTGGGTTTTCAACGATACTCCCAATTTGACGCATCGCTTCTCTAAAATTTTCCTTAATCGAATAACCACCGATAGAAATCGTACCTTCTGTCGCCTTAATCAATCCGACTAACATTCGAATGGTAGTCGTCTTTCCAGCGCCATTCGGTCCTAAGAACCCGAACACTTCTCCTTGCTTTACATCAAAGGAAATATTCTCTACAAGAGTCTTCTTTCCAATTACCTTCTTCAAGTCTCGTACGGAAAGTATCGTCGTCATTTTACCCCTCCTTGTTCTAGCTTTAATTTACTTACAACATTTTGAACTAATCGGTCCGCCATATATGTATACCCTACTTCATTCGGATGGAAATGATCGGAGTATAATAAATCTTTCCCACGGTTTTGGAATAAATCAAATGTCGGTGTAATATACACATTTTTATTATTTATCGCTAACTTTTCTAAAGATGCATTCCAATCTACAACAATGTTTGAAGACCCTTTTAAATCTTCTACATCTTCAAAAGGATTGTATAAACCAAGCCAAAAAATCGGACTATCTGTATTTAATTTACGAATTTCTTCTATAATTTTCTTTGCTTCATTTTGAAACGTTTCTGTGTCAGGACGATACGTCTCTAAATCTATTTTCCCAAGCGATTCCCAACCGGGAAATAGATCATTCCCTCCAATCGTTAAAACGATTACATCTGCTTGCTTAATTGAATATTGAGCGCCACTACTCTCAATTTGTTTTAATAAGTCAGGCATTTTCGCACCACTAACCGCTAAGTTAGTTAAGGCCACCTTTTGCTTATAATCTTTTTGTAAATCTTCTTTCATCCGTCCAATATAGCCAATTCCTTCTTTATCACCAACACCACGTGTTAATGAATCACCTAAACTAACGATTTGTAACGTTCCTGTTTTCTTTTTCTCTTTTGCCACTACATCGGTCTTTTTAATTAAATTTGAAGCTTTCGGATTTAATACATCATTTACACCTGAAACAAAGCCATATGCAAATAAACAGAAAGATGCAATTGTAATGAGTAGAATTACTTTTACTACTTTTGATCTCATATCAAAACCCCTTTTAGCCCTCATAGATTGTCCATAATTATACCAAACGCAATTTTGAAAAGCGATTTTCATACCTTATCTATTATGTTGTTTCCCTTTGTACGAATTCTGGCAATAACTCTACGTGCTTTATATCTATTTGCTCATCATTAATCTTTTCATATAATAATTCAAATGCCTTCACGCCAACATTTTTACTAGAATATGAAATCGTCGTAATGCCTAAAATGTCTGCTACGTCTTGATCATCACAACCGATAATCGTAACATCTTCTGGAATACGAATTCTTTGTTTTTTCGCCTCCGTTACCATTCCCGCTGCAATATGGTTACAAGATACAAGAAACGCAGTTGGCTTCACTGACATACAGGCCCATTCCCTAATTACATTACGCCCGTCTTCCACTGTAAAACAGCCTTTAAACTTCCAGGTCTCTAACGGTGTTACAGCAATCTGTTGAAATGAATCTTCATATGCTTGTTTTCTTCTCTGGCTATTAATGCTATTACTTCTTCCAATGCAATACCCAATACGTGTATGACCGGCATCTATTAAGTTTTTCATCCCTTGTGAAAATACTTTATAGTAATCAACATGTACACTTGAAATGTATTTTGAATCTATTTCCTCACACATAACAATTGGACCAAATTTCGTATATTCTTCAAGCTTTTCCTTACTATTTGCCCGCGAACATATAATAACCCCATCAAGCTTTTTCATTTTTAACATATTCAAAATTTCTAATTCTCTTTCCTCACTATAATTCGTCTGACAAAGCATCATATTATAACTGTTCTTTGCTGTTTCCTTCGATATGCCTTCAATAATAGCGCTATAATATTGATCATTAACGTGCGGTAATAAAACGCCAATTACATTCGTTTTTCCTTTCACTAAATGAATTGCATTCACATTTTGCGTATAATTTAATTCCTCTATAATTGCTAAAATTTCCTTTCGTTTCTGTTCATTCACATAAGGATGATTATTTAGTACACGTGAAACAGTTGAAACAGATACCCCAGCAAGTTCAGCAATCTTTCTTATATTCGTCATCTCATTTTCCCCTTCCCCGCAAAAATTCTCCCTTGACCTGGTAAGCTTTCCACAATATATCCTTTCCTAGCAAATACATTTTGAAAGGATATACAACTATGTTTCGACTCAAATTAGAACATATATTTTTCATTAGCGGTCTACTTATTCTCGCCATCGGCATTAATATGATGACGACAATTACTTCCTTTGGACTTAGCCCTTATGATTCCTTCTTTATTGCACTATATCAAAATTTCGGGATAAGTATCGGTTTTTGGATTTTCATGATTAACTTTGCTTTTACCCTTATCGTACTCTTTTGGAATAAAAAACAAATTACGATCGGTACAATTGTAACAATGGTTCTTATTTCTCTTTTTGTTGATTGGATCGGTTCCATTACAACTATTATGGACGCTATCCGTTCTCTTCCAAAATATATAACACTTATTTGCGGAAATCTATTCGTTGGAGCTGGAATTGGTCTTTACGTCTCTACAAATCTTTGCGCAGCACCTCAAGAAGCTTTCGTTTTAACAGTTGCTGAGAAAAAGAAATGGACATTTAGAAGAACGGAAATTTCGTTAGCATTCTTATTTTTAACATTAAGCTTCTTATTAGATGGACCTATCTATTTTGGGACAATCATTTTATCCTTTACAACAGGCTGGATTATACAAGCATTTATTCAAGTTGGTACGAAGATTTTAAATAGAAAAGAGCCTATTAAGCAAGCTGCTTAATAGGCTCTTTCTGTTTTATGATACGAGATGCTACTTCGCATCTCCTTCAATTCGATAGTTTGCTTTCAAACAATCTATTTCTTCATACCCTTGCAACGTATGTAGAATATAATCATAATCAGCAAGAGAAGCACGATGCGTTACAATTACAATTTCAGCTTTTCCTTTCTCTTCAAGTGGCATTTGAATAATTTTTTCAAAGCTAACGCCACGCTCAGAGAATAACGAAGTAATTTTTGCAAATACACCAATTTCATCTTTCACATGAAGTCTTAAAAATTTCTTCACAACAATTTCGTCTGGCTCTTTTAATACTTTTTGATATTGCGGGACTACAGCACTATTTCCTGTTACCCCTAATCTAATATTTTGCATTACAGCTACTAAATCAGAAACAACAGCTGTTGCTGTCGGTAAACTCCCTGCACCTGGTCCATAAAACATCGTTTCTCCAACTGCTTCACCATACACATATACAGCGTTATATTCGTTTTGCACGGCCGCAAGAGGATGTGTATTTGGTAGTAATGTCGGTTCAACTGTAACCTCTAATTTTTCACCATCTCGCTTCGCAAGACCGATTAATTTAATCGTGTACCCTAAACTCTTACTGTATTCAATATCTTCCTCTGTAATAGAAGTAATCCCTTTTACCTTCACATCTCCAAGCTCTACATTTGTAGAGAAACCAAGAGTAGCCAAAATCGTCATTTTTCTTGCTGCATCTAAACCTTCTACATCTGATGTTGGATCTGCTTCTGCAAATCCAAGTTGCTGGGCTTCTTTTAACACGTCGTTATATGCTCTCCCTTCATCTGACATTTTCGTCAAAATAAAATTTGTCGTTCCATTTACAATTCCCATTACTTTCGTAATAAGATCTGAAGAAAGTCCTTCTACGATACTTCTTAAAATCGGAATTCCTCCGGCTACACTTGCTTCATAAAACAAATCTGCTTTATTATCTTTTGCTACCGCTAATAGTTCCGCCCCATGTAACGCCATTAAATCTTTATTAGCAGTCACAACATGCTTCCCGCTTTGTAAAGCTTGTAAAATATATGATTTTGCATCATCAATGCCACCCATTACTTCGATGACAACGTCAATATTTGGATTATCTAAAATTTCATGTGCATCTTGTGTTAATAGAGTAGAAGGTACCTCTACTTCTCTCTCTTTTTCAATATTTTGTACTAGTACTTTCGTTACTTTCACAGGACAACCTACTTGGTGTATAAGCCGCTCTTGATGATCTGTAATGATACGAACTACACCGCTACCAACTGTCCCAAGACCTAATAAACCAACTTGAATTTCTTTCATAATACTGTCCACCCCTCAAAAATTGTGTTTAGATGAAATTATATGAGTAAAAAATCTGAAAAACAATGTTTTTCGAACATTCGGAAAAATACAAGTTAATCTTTACAAAGAAAACGTTGCCACGTGCGACACAATCTTTTTTTATAATACATAAGGGGTTTCTTGATACACGTAATAATTCAGCCAATTAGAGAATAATAGATTCCCATGGCTCCTCCACCGTACAAGCGGCTTCTCATTTGGATTATTATGTTTAAAATAGTTTTTCGGCACATCAATATTTAACCCTTTGTCACGATCTCGTTCGTATTCTTGCTTTAACGTATCACAACTATATTCACTATGACCGAGCGCAAACACTTGTCTTCCTTCTTGCCCAATAACAAGATGAACGCCCGCTTCCTCAGAGTTGGCTAATAACGTTAACTCCTTCACTTCTCTAATGTCACTCTCTCGTACTTCCGTATGACGAGAATGCGGGGCAAAAAATAACTCATCAAACCCTTGTAACAATTTCACATGTTGCTCACGAACTTCATGTTCAAATACACCAAACATTTTTTCCTTAAGAGGATACTTTTGAACGCCATAATGATGATACAAACCAGCCTGTGCCCCCCAGCAAATATGAAGCGTAGATGTTACATTCGTTTTTGAATACTCCATAATACGTTTAAGCTCTTCCCAATAATCTACCTCTTCAAAAGAAAGGGTTTCAACTGGTGCTCCTGTAATAATGAGTCCATCAAATTTCTCATTCTCAATATCACGGAATGTTTTATAGAAACTCGTTAAATGTTCCTGTGCGACATTACGAGACAAATGCGATTCCATATGAAGTAAATGAACATCTAATTGCAACGGTGTATTTCCAATTAAACGAAGTAATTGCGCTTCTGTTTCTTGCTTTGTAGGCATTAAATTTAATATAGCAATTTTCAATGCCCGGATATCTTGTGTTTCTGCTCGCTCTTTTGTCATTACAAAAATATTTTCCTCCTGCAACACTTTGCGAGCTGGCAAATCTTTATCAATTATGATCGGCATGTTGTTTGCCTCCGACTAGCGCTGCTTCTAAATCTGCAATAATATCCGAAACATCTTCTATACCAACTGATAAACGAATTAAATCTGATGTGACGCCAGCTAAGCGCTGATCTTCGGCACTTAATTGTCTATGCGTTGTACTAGCAGGATGTATAACGCAAGTTCGCGCATCAGCCACATGCGTTACGAGAGTTGCTAGTTTTACATTTGCGATAAATTCTTTTGCTGCTTCTAATCCTCCCTTAATGCCGAATGTTAAAACACCACTAGCACCTTTTTTCAAATACTTTTGTGCTAACGAGTAATTTTCATTACTATTTAATCCCGGATAGTTCACCCATTCAATACGTTCATGATCAGCAAGCCATTTAGCAACTGCAAGAGCATTTTCACTATGACGCTCCATTCGTAAATGCAATGTTTCTAAGCCGATATTGCTAATATACGCATTAAATGGGCTCATACAGTTTCCGTAGTCTCTTAATAATTGAACACGTGCCTTCACAATATAAGCTGCTGCACCAAAATTTTGAACGTAACTTACGCCGTGATAACTTGGATCCGGTTCAACTAGTTCAGGATATTTCCCGTTTGTCCAATCGAAGTTCCCTCCGTCAATTACAATGCCACCTAACGAACTTGCATGCCCATCAATATATTTCGTCGTAGAATGAACGATAATATTTGCTCCATGTTCAAATGCTTGGCATAAATAAGGAGTTGCTAATGTATTATCCACGATAAAAGGTACTTCCAACTCTTTCGCTGCATCTGAAAGTTCTTTGAAATTTAAAACATTCATCGCCGGATTTCCTAGCGATTCTGCATAAACGAGTTTCGTCTTATCATTAGCAAGGGCCACAATTTCATCAGCAGTTAAATTCGGATTAAAGAATGTAACATCGATACCAAGTTTACGCAAACTCACTCCAAATAAATTAAACGTCCCGCCATAAACTGTGGAAGAACAAAGCAAGTGGTCTCCGCTACTACAAATATTTAAAACAGCAAGCATAATAGCAGCTTGCCCAGAAGCCGTTGCAACAGCTCCTACGCCACCCTCTAAATCTGCTAGCTTTTGCTCAAATGCAGCTAAAGTAGGATTTCCAATACGCGTGTAGATATATCCTTCTGCCTCTAAATTAAATAATGCTGCTAAATCATCCGAAGTATCATATTTATAAGTTGTACTTTGATAAAGCGGTAAAACACGCGGTTCTCCATTCTTTGGCGTATAGCCACCTTGCACACAAATCGTTCCTTTCCCCCATGATTCTCCCATTTCTCATTCTCCTTTCTTTTATACAAAATAAAAAACTGCCCCTTTCCTGAAAACAAGAAAGGAGCAGTTTGAAAACACGCTCTAAAGGCTCTTTCTTATCTTTCAGGATTACTACCTGCAGGATTTGGCACAATTCCGTTATACGGCTGTTGCCAAGGTTTCATCGGGCCTGTCCCTCCACCTTTTCTTGATAAGACTATGCAATTACCGTTGATTTTATAGCAATAATTTCCTAATGTCAATTAGTTTTTCTGAATGTTCTAAATTAAATACAAAGAACTTAATGTACATAACAAAAGAAATATATTCTATATCCATTTGAAAAAGACCTTTTAAAACCTCCGCTTAATTTACTATTACCAATGCTTGGGGCAGCTACTATCGGAAATGCATTTCCACTTCCAAAACATAACGAAACTACAAATTAAAAAAATAGGCAGTGTGGACAAAAGTTCCACTGCCTATTCTCATTACACATGTTGCTTCAATAATGCATATAACTCCTCAAAATTATGCACTTCATATGTCGGTATAATCCCACTATCATTTAATTTCCTTTCTGGATTAAACCAACAAGTATCAATTCCCGCTACATATCCACCTTTCATATCAGCGCTTAACGAATCCCCAATAATGAGCCCTTCTTCAGGCACAAAGTTAGGAATCCTTTCAAAAACATAATCAAAATACTCTTTCATCGGCTTTTGATAACCTGTATCTTCAGAAACGAAAATATCTTGAAACAAGGCATGTAACCCTGCATTACGTAATCGTTTATCTTGCGTCTTAGAAATACCGTTTGTCACTATATATAAATCGTACTCACTTTGAATTTGATTTATAAATTGTAAAGCACCTTCCATGAGCTGATTTCCTTCTTCTAAGTAACTGCGATAATTATTTTCGAATAATATCCCATCTACTTCTTCCCCGTATTCTTTAAACAAAATTGAAAATCGTGTATTTACAACTTCATCACGATTTATTTCACCTTCTTCAAAAGCAGTCCAAAGACTTTTATTAATTTTTTTATATTGCGCTTCAATCTCGCTAGTTAGAGACATCCCTTTCTCTTCAAAAAGCATACGTAATGCCGATTTTTCTGCCTTTTGAAAATCCAACAATGTATCATCTACATCGAATAATAATGTTTTATATTTTTTCATAAGCCCTTCACACTCTCTTTTCTACAAAAACAAATTTACGTAAATCGTATCATTCTTTCTTGTAAAAATAATAGGAGATATCTCATACTAAACATGAGGTGAAAACATGAAAGTCAGCAGAAATAGCGAAGAAATCTCTCATTACATACAAACTTACAATTTCCATACTCTTTTTTCTTTTGATATCTTACCGTATGCTGAACTACATTCCTTTCAGAAGAGAGAAAAGATATGTAATGAAGGGGTCGATGTTCCTTATCTTTATTACTTAATTTCTGGGAAAGCAAAAATATATATGAGTCACAAAAACGGAAAGGTCTCCTTGATTAACTTTATTCAGGCACCTTCGTTCATTGGGGAATTAGGATTAATTGGCGTAGAATCTGTTACGAAAACGGTGGAAGTAATTGAAGATTGTATATGCTTAGCGCTTCCTCTTAAAGATTGTCAGCATCTTTTGTTACAAGATGCTACCTTTCTACAGAAACTATGCAAATTTATCGGTGAGAAAACCATTACCCGAACAGAAAGTTATGCTAAAAATAATAGTTATCCGTTCGAAAATCGATTAGCGGCGTTTATTCTATTAACAGAACAAAATAACAGTTATATAGAAAAACATACTGAGGTTTCGGAATACTTAAATGTTAGCTACCGTCACCTTTTATATGTATTAAACCAATTTTGCCAACAAAATTACTTAAAGAAAGATGGAAGAACCTATTACATACAAGATCGAATTCAGTTAGAAAAACTAGCTGACGAACTTAAAATATAAAAAAGTAGCATTAACGTTTATCTGTTAATGCTACTTTTTTGAGTGACGATTCTATTTTCAATTAAAATTTACTTGCTACTTTAGCTGCTTCTTCAAGACCAGCTGCAATGATTTCTTCTGCTTTATCTGGGAATTGGTTATGTCCTTCAATAACTACTGTTTCCATGTTTGTTGCGCCGAAGAAGCCCATCATGCTTGCTACATATTTAACAGCCATTTCTACTTCTGCTGCTGGACCTTCAGAATATACACCGCCGCGCGCGTTTAATAATGCAATCTTCTTATCTCCAATTAGACCAACTGGACCTTCTGGCGTATATTTAAATGTTTTACCAGCTCGGTTTAAATAATCAATATATGTGTGTAATACTGCTGGAATCGTTAAGTTCCATAATGGGAAACCGAAAACGACTTTATCAGCTTCTAGGAATTGATTTAAATACTTATCAGCAACTGCTACTGCTTTTGCTTCCTCTTCAGTTAAATCAAACCCTTTACCAGCTTTGAATGTACCATTAATCATATCTACGCCTACATATGGTAATTCTTCTTTATATAAATCAAGTTCTACTACTGTATCGTTTGGATGCGCTTCTTTGTAACTTGCTAAAAACGCTTCATATAATTTTACACTAACTGCTTGTTCCGCTGGACGGTTGTTTGCTTTTACGAATAAAACTTTTGTCATTATGTTTTCCTCCTAGTACTAACTCTTCTGTTGTTATATGCTTTCAAAAAAGGTATCCCTTGTAATTGTTGTTTTGTTGCTTACAAACATATTTTATCTTTATATAAAGACAATTTCGTCCTCACATAGACGTATTTTTCCATAAAAAAAGTCCACCTTCTAAAGGCGAACTAGGTCTTACGACTTTCGTCTTATACAATTCCATTTTTCACTGCATATAATGCTGCTTGCGTACGATCAGATAAATTCAACTTACTCAAAATACTACTTACATGAGCTTTTACCGTTTTTTCCGTAATAACTAAAACAGAAGCGATTTCTTTATTACTCATCCCTTTCGCTAATAGCTGCAATACTTCATTTTCTCTCGCTGTTAACACGCCCACTTGAATAGAAGGCTCTTCTTCCTTTTCTTCTACAGGTAATGTTTGAGAGAGAAGAGCATTTGCTATATCAGGATGTAATTGAATATTACCTTTATATGCACTTCGAATAGCCTCAACAAGCTGATCCGGTTCTACATCTTTCAAAATATACCCGCTTGCTCCAGCCCTTAATGCTGGTAACACATGCGCCTGATCAGAAAAGCTAGTTAATACAATTACTTTCACATCCGGATATTCTTTTTTAATACACGCTGTCGCCTCAACACCATCCATTTCGGGCATATATAAATCCATTAGTACAACATCAGGATTCGTCTCCCCTACTTTCATTAGTGCCTCTTTCCCATTACTTGCTTCTCCAACTAACTCTATATCTTCCTGTGTACTTAAGAAAAATGCTAATCCTTTTAAAACGACTGTATGATCATCAACTAACAATACTTTTATTTTCACAAACTTCCCTCATTTTCACATCATAATGGTACGTTTACTTTTACACTTGTCCTTTTCTTATCACTTACAATTTTAATTGTTCCACCGACTAATTCTACTCTTTCTCGCATCGTAGTCATGCCAAGTGATTTCTTCTCTTTTATATCCTTTTCTACAAAGCCGGTTCCTTGATCGACTATTTCTAATGATACATTCTTCTCCGTCACTTTGAAATAAATCGTCGCTTCTCTAACATTTGCATGCTTACTTACATTATTTAAAGCTTCTTGTCCAATTCTCCATAGCGCTTCCTCTACTACGCGTGGCAAATCACGGACACCTGTAACTTGTTCTCGAATTTTCAATCCCAAACTTTCACCATATTGCTTTAAAGCTGGTAATAATCCTTTCTCCAAACCCGCTGGACGTAATTGCCAAATTAACGTCCTCATTTCTTTTAAAGCTCCTTGCGCTAGTTCACGCATGTCATGCAAAGATCGATCCACTTTTTCGTTTTGACCTTTTAAAACCGCCTCAGCGCCTTTTGTCATAAAGGTTAACGAAAATAGCTTTTGTGAAACAGAGTCATGTAAGTCCCTTGCTAATCGATTTCTTTCTTCCATTCGTACGAGTTCACGTCGTTGCTCATTTAACCTTAAATTTTCTATCACGAAAGAAATATGATTTGTTATTGCTTGAAGTACATCTAACGTATTTACATCAAATTCACCATTATTTGAACTAACACATAAAACACCAAATATGTGAGTTTGAATCTGTATTGGGGTGGCGATAACCGTCCTATTAGAGGCTACCTTATGACTGATTTGATCGTTTAATAAAATAGGTTCACCTTTTTCTAACGCTTCTTTCGCTGCTTCTTTTATATCCTCGTGCCATTCTTCCTGGCAATAAGATGCCCGCAAGGATAATTCTTTCTCTTCCCTAATAAAGAATGCGACTTGATTCCACTGAAACACTTCACCTAATTGATTTACAACTTTTTCAGGCAATATATTAAATTGATGAATCGTTCTTAAAACTTGAATAAATCGTTCTAATTTCACATAATAATGCGCTCTTCGCTTTTCATTTTCATATAACTTTGCTCGTTTTAAAGCCGTTCCAATTTGGAAGGCAACTGATTGAAGCAATACTAATTCTTCTTCTGAAAAATGTGTTTTACCTGGGCTTGCCACATTTAACAAACCAAATTTCTCTCCTCCAGCCTTTAAAGGAACCGTAGCATGATGAAGAATTCCTTCTGTATCTCCCCAATTATATTCAATTGCATTATTAATTCTTTTACATTCAATAATATTAACAGCTCGTTCTAATTTTCCATCCACAAAGCCACGTAAACACCAACATTCTCCTTCACACATCGGACGTTTGTTTTCATACGTAAGTGCCTCTGGTAATTGATAATCAATTAATTTTGTATACCTACCATTTTCATCCGCAAGAAATATCCATCCTGTCGTTAAACCTGTTACACTCAGCAATTTTTCTAGCACTGCTTGCAATACATGATATGTATCATTTGATGTATTTAGTGTTTCTGCAATCTCTTTTAATATAACTAATTCATTTGTACGATTCTCTTGAAACATAATTCGTCTCCTACATACAAGATTTTACATAGTTCCTAACATAAATCATCTACTTTTCACTTTGTACTTATTCGTAACATTGATATAATGGTGAAAACATAGTTTTCATTATATCACCTGAGGGGGCTTTTCATAATGACATTAAATAAAGCACTTACTATCGCTGGTTCTGACACAAGTGGCGGTGCTGGTATACAAGCAGATTTAAAAACATTCCAAGAACTTGGTGTGTACGGAATGACATCTCTTACGACAATCGTAACGATGGATCCACATAACGGTTGGGCACATAACGTATTCCCAATCCCAGCTTCTACATTAAAACCACAATTAGAAACAACAATTGAGGGCGTTGGCGTAGATGCTTTAAAAACAGGTATGCTTGGATCAGTAGAAATTATTGAAATGGTTGCAGAAACAATCGAAAAACATAATTTCAAAAATGTAGTAGTTGACCCTGTTATGGTATGTAAAGGTGCTGATGAAGCATTACATCCTGAAACGAATGATTGCTTACGTGACGTTCTTGTTCCAAAGGCATTAGTTGTAACACCAAACTTATTTGAAGCTTACCAATTAAGTGGCGTAAAGATTAATTCTCTTGAAGACATGAAAGAAGCAGCGAAAAAGATCCACGCTTTAGGTGCGAAATACGTCCTAATTAAAGGCGGTAGCAAGCTTGGTACGGAAACTGCAATCGACGTCCTATATGATGGAGAAACATTCGACCTTCTAGAATCAGAAAAAATTGATACGACAAATACACACGGCGCAGGTTGCACATATTCTGCTGCAATTACAGCAGAACTTGCAAAAGGAAAACCTGTGAAAGAAGCAGTAAAAACTGCTAAAGAATTTATCACAGCTGCTATCCGTTATTCATTCAAGATCAACGAATACGTAGGCCCAACACATCACGGTGCATATCGTAAATTCGTTGTATCAAAAGAGCTTGTCTAACCTATAAATAAAAACACCCACAGAGTGTGTATTTTCCCTCTCTGTGGGTGTTTTTATTTATAAGCTCTTCTGGTCATCTTATCTTTAAGATGCAGAACTAACCTGATTTCTACCATTTCTTTTGGAGTAATATAATGCATCATCAGCAGCTTGAATAAATTGCTCTGGTGATTGTTCATATACTGAAACGCCTACTGAAACTGTAATTTTTATTTTTGTTCCATTTAACAATTCGAATGAATAGTTTTCAACAGCTGTGCGAACTTTTTCCCCCGTATGCATTCCGTAAGCTAATCCCTTCTTTGGTATCAAAAGCGCGAACTCTTCTCCACCTTTTCGAAAGGACAAATTTGGGAACGGTGAAACTTCCCTTAAAATACTACCTATTTGTTTTAACACTTCGTCTCCCGCAGGATGCCCGTACGTATCGTTTACAGACTTGAAGTGATCAATATCTATAAATAGTAAACAAAGTGAATCATTTTTCGTGCGCTTATTACTAATATGATGATTCATTTCTAAATCAAACTGCCTTACGTTTCCTAAACCTGTCAATGCATCTATCGTTGCATATTGCTTCATCTTTTGAAATAACTCATTGGATTGCAATACATAATTTGCGCTTATAAATGTGATATATGCCGCTACACTACTACAAACTAAATATAATGCTACTATAGACATATCTTTAAATAACATAGAAAGTGGCACTATTAAAATAGATAAACTATATACATTAAACCAGATCCACCTTATAAATATAGAAGCTTTCATTCGCCAAATAAAAATAATTCCAACACCTATCAACACAATAGTATAACAAGCCAATTCAGAGGCTAAAGAGTAATCGGTTAAAAATAATCGGGTAATTAAAATAATCGTAACTGTTATACTACTAGCTATCGGACCTCCAATTATAATTGCCAAAATAACAGCTAAATAGCGTAGATCTAACATAATATCCCCAATATGTACGCCAAAGTACATCAACAGTACACTTAATATTCCAGTAAAAATACCTACTACACATTTCTGCCAAAAAGAGAACTCTTCTTTTAACGGTTTATCTCTTAAAAGCTGACCTCCAATAAAAATAAAGGAAAGAATAATTGTTGTGTTTACAAATAAGTCCCTTAACATAAAATAATCTCCCTACTTTTCTATCTATCCCTTTCCTTATTTTATTGTATACGAAATCCCTATAATTCCCAAAGATTTTTATTTATTTTTTGCTGTTCCACGTGAAACAGCAAAAAATAAAAAGGACGAAAATTCGTCCTTTTCACTAACAACAGCGCGATATCTTTCCACCCTTTGCATTAAATCTAGCTTCTTGCGCTTCTGCAAAAAATTGTTTTTGACATACAACTTCTTTTTCTGGATGATGCTTTTTCATATGCTCTACATATGTTTCATAGCTTGGTACTCCAACAAGTAAGCTAATAAAGTGTTTCCTTTGTCCCCATACTTGCCATAGTCTTTTAAGCATAGTTCCTCGACTCACTTTCATCTCTAGGGATATATGGTGCCTCTTTTAACGGCATCGGCTTATTTCTTAATACTTGAATCCAAATTCGAATTGCAGAAATTAATACAGCGATTACAACGATCATAAAAATCCCACAAAGTGCCGCATCAATATAATCATTGAAAATAATTTGCTTCATTTGGGCAACATTTTTAGCTGGCGCTAACACTTTCCCTTCATCTAACGCTCCTTGAAACACCTTTGCGTGGGATAGAAATCCTATTTTGGGGTTTTCATGAAATAGCTTTTGATACCCCGCTGTCATCGTTACAATAAGCAATCCGACAGTTGGAATAAGCGTCACCCAAACATATGCCTTTTTTCCCATTTTGAATAAAATTGTCGTTCCAAGTAATAACGCAATACCTGCTAACATTTGATTTGCAATACCGAAAAGTGGCCATAATGTATTAATTCCACCAAGCGGATCAACTACCCCTTGATATAAGAAATAACCCCATCCTAATACACATAACGTTGTAGCTATTACATTCGCTAATGTAGAATCCGTTTTCCCAAATGGCTTATATACATGCCCTAAAATATCTTGAATCATAAATCGGCCGACACGCGTTCCAGCATCAATTGTTGTTAAAATGAATAGTGCTTCAAAGAGAATCGCAAAATGATACCAAAATGCCATCATGGCCGTTCCACCTATTACTTGTGAGAAAATATATGCCATACCTATCGCTAACGTTGGCGCACCACCTGTACGTGATAAAATCGTTTGCTCTCCAACGTTTACAGCGAGATCTTTTAGTTCATTTGGTGTAATAGCAAATCCCCATGAGGAAATAACTTGAGCTGCCTGCGAGACATCTGTACCGATAAGTGCTGCAGGACTATTAATTGCAAAATACGTTCCTGGTGTTAATACACAAGCTGCAATCATCGCCATGGCTGCTACAAACGACTCCATTAACATTGCTCCATAACCGATTGGCTGTGCGTGTCCCTCTTGCTCAATCATCTTCGGCGTCGTACCTGATGAAACAAGAGCATGGAATCCAGACACTGCACCACAAGCAATAGTAATAAATAAGAACGGGAATAAGTTTCCAGAGAACACAGGACCAGTTCCATCAATAAATTTCGAAACTGCTGGCATTTGTAAATCTGGTGCTACAATTAAAATACCGATTGCTAATCCTACAATTGTTCCGACTTTTAAAAATGTACTTAAATAATCACGTGGTGCTAAAAGCATCCAAACTGGTAATGCCGATGCGATAAATCCATATACAATAAGCATTATAGCAATTGTTTCTCCGCTAAACGTGAACATGCTTGCAAGCGCTGGATTTTCCGCTACATACTGCCCTCCAATAAGAGACAGTATAAGTAGGATAATTCCAATTACTGACCCTTCACCAACCCGTCCAGGCCTAATGTAGCGCATATATACTCCCATTAAAATAGCAATAGGAATCGTTGCTGCTATCGTAAACATTCCCCAAGGACTTCCGACAAGCGCCTTTACTACTACTAATGCTAATACTGCTAATAAAATAATCATAATACCTAAAATACCAATCATTGCAATAAGTCCTGTAACAGGACCAATCTCATCTTTAATCATTTCACCGAGAGATTTACCATTACGTCTCATCGAAGCAAATAAAATGACAAAATCTTGCACAGCTCCAGCGACAACTACCCCTACAATAATCCATATTGTCCCTGGCAAATATCCCATTTGTGCCGCCAAAATCGGTCCTACTAAAGGACCAGCCCCAGCGATTGCTGCAAAATGATGCCCAAATAATACCCATTTATTTGTCGGAACATAATCTTTTCCATCATTTAATGTATGGGCTGGCGTTTGCCGATTATTATCTAAACCGAATACCTTTCTCGCTATAAATCTACTATAAAAGCGATAAGCAACTGCATACACACATACCGCAGCTACTAAGAGCCATACGGCATTAATAGTTTCACCTTGTGATAAAGCTATTACACCAAAAGCCCCGGCTCCTACTGCTGCAATAACTCCCCAAAGTAAAATCGACTTCAATGTTCTCACATACAATCCCCCCAATACTATTTCTTAGTGGGATTGTACTAAATTTTCTGAATATTTAATTTGAATCCTCCCTATCATGAAGGATTTTTAGTTTATCATGTTAAAAAATTCGCATTATCTGCTATAATTCAATTTTATTTCGAAGTCGTTTCACATAATTACGACTAACTGGAATCGGCTGTTCATCATATTTATCTAAATACAGATTATATGTGCCATTATAGTAAGGCTTTAACTCTTGTACATATGACATATTAATTAAATAACTTTTATGCACACGTAAAAAATCATATGCATTTAGCTTATTTTCTAGCTCCTGGAGTGTATATGTTGAAATATACTGATTATTTGTTGTATAAATTGAAACTGTTTTGTTTTCCTTATTTTTGCTTACATATACAATATCTTCAGGGAAAATATACCGAATCCCCTCTTGACCTTCTATCGGTAGTTTACGCAAATAGCTCTTTGCTTTCTCACCTTGCTCTTTAGCCATTCTATATAAAAGGAATTGCAAATCTTCCTCGCGAAATGGGCGTAGTAAATAATAAACTGCTTGAAAACGAAATGCTGTAATGGACTCTTCTATATCTTCACCCATAAAAATAAATTTCGTATAACAATTTACTTCCCGTAATAAACTCGCATATTCAAAACCCGTTCCATCTAGTAATTTTGAATTTAAAAAAACAAAATCTGGTGTATGCTTCTTCATCATAAATAATGATTCTGTTCCTGTATTTGCTTCAAAACATTCTACATTCCTTATATTTTCAGTAAATTTTTCAACTAAACTTCTTCGCTCTTCTGCATCTTCCATGATCAGTAAAATTTTCATTTCTTCAACCACCTAATTCTTTTGTCCGTATGTCCTGTTGTATACATTCGCTTTTATAAGGAACATTCCCTTTTTCTTACTATACCATTATTTATCTAAAAAAACAGAAAAAAGGGAACCATCATGGTTCCCCCTGCCCTTTTTTCCGTTATTTGTAGGCAGTAAAACCCACTGAATGAGAAAACATGGGCTCTTAGTTTTACTACTCTAAAACATAATTGGTACGGACCAATAATTGAGATCACTTACCGATTAAAGTTTTACCTTATACTAATTCTCGTTGTTTCGTTTCTTGCCCAAGTATAATTACAGCAAATACGCCTATTAAAATTGATCCACAGAAAATCGTAAATATTAGTGATAGTGAAGCCTGTAAAGCAACTAAATATCCTACTAATAGCGGTCCAAGAATACCACCAATACGACCGAATGCTGCCGCCATCCCTGCACCTGTACCACGAATAACTGTTGGGTATTGTTCAGGTGTATAAGCATATAATGCACCCCAAGCACCTAAATTAAAGAATGATAGTAACATGCCTGCTACGATTAATACCGTTAATGACTCTGCCACTCCAAATAAGTAAGCACTGCAAGCTGTACCAATTAAATACGTAACTAAAACAAACTTACGACCAAGACGTTCAATAAACCAAGCAGCTGTGAAATAACCTGGTAATTGAGCTAACGTCATAATAAGTACGTATTGGAAACTTTTTATTAAACTAAATCCTTTTAATACCATTACACTAGGTAACCAAAGGAACATGCCATAATAGGAGAAGACAACAGAAAACCATAAAATCCATAACATAATTGTTGCCTTACGATATTCCCCAGACCAAACTGACTTTATATTTTCGATAACGGATGGCCTTTTTTCAACCTTTTGGAATCTTGGAGAATCCGGTAAATTCCATCTTAAATATAAAGCATATAGTGCCGGAACCGCACTCAATATCATCGCAACTTCCCAACCATATTTCGGTATAACAAAATACGAGATAAGAGCTGCGATTAGCCATCCACCTGCCCAAAAACTTTCTAATAGCACAACTATTTTGCCACGTTCATGTGCTTCAACACTCTCCGATACTAATGTAGAAGCAACTGGAAGTTCTCCACCAAGCCCCATACCAATTAAAAATCGTAAAACAAGGAACATAGCAAGTGTCGTCGTTAAAGCCGTTAAACCACTACCGATAGAAAATAATAATAATGTAATAATAAAGACTGATTTCCGCCCTATTTTATCTGATAGTATTCCAAAAACGAGCGCCCCGACCGCCATACCAATTGAATTAATACTGCCTATCCAGCCCATTTCTTGGGTACTTAATCCCCAATCTTTTTGCAGCGCTACCATTACAAATGAAAGCATTCCAACATCCATTGCATCAAATAACCATCCAAGCCCCGCTATACCAAGTAGCTTTCGCTTCGAAATTTCCTTCACCTTGCCCACAAGAAGTCCTCCTCACACAGCTGTCTTTACACATCATTTTACACGTGTGAATTGTATAAGTAAAATACTTTCATGTAAAAAATTCTCCTTCATCATTCCCAAAAAGTAAAATACTTATCCGACTATTTGAGGGCAGTAAGACCCCTCACCTCAAAATTCAGCTGAAGCAAAGAGAGATAGATAAAAAAACATGGCCATTAAACACCCGATTAGTGAGTGTCCGCAATCGGTAGTAGATGAATAAAAACGCACTTTATTAAAAATGGACAAATAAAAAAGTAGCGATAGAACGCTACTTTTTTGAACGCATGACTTCTTTTAAAAATTCCGCTAATACTAACTGACGACGCCAACGCGTTGGATTGCTACACAATCTATAAAACCACTCTAAATGGATCGCTTGAATCCATTTTGGTGCACGTTTTACCTCTCCAGCCCATACATCTAAACTTCCGCCTACTCCAACGGCCATTTTCGTTTCTAAACGATGCTTATTCGTTTGGATAAAGTTCTCTTGTCTCGGGAAACCAAGTGCAACAAGCAATAGGTCTGGTTTTGCCTTTTGAATACGAGAAACAATATTCTCTTCTTCTTCTTGTTTAAAATACCCATCTTGTATACCCACAATAGATACAGCTGAATACGTCTTCGTTAAATGATCTGCTGCAGCTTGTACAACATGCGGTTTTGCACCTAATAAGAAAACTGATACTGGTTTATTGTCTTCTGATAACGCCGCAAGTAAATTACACATTAAATCAAAACCTGCTACACGTTCCTTTACAGGTGTACCTAACATACCACTTGCTTTTACGACTCCAATACCATCAGGTGTAATTAAATCTGCATTTAATAATGTTTGATGGAATGCTTCATCCTTTTTTGCACACATAACAATTTCAGGATTTGCTGTTACTACCTGAAAAGTATGTGTTCGCTCCACTTCTAGTTGTTCTTTTAAATATTGGACCGTTTCATCCATTGTCATTGTAGAAAAAGGAACGCCTAGAATATCAACTGTTTGTACTGCCATAGTTAACTATCCTCTCTATCATTACAAGTTTTTCGCTATTAATTGCTTATATGTTTCCTTTGTATCTTCATATAGTTTTTGAAGTGAGAAGTTCATAATAGCATGCTCATAAATATGTTTCCCCATTGCTGCTAATTCTCCAGTTTTCCACTTATCATACGCTTCTTCTAATGCTAATGCTAATGCCTTTCCATCATCTGTTGGCACAATCCATCCATACGTTTCATCTACAATTAATGGTTCAATCTCTCCAGCCCTAGTCACAATTGATGGTACGCGTTGATTTGCCGCTTCTAATAAAACTAGTGGGAACCCTTCACTATGGGAGGTTAATAAATTCACATGTGACGACGCAAATAATTGTTTTACATCTTGACGATGCCCTAAAAACTCAACTTTATTATTAATCCCTTTTTCAGTAGCCAATGACTTTAGATTTTCTTCTAACGGGCCATCGCCAACTAACAATACTTTAATTTCCTCTAATTTTGTTCGTTGTAACGCATCAAATAGAACTTCATGTCCTTTCACAGGATGCAATCGTGCTACTTGGATTGCCGTAAATACATCTTCATCAATATTGAACATTTCTTTTTTATTATAACCTTCTGCTTTTTCCTTATCGTATTCAATTCCATTATAAATAACATGCATCTTTTCATTAGAAATACCTAAAGCAGCTAAACTTTTCTTTAATCTATTTGTTACAACAAAAAATAAATCTATATTTTTTAAGGCTTTCAAATTCAATTTCGTAAAAATCCAACCTTTTAAGCCTTGTTTAGTAAAGTCTTCAAATGGATCACTATGAATAGTCGTTACCCATTTTGCCGTTATTCTCTTTTTCATTAAAGAAACATAGAAATTAGCCCTAGGACCATGCGTATGAACTATATCAAATTTTTCATTATTAATGAATTCGCTTATATTCTTTAAAATAGATAAATCATAGCGGGATTTTTGTGAAAACACATGGACTTTTATCCCTAACTCTCTTGCTTCTTTCGCAACAATTCCATCTTCAAATACCGCTAATTCTACTTCACCAGTTGGAAACTGATCGAGAAGTGAAATAATATGTGTTTTCCCTCCCCCATCTTCTGCTCCTGCATTCATATGCAATATCCTCATATTTTTTCCTCCTTTAAATCCTCGCCACATTTCCATCTATCTTTATTTTACTGTACTAAAAAATAAAAGCTAACAAAAGTTAGCTTTTATTTTAATCATTCAATTTCTAAGTCTACAATTAGATAAGCTAACACCACTACAAAGTAGATCCCAACTCCTGGTGCTGTTAAAATATGTCCTGCAATATAAGCAATACCTAATGCTAACAATAAGCTTGCTGCAATCATTCCATATTTTATATTAAATATCTCTTTAAACCTTGTAATAAATACTAGTAGGATTCTTAAGCCGTAATAAATAAATGGAATCATTAGTAATGCAAAACCAATAATCCCAAAGTCATAAAACCAATCATGGAAGTCCATTTCAATTAGCTTTGGATCTGGCTGCTTTTGTTCATTATATTTAAAATTACCTGCATAACCCATTCCTAATAACTTTTGTGACATTGGCGCTTCTTTAAAGAACTGCTTATGTCTTTCTTCATATACTTGACGTCCGCTGAAAATAAGATTTTCTTGATTTTCTTTCTTTTGCTCTTTCTCAAGCTCTTTCTTAACTTCCTCTTCTATCTTCGCCTTTTCTTCTGGCTTTTCAACTTTATGATGCTTTTCTTCTTTTGCTTTAAGTTCTTGCTCTTTTTTCAGCTTTTCTTTAATTTCTTTTTCCTTTTGACCTTGCTGTGCCACATTTTGCTCTGATAAATAGTTATTGTGAATGCCCATATTTTGTGCTAATGGCGTTTGTTTAAACGTTCCAACTACACCAGCTAATAGGACAATAGCAATTACTGCATTAAACGCAAGGGATTTTTTGTTCGGATTTTTTCTATCAAATAATAATTGTAGTACAATGATTCCGATTGCTGCCGCTAACGTAGCACCAATTGAGCCCATTCCTACTTTCGTACCGACCTGAATTAATGAGTAAATCATTAAAAGCGATGGAATCCAATATAAAACGTGTTTCCAGCTCTTTGTTTTTTGAATAGAATATAGTACCACAATAGGGAAAATAATAGCTAAGATTGAACCTAGTTCATTCCCTGCATAGAACCAACCTCGAGAACCTACCTTCATCCATTCATAACTACCAAAATCAGTAGATGTTGAAATAGAAATAACCATAATTGCATTAATGATTAATGTAGCATATACAATACTATTTCGAACCTTATCACTAATATTAACTTTCTTTTTCAATGATTTTAAAGCTAAAATGTATGATCCCAGCATGATATATATATATAATGCTTTCGCAACGAATTTAACTTCTTCACTAAGTACAATAGGATCCTTAACTAGTTTATTATTAATAAATCCTACCCCTAAAACTCCGGCTAATAATATAAGATAAATTAAAAACTTTCTATTTTCCTTCTCTTTTGCCTGAATTAAAATGTAAATACCACCAACAGCCATAATAAGGAATCTTACTAAAATTCCAACGGTAGCACTTGACTTTAATAAAGTGATGCTAAGAGACGTTAATAAATCTAAAACAGGCTGTAAAATAATAAAAAAGAGCAAAAAACGCTCAAATCTAACCCTAGCTTGATTTGCTAACATTCCAAGACCTCCATACAAAATCTTAACATTATCTTTTAATCATAATTTTTTATCATTCAAACACACCTAGCAATTATAACATAACTCATATTCAAATCGAGAACTATTTTTCCAGCTAAAACTAGCCAGGACAAGTATTAACCAGTAATAGAAATTACTGTTCTTTCGCTATACTCCTTATTTTTACAAAAGCTATCTAACAACCATCCCCTTATTTTTGTCAGTATATACATATTTTTTTATCATTTTATACAGATGTAAACAACATACCTACCATTGTAACATTTTACCAACTAGGTAACACCAAAAAAATGTAAAATTAATCTTTTCATATCTTTTTCAAATTACTTTATAGCTATTTTCCAAACATTTTCAAACGCTTTCTTTATGTATTTTATCCGTTTTTCTACATGTAGCGAAAAGTAATTGTTATTTCCAATACTTTAGTGTATATTTTTTCTCTGGAACATCTTTAAGAGGAAGGGATTAAGGCCATGTTATTAATCGATATATTTACGTTTCTTGGCATTATCGCCGCTGCCATTTCTGGTACATTAGTTGGTTTAAAAAAAGATTTAGATTTATTCGGTGTCCTTTGTTTAGCTGTAGCTACTGCGCTCGGCGGCGGTATTATTCGTGATATTATGATCGGTAACCTGCCTCCCGTCGCATTTGTTAAACCCATTTACTTTTTCGTAAGCGTATTATCAGCATTATTTACTTGTATGTTTTTTGAGCGTATCAATAAACTTCAAGTTGTTATTATGCTTTCTGACGCTGTTGGCTTAGGCGTTTTTACAGCTATTGGTGCAAATGCGGCAATGTCACATCATGTTGACGCCTCATTTTTAGTTGTTTCAATGGGAGTCATTACAGGTATTGGAGGCGGTATTTTGCGTGACATTTGCGCTCAAGATATCCCCTACGTCTTCCGAAAAGAAATTTACGCCATCGCTTCTATTTTAGGGGCAATTAGTTTCCTAATCACATATGCAATGGGGGCACACGTATTGGCATTCTATGTTTGTTTATTAGTAACATTCATTATTCGTGTTGTCACTGTCATATATAATGTACATTTCCCAGTTTTCTTTAAAACACATGCTAAAATTAATAAAGGTCATTAAGAGAATTCTATATGGAATTCTCTTAATTTATATACTATTCTACACACTAACATAGAGTAATTGCATATAACAATATATAATTATATTAGAACCAAAAAAATGAAAACGCTTTACAAACAGGGGGAAGAACGATGCTTGGGGTTTTTAAAAAACATAACAATAAAACAAACGTAAGTATACTTGAATTAAGTAAGAATCAACAAATCACTTTTAATGTTCCTACTAATTCTGAACTGAAAATTCAAATGGATATGCTACATATTTCAAAAGAAGATTTACAAATCGTAAAGGTACTACAGCCCTTTATTTATGAAGAAATTGATTGGATTACTGAAAAATTCTATTCCAATATTACAAAACAGCCTAATTTAATTACGATTATCGAACGTTATAGCTCTATTCCAAAACTAAAGCAAACTTTAAAAACACATATAAAAGAATTATTTAGCGGAGATATGCATGAAGACTTTATTGAACAACGTGTTAGAATTGCCAAAAGACATGTACAAATTGGGTTACATAGAAAATGGTATACTGCCGCTTATCAAGAATTATTCCGCTCTATCATGAAGATTTTAAAAACGAAAATTACAACAATTGACGATTTTTCTTATTCCATAAACGTAATAAACAAATTATTTACTCTTGAACAAGAACTCGTTATTGCGGCTTATGAATCTGAATATGAAAGAATGCAAAAAGAACTTGAAAAAGAAAAAGAAATAACAGCTATGACCATTACGCATATTGCAACAGAACTAGCATCTGTATCTGAAAAAACAAGCGCTTCTATTCAGCAGTTAACCGCTAGATCTGAAACGATTGTAGAAATTGCTAAAACAGGTACGTCATTAGCTACAACATCAGAAGAAAAAGCAAATAAAGGTAAAGAACAATTAAATGAGCAAAATAAACGAATGGAATACATTCAAACGAACATGGAAACGATTATTACAGATACGCATGAACTTCTCGATATTTCTAACAAAATTAACGAAATTATAGATATTGTAAAATCAATTGCCGAGCAAACAAATTTACTCGCACTAAATGCTGCAATTGAATCTGCGCGTGCTGGGGAATTTGGCAAAGGCTTTTCTGTTGTAGCTGGAGAAATTAGAAAGTTATCAGAGCAAACGAAAGAATCTATATTTAACGTTACAAAGCTCGTTGAAAAAACAAATGAACAGATTGTTCGTGTCTCTTCTTCCGTGAAACAAATTAGCTCTCTCGTATCTGAAGGAACTGATAGTATGTCTGCAACGGATCAATACTTCCAAGAAATCGTAAAAGACATGTCTAACTCGAAAGAACAGAATAAAAAAATTGAGAATGAGTTAGAAACCATTTCACAAGTAATGAAAGGAATTCAAGACGATTCCTCAAAAATGGCTCTAACAGCCGATAGTTTACAACTGGAATTAAATCGATAGAGTGAAGTTTATGTCAGTAGAGATATTTTATCCCTGCTGACTCTTAGCTTTCATCTTCTATCCATAAAAAAAGAATCCAAACTGGATTCTTTTTATTTTCTGAAAAATATTTTTTGACAATACACATAACTCATATAAACACCAAAGCTCTGCAAAATAAACAATGCTGGCATAATTACATTGTAATATGCCATATCTACTTGGAAGAGCTTTAACAATACGTAGCCACTAGTTAAAAATAAGAACAACATATATCCCTCATTTTGTTGTTTCTTAATAAGGAAGTGTAATAGAGCTATAGTCATAAACAATGTTACGGCTATATATATCAGTTTTTCACATTTAAAAAGAATAGAATTTATTCCCTCATCTGAAAACTGATTTATCATCGGTTCTAAAAGTTTAAATCTTTCTCCCTCAATCTCTTTTAACTTTTGATCAATATGCTCTGTTACACTTTGATTTTTCGATACTCTTTCCTCATGTTGCGTTTTTCCAATTAAGACAGATTGAACATACGTCTCATTCGTAATCGTATATTGTGACAGTCCCATTGTCTTAATTCCATAATTCACACTAAAATGAGCACTATAAAATAGAATAAGTATCCCTATCATCTTTAGTAACACTTTTTGTTTCGTTGCTGATTGAAACACTTCAATTAATAATACATATATCGTGATAAAAATAGGAAGAAATAATCCCATTGGGAAAATCATATTACTACATGCAAATAAAATCGCTGAAAACACCCACATATAAGGATGATCTAATCCTTTATATAAAAGTATGTAGCAAGCAAAATAAAATAAAAATATTGCAAGTGACTCAGGAGTTAATACGGAACTCATGAATATATTTGGAATATACAGAGCATAAAATGTGGAAGCAATACGACCGCATTCTTCTCCAAAAACTATTGCCGCAATACGATAAATAAAAAATGCAGTTCCTGCGCAAAATAACACATTAAATAGTTGTAAAGCAAATAATGTATCACCAAATATACGAATAATTACTGACTCATATATAATAAACGGCAAATGAGTTATAGTCCCTATATTATTGCCAATTGCAATCTCCTTTGCAGACTCATACATCATTTTCATATCACCAATTATTGGAGCATCTACAAATAACAGCATACTAAGCCTCACAACTATAGATATACTTATAAGAAAAATAAGAAATTGTTTGTCTGTAAAACGATATTGTAAAATTGATGCCACTAACAAAATGAGTATGACGAAAATTGCCAATATGATTGTTACACTTGTTGTACTTCCCCCAAAAAATTGCTTACTTGTCTCAAATGCTGTCCAACAACTATAAACAAAAAATGCAAGCATCGCACCAATCGTAATTTTATTGAAGAAAGATGAAAAATTTGTTTGTATATGATTCATATGTCCATTGCACCTCTATTTCCATTCATAACAAAACGATTCTATCATGAATGGGTACACGGCTGATAGGGAATTTCTATGACAAATACATAGTCATTACTTTTTGCTTGCAATGTAAGCGAATCCTCTTTTACACTACATTTTAGATAAAATAAATTTTCTTTCAGTTAACATGAATACAAATACAGAAGTTTAAATAATCCTCTTTTGGAATACGCTTTACTTTATTAAATATCTAATATGAGTAATCCACTTACACATATTATTCTGATTGAAAACAGACTATAGGGGCTGAATATATGGAAAAGAAATTCATGCGAGAATCTAAAGCAATTAAAACAACACGTGTTTTTCCTAACGATTTAAATAATCACCAAACACTTTTTGGAGGGAAATTATTAGCAGAAATTGATAGTATTGCTTCAATTGCGGCTGCAAGACATAGTCGTAAACATTGCGTAACAGCATCTATTGATTCAGTTGATTTTTTAACTCCAATTCACCAAGCTGATTCTGTTTGTTATGAAGCATTTGTATGTTATACAGGGAAATCTTCAATGGAAGTTTTCGTTAAAGTAATCGCAGAAAATTTATTAGAAGGTGAGCGTAGAATTGCCGCCACTTGCTTCATTACATTTGTGGCAATAAAAGACGGAAAACCTTCGTCCGTACCACAAGTACTTCCTGAAACTGAAGAAGAACATTGGTTACACACAACCGGTTCAGAACGCGCGGAAAATAGAAAAAAAGGACGTTTAAAAAGTAAAGAAATGGCTGAGGTTTTAACTTTAAATAAACCTTGGAATATATAATGTTATTTAGCACAGGTAAGCATTCCTTTATCTTCACCTGTGCTTTTTTATTACAAATTAAATTATAAGTTACATATAGCTATCTAAGCATAACGTCTATTCTTAAAATCCCCCACTAACTTGTCCTTTATTTTTATCTACTATTAGTGGTATAGTAGATAATGTTTACTAAACAAGAATGATGCCTATTATTTGTAAAGGATGGTGCAATATGTCTGTTGAAGTACCAATTGTAATACCTAAAACCTTGATTATTATTCCCGCTTACAATGAAGAGGAAGCGATTGCAGATACATTAACAAGACTTTTAGAATTAAAAGAACATTTTGTAGGATTAGATATTTGTGTAATTAATGATGGATCTATGGATAAAACATCTGAAATTGTTACAACATTCCCAGTCCATCTTGTAAATCTACCTTATAATTTAGGAATTGGATCAGCTGTACAGACTGGATATAAGTATGCTTATGAAAATAGTTATGATATCGCTATTCAATTTGATGCTGATGGACAGCATAACCCCGATGATTTATATAAAATCATCCAACCTATAGCTGAAGATCAATGTGATATGGTACTAGGGTCTCGATTTACGGAAAAAACCGCATATAAAGGCAGTCTTTCAAGAAGAATTGGAATATTTTATTTTACTGCCCTACTAAAATTACTAACAAAACAAACATTTATGGATCCAACATCTGGTTATCGTTCTATTAATCGCAAGGTAATTGAAATTTTCGCACAAAATTATCCGAAAGATTATCCAGAACCCGAAGTACTCATTCACTTAAAAAAGAAAAGTCTTCGCATTAAAGAAATATCTGTAAATATGCAAGAGAGACAAGGTGGACAATCTTCTATTACACCGTTAAAGTCTGCATATTACATGATTAAAGTCAGCTTGGCTATATTAATGCAAAAAATTGTGAAAGGTTGATAATCCATGCCCATAATTACCTTTTCATTTATCTTTATTCTATTATTATTTTTCCTGATTATTAACTCGATACGTAAAGGAACTTTAGAAACAAAATACGCCATTCTTTGGATTTTTGTTTGTATCGCAATGGCGATTTTAAGCTCTACAGATAAGATTATAAATTGGATTGGGAAGCTATTGCACGTAGAATACCCACCATCTGTTTTATTCCTGTTCGGACTTTTATTCTGCTTTATTTTAATTTTTGATTTAACTCGTAAGGTTTCTAAACAGCATCACCAACTTGTAACATTGACACAAGATTATGCGTTGCTAAAACAAAAATTAAATAATAAAGAACAAAATGATTCTTTACACGATGCATAATTAAAAATGACCTACTTTCTAAAATAGAAAGTAGGTCATTTTTATATACCATTTAAATGTAAATTCTTTGATAGATTTAATGAGATTATTTACTTACTTTAGAAATGGCCTGCTAATCCTCATAACAGTTGCGACAATACCTACACCTATCATTATAAATAGCATTGGCATCAATGGGAGCGCATATCGATCATATGCAAAGTATAAGCTATTGAAAAAGGTTTGGAATAAAACATTTATCCATAAGAATGAATACTCTCTCCACCTTCTCCAACAGAATGCAAATGCTAGGATAGAGCAAATTATGAAGCCTGTTTTAATTGTGTCATAAATCTTCTTCATATCTTCTCCAGATATATCAAAAATACTAATTGTGGTGCCTGGATAATAATATGCTTTTTCCCAGAAAATTTGTGGTTTTAAAATTAAATAACTCTTTATCATTGACGCTTTATCTGTATGCCACCATTCCTTAATACGGTCCATCGCTACTTCTTGCTGCTTCGCCATTAACTCATGCGCTTCTATACCTGGATATTTTGCAAAGATTTCTGCATCGATTTCTTCCACACTTTTCCCAGATGGATAACCTTCACCTTGATATGTGCCAAGTAGTAAAGGGTTACCTGAACCAGCTGTAAGCGGAATAAACTTGTTAAACTGAACATAGTTACGTGCCCACCAAGGACCAAGTACAACAAATAGTACCAATACACTAATAAGGGCTTGCTTTACCATTAAACGAGCCGGATAGCGTTTTGCTACAAGATATATAAATAATAGAATTGGATATAAAGCGATTTGTACCCTGAAATATAGTGTTACAAAGTAGAATAATAAAATAATATAAAAATCTTTCATTGAATGCGTATCTGCTAACTTTAAGCTCCAATATAACAGCCCTAGTGATAGAAAGAGATAAGGACTTTCTGTCAACGTTAAGTTTTCCACCACCACTTCAGGTGGATATAGAGCTAATAACAATGCAGCAATCAATCCTACCGCCGGATTTAAAATATATGTACCAATCTTATAAGTCATATAAATACTTAAAATACCAAAAGCTATCATAACTAATTTTGCACATAAAACACCTAAACTTCCATGTCCGAATATGAAAAATATGCCCGCTAATAAAAATACTTGTCCAGGCATAATATGAATAGTTGGTTTTGTCGGATCATGATACGTTAACATACCAGTTTCCAAAAAATTCACGGCATTTTTTTGATACATTAAGTCATCGCTACCAAGTGTCAAATCACTACCATATGTTTTTAAAGTCATTAACCGAAAGATTAGGCCAATAACTAGAATAATACCCAATATTATCAATTCAGGTCTTCGCATATACTTTTGTAACATTCTAAAGTTTCCTCCCTTTTATTACAACACATCTCTCTATTATAACCACCTTTCATATCTAACTTCTATACCTTTAATAATAATTATTATATACATAAAGTTGATTTACAAAGTTTATATGCGGTAAACTTATACAGATATTCTTTTAATCTTATTCCTTATAAAATGAGTTAATTTAAAAACATAAAAATTTGAGGAGTTAAAATTCTATGATGAAACAAAACCAGCTTGTCTCAGTTGTTATCCCTCTATACAATGCAGAGAAATATATTGAAGAGACGATGCAGTCAATACTAGATCAAACATATAAAAATATCGAAATTGTAATTGTAGATGATGGAAGTAAAGATCAATCACCTTCTATCGTAAAAAATCTTGCTGAAAAATACCCAGGTCAAGTAAAATATGTTCATCAAAAAAACCAAGGCGTTTCGGTAGCTCGTAATACAGGAATTGAAAACGCTAGTGGAGAATATATTGCTTTCCTTGATAGTGATGACTTATGGCATCCAACTAAAATTGAGAAGCAAGTCAAAAGTATACATAAAAACAACATGGACGCGTGCTATTGTGGTTATATGAATTTCTACGAAGAAACAGGCGAGAAGGTTGAACATACAACAAATTTTATTAAAGGCGATATGTCAAAAGCATTCCTAACACATCAAGTTGTTGCTCAAACAAGTACTTGGATTTTCAAACGAGCCATCGTAATGGATCATAACATTCGTTTTACACCAGGATGTAGTTGGGGCGAAGACTTGGAGTTTTTATTTAAACTAATGAGTGTAACAAGTGTATGTTATGTTGATGAATACTTAACTTATTATAGAATCTTATCAGAAGGAAATCTTTCTTCAAAATATAAAGATTATGAATTAAAAACGACAAAAGAGCTGGAAGTATTCAATCGTATGAAGGACTGGGTACATAATAAGTCTCAAGATTTCATTACAAAAGACCCTCAGTCACTTATTGAGATTCTTGAGACTTATTTATTCCCTTATACAGTCATCAATAACGCTTGTATATATATTAAGGGAAACTCTCAATTAGATAAATCACAAGTTCAATTAATCAAAAAAGATATCAAGAAATATTGCCGTAAAATCTATTCAAAGAATGGAAAGCGTAGTAAAAAACTATATGCAATGCTTTGGTTTGTACGAATTAAATTTCTGTTTTCTTAAACTGAAAATATAACGATACTCTCTCTTTCTGTGAACAAATCAAATTTACAAATAGGACAAGCTAACCGGGTCCTAAAGAATAGAAAGGTCTTTTCTCATGAAAACAAATAAAATTCTAAAAAACGCATCCTACCTCTTTGTAGGAAACATTACTGTTCGTTTTGTACTGGCTATTGCAACAATTCTCTTTGCAAGATATGTTTCACCAGATGAGTACGGGATGTTTACAGTTGCATTAGCAGTTTCTGCTGTCATTTGCTATTTTACGGATGCAGGTTTGACACATACGTTTATGCGTGAAGGAACAAGAAGCAACGCTAACATTAGCGTATTAATAAGCAGTTATTTACGAATTCGTTTAGTATTAGCTATCGTAATTTCTGTGCTCTTCGCCATTTTCGCTCAGTTCTTCTACACTGATGCTTACTTACGTGCCATGGTATATTGGGTCGTACTACCAACCATGTTTGGAGCTACTTTACAAGGGGTTGGGATGGCCTATTTCCAAGTAACAGAGCGTATGCAATTCACAGCGATTATTTCTGTACTACAAGGTGTGACGGCCGCAGCCGCTCTTCTGCTAGGGATGTCATTTAAATGGTCACTTATGATGGTTGCTGCTATGTATGGAATATCTAGCCTTGTAACAGGAGTCATTGCCTTTATAATGACAATCCGCTATACAACAATTCATAAGGGTTGGAATAAAGGCATTTTAGATCAATTACTTATTTTCACAGTCAATGGCGTTATCATTATGCTTTTACCGCAGTTAGGTCCTATTATCTTAGAAAAAGTTTCAACGAAAGCACAAGTTGGATTCTTTGGGGCCGCTTATAAAATACCTGCTGTACTTTACCAAATACCTGGTGTAATTGCAGCAGCCTTTTATCCAAAATTGTTTGCTTTTGGAAACGAAAATAATATTGATGAACATAGAAAGCTATCTCAATTCGAATTAAAGCTTATGTCTTTCTTAGGGATGGGAATTTCTATCCCGTTTATTGCCGATCCAAGTTTTTGGATTGTAACTCTATTAGGTGAAAAATATGCGCCAGCTGGTAATGCACTTGCAATTTTAGCCTTTATGGTCATTTTACAATCTATCAACTATCCGCTTGCTGATAATTTAACAACAGCTGGTCAACAATGGAAACGTGCGACAACTATGGCAATTGGATTAGCTGTCGCTATCATAAGTTACATCATATTAGGTAGCCAATTTGGAATGATGGGAGCTGCTGTAGCTGCTATCCTTACTGAGATTACATTATTAATCGGATTTTCATTATTCGTTCGTAAAGGATTTTCATTGCTATTCAAAGGAATAATATTCAATACACTAGCATTTATAATTAGTTATGCAATATATCGCACAGTATTAATTAGCTTACCACCACTAGTAGCTTTAGTACTTACTGGTATATTGTATGGCATTATTGGCCTTGCAATTGACCCACAAATACGTGGATTAATTTTAGGGTTTGTAAATAAAAAGCTAGGTAGATAAACAATAACAAGGCAAGCTTCTAAATTGTAAATAGAAGCTTGTTTTTTTACTTATATACAATTCCCCTTCATAATAAAAGGTTCTAGGTACAACCCCAATATATTTCTCGTGCTTCTCTCCACTTAATACAACTGGTTTTTCCGTCAAATATATTATTTCCACAAATTCATTGATCTGCTTATCAAACAGACCAAAGAACTGGATTATTCCTCTCTTTACAGTTATTACTCATTTGGTATATCTCGTTAATTCCCGTATGTGTTGAATCATTTCCTCACCTGTAATGACACCATAACCTGGTATGTTCCAATTTTGTCCATAGGCCTCATCATGTGAAGCTAATTCAACCATTGCTTTTGCACCATCTGGTGTAAAAATATATTCACGGGCAATCTTTTTATCTCCAACAAAGCTAGACATCTTATTTGCAAGTATTGCCTTTAATTTATGATGGACAAGTGTGCATTCTGCATTTGGACCATAAAAGTCTGGGAAATGAGCAATAAACATTCGTACATTAGCTTGTTTTGAAAATATATACATTTTGAAATGATGGCATTATATGAAAGAATTTAGTATCATGATTCAAGGTACTATTTCAAGTTGGACGGAGGATACTATGAGCTTATTAACAGTTGAAAAATTAGGACATACATTTGGCGATCGTACATTATTTAAAGATGTATCTATGCGATTACTAGCAGGTGAGCACGTTGGATTAGTTGGTGCAAACGGTGTTGGTAAATCAACATTCATGAATATCATTACTGGTCAGCTTATTCATGACCAAGGTCGTGTAGAATGGACACCGGGCACACATTACGGTTACTTAGACCAACATACGGTTTTAACACCTGGACGTACAATTCGTGACGTACTAGCGGATGCATTTTTACCGCTATTTGAAAAGGAAAAAGCTTTAAATGAAGTTACAGAAAAAATGGGAACTGCTACACCAGAAGAACTAGAAGAACTTCTTGAGCAAATGGCAGAAATACAAGATGCACTTGAAGCAGGTGGTTTCTATTTACTAGATATGAAAATTGAAGAGGCTGCACGTGGTCTTGGAATTGATGCAATTGGTTTAGATCGTGATGTTTCAGCACTAAGTGGTGGACAACGTACAAAGGTATTGCTTGCAAAGCTATTACTTGAACAGCCAGAAGTGTTATTGCTTGATGAACCTACTAACTATTTAGACGTTGAACATATTCATTGGTTAACAAATTATTTAAAAGAATACCCACATGCGTTCCTGTTGATTTCCCATGATACGGAATTTATGAATAAATGTGTTGATGTTATTTTCCATCTAGAATTCACAAAAATGACGCGTTATACAGCAACATATGAAAAATTCCTAGAGCTAGCAGAAATCAATAAAAATCAACATATAAACGCTTATGAAAAACAACGCGAGTTTATCAAAAAGCAAGAGGACTTCATTGCAAAGAATAAAGCTCGTTATTCAACAACAGGTCGTGCAAAGAGTCGTCAAAAACAACTTGATCGCATGGAACTTATTGATCGCCCGGAAACGGCAATTAAACCTGAATTCTCATTTAAAGAAAGTCGCGCAAGTAGTCGCTTCGTCTTTGAAGGTGAAAATGTAGAAATCGGATATACACATCCGCTACTACCAAAGCTATCAATGACGATCGAACGTGGTGAAAAAATTGCTATTGTTGGATGTAACGGTGTTGGTAAATCCACGTTACTAAAAACAATCTTAGGTAAAATTAAACCTTTAAGCGGTAAAACAAGCCTTGGTGACTTCTTAGAGCCTGCATACTTTGAGCAAGAAGTTAAAGCTGACAATATAACACCAATTGATGATGTATGGAATACATTCCCTGGCCTAGACCAACATCAAATTCGTGCGATGTTAGCAAAATGCGGATTAAAAAATGAACATATTTCTCGTCCATTAAGTCAATTAAGTGGTGGAGAACAAGCAAAAGTTCGTTTATGTAAACTAATGGGTGAAGAAAGTAACTGGCTACTATTTGACGAGCCGACAAACCATCTTGATGTTACAGCAAAAGCGGAACTTAAGAAGGCTATGAAAGCATATAAAGGAACAATTCTTCTTGTATGTCACGAACCGGACTTCTATGAAGATTGGATCACAAAAGTTTGGGATGTTGAAGAGTGGTCTCAAAATAGTAAGTAGTCTTATCTAAAAAAAACTCCTTGTATGGACAAGGAGTTTTTTGCTTGTTTTTATTAAGAATTTTTTATATTGTAATATCCCATAAGTCGCAATTTAAATTCTTTTAATTCCGGATATGTCTCTAAATTTGCTAACATTCCTCTAATGACCGGAATTCTTGGATTAGACAATCTCATCTCCGCCTCTAAAACATCTAATGTAACAAGTAATTCATCATTTTCTAATTGATCCGCTAAAGTACGTTTAAACACAATAATTTCTTTTAAAAAATGTTCCTTAACCTGTTCCTTAATAAGCTCTGATTTACAAAGAAATTCTCCAAGCTTTTCTTCATGTAACACAGGTTCTTCTGAAGATTCTACCAATCCATCTACTAAATCGTCTACTCTTTTCAAAATAAAAGCAGAGACGTAAGATAAGTCTATTTCTGGCGCTTGTAAAATAATTAGTTCTAAATATCCACGGCATATGCCTTCTACCATAATGACTAAATCTAATAAATATGGCATAACCTTATCACCATAAATAGACAGTAAACTATTCCGATAAAATGCGTGAGACTCTAACTTCATCCGCATCATAAATTCTTCTACTTCTTTATTAAAAGGAATCGCATTTTCCCTTGCATGCATAATAATAAATTCTTTATGCTTTTGTATATCATTAAACTGGCAATGCAATTGTTTTGCAAATTTTTCACGTGGCAATAACGACTCTTTTTCAATATCCATCATTTTATTTTGAATCTTGTCATAGTAATATCGAAGTGTCGCTAATAAAAGTTCCTCTTTTGATTTAAAGTATAAATAAAAGGCTCCCTTAGATATGCCACAAGCTGTCACAATTTCCTGCACCGATGTCGCATTTACACCCTTAGTCGCAAATAACTTCATAGCCATCTCTATAATTAAGCGCTCTTTTTCTTTCATATCATGTCTCTCCTAAATTTAATCTCGCATCTTATTATGAATGTATTATACCATCCCTTTTCATTGACGGCTGACCAATCAGTCAGTTATATTATGTATTAGACTGACCAGTTGGTCAATATAATACAAAGGGAGCGCAAACATGAACAAAATTATTAATTTTTCGTTAAAAAATAAGTTCGCAGTTTGGCTACTAACCATTATCGTTACCATTGCAGGTATTTATTCTGGGCTGAATATGAAGCTGGAAACAATTCCTGATATTACAACACCTGTTGTAACAGTAACCACGGTTTATCCTGGTGCTACACCAGAAGAAGTAGCTGATAAAGTTTCAAAACCGATGGAAGAGCAACTGCAAAATTTAAGTGGTGTAAACGTTGTTAGTTCATCATCTTATCAAAATGCATCTTCTATTCAGGTAGAATATGATTTTGATAAAAATATGGAAAAGGCTGAAACAGAAATAAAAGAAGCTCTCGCAAATGTGAAACTGCCAGAAGGCGTAAAGGACCCGAAAGTTTCACGTGTAAACTTCAATGCCTTTCCTGTTATTTCATTAAGCGTAGCAAGTAAAAATGAATCTTTAGCTACCTTAACTGAGAATGTGGAAAAAAATGTTGTGCCAGGATTAAAAGGACTTGATGGAGTCGCATCTGTTCAAATTTCAGGTCAACAAGTAGATGAAGTACAACTTGTCTTTAAAAAAGATAAGATGAAAGAATTAGGTTTAAGTGAAGATACTGTAAAAAATGTAATTAAAGGATCGGACGTATCTTTACCACTTGGCCTATATACATTTAAAGACACAGAAAAATCAGTTGTTGTAGATGGAAATATTACAACAATGAAAGCATTAAAAGAATTAAAAATCCCTGCTGCTCCTTCATCAGCAAGCGGTCAAGGTAGTCAAACTGCTGGAGCTGGTGCACAAATGCCACAAATGAATCCAGCTGCTATGAACGGGATTCCGACAGTTACATTAGACGAAATTGCTGACATTAAGGAAGTCGGAAAAGCAGAATCTATTTCTCGAACAAATGGAAAAGAAGCAATTGGAATTCAAATTGTCAAAGCTGCTGACGCCAACACAGTTGATGTTGTAAATGCAGTGAAAGATAAAGTAAAAGAACTTGAGAAAAAATATAAAGACTTAGAGATTATTTCAACATTCGACCAAGGTGCACCTATTGAGAAATCAGTAGAAACAATGCTGAGCAAAGCCATTTTTGGTGCTATTTTTGCGATTGTTATTATTATGCTGTTCCTACGAAATATCCGAACAACATTAATCTCTGTCGTTTCCATACCACTTTCTTTATTAATTGCTGTATTAGTCATAAAGCAAATGGATATTACACTTAACATTATGACGCTTGGAGCAATGACAGTCGCTATCGGGCGCGTTGTGGATGACTCCATTGTTGTTATTGAAAATATTTACCGACGTATGTCGTTATCAGGAGAGAAACTACGCGGGAAAGATTTAATTCGTGAAGCTACGAAAGAAATGTTTATTCCGATTATGTCTTCTACCATTGTAACAATTGCTGTATTTTTACCGCTTGGACTAGTAAAAGGTATGATTGGTGAAATGTTCTTACCATTCGCCTTAACTATCGTCTTCGCTTTATTAGCATCGTTACTAGTAGCAGTTACAATCGTACCGATGCTAGCTCATTCTTTATTTAAAAAAGAGAGCATGAGAGAAAAAGAAGTACATCATGAAGAAAAACCAAGTAAATTAGCAAACGGTTATAAACGTATACTTGCATGGGCTTTAAATCATAAAATCATCACATCAAGTATTGCTGTCCTTCTATTAGTTGGTAGTCTTGCACTTGTTCCAATTATCGGTGTAAGTTTCTTACCATCTGAAGAAGAAAAAATGATTATTGCAACGTACAACCCTGAACCAGGTCAAACGTTAGAAGACGTTGAAAAAATTGCAACGAAAGCTGAGAAGCACTTCCAAAATAATAAAGACGTCAAAACAATTCAATTCTCATTAGGTGGCGAAAACCCAATGAGTCCTGGTCAATCAAATCAGGCAATGTTCTTCGTACAATATGATAACGACACGAAAAACTTCGAAAAAGAGAAAGAACAAGTCGTTAAAGATTTACAGAAAATGTCTGGAAAAGGCGAATGGAAAAACCAAGACTTCGGAGCAAGTGGCGGTAGTAACGAAATCAAGTTATACGTTTACGGAGATAGCTCAGAAGACATTAAGCCTGTCGTAAAAGATATTCAAAACATAATGAAGAAAAACAAAGACTTAAAAGATATAGACTCTAGTATTGCAAAAACATACGCAGAATACACTTTAGTCGCAGATCAGGAAAAGCTAAGTAAAATGGGTCTAACGGCTGCACAAATTGGAATGGGACTTTCTAATCAACATGATCGCCCTGTTCTGACAACAATTAAAAAAGACGGTAAAGATATCAATGTATATGTAGAAGCTGAAAAACAAAATTATGAAACAATCGATGACTTAACAAATCGTAAAATTACAACGCCGCTTGGTAATGAAGTGGCTGTAAAAGATGTGATGACTGTAAAAGAAGGAGAAACTTCGAATACAGTGAAACACCGCGATGGCCGTGTTTATGCGGAAGTAAGTGCAAAACTAACATCTGATGACGTTTCAAAAGCATCCGCCGCGGTTCAAAAAGAAGTAGATAAAATGGATCTTCCTTCTGGCGTAGATGTTTCTATGGGAGGCGTTACAAAAGATATTGAAGAATCATTCAAGCAACTTGGCTTAGCGATGTTAGCTGCGATTGCTATTGTATACTTCGTTCTTGTCGTTACATTTGGCGGTGCTCTTGCACCATTCGCAATTTTATTCTCGCTACCATTTACAATCATTGGAGCCCTTGTTGCCTTATTAATCTCTGGTGAAACGTTAAGTGTCTCTGCAATGATCGGTGCCCTTATGTTAATCGGTATCGTTGTAACAAACGCAATCGTGCTTATCGACCGCGTTATTCATAAAGAAAATGAAGGTCTATCAACACGTGAAGCTTTATTAGAAGCTGGTGCAACACGCCTTCGCCCGATTTTAATGACTGCAATTGCAACAATCGGTGCTCTTATCCCGCTCGCATTAGGATTTGAAGGTAGCGGCTTAATTTCTAAAGGACTTGGTGTAACAGTAATTGGTGGATTAACAAGTTCAACATTATTAACACTTCTTATTGTTCCAATCGTTTATGAAATATTAAGCAAGTTTAAAAAGAAAAAAGTAAAGTAACAAAAAAATAACCTCGCTAACTGCGAGGTTATTTTTTATTTCCAAACAAGATTAGGAAATCACCATAGCCTTCTTTTTCTAATTCCTCTGTTGGAATAAATCGAAGAGCTGCTGAATTTATACAATAGCGAAGTCCATTTGGTCCTGGACCATCTGGAAATACGTGGCCGAGATGTGAATCTCCTTCCTTACTTCTCACTTCTGTACGCGTCATATTATGACTCACATCCATTTTTTCCTTCACACTAGCTGACATAACTGGCTTCGTAAAACTAGGCCATCCACATCCACTATCAAATTTATCTAGAGAAGTAAACAAAGGTTCACCTGAAACGATATCTACATAAAGACCTTCTTCTTTATGATTCCAATACTCATTTCGAAATGGTGGTTCTGTACCATTTTCCTGTGTTACATAAAATTGCATCTCACTGAGTTTTTCCTTTAAATGAGCATTATCCTTTGGCCAATGTTGCTTAATAAACGCATCTCGCCCTGAGCCCTTACGGTATAACTCGTAGCGGAATTCATTTTTCTTATGATATCCTTGGTGATATTCCTCTGCGGGATAAAACGTAGCAGCTGGCAATATTTTTGTCGCAATCGGCTTTGAAAAGCGCCCACTCCTTGCAAGCTCTTCTTTTGAAGCCTCTGCTTTTTTATGTTGTTCTTCATTATGATAAAAAATCACTGTTTCGTAAGACTGTCCGCGATCGTGGAATTGCCCACCTACATCAGTCGGATCAATTTGTCTCCAATATATATTTAATAACTCCTCATACGGCATTTTATTTGCATCAAATGTAATTTGTACTGCCTCATAATGTCCCGTCGTTTCTGAACATACTTCTTTATATGTTGGATTCTCTTTATGACCACCTGTATAGCCAGAAACAACCTTTATAATTCCTTCCATCTCTTCAAATGGCGAAACCATACACCAGAAGCACCCTCCAGCAAATGTAGCTAATTCTACCTTTTCATTTACAGCCATTCTTTCACCCCTATTCTATCTTCTCCTTACAGTATGGCATAAGAAACATCATGTTATAAAAGAAAAAGCATCGAACATCGATGCTTTTTTCTCTTCACTTTATTTTTTTCCAGCGTCCTTCTCCATTTCATCACTTGTCACATCTAAGACATCTAATAAGAAAATGAAGATTGGAATACCGATAATTAATCCCCATACACCTAAGAAGTGTTCCGAGAAGATTAATACCATAAACGTATAGAAAATTGGTAAGTTTGTTTTTTGCGACATAAACTTCGGATTTAACACGTAACTTTCAAGCGCATGAATGACTGTTACGATAACTAAAATATAAACAACGTACATAATACCGCCGATATTGTAAGCAATCATACAAAGCGGGAATAACGAAATGATAACCCCAGCTACTGGAATTAAACCAAGTAAGAAGATCATTAACGCTAAACCTAATAATTGTGGGAATCCTAATATCCATAATGCAATAACGGATAAAACGCAGTTAACAACTGCAATTAAAAATTGTGCCTCAATTACTTTTCCGAATGAACGTGCAAATTTCTTACCGAAGTACTCGATTTCAGTATAGAAAATTGCAAGTCTGCTCTCTTTAAATTTTGCAGTAAAAGCAACGATACGAGCTTTCTCCAATAAGAAAAATAAACTTAAAATTAAAGAAAGTAACACTTGAAGGCCAAATTTCCCAACATTCGTAATCGATTTATACAAAATGTCAACGCCTTGTCCTACATACTTCGAAAGTTCCATATGATTAACAGCATTAACTGCATACTTAATTAATTCACTGTCCGGTGGGTTTCTTAAAAATACGTTAAATTGATAAATCAATTGTGAAATTTGTATCGTTAATACTGGTAAATATTTAAATAGCGTAATAGCAATTCCACCAATTAACATGACATATAGAAATGCTATAATGAGTTTTCGATTAATGGGCATGAAATGATCTAATTTGCGGGAAATAAACTTTTGGAATCGATCCATTAAATACGTAAGAATAAACGTAATTAAAATTAAATTCAACATACTTTGCAGCCCGTATAACACGAGAGCAAGTATTACTAATACGAGTAACCTCTGAAATCCTTTGCTTTGAAACAGGTTTTTTATTTGCATAATCGACGAGTACTCTCTCCTGTCCTATAAAGTAAAACGTTAATAAGTAGATTTTTCTCTCTTTTCTACTTTTAATTATTCATTCATATTAAGATTTTTATAAGCTCATTATACGCCTACCTTAGCAGATCTATAGTAGCTTACTTCTTATTTTACAATACAATGACCTAATTCAAAACGTATTCTACACAGTATTAATGAAGATTTAAGGAAACTTACATTTTGTCACAATAGGTCTTACCACTACTGTAACATAAAAAGCAAGCTATCAGTAGAAATCTGTCCTACAAATAGCTTGCTTTTCTCATTTTTTAAGTAAGTTTTACTATCCAATGAATGGCATGAACATCGGTATGACAACTACCGTTACAACTCCAACTACTGTTACAGCAATACTTGCCATAGCTGCCTCTACTTCACCCATTTCAATTCCTACTGCCACTCCTAATGCATGACCTGCTGTTCCAAGTGCTAAACCTTTTGCAATTGGATGTTTCACTCTAAATGTTTTTAAGAATAACGCTCCTAATGCGTATACGATGACTGCGTTAAAGATTACTGCAAATGATGTAATTGCTGGTATACCACCAATACTTTCAGAGATTGGTAATGCAATTGCTGTTGTTGCCGCTTGTGGTAACATTGAATTCATTACTGCTGTATCTAGGCCAATTGCTTTTGCAACAATGAACACGACAATTACTGAACAAATAGATCCAACCACGATAGCTGATAAAATTTGCCACCAATATTTTTTCAACTTATCCACTTGTTTATATAATGGAATTGCAAACGCGATTGTTGCTGGCTCTAAGAAAAAGCTAATCATTTTTCCACCAGTATTATATTCTTCGAAAGTAAAGTTACCTACTTTTAAAAAGACAATCCCTAATACCATCGCTACGAATAATGGTGTGAATAAGAAGAACCCTTTTGAATGCTTGAATAATAATGTTCCGATTCCGTATGCGATTAATGAAACGACGATTCCGAAATATGGAGTCATTGTGCTTGCCATGTTCATTCCCTCCTAACAATATATACTAAAATGGTTACGCAACTTTTCCGTGCTTGCGTCCTTTATTTACTACTTTCAATTCTTTTGTATCTTCTGTTTCTTTTTTATCTTTTCCTAAAATAAATTGTGCAAATAATCCTGTTACAGCGAGTAAAATAACTGTTGCGACAACAATTACAGTTAAAATTTGTACAAAATATTGTCCCATTACACCAAGAGAATTAATAACCGAAATACCTGATGGGACGAAAAGGAATCCGATAATACCTGTTAAAGCTGTTCCAAGTGATTCAACTTGTTCCAATTTAATAACCTTTAAACATAATAGACTAAATAAAATGACTAACCCGATTACCGATGAAGGCATCGGAATTGGTAAATGTGTTGCAATAATATTAGAAATTAACATAATAGCTGAGAATATGAATGCTTGTGATAAGAAACTATATACTTTTTTCGTACTCATTTTGGCCACCTCTTTCGATTTGGTACCTTTATTGTATAGGATATAACCGTCTTAGTAAGCGTTTACATAATAGAACGTCAAATATACAGAATCAGTTACAAATATAAAAGGATGAAATACAAAAGCTGCTTCTTAAATACGAAGCAGCTTCTTGAGTTCTTTTGCATATGTACGACTAACAGGTACTTTTGATCCTTCTTTCATAATTAAATTATAAGTAGAATTGAACCACGGCTGGATTTCAGTAATATGATTAATATTTGCAATGAAGCTACGATGTACACGCATAAAACTTGCTTGCGGCAACTTCTTTTCCAAAATCACAAGTGTATCGTGTGTTATATATGTGTCCCTCATTGTTTTTACTGTTACTTTTCCATCCACAAGTCCTACATATATAATATCTTCAATATTCACAAGTACGATTGATTCTTCAATTGGTAATGCTAATTTATGCATATCTGCCGTTACATCTGCCCCTTTTATTTCTTGCTTCGTTTCTATTTGTGACTGCTTTTGTTTTTTATACTTCTTTAATGTTTGTACAATACGTTCTTCATCAAATGGCTTTAAAATATAGTCTAACGCATCTACTTCAAATGCTTGCAACGCGTATTGATCATAGGCAGTCGCAAATACAATGGCAGGTGGATTTTTCATCTTCTTTAATATATTCGCGATTTCAAATCCGTTATCATCAGATAACTGAATATCTAGGAAAACAATATCTGGTTTGTTTTTCATTAGCTCTTCTAATGCGTCCTCTACACAATCAGCCTCACCAATTATCTCAACTTCCTTCGTTCTTTCTAATAAATACTTTAGTTCATCGCGTGCTAACATTTCATCATCAACTACTAGTACTTTTAACAATCTGCTCTTCCTCCCCTACTTTTTTGGAATAACAAAAGTAATCTCTGTCCCCTCGTTTAATTTACTTTCGATATGAAGCATCGTTTCTTTTCCAAATAGCCCAATAAGACGTTCATTAATATTATATAAAGCTGTTCCAGTCCCTTTCTTGGACGAAACTACCATCTTTCCTAATTGTTCTAAACGTTCTTCCTCAATTCCTTGCCCATTATCTTTTACTTCAAAATGAACCATACCCTCTTTTTCAAAAACATGCACTTCCACTTGGCATACTGGTTGCTTCTTCGGGAAAGCGTGTCGCAACGCATTTTCAACCAATAGTTGAAGAACAAATGGTGGTACTAAAGTTGTCTTTAGCTCATCCTCAATATACACCTTTACTTCATACTTATTTGGAAACCTTGCTTGTTCTAGCGATAAGTATGCCTGTACATGGTTTAATTCTTGTTCTAGTGGAATCAATAACTGACGTGCCCCTTGTAAATTACAACGGAAATACACACTAAGCTGTAATAATAACTTCCTTGCTTTTTCTACATCTGTTCGGCATAAAGCTGATACTGTATTAATCGCATTAAATAAAAAGTGTGGGTTAATTTGTGCTTGTAATGCCTTTATTTCCGCATCTTGCAATAATTTACTTTGCAACTCAGCTTCCCCTAATTCAAGTTGTGTAGAGAATATTTTTGCTAACCCTTCTGCTAATTCCTCTTCCACACGACTTAACTGGTTAGGATTTTTGAAATACAGTTTTAATGTCCCTATCGTATTTCCATGTGAAGTTAGTGGAATAACAATCGCCGCTTGCAAAGGGCATCCTTCATGTTGACAATTAATGACCTCACGTGATTTTGCTTTCATTATTTTTCCTGTGTGTAACACTTCTTTCGACAAACCAGTTATTAAACTATGTGAAGGAATATGGTGATCTGATGCTAATCCAACATGAGCTAATATTTTCTCTGTATCTGTTAAGGATACCGCATCAGTTCCTGTAAAGCGGTGAATAATTTGTGCCACATGCTTACACGATTCTTCTGTTAAGCCTTGGCGAAAATACGGTAACGTTTTATCTGCAATACGTAATACCTTATGAGTCTGAAGTGCCTTTGCATTCTCTTCCTGGCGCAAAATAGCTTGTATCATAGAAAGTAAAATAAAACTTCCAAAGCTATTTACAAGGATCATTGGTATCGCAATTGTTTTCACAATACTCATTCCATCCTCTACAATTAATAAGATCATAATCATTTCTAAAGAAACGATAAACACACTTAAAACCGCTGAAAATTTAGGCGTAATTGTACGATTATACTTTTTGAAAATGTATCCAATATAACCTGTTATAACCCCCGCTAAAATTGAAGAGATTGCACAACTTAGTGCAGTCGTCCCGCCAAGCATATAACGGTGAATACCAGCAATCGATCCTACTCCAATTCCAACGATAGGTCCGCCAAGCAATCCACTAATTCCAACACCCATAATACGTGTATTCGCGATTGTGCTCGATGAAGAAACACCCTGTAGCCAATTTTCATTCATAATCGTATTACCCGCTATTTCAATCCCAGTGTAATTGCTTACAATTGTAAACACCGAAAAAATACAAATAAGCTTAAGCTTATCTACATAACCATCTTGCTTATGAAGAAGGCGCCTGAATGTTTTAATATGCGAAAGTAAAAATCCTAAAATAACAATAAGTCCGACGCGTTCAATCATCATAAGTACTAAATTTAGCATCTGTGATTCATTCCTTTTTATAGTAGTTAGTTTTATTATCGGAAAATAGTGAAGTGGGCGTCAAGAAGAATGAAATACCTTTTGCAATATTTTACACATAACAATTCCCTCTTTATTTGACAATCTAATAGAAGAGTGCTAAAAATAAAGTAATATAATACAGTCCTTTAACCCAACCCCGTGAGGTTGAGAAGGAAGTCGGAATACAATATACGTATGTTCTTTTCTAGGAATACGTATGCTTTTTTGGCCTTCTCATCATATCAGGTGAGAAGGCCTTTTGTTATTCTTCCATAGCGACTGTAGAAGAAAATAAGGAGGAATAATGATGAACGTCACTACTGATGTACAATCAACAACAGAGGAGACGAAAGAGAAAAGGTATAAAACACTATTTGGGTCTGCGCTAGGATATGCAGCAGAAGGCTTAGATATGTTGCTCTTATCTTTCGTGCTCGTCTACATTTTAAAAGAATTTCATTTAAGCCCTGTTGAAGGTGGGAACTTAACTTTAGCTACTACAATAGGAATGCTAATTGGGTCTTATTTATTTGGATTTATTGCTGATTTATTTGGGCGTATCCGTACGATGGCCTTCACAATCTTACTATTTTCACTCGCGACAGCACTTATTTATTTCGCAACAGATTATTGGCAATTATTAATTCTTCGCTTTTTAGTAGGAATGGGAGTTGGTGGTGAATTCGGAATTGGGATGGCCATCGTAACTGAAACATGGTCGAAAGAAATGCGCGCAAAGGCAACATCCGTTGTGGCACTTGGATGGCAATTCGGCGTACTAGTCGCTTCACTCCTACCAGCATTTATCGTTCCACACTTTGGATGGAGAGCCGTTTTCTTATTTGGACTCATTCCCGCACTACTAGCTGTCTATGTCCGAAAAAGTTTAAGTGAACCGAAAATATGGGAACAAAAACAACGATACAAAAAAGAATTGTTACAAAAAGAAGCTGAAGGTAATTTAACAACTACTGAGGCAGAGCAATTAAAGCAAATGAAAAAGTTCCCACTTCGAAAGCTATTTGCAAATAAAAAAGTAACGCTAACAACAATTGGTCTTATTATTATGTCATTCATCCAGAACTTCGGATACTATGGAATCTTTACATGGATGCCAACTATTTTGGCGAATAAATATAACTACACATTAGCAAAAGCGAGCGGTTGGATGTTCATCTCTACGATTGGCATGCTCATTGGAATTGCAACTTTTGGTATTCTAGCCGATAAAATTGGTCGCCGTAAAACTTTTACAATCTATTATGTTGGTGGTACTATATACTGTCTCATTTACTTCTTCTTATTCACAGATTCAACATTATTGCTATGGGGAAGTGCTTTGCTTGGATTCTTTGCAAATGGCATGATGGGAGGATTCGGAGCAATTTTAGCTGAAAACTATCCCGCTGAAGCTCGTTCTACAGCAGAAAACTTTATTTTCGGTACTGGACGTGGTTTAGCTGGCTTTGGACCTGTTATTATCGGATTACTTGCTGCAGGTGGTAATGTAATGGGGGCATTATCTCTTATCTTCATTATCTATCCAATCGGTTTAGTTACAATGCTATTATTTGTCCCAGAGACGAAGGATAAAGTATTAGAATAGATTGAAACTACACAGTGTTACGATCTTCCTTCAAGAAAGATAGTTATATAAATAGCAAAGAGGAAGCATCTCTAATGAAATGCTTCCTCTTTTGATATAAAATATACAATTATTTATTTTGATCTACTAGCTTTTTGGAACAAGAAAGAAGTTTGCTCTTCTTCTTTTACAATACCTTGTTTTAATGCTAGTTCCCCTGCCACTTTAGGCGCTAGCCATAGCATTGGGAACAACAGAACGGATACCGGGACAGCTGTTACTACGATGAATGATTGCAATGCATTAATACTTCCCTCACCCATATATAAAAGAATTGCCGCAACTGCTCCCATAATAAGCGACCAAAAAATTCGTAAGCTAATTCTAGGATCTCCGTCTCCAGTCACTGCCATCGAAATCGAATAAGCCATTGAATCTCCTGTTGTCACTACAAATAAAATTGTTAATAAAAGAAATGCCGGTCCAATAATATGAGAGAGTGGCAGTTGCTCTGTAATTGCAATCATAGCAGCTGGCATACCAGATGCACTTAATGCGGTCGATATAGAACCAGGATTCATTAACTCATAAAACACACCTGATCCCCCTAGTATAGTAAACCAAAACGTTGTAATAATAGGTGCAATAATTCCAATTGCAACGATGATTTCTCGAATTGTTCTTCCTCTTGAAATGCGGCTCACTAAAATTGCCATCATCGGTCCATATCCAATAAACCACCCCCAGAAAAAGATTGTCCACGATCCTAACCAACCTGTATCACCGCGGTATGTGCTCATTGGAATAAATTCATTTATATAAAATCCAAACGAAGATACAAACGAATCAATAATAAATCCACCTGGTCCACATAATAATACAAATACCATTAATAAAATCGCTAATTTAACATTTAAATCGCTTATAATTTGAATCCCTTTATTAATTCCTGTTACTGCAGATATAGTAGAAACCGCAACTACACAAATAATAATTGCTAATTGAGTAGTAAAAACATCAGGAATATTAAACAATGCTTGTAGGCCATAACTTGCTTGTAAGCCTAAAAATCCGATTGGTCCAATCGTCCCTGCAGCTACCGCAATAATGGCAAATGCATCAATCATTGTTCCAAGCAAACTCTTTCGCAATTTCTCACCAAAAATAGGATATAAAAGCGTTCGAGGTTTTAACGGCATACCTTTATGATAATGCCCATACATCATAACTACCGCACTAATTGTACCTAAAATCGTCCAAGCCAAGAAACCCCAATGCATATAACTTTGCGCCAAAGCAGGCATGACCGCTTCTTTCGTTCCAGCAGATATACCTTCATGTATTGGTGGCACCGTCATCAAATGGTACATAGGCTCTGCTGCTGCCCAAAAAACGCCACCCCCGGCAAGTAATGTAGACATAATAATAGCAAGCCATTTTGCTGTACTAATCTCAGGTTTTTCTAATCCCCCAAGTTTAACTCTCCCATATTTCGAGAACGCCATACACATTGCAACAATAAATGTACCAATTAATAAAACTTGCCAAAAGGCACCAAAATATTTAATTGAAGCTGCAAAACTACTATTAATGGCTCCCTCTACGTAACTTTTATTTAAAAAAACCGCAATTACAAATAATAAAAGTGAGCCACCACTAATAAGAAATACAGGCCAATCCGTTTTTCGACTCTTCATCCTCATTTACACTTCCTCCTTCCTCAGCAATCTAAAAAAACAACTTTATTATGTTTTATTGTTTACACCCAAAACACAATGATTATATAAGAATAATAATTTATCTATTTCCTACACACTTATGTTGTCCCTAAAAATATGCTAAATCCCTTATTTAAAAGAAAATTTCTATTTCTATTACATAAAAAAGCAAAATAAAAGACCTTATATTTCTATAAGGTCTTCGAAACAGAAATTTGATTATAACATAAGGAACTCCTTGGTTCAAAAAGCTCCTTCCAAAAATAACCGAGGGTAAAGGCTTCCATTTGCTACGTAACAGTAGTTAAAAAAATTATATTTTTACAGAAAATGCCCTATACTACAAACTATTTATGAAAGAAATTCGGCTTCAAAATCTCATTCGGATACGGTTTATGATAAATATGGGTGGTAGCTGGAGATAACGGCGGAATGAGCCAAACCCAATTGCCCGTTACAACACGACCACAGGCAGCTTCTTGCTTCTCAAATTGCTGAAATTGTTGTGCCGCAGTATGATGGTCAACAATACTCACTCCTTGTTTTTTAAAGGAATATAAAACAGCCACGTTTAATTCAACTAGCGCCTTATCTTTCCATAACGTACCATTTCTCGATGTATCCAAATCCATCATTTCCGCAACTGCCGGAAGTAAATTATAACGATCATAATCTGCTAAGTTACGTGCCCCAATCTCTGTTCCCATATACCATCCATTAAACGGAGCTGCTGTATAGGAAATACCGCCAATTTCTAAGCGCATATCTGAAATCATTGGAACCCCATACCATTTTGCTCCAAGTGATGAAATCGGGTATTCTGGATGTTCAATTGACACTTCTTTTACTTCTTCTTTCGGAATTTCTTTATATATAGGCGCTTTTCCATCTATAGAAAACACAAGTGGCAATACATCAAAATTCGTGCCTTCCCCTTGCCAGCCAAGTTCCTGACAAAAATCTGTAAACGCAGTGGAATGAGAGTCACCAATCAATCCCATTTCTGTTTTATATCCTGCATATCGAATTAATTGATGATTATAAATTCTTATATTATTTTCTTCACCTTGATATTGCTTAAAAATTGTAATTGTCGGTTTCACTTTCCCGTCGTTCGTTGCATATTGAATATGATGAATTAATGCATTATATACACCTTCCGCATCATTTACTTCACGTGCATCTAATATGTGCATCTTACTCCAAAATAGTCTTCCGATACACCGATTACTATTGCGCCATGCCATTCGCGATCCATGAACAAGTTCTTCAAATGTATGCTCATATGTCCCTGTCTTCTCTATCTCAACTTGAATTTCTTTCATGCGTTCTTCTATGAATTGTTCTTTATTAAGCTCTTTATAGCAAATCGTAATAAAATGACTCGCTTCCTCTATTAATTGTTTCGTTTTACTCATAAACGATCTCCTTCTATTTCAACAAAACGTTCTACTTTACAGTATAAGCAAAAAGAATAAGAGTCACAAATGAAAGTCGAAGTGTTACTTTTATTGTAATATTTTTCAGAAAATTAAAGAGATTACTATTGACTTGTATAAAAAATAGGTGTATTTTTGACTCAGGTAAATTATTTTTACCTAGACCAACTTTTAGAAGGAAAGGAGGGAATGTCATGTCTTCATTTCAATTGCCAAAGCTTTCATATGACTATGATGAACTAGAGCCATATATCGATAGCAACACACTTTCTATTCATCACGGGAAGCACCATGCGACATACGTAAATAATTTGAATGCTGCATTAGAAAACTATTCGGAATTACATAATAAATCTTTAGAAGAGTTACTATGTAATTTAGACACTTTACCAAAGGAAATTGTTACAGCTGTAAGAAATAACGGTGGTGGACATTATTGTCATAGTCTTTTTTGGGAAGTAATGAGCCCACGGGGTGGCGGCGAGCCTAATGGAGACGTTGCAAAAGTAATTGATTATTATTTCAATACCTTTGACAACTTAAAAGATCAACTGTCTAAAGCAGCAATTAGCCGTTTTGGAAGTGGTTATGGCTGGCTTGTCCTTGATGGTGAAGAACTTACTGTAATGAGTACACCTAATCAAGATACACCTTTACAAGAAGGTAAGATTCCATTACTCGTCATTGATGTATGGGAACATGCCTATTATTTAAAGTACCAAAATCGCCGCCCAGAATTTGTTACCAACTGGTGGCATACAGTGAACTGGGACCGGGTAAATGAAAAGTATTTACAAGCAATTCAATCACAAAAACATTAGTCGTGCGTATAAGGTAAGTTTGGTAATGTAAAATTAGTATTGTCGAAATCCTCCAGAATCCCCCGGATTGCCACCGGGGGATTTATGATTATTTCATTGCATGTATGTAATAACGTAATACTTTTTCTATTTCTATTTTCAACTCTCGGAACGGGAATCCTAATTCATTAGCTTTTCCATTATGTAATGTACAATTAGTCACTTCATTATAAGGCGCTACATTGTCTACTGCTTCTTGAACAAGTGCTTTTATTCCCGTAGTTTCTTCTATGAAATGAATAATGTCCCGAGCAGAAACTGCCCCGTTGCTACAAGCATTAATTGGCCCTTCTATGTCTTTCATCCCGCACCAAACTAAAAATCCCCCTGCTTCTTCTTCATGTATAAACGACAACTTTCCATCTAGATGATTCACTGCGACAGGTTCTTCTCTCACGATATGTTCAACGTAAAATTGTAACCTTTTCGTATAATCGTTTTCTCCAATAACAACCGGAAAACGAGCTGCAACAACTGGGAATGTTGCTTGTTGAAATACAACGGCTTCGGCTAATCTCTTTCCTTCACCATAATTGAAGTCATTCCTATCTCCATACGCGATTGCATACTCGTACGGATTAAAGTCTTCTTCTGATAAGCTTAGTGCAGGTTCATAGACAGCCATTGAAGATGTCATAACATATTTCTTCGTTTTCCCTCGTAACACTTCACATATTATCTTCGCTGCATTCGAGCTATAGCATAAATTATCGTATACAATATCATAACTTTTATCTTCTAGACGCTCTGCTAGTTGTTTTTCATCTTCTCTATCTACAATAAGTCTTTTTACTGCACTTCCAAAAGAATCTTCCGTAATTCCTCTCGTCGCAATCGTTACATCGTGCCCCTCTTGCAAAAGTGCTTCTACTAAATGTTTACCAAAAAATCTTGTTCCCCCTAGCACCAATACTTTTTTCAACTTCATCATCCCCATTTTAGAAAATTGTAAAATACTACCTCTCTATTATAAATGCTAACATATAAAAAGCATGGAATTCGTTTAACGATTCCATGCTTTTCTACAAAAAATATATTAACGTACTCGATATTTATAAATACAATAACAGAAGTATAAAATAGAAATTACAGATACATAAACCCATAATTCATATATGAATCCCTCTCCCCATACTCCCATAAAATAAAAGAGTGAAGGTAACGTCAATGTTACCCATGATTGTACGAAGGCAATCCTGCCAAGATATTGATTGATGTTCTTTTTTTGTGTATTTAATACAAAAAATAAATACCAAAGTAATGCCCACATAAACCACGTTAACGCATTCACAACATCGTGGAATTGAACAAATGAAACAACCATATAGAATAAAGCAATAATTGCTACCCAAATGCAGAACCAACCTAAACCGCTACTATCCATTCCTTTTATAAAAGTAACACCTACATATAAATAGGTTAATCCGAATAAGAAAGTAGCTGCATATGAATATACCGTCCAATTACTTTGATCAGAAATCATGATTAAATAGAACGGAATAATAATTTGTAGTGCACCCACAAATAAATTAAAAACACCTGCACTTTTCATCTCTGCTTTTCCTAATATAACAAGACTATTTAAAAATAAAGCTGCACCCGAAAGTAATAATCCTACGTAACCCATATGTATTCGTGTGAAAGTCTTTCCCTTTCACACTTTTAACCTCCCCACAATATAAAGTGATTCTTTATTATTTTTCTTCCTATTTAAAACTACATACATAATTTTTAATCCAAATAGGTCAGACTTCCTACCTTGAAGAACACCAAATTTAAAACGCTTTCAATCATAAATAACCCTATTAGAACATTAATAGGATTCCTTGATTATAAACGTACTCTAACCATGACACAAGTATTGATGTTATTTTAAATATTACGTTTTTTATTTCTATAAAAATTAATAGGATAATGCACTTTTTCTATCTTATTCTACTAATTTCTAACATGGAATATTATAAAATGAGCTAGTCAGTAATACATTCATCTTTATAAGATAATCGTATACTGACCTAAACTTTCATATTCAATATTGATAGTTTCTCATCCCTAATAATTGCTATTTATCATAAATATCATTCGGATTAATTGTAGGAATAAATCCATTTATAGAACTATATTTTTTAGATACGGTATTTGGAGTAACGGTAAACGTTACAATCTTATTACTTTGTTGTTTAAAATAGCGCATCCAATTTTGACTCCATTCATCTTTCGTAATAACTTGTTTATTGAAGTCCTCCCACAATACACCATGTATAAAATTCAAGGATGTATTTTTGATTGTGTCAAATCCCCAATTCTGTATAAGAAGCAAATCAGAATCAACACCTTTTATTTCTTTTAATAAATTTACATATGCTTCGCGAAATTTCCCTTGTGTAACTGGCTGATCATAAAAATAGTCGTCAATATCACCAGCGGTATCTAAAAACACACCGTCTATTCCTTTTCCAATAACTTGCTGTTTCACTTTATTTACAACAATCCGCCGGTAATGTTCATCAGCTAAATTCATAATATATGTATCCCACTGCTCAATCTTCATTTTCTTACCGTCTCGATAATAATAGTCTGATTCAACTACTTGCGATTTATGCCACGATTCTAATTCTAAAACACTAACATACCCAAGGACTACTGTTCCTGATTTTTTTAATTGCTGAACTTGCTCTTTCGAAAATGCATATGGCTCTATAATGACCATGTCATACTTTGAAAGTCCCTCAATTACTTGCTCATTTGCTTCACCATAATAAATTTTATAACTTCGTACATTTTTTAAAACTGGTTCCACGACATTTGCTTGGGCGGATGTACTTGAAGAAAAAATAAAAGAAAATATAGCTAAAAAGCATATGGAACGTTTCCACTCCATAATAATATTCCCCCCCCTATAAAACTGTAATTTTTTATCATTTTAAATATTAATACAAGTATAGTAATACAATAACATTTTACATTTTTTCAAGCTCGATATTTAATAAAAATTCCAATAAATACAATACATTAACAAAAATTAGAATTTATTTCACTTGAATTTACTACATCTCTGTTGATAAAATGATTTGGGCTTTATATATTTTAAAATAATTCTTTTAAATTATGTATTTTATTTCAGCGTACTATTCCTCAAAATTAAATTCTCAAACGAAAGAAGGGATTTTTTATGCACTATAGACAATCTAATTTATTACAAAAAATGATTGAACCTACGATTCTCTTTATTGCTCTATTTTTTCTCTCAATACTAACTGATTTTCTAACACCAACGTATGAATACTTCTTACTCTTATTTATTACATTAATTATTTCTAGCCGGTATGGCATATCTATCGCCCTTTTCACCTTTCTAGAAGCAATGATTTATATTTTTATAAGCGGTATATATAAGGAAGATGATATATTACTGTACTTTTATTCATTAGATTACTGGATTAATTGGATTTTCTTACTTGTTATTAGTTTATGTTGTGGACTAATGAGTACTGCACAAAAGGAACGGTATGAAGATGTACATATGATAAATAATGAGCTAAAAGCCGAAAATAAAGAATTAAAATATGTTGTGAAACAATTGGATGAAACACGTATTACACTACGTTCTCGTGTACTTGAATCAAATAATCACTTATCTAAAATGTATCATATGTTTAAAGCTTTAAATCATACACATCCTGAAATTGTACTCGATGAGGGGATAAATGTATTAAAAATGTATTTCGGAGCAAAAAAAATTGGTATCTATCACGTCGATAACAATAAACAATCACTTCGTATTAAATTAAGAGCAGAAACTGGTAAAAATACCTTACCTCAATCCATTTTTGTTAAAAATGCTTCGCTAGTCATCAAAAATGCTCTAGCACATAATCGACCTTTTTTCCGTACAGAAGAGGATTTTCAAGACGCTCCACTTTTAGTTGGTCCCGTCCTATTCCAAGATGATGTACAATATGTCATTATATTAGACGAAATTGAATTTTCAAAAGTAACTTCTGAGCAATTCGAACTTTTCACATGGTATTTACGCTGGATGGGTGATCGTTTACAAAACGCTTCTAATCTTTGGCTATCAAGTCAAGAGGATCGTACATTCCCTAAAACGAGCATTTATTATGAAGATGAATTTGAACATTTACTAAAAATAGAAAAGAAACGTTACGAAACATTATCTTATCCATATTCCTATTTTGAATTTACTGTTCCACAAGATTCCTTAGAAATGATAAATTCTATTTTAAAAGATCATTTGCGTGATATTGATATATTCGGTTATAGCACGACCGAACAAAAAGTTATGATTCTATTACCTGGCACTGAAGAAAAATTTTTATTACCAGTCAAAACTCGTATACAAAACGCTCTTTCTTCTAAAGGAGTGGTATTCTAATGATTTTACTCCTCCTTTACTTTATTTATGCTATTTTGGTTTTTCTTTTATTTCGATTTACGAAAGGTTTGATTACTGAAGATAAGAAAGGAATTATTGAGTTTTGCTTGATTATCTCTCTCCTTTTCCCGCTTGTCGGACTTATTGTATCAGCAATCATGTTATTACTGAATATAAGACGCTCCAAGACCGAGTGGTTACAGCAATACTCTGAGTATGTTTCCTTTCAAGTTGATCATTATGAAGATATTTTGGCATCAGCAAAACAAGATATGGACCTAATTTCATTTTCTTCTGGATTAGAACTAGATAAGCCTGAATTACATAAACAACTCATTGTACAGTTAAGCTCCTCCCCTATTTCCAATGAAGGAGGCTTATTGAAAGAAGCCATTCACCATAAAGATCCTGAAACTGTACATTACGCAGCAACTACTATTAATTTACTAAATGAACGGTACGAAAAACAGATCGAATACTTAAATAAGCAATTTCTACAAAATCCACAAAATGAAATTGCAAAAGAATTGGTTTCTAACTATTTAAGATATATAGACAGTGGTCTTCTTTCTAATCAGCAAAAAGAAAAAATAATCGCCGAATTTATGAATTTTATTACACAAAGTGTAGAACTATTCCCTACCGAACCTCTTTATCCTTTCCACCTTGGAAATCTGTTTCTACATACAAAACAATATGCAAAGTCTGAAGAACAATTTTTAAATCTTATTCATTTCTATCCTGAATCATATTACGGTTACGTTGGGTTACTTGAAATATATTATGAGCAAAAGTTATGGGACGAGCTCTATAACTTAATCAATAATCTAGCAGCTGCAAAAAGAGTTCATATACTACCGCGTAAATATCAATTATTTGTAAGGCAGTTTGGAGGCGCACACATTGAAAAAGGGGATTAATATATATATCGGAATTGTTAGTATCATTTTATTTCTCTTAATTATATCTATCCTTATATATCGAACAGAAAATTTCTATCAAAAGTTTTCTGTTCCTAAAACTAAAGAAACAGCTACTGTTAAAACACTCAAAGCAAAAGATGTAGCCCAAAATGGACAAAAAATGCAATTATACGTTTTAAAAACGGATAATACATTAGGGCAACAAGTCGAATTTAATACGAAAAAGGCAATGGATTACGCACACCTACACTATAAAAATATTACAGCTAATGAAATTAAGGGACTTACTCCCTCTCCCTATACAGGAATTATTATTACAGGTGAAATAATGGCGCAACTTCCACAAGCTGATATTCAAAATTTTGTACAAATGGGCGGAAGGATTATTGTCGCAAACCGACTTGATTCAGATTCTTCCTGGAACACATTATTTGGTATTACAAAAAAAGAAGGCTTCAAAGATGTGAAGGGATTAACCTTTGAAGAAGTTTTATTCCCTGGTTATCCTGATCTCTCAAGTTCTTCTCCATTGTTCACTCATAGCTCAATGAATATTACGCTAGATGAGAATACAACTAATACTTGGATTACTGCAGAAGATACTCCCATCCTTTGGACCAATGACTACGGTGAAGGAAAAGTCTTATATTGGAATACAACAGCATTGAACGATAAATTAGGTAGAGGTATGTTCGTTCAATCACTGGGTACTATTTTCCCGACTTTCGCTACAGTACAACTTGGAGCGGAGATTATGTATATCGATGACTTCCCATCTCCAATTCCAAGTGGAGAACTAAAAAACTTAACAACAGAAAAAATTTCTGTTGAAGAATTTTATAAAAAACATTGGTGGAAAAATATGAAGGATATCTCTGAAGAGCTTGATATTAAATATACAGGGGTTGCAATTGGGACATATCAAAATAAAGTAACGCCACCCTTTGAAAATTTTACAGGTAAAAATAGAAATACCTATTTATTATTTGGGAGAGAATTATTAAGTCACGGTGGAGAAATCGGTATTCATGGCTATAACCATCAACCTTTATTATTACCACCAGACCCAGTAGATAAAGCACTTGAATATGTTCCATGGAATTCAAAGGAGGACATGGAGAGATCCTTAGATGCTTTACAAAAACTCGTGTATAACTTCTTTCCAAACGAAAAACTAAAAACCTATGTACCACCATCCAATATTATAAATACGACTGGATTAAGTGCATTAAACGACGCGGTCCCAACTATGGAAACAGTTGCTTCTCTATATGTGGGAAGTAAAAGTAACGGCAGTTTAATTCAAGAATTTGGACCAGACGAGCACAACAAAAATATTTATCACTTCCCACGTATTACGAGTGGCTATGCTATTTCAGATGAAGAACAATTTATTTTAGCTGATGTTACTGCAAATTTAGGGGTTATCTCACATTTCGTCCATCCAGATGATATCCTTGATGAAAAACGTTCGGGTAATTTAACGTGGGAAGAATTATTTAAAGCTTATAAAACGACAATTAAAGAAATACGAGAAAGATATCCTTATATAAAAAGTATGACACAAAGTGAAGCAACTGCTTCCATGAAAATTTATCAAACCGGTGATTTAGCTGTTTCTTATGAAGATGATGCTGTTCACATTGCATATAAAGGATTACCAAACCACACTGCAACGATTATACGTGTGGAAGAAGGGAAAAAATTGAAAACTGGTTCATTCCCATACGGCACAGTTACAAAGCTAGATTCACAAATTTATAGCGTTATATTAAAACAAGCTAACGCTACAATTCCAATTAAAGGGGTATAGCAGATGAGAATAGGTTTAGTCGTTGAAGGAAGTTATCCTTTTGTCAGTGGCGGAGTAGCAAGTTGGGTACAAATGATTATCCAACAATTTAAAGAACATGAATTCACCATTTTTGCGATCGTACCGCAAATAAAAACAGAAGAGGAATATCAATATGAAATTCCTAACAATGTAAAAGATATCATTATGATTCCCTTACAATCAGAAAGTGACTCAAACCATATAAAAACCAATTTAACGACTGATGAAGTACAAATACTTCAAAAATGGTTTACATTCCAAGCTAACGACACAGAAGCATTACAAATATTAGGGAACAAGCAAAAGCTAGGAACACTACATTCCTTCTTCGAAAGTCGTGAATTTTATGAAATAGTGAAAGAAAGCTATTTGTATGAAGAAAGTAGTGGTTCTTTCTTAAATTATTTTTGGATGTGGAGATCTATGTTCACACCAATCATTCAAATTTTACAAATTGATTTTCCTGAATTAGATCTTATCCATTCTGTATCTACAGGCTATGGTGGGCTTCTTGGAGCTGCAATTAGTGCCAAATCTGACATACCATTTATTCTAACAGAGCATGGTATTTATTCTCGGGAACGTGAAGAGGAAATACTCCAATCAACTTGGATACCAATCGAATACAAAAAAAGATGGGTTTCTTTCTTCCATCATTTATCTCACCAAGCATATGAACAAGCTGCTGATGTGATTACGTTATTCGGACGGAATAGTGCATATCAAAAAGAACTAGGAGCTCCGGCCCATAAACTAAAAATTGTTCCAAATGGTGTTACTTTATCTGACTATAAGGGGCTACGTAAGCCAAAACATAATTCAGATAAACTCATTATTTCTGCTATTATACGAGTTGTGCCAATTAAAGACGTAAAAACAATGATTTATGCAGCTAAATTATTATTAGAAAAAGATATTCCGTTTATCTTCTACTTATTAGGTCCTGATACAGAAGAACCAGAGTATGCCCAAGAATGTCGTGATTTAATTCAGCAACTTGGATTAAAAGAACATGTAATAATGACTGGCAGAGTAAACATTAAAGATTACTTAAAACAAACGGATATTCTCGTATTAACTAGCATATCTGAAGGGCAACCACTAGCTATGTTAGAAGGAATGGCATCGGGATTACCATGGGTTGTTACAGACGTTGGTTCTTGTAAGGAGTTAATTTATGGACAAGATGAAGATCCTTACGGCCAATGTGGCTTTGTTGTACCACCTGTATCTCCTGAACAAGTTGCCACCCACTTAGAATGGTATTATCGCCACCCTGAATCCATTCAACAATTCGGAAACAATGGGCGTAATCGTATTGAAGCATATTATCAATTATCAGGTGTTGTTGATAGTTATCGTAAGCTTTATTTAGAAAGGGGTGCGAAAACATGGCAGGTATAGGATTTCGATTACAAAAATTATTTCAGGAAGACTACTATTCTTCAAGGGTAAAAGCTTATGGATTTTCGTTATTTGTTACAGCTGGTCCTTGGTTAGTCGTTATTTTAGCAGTAACAACTATTCGATTCATTTTGAGTTTATTTCATTCTATTTCAATTGAAGAACAGCGTCTTTTCACTATTTCAATTTCATATTGCTTTATTTTTTCTCAAATTATTTACGGAGCATTGCAGCTCATTGTAACTAGATATGTAGCTGACCTTTTATACGAACAAAAAGCTGATAAAGTATTTTCTTCATTTTTAGGAATGACGAAGATCACACTTTTTTTAGCTATTATGTTATGGCTTTTGTTTGCATTTTTCACACCGTTAGCTTTATATTATAAAATCGTGATGCTATTTTTATTTTTAGCTTTAAATATCATCTGGATTCAGTCCATTTATTTAACAGCAGCTAAAGATTATCAATCAATTGCACTGGCATTTTTAATCGGATCCATTTTTTCCCTATTAGGAATTATCCTAGTAGCTTACTGGCACCCTACACTTGGGTTAGAACATGGATCTGCCCTATTGCTTTTAATTTCTTTTACACTCGGTACTTTCATTACACTAGTATGGTTAAGTATCGTTATTGTACGAATGTTTCCAAATAGTGATGCTACTGAACAATTTACCTTTCTGTCTTATTTAGATAAATATCCAGAATTATTTTGGTCAAGCCTCTTTTACAATGTGGGTATTTGGGTATGTAATTTTGTTATTTGGTTTGGAGACGGTCGGGGAAATATTGAAAATACATTTATTTATCATCAAATTTATGATACTTCTGTTTTCTGGGCGTATTTAAGTATTATCCCAACCTATATTTTCTTTGTAGTATCCATTGAAACCAGGTTTTATGAAAGATATAAAAAGTTCTTCGGTTCGGTAAACAATGGCGGAACATTACATACGCTTTTACAATTGAAAGATTCCATGAACTTTGTCTTAAAGCAGGAAATGGAACGTATACTTCGTAATCAAGGTATTTTTTCCTTACTTATTATTTTTATAATATGGATGTTTAGTTCGCAATCTGGAATGACAACACTTAATTACTCTATTCTGCAACTAACTATAGTTGGTGCTTATGCAAATGGAATGGTGCTCGTTATTACATTACTACTCCTATACTTTGAGGATCGTAAAGGGGCATTTCGAACATCAGCTATTTTCTTTTTTGCAAACTTGTTATTAAGCCTTATCCTGCTTCCATTTGGATTCAATGGTTACGGCATTAGTTTCGCAGTTGGATCTTCTATTACATTCCTATATGCTATTTCTAGGCTCTTTACTTACATTAAAGATATTGATTATTATACATTTTGCCAGTCAAATATCCCTATAAAACAGCGGACCTTTTTTACCAAATTAGCTAATAAACTTAACGGGAAATAAATACAAAAATGACCTTTGCTCATGCAAAGGTCATTTTTATATCTACATATTAAACTTCCAAATAGCCATTTTTATTATTTGATTGCCATCTCCAAGAATCTGCACACATTTCTTCTAATCCACGTTTTGCTTCCCATCCTAGTTCACGTTTTGCCTTTGATGCATCTGCAAAACATATTGCCACATCGCCAGGACGACGCTCTGTAATTTTATAAGGAACTTTTTTTCCTGAAACCCTTTCAAATGCTTCAACCATCTCAAGTACACTATACCCTGTACCTGTGCCCAAATTATAAGCATCTACTCCTGTTGTATTCAGTACTTTCTCTAGCGCTTTTACGTGACCTTTTGCTAAGTCTACAACATGTATGTAGTCACGGATGCCTGTTCCATCTTTCGTTGGGTAGTCATTTCCAAATACACTTAATTCTTTTAGCTTACCTACTGCCACTTGTGTGACATATGGCATTAAGTTATTTGGAATTCCATTTGGATCCTCTCCAATACGTCCACTTTCATGTGCACCAAATGGGTTGAAATAGCGAAGTAACGCGATACTCCATTCTCTATCTGCAAATGCTACATCACGCATAATTTGCTCAATCATTAATTTCGTTTGACCATATGGATTTGTTGCACTTAATGGAAACTCCTCTGTAATCGGTGACGTTTCCGGGATACCATATACAGTTGCGGATGAACTAAAAATCATCTTCTTTACATTATGTTTCTGCATTACTTCACATAGCACTAAAGTGCTCGTAATGTTGTTATGATAATATGTTAATGGAATTACTACTGATTCCCCTACAGCTTTAAATCCTGCAAAGTGAATAACTGCTTCGATTGCATTTTCTTCAAAAATTGCGTCAAGTGCTTCTTGATTTAAAACATCTTCTTTATAAAACTTAAATTGTTTTCCTGTTATTTCTTTCACTCGATTTATAGATTCTACCGAGCTATTCGAAAGATTATCAACTACTATAATTTCGTAACCGCTATTTAGTAATTCTACACATGTATGACTACCAATATACCCTGCTCCACCTGTTACAAGTATTGCCATAATTATAGTCCTCCATATTTCATTCATTATAAACTTCTCAAAGTATATCACATATTTCTTATCCTATGTTTAATATGCGAACACAGGAACTTACATTTTATCCCATAATAATTTTATAACATATACGATTCCAATCAAGTAATAAGAAAAACGCCACATAATTTTTATTATGTGGCGTTTTTCTTATTAAATTACGTAACAATATACACTTAGAAAATGTGCAAGACTACCTAATAATACAAAAACGTGAAAAACTTCATGATGTCCCATATATTTAAACTCTAGCCATTTTGGCTTTGTTCCATAAATAAATCCACCAATTGTATAAAAAATGCCCCCAAGTACTAAGAAAACAATGCCTCCTGTACTTAAATTCTCAGCTAACGGTGCAAAGAATAAAACAATTAACCAACCCATCGTAATATAAATTGCTGTCGATAACCATCTTGGACAATTAAACCAAAACATTTTAAACACAATGCCACAAATCGCAGTTGCATAGACTAAACAAAATAATAGCAAACCACTTGCTGAATTTAATGTAATTAAGCAAAAGGGTGCATATGTACCTGCAATTAATATAAAAATCATAGAATGATCTAGCTTCCTAAAGAAATAAATAACACGTTCATTGGCCACAACACTATGATATACAGCTGACGCCGTATAAAGGACCATCATTCCAATACCAAACAAAATAACAGCTGTAATTGCAGCAAATGATGGCATCTTGATAGAGACTTTCACAAGCATAGCTAATAAGGCAATAAATGATAATATCGCTCCACCTAAGTGAGTAAATGCATTAACTGGTTCCCTTACATAAGCATTCATAATAACACCCCTCATATAATTACATGTAGTTTTAATAACTACATGTAATTATATACACATTTCTTTTTAAGGTCAACATTTACAATTCATTTGTTTCGTAATACCATATTTAAAGATGTATTAGACATTAAGTTCCACTAAGTTATAAAAGTGAGGGATTCTACGTGGAAAATATAAATGAATTACTTGAGACATTGCATTTAGAAAAAAATATTAAACTTGAGGATATTCCAAATGTTGACTTATATGTAGATCAAGTTGTCCAACTATTTGAGAATACTTATGCAGATACAACTAGAACTGATGATGAAAAAGTATTAACAAAAACGATGATTAATAATTACGCAAAAGGGAAACTATTCATCCCTATCAAAAATAAAAAGTATTCAAAAGAGCATATGATTTTAATTAGCCTAATTTATCAATTAAAAGGTGCTCTTTCCATTAACGACATAAAAAGTTCATTAGAAACTATAAATGACTCCTTATTAAATGATGATTCATTCGAATTAAATACGTTATACAAAAATTATCTTGCTCTTACTGAAAGCAATGTCGAAAGCTTTAAACAAGACGTAAATAACCGTGTTACAGAAGTAAATGAGATTTCTTCCTTAGAAGACACAAAGTTAGAAAAATTTCTACTACTAACATCCTTCGTGACTATGAGTAATATGTATAGACGTTTAGCGGAGCAACTAGTGGATGATTTAAAAGAATCATAAATAAAAAACTATCCACCTATTAAAGTGGATAGTTTTTATTTACTTAATTGCTTCATGAACTTTTAGTTGTTTCCCTTTAATCGTTGTAGTCTTCATAACTTTCAAGACAAGTGGTCCTTTTCCATTTAATATTTCAACGTAAGAAACATTATCTTGTATCGTAATAATGCCTATATCTTCTGCTGTAATACCTTTAATTTTAGCGATTGTACCGACGAAATCTACCGCCCTAATTTTCTTTTTCTTCCCGCCATTAAAGTAAAGCTTCATAATGCCTTTGTTGATGTCTGCATTTTTATCTTTCTTTATAATTGGTTTAGCATGTATCTTTTCTTCAAATGCAGCTTTCCCTTTCATAACTTCTTCTTTTGAAGGTCCAATTGCCTTTGGAATTTCAAAGCCAATATACTCCTCAATCTCTTCTAAAAATCTATTTTCATATGGTGTTATAAATGTAATAGCTTTTCCACTATTTCCAGCTCGTCCCGTTCTTCCAGTACGATGTACATAGCTTTCTTTTTCAAGTGGAATATCATAATTAATAACATGTGTAATATTATCAATATCAATTCCCCTCGCAGCCACGTCTGTTGCTACTAAATAACGAAATTTTCCTTTTCTAAAATCATCCATGACTTCAAAACGATCTTCTTGTACCATACCACCATGTATTTTGTCACAAGGATAGTTAGCTCGGTTTAATTGTCTATATACATGATCTACATTTTCTTGTGTACGGCAGAAAATAATACAGCTATCAGGATTCTCAATCGTTGTTACATCTTTAAGTAGTGAAAGCTTCTCGTCTTCTATCGCCTCAAAAAGAGTATGTTCAATTTTATCCGTCGTAATCCCAGCCGCTTTAATTTCAATATGAGTTGGTGCATTCATATATGTACGTGATAACCTTTCAACATCTTCCGGTAAAGTTGCTGAAAATAGCATTGTCATTCTATTTGTAGGTAATTCATCAATAATTGCCTCTACTTGATCGATAAAGCCCATGTTTAGCATTTCATCCGCTTCATCAATCACTAAATATTTTAATCGCTCTAAAGAAAGGGTCCCTTTTTCAATATGATCCAATACACGCCCTGGAGTCCCTACTACAATATGCGTCTTTTGCTTTAACTCTAATTTTTGACGTGCAAATGGGGACTTACCATAAATTGCGGCGGCTTTAATTCTTTTGAATCGCCCTATATTTGTAATATCTTCTTTCACCTGTACCGCAAGCTCTCTCGTTGGTGTTAAAACTAATGCTTGTGGTTTATTCTCTGCCCACTCCACCATTTCACAAAGTGGAATACCAAATGAAGCTGTTTTTCCACTTCCCGTCTGGGACTTCACAACAAGATCCTTCTTTTGTAATGCGACTGGAATAACCTTACCTTGTACTTCTGTTGGATGATCATACCCTAACCCAGTAAGTGCCCTTACAATTTCTTTACTTAATTTATACTCAAAAAACCCTTTTTTACTCATATATTAACCTCATTTTATTCTGTATTATTTTCTTTTTTATCTTTTGTATACGTTACTATCGCCCTACTTATTATACTTGAAACCTCACATAAAAAGATGGATTATGCCAGATTCATCTTTTTACATAGAAATAAACCTTATCATTTCATATATTGTTCAACTACTTGATAACATCTTTTGCTCGTATTGTTAGCATTAACCTTTTCATAGAATCCTACATCCACTCAAAAAAATAAAAAGAATACATACATCCTTGTATAATTATCTTAATTTTTCAACCTTTTTATAGACGAACAATATAAAACAAAAAACATTTTAAATTCGTTTTTAACGTTGTTTTTTACATATAAAATCTACTTTTTAAAAAAATGTTAAGAAATCCTTTGACTTTTTAATGAAAACAATGTAAATTATCATATGGACGAACATTTTTGATTAATAAAAATAAAATATTCGTATTTTAGGGGTGTAAATGATGGAAAACGTATTCGACTATGAAGATATTCAATTAATTCCTGCAAAATGTATTGTAAATAGCCGCTCTGAATGTGATACAACTGTCACTTTAGGAAAACATAAATTTAAATTACCTGTCGTACCTGCAAATATGCAAACGATTATTGATGAAAGAATTGCAACGTATTTAGCTGAAAATAATTACTTCTATATCATGCATCGTTTCCAACCAGAGAAACGAATCTCATTCATTAGAGATATGCAATCACGTGGATTAATCGCTTCTATTAGCGTTGGTGTAAAAGAAGACGAGTATGAATTCGTACAACAATTAGCTGCTGAACATCTTACACCTGAATACATCACGATTGATATCGCGCATGGACATTCTAATGCTGTAATCAACATGATTCAACATATTAAAAAGCATTTGCCAGAAAGCTTCGTTATCGCTGGAAACGTTGGAACTCCAGAAGCGGTAAGAGAATTAGAAAACGCTGGTGCTGACGCAACAAAAGTTGGTATTGGACCTGGTAAAGTTTGTATTACTAAAATTAAAACAGGCTTTGGAACTGGTGGTTGGCAGCTAGCTGCACTTCGCTGGTGTGCAAAAGCTGCAAGTAAACCAATTATCGCTGACGGTGGTATTCGTACACATGGCGACGTAGCTAAATCTATTCGATTTGGGGCGACTATGGTTATGATCGGTTCTCTATTCGCTGGTCATGAAGAGTCTCCAGGGGAAACAATCGAAAAAGACGGCAAACTTTATAAAGAGTACTTCGGTTCAGCTTCTGAATTCCAAAAAGGTGAGAAGAAAAACGTTGAAGGTAAGAAAATGTTCGTTGAGCATAAAGGTTCTTTAGAAGACACTTTAATCGAAATGGAACAAGATCTTCAATCTTCTATCTCTTACGCTGGTGGAACAAAATTAGACTCCATTCGTACTGTAGATTATGTAGTCGTAAAAAACTCTATTTTCAACGGTGATAAAGTATATTAATTTTTAAATTTAACTCGAAGGACAAGCAGTTTTATGCTTGTCCTTCTTTTTCATATATAGAAATGTAAAATATTTTCATTTTACTGAATTTTCTAGTATCATGTTTTTAGATACTTATAATAAGGGGGATATAATATATATGAAAGATGTAATTGAGAAACGCCATATTCGCGCAGAAGTTCCTACTGAATTAACATGGGACCTCTCTGATTTATACGAATCTGATAAAGAGTGGGAAACTGCATTACGTGTATTAACAGATGATATAAAAAAACTTGATGCGTTTAAAGGACAATTACACAATAGCCCTACCACCTTATTACATTGCCTACTTTTAGAAGAAGAGCTTTTAATGAAGTTAACAAAACTATATTCATATGCAAATTTAAAAGAATCTACTGATCGTACAAATCCAGTTATTCAAGCGAACTCTTCCAAAATTGCCGCTTTATGGACGAAAGTACATACGGCGCTATCCTTTATTCATAATGAAATTCTCTCATTAGAAGAAGGCACAATTGAAAAATATTTAACGGAAGAAACAAAACTTGAACCTTTCCATAAATCATTACTAGACATATTACAAAAAAGGCCGCACACGCTCTCTCCTGAAACTGAAGAAGCACTTGCTGCACTTGGCGAAGTACATAGTTCTCCATACAAAATTTACGGTATGACTAAATTAGCCGATATGGATTTTAACTCCATACAAGATGAACAAGGAAATGAACTCCCTGTGTCGTTTGCATTATTTGAAAGCAAATATGAGTTTTCTCCAAGCGCAGACATACGTAGGAAAGCATACTCATCATTTGTTTCCACCTTGAAACGATATAAGAATACAGTGGCAACAACATATGCGACTGAAGTAAAAAAACAAGTAACACTCTCTCGCTTACGCAAATTTGAATCTGTTACTCATATGCTTTTGGAACCTCAAAAAGTTCCACTTGAAATGTATAACAATCAACTTGATATTATTTATAAAGAATTGGCGCCTCATATGCGCCGTTTTGCAGATTTAAAAAAGAAAGTATTAGGACTCGATGAAATGCTGTTCTGCGACTTACACGCACCTTTAGATCCCGAATTTAATCCGACAATTACTTACGAAGAAGCTGGAAAACTCATTCAAGAATCTTTACAAGTACTTGGCGATGAATATAGTGCCATTATCGAAAAAGGGTTCAAAGAAAGATGGGTCGACCTTGCAGATAACGTAGGCAAATCAACTGGAGCATTTTGTTCAAGTCCATATGGTTCTCATCCGTACATTTTAATTACATGGCAAAATACGATGCGCGGCTGTTTCACATTGGCTCATGAATTCGGGCATGCTGGTCATTTTTATTTAGCAAACAAAAACCAGCGTATTATGAACGTACGTCCATCTATGTACTTCGTTGAAGCACCATCTACAATGAATGAATTACTATTAGCCCAGCATTTATTAGCGACGAATGACGATAAGAGAATGCATAGATGGGTGATCCTGCAACTACTCGGCACATATTATCATAACTTTGTTACTCACTTACTTGAGGGAGAATATCAAAGAAGAGTATACAGCCTAGCAGAAGAAGGTGGAGCACTTACAGCTACAACTTTAACTGAAATAAAAGCAAATGTACTTTCAACATTCTGGGGAGACTCCGTAAAAATTGATGAAGGTGCTGGATTAACTTGGATGCGTCAACCTCATTATTATATGGGCTTATATTCTTACACGTATTCAGCAGGCCTCACTGCATCTACTGCGGTGGCTCAAATGATTAAAGAAGAAGGACAACCTGCTGTTGATCGCTGGTTAGATGTACTTCGCGCTGGTGGTACGATGAAACCACTGGAATTAATGAAACATGCTGGAGTCGATATGTCAAAACCAGATACAATCCGCAAAGCTGTTTCTTACGTTGGTTCCTTAATTGATGAATTAGAACGCTCTTATCAAGAATAAAAAATAAGCCCTCGCTTTATGAGGGCTTATTTCATACTTATTTTCCAAATCTTTTACGGTATCCACATTTTCTGCATAGCTCTTCAACTGCAACTCTTCTCGAAAATCCATCGACAATGTTTGTTGCTCTTTCGCCTTCTATAATGTTAGAAAATGAATCATTATTAATATTTCCAAGGTTAATAATGCCTTCACCATCTAAACAACAAGGAATAACCGTTCCATTCGCTAAAATACCAGCTTGATTTCGAAGGCCGTGACAGAATCCTTTTCCATCATCCTCTTCTTCATGCAATGCTGGCCACTGGAATTCATAGTCTTGATTAATAAAGACACGTTCCGCAATTTTTATACCTTTTCCTGGTGTAAGCTTCTCTTCAATTTGATAAGATAAATTAAACTCATTTTCAATGATAGATAATAACTCTCTATTCTTCTGGATTTCAGCATTTGTTTTATTATCCTGCGTTAGGTTCCATAATCTAAGTGAAACGATTAAATCCGATTGACTTGTCGCCTCTCTAATGAAGGAAAGTATACTTCTTACATACCCCTCTTTGTCTTGTGAACCTGGGTGCCCATCAAAACTATGCAGTGAAAAATTCATTTGTCTTAAAGCAGGCTTATTTAACAATCTATGCCTTCTCTTATTAATTAACGTTCCGTTCGTTGTAATATTAACTTTAAACCCTTTTTCATGGCTTAAATCTAACAATTGATCTATTTTTGGGTGCAGCAACGGCTCACCCTTCACGTGCAAATAAATGTAGTCTGTGTGTGGTTTAATTTGGTCTAATCTTTTCGCAAAATCCTCCACAGAAATGAATTGCTTCTGTCTTTCCGTCGGCGGACAAAAGCTGCACGCAAGATTACATACACTCGTAATCTCCAAGTAAAATTTCTTAAACTTCTTCACCTTTAACTCCTCACTTCTATGACTACTTATACTTTTTCCTCTTCATATTACAGCATACTTTTTTAGAAATAGAAACATACTTATTTTAGGAAATATAGAAAACGGCCACATCTGTAGCCGTTTGAATGTACTATTACTATTTATGATACGGTTCCCCACGATTAATACGAAACGCTCTATACACTTGCTCAAGTAACACTAATCGCATTAATTGATGTGGTAACGTCATCTTTGAAAAAGAAAGAGATTCATTTGAACGCTTCATTACTTCTGAACTTAGTCCAAGTGATCCACCAATCACGAAGGCAACTTTACTTTTTCCATATGTAGCAAGACGATCTAAGCTTACTGCAAATTCTTCTGATGATTTTTGCTTTCCTTCTATCGCTAACGCAATGACATGCGTATCATCAGAAATTTTATCTAGTATACGTATACCTTCTTTTTCTTTTACAATTAGCATTTCTGCTTCACTTAAATTTTCTGGTGCCTTTTCATCTGGCAATTCAATTACTTCTACTTTTGCGTATGCAGATAATCGTTTTAAGTATTCTGCTATACCTTGTTTTAAATATTTTTCTTTTAATTTCCCAATTGAAATAATCGAGATATTCACACGTATTCCCCACCTTACAAACATGTTATCCACATAACTTATCCACATATCCACAATTATTACCCACATATTGTGTGAGAATCTGTGTTCGATACAACATATGTCGCCTCATTTTGACAAAATTCACATGTTTTTTTCTCTTTTTCTGAGTTATCCACATTATTAATAACTGGCGCTACTTCACACTCATCCACAATAATATCTAACGCTAATTCAACATGTTCTAAACAACAAGGTAAATTCATATTCTTCACCTCACTTTTCTACAATAGAAAACAGGAGGTAGGCCCTCCTGTTTTTAATACTTTTGAATGCCTAGTTTAACCGTTGTTGTTGCTCGTTTCGTACCACGATAAAACGTAAGAGTCATTTTATCATTAATTTTTTTATCATATAAGGCCGTACGGAATCCGATAATATCACGAACCGGTTTTCCATCTACTGCTACAATTACATCGTGTTCTCGTAAACCAGCATCTGTGCCTGGCGAAGGACTTTTCACATCTAAAATGCAAACTCCCTCTGTTACATTGCCTGGTAAATGCAATGTTTTTGACCAATAGTAGTTTGGAATCTCATTTAATGATCTCAGTTCAATTCCAACATACGGTCTTCTTACTTTTCCGTACTTCTCTAATTCATTCATAATTGGAACAGCTCTAGTCACTGGAATAGCTAGACCAATTCCTTCTACTTCTTTTGCAGCAATTTTCATTGAGTTAATACCAATTAATTGACCTGCTGCATTTACAAGCGCACCACCACTATTACCCGGATTAATTGCTGCGTCTGTTTGCAATACTTCTACTTGCCAATCATAATGTCCATCTTGATCTAAATCTACAGGGACAATACGCTCATTAGCTGAAATAATACCTTGTGTGACAGTTCCAGAAAATTGGAGCCCGAGCGGGTTTCCAATCGCAATGACTGGTTCTCCTCTACGAACAGTATTAGAATCGCCAATCTCAATTACTTTTTTCACATGCTTTGCATCTATCTCTAGTACAGCCAAATCTGTGACCACATCGGTTCCTAATACCTTTCCAGGAACCTTCTTACCATCACTTAAACTTACTTCAATACGATTTGCTCCAGCAACAACATGATTATTCGTTACAATGTAAGCTTGACCATCTGTCTTCTTATAAATTACACCTGATCCCGTACCTGCTTCTGAATCTGCCTCTGAAAAATTATCTCGTTGAATATTAATAACTCCAACAACAGCTTCAGACGCACGATCAACAGCATCCACAAAGCTAATCTGTTTAATTCCTTGAGCTTCGGCCATATTACTTCCACTTGCTTCAGCTTGCGGAAACGCGTCCGCATCATTTGAAAATAAGGGAGCTCCAAATGCAAATAACGAAGCTCCTACAATTGTTCCTGCTATGCTAGAAATAACAATACCTTTATGCTTCTTTTTCCTTGCACGTTTCATACGATAATTTTCTCCATCAATAAAGGACATATTTGTTCACCTATCTTCCTGAAAACAACTATATTCACCTTTATTGTTTACTAAAATGGAGAATTATACGTATTGAATTTTTGTAGGCATTTTTGGATCTGTATCGTGAATTTCAAAAGCTTCTCCCACTCCAAATCCCTTTTCCTCTAATACTTGTGATACCGACATACGTGCTAGTTCTTTCATGTTATTATCTAAACTCAAATGGGCTAAATAAATATGCTTTGTCTCATCTGTAATTACATCCGCCATTGCTAATGCAGCATCTTCATTACAAACGTGCCCCACATCGCTTAAAATACGTCGTTTAATACTCCATGGATAACGTCCCATACGAAGCATTTCCACGTCATGATTACTTTCAAACACGAAAGCATTAGCCCCCTTAATAACACCTTTCATACGGTCACTCACGTATCCTGTATCTGTAATAAGAGCCAACTTTCTATTATTGTTATGAAAAGCATAGAACATTGGCTCTGCCGCATCATGTGAAACTCCAAATGACTCGACCTCAATATCACCGAATGTTTTTACATCCCCAACTGAGAAAATAAACTTTTGCTCAGTTGGGATATTTCCTATTAAGTGTTCCATTGCATTCCATGTTTTCTCATTTGCATAAACAGGTAAATCATATTTACGTGCCAATACACCTAAGCCTTTAATATGGTCACTATGTTCATGTGTTACAAGAATACCCGATACATCATTTATATTTAATTCTGCCTGTTTAAATAAAGCCTCTGTTGCTTTACCACTTAAACCTGCATCGACAAGTAACTTCTTTTCATCTGTTCCTACATATAGCATATTCCCTGTACTTCCACTTGCAAGTACACTAAAATGCAACCCCATTCTTTCTCACTCCAGTATGTTCATCAACCACTTGATTTTCCTTTTCACCTAATTCCATAACTTGTCCTTCAATTGCATTTACAAAGAAGTCCTGCTTCTGCTCCGTTTTTAAATTCCACGTTGGAGCAAGTACTTGGTTATTAGAAGTAGATGCGGTAAGGTTGGCATAACCAATTTGCGCTTCTTTTACATGTGTATTCCCATGAATTTTATTTTTTAAATACAGATTTTCTAAAGCAGTTTGGGCAGTAATAATTTCTTGCTGTTTCGTTTTTTCACTTTCGCCCATTTCTTTTAAATCTGTTAGCATCGTCTGTGTGTACGACACAAGTTCATTTTTTTCATTTAGTTCCACAACAATCATTGCCTGCTCGTTATAGAAAATAGGCTTATCTTTATATCTTTGGAAGAAGTAAATTTTAGAGTCTTTCATCGCTCCAAACTCATACTTTTGTCCATCTAATACATAGTTCTTCAAAAAATCATTATACTTATCTTTGGATAAAGATTTTGTATTTAAAAAGGGCTCTTTTAGCTTACTTTCTATTTTGTAAATATTTTGTATATGCGCCGTTTGATTTTTTAAAGCCTGTACATCTTCTTCTTTAAATGCCTTGTTTTCAGCCCTAATAAATGACTCTTTTTTCGGTTCTTTAGGGAAATTACCCATAGTAATTTTGTTTGCTTTTAATTCTTGATCTATCTTTGTTTCTGCAATAAGCTCCAATTGATTACTATCTTGCTTTTGAATGAATTGAAAAATGAGAAAGAGATCCAAAACAAAAAAGGTCACAATAAATATGGTTTTAATCCGATCCCAATCCATTTAGTCCTCCCTCACTCCACTCATATATTTTTTGTTTGCCAGCTTCATCTTCAACAAACTTTACATACCAAATCGGCTGTAGTCGCGCTACTTGCCCATCTAGTGATAATTTGTATCCAATCCCAATGTCCTTAATGAATCTTTTATCTACAGCCGCATTATTTTCTAAGGATGCTATTACAACGTGACCTGATGGGAGAGTAACCTTCTGTTCGATACCTTTCGTATTCAAAGACAGCAACGATCTTTCATATTCCATTACTTCTTCTGATCCCCATACTTGTCTCAATTCAGCTAACCCATCTGTATTAAATACGGGATATCCATCTTCCTGTAAGCGGAAGACTGTCTGTCCTTTATTCATATAGTCCAAACGATATGAATCCAAGCTTCCACTGTGACCATTTACAAAATCAAAACTTTTTTGTAAAAGCATTAAATTATCTGGCTTTTTCTCACTTAAAACAGAAGAATTTTTATACTTTAGCATATGCTGATCATTTTCAATCTCCATAGACCTAATACCATCTGTAAATATTTCTTTCGATTGCTCGGTAATCGGGCTTAAATAACGTGGGTCACTAAAAAGAGCATTCTTAAATGTATCAACCGCCAAATTAGATGAAATATATGTTATATTACTTAATTCTGTCGTTCCATCTGGTAAAAATAGCTTTTTCATATCATTAATTTGATAGTCAAAATAAGGTTTCGCTGATACTATAAATTGATTTTGTGCATTTACAATATCTTTTAAATACACACCACTTAATTTTGCTTCATATATTCTAGAGTTATCACCATCGGAAACAAAATTAATTTTAATTTCTTGATCCCTACTTCTAGAAGGGTCAAGAATAATTCGATTAAAGTGTTTAGGCTTATCTATACTCTTTTCTTTCATACTAAACATAGATTTAACTGCATCAAATGGGATGTTGGTAGGGAAAATAAGTTCAATTTTCCCTTCACCATGCACATAAGAAAGGAAGTCAGCCTTAGCAATCGATATCTCTTTGAACTCATGTAATTCCCCTGCTTCCAAAGTTCTATAGATTGATTCTATATCTCCCTCTCTTTTGCTCCCGTAATGATTTTTATCTTTATGCACAATGATAGAAGTAGGGCGGACAACATCAGCGATTTTCGTTTGAGTATTTCCCTCATTCCCCTGTACAAATTTTGCGTTTTGCATAGATGTGGAATCTGGCACATACGTCCATAAGTTAAAAGTAAGAAATAGACTAATTACAACTAAATTAATTAAAACTATCGTTTTAACATTCTCCATACTCATTCCCATTCGTCCTCTTCATCTGCTGCCATAGGCAATGTGAAATAAATCGTTGTCCCTTTTCCTTCCTCACTCTTTGCCCAAATCGAGCCACCATGTGCCTCAATCATTTCTTTCGCAATTGCTAATCCAAGTCCTGTACCGCCCATTTGTCTTGAACGTGCTTTATCTACGCGATAAAAACGTTCAAAGATTTTATCGACGTTTTCTTTCGGAATACCCATTCCTTGATCACTTACACTAATCTCCAATAATTCTCCGCGATCACGTAAACGATATGTTACTGTTCCACCTTCTGGTGAATACTTTAATGCATTCGAAATAATGTTATACAATACTTGCGTAATTTTATCCGTATCCATATCAATAAATCGAGATTTTTTAGAGAAAGATCGTTTGAAGCTTACGTTTTGCTCTTTAGACATTTCAAAACGATCAATAATGTTATTAAAGAAGTCAGTAAAGTCGACCCATTCTTTCATTAAACGATGTTCTGTACTATCGAGTTTAGATAGTTGCAATAACGCATTTACAAGTCTAATCATTCTTTCTGTTTCTTCTTGTGTAACTGTTAAAAACTGTGGTGCAATATTTGGATCTTGCCACGCACCGTCTGTAAGTGCCTCTAAGTAACTGCGCATTGTCGTTAATGGCGTTCTTAATTCATGAGAGACGTTTGCTACAAACTCGCGGCGTTCTCTTTCTATACGCTCCTGCTCAGTCACATCATATAATACGGCAATTAAACCATTTGCTTTCCCTGTCTCTTTTTGAATAACAGAGAAACTAGCGCGTAAAATATATGGCTCATTTCTCGTACTAAAATCTAATAAAACAGAATCCGGCTCTTCGTATAAATGATCGAGCGTAAATTCTTCTTGTATTCCCAATACTTCTAAAACAGATTGATCGAGCGCCGTTTCACGCGAAACATTTAGCATCTTTTCCGCAGGATCATTTAATAAAATAATGTCCCCTTTTCGGTCAGTAGCAATTACTCCATCTGTCATATGTGATAATACGGATGACAATTTACGTCTTTCACTTTCTGTTGAAGAACGAGCTTGTTGTAATTTTTTTGATAAATTATTGAAAGATAATGCTAATTGTCCAATTTCATCATGGCTATGCACTTTTACTTTTCTTGAATAGTTTCCTTTTGCCATTTCAATTGCTTGTCTTCGCATATCAGAAATTGGTCTCGTAATCGTTTGAGCTAACAAAATTCCAAGTACAGCTGTTACGAGTAATGCAATAACGGTTCCGGTCGCAAAGATTTGATTAATATCCTTCATCTGCTTATAAACATCTTCCATGGATGCAACAACGTAAATAGCACCAAGTGCATCTTTGTTGTTATCATCCATAATAGGAGTAATCATAACTTGTACACGGTGACCTGTACGACCATCCTTCTCAATTTTCACTTCTGGTTTTTTTTGTACCAATACCCGCTGAACAGCTATATCAGTTGACGTTCTATTTACCTTGTTTTGTTTTGACTCATCTGAAATAGCGAGCAGCTTTCTATTCGCATCAAATACACTTACCTCTTGAATATCCTTCTTTCGATCAGAGGCAAATTTTCGAATGGAAGTTTTAATCGTTTCACCTGTTGATTCTGTCTCTGCTTTTGTATAACTTTTTTTAAACTCTTGTTTCAAGTTATACGATAATAAGTTCGTTTGTTGCGTTAAAGAATCTCTAAAACCTTGTACAAGACTCTTTTCTAACTCTCTTACGAAATATACCCCAATAACTTGCATAGCTATCAATATTAATAGCATATATATGAGTACAAATTTTAAATGAATAGATTGAAAAAAACCGACTTTCTTCATATACTATTCCTGCTCTGGGTCACGCAAGTAATACCCTACTCCACGTCTAGTGACAATTAATGTAGGATGACTTGGATTATCTTCAATTTTTTCACGTAGACGACGTACTGTTACATCCACTGTACGTACATCTCCAAAATAATCATAACCCCAAACTGTTTGCAATAAATGTTCACGTGTCATAACTTGTCCTAAATGTTTTGCTAAATAATGTAATAGCTCAAATTCACGGTGTGTAAGCTCAATATTTTCCTCACGTTTCGTTACACTATACGCATTTGGATTGATAACAATTGGTCCAATAACCATTTCCGTATTTTCTTCTTTTTCTGCCGCACCACCTTGCTGATGGCGACGTAAATTCGCCTTCACGCGAGCAAGTAATTCCCTCGTACTAAATGGCTTCGTTACATAATCATCTGCGCCAAGCTCCAAACCTAATACTTTATCAATTTCAGAATCCTTCGCTGTAAGCATAATAATCGGCATTTCTGAGCTTTTACGTATTTCACGGCAAACCTCTAAGCCATCCTTACCTGGTAGCATAATATCTAATAAAACCATATCTGGCTGTTCTTCAGTCGCTTTTTCAATTGCTTCATCACCATCGTGCGCCATTACAATTTCAAAACCTTCTTTTTCTAGGTTGAACTTCAAAATATCTGCAATCGGCTTTTCATCATCAACTACTAAAATTTTCTTTCCCATCATCGTCTATTTCCTCCTTATAAAGTGAAACTTTAATCAGCCCTCACCAATCGGGCTTTTACGGGCAGCTCGCTTCCCACCTAACTTCTTTGCTTTCGCTGAATTTTAAGGTGGGGGTCTTACTGCCCGGTAAATAACAGGGTAAAAATATGGTCAATATCCTTAAACACATTGATGTCTACATAGTATGTCCCTATATGACCACATCTTTTGCTTAAGTAATTTCTACTCTATTCTCACAGACTCATGTATAATCCACTTTTACACGGAATCCTATACGATCTATAGAAAAACCTCTAGCTTCAACTGCTAGAGGCTCCTCATTCTATTTTAAAATAACTACTCAATTTTGTAAAATTACACAAATAAAAAGGATATTAAGTGGGCCCACTTAATATCCTGAGAGTGGCTCGGGACGGAATCGAACCGCCGACACGAGGATTTTCAGTCCTCTGCTCTACCGACTGAGCTACCGAGCCAAAACTATATATAAAACCACTAATGGTGGTATAAACAAAAGTGGCGGTCCCGACCGGGGTCGAACCGGCGATCTCCTGCGTGACAGGCAGGCATGTTAACCACTACACCACGGGACCAAAAATGAACATAAAAAAAACATGACCCGTACGGGATTCGAACCCGTGTTACCGCCGTGAAAGGGCGGTGTCTTAACCACTTGACCAACGGGCCACGAAAAAATAAAATGGTGAGCCATGAAGGACTCGAACCTTCGACCCTCTGATTAAAAGTCAGATGCTCTACCAACTGAGCTAATGGCTCATACTCACCAACGTCATATTTTCGTGACGACAAGATGTATCATAACATGTTTTATTTATATTTTGCAATACCTTTTTTTATTTTTTTATAAAAGATAAGAAAAAACTCATGCGGACATGAGTTTTTCTCAAAAATATCAATTAAGCTTCGTATACGTTACGAACAATATTTGTTTGGTTACGATCTGGTCCAACTGAGAACATAGATAATTGAATTCCTGTTAACTCAGAAACACGTTCTACGTATTTTCGTGCATTTTCAGGAAGCTCATCTAATGATCTTACACCAGTAATATCTTCTGTCCAACCTGGAAGCTCTTCGTATACAGGCTCACATTTCGCTAAAATGTTTAAGTTTGCTGGAACTTCATCGATAACTTTTCCATCGCATTTGTAAGCAACACAAATTTTAAGTGTTGGAATACCAGTTAGAACGTCGATAGAGTTTAATGATAGATCTGTTAAACCACTAACACGACGTGCATGTCTTACAACAACACTATCGAACCAACCTACGCGGCGTGGACGACCAGTTGTCGTTCCATACTCACGACCAACTTCACGAATTTGATGACCAATTTCGTCATGAAGCTCAGTAGGGAATGGACCATCACCTACGCGGCTTGTATATGCTTTACATACACCTACAACGCGAGTAACTTTTGCAGGGCCAACTCCAGTTCCAACTGTTACACCACCAGCAATTGGGTTAGAAGATGTAACGAACGGATACGTACCGTGGTCGATATCAAGCATAACACCTTGTGCACCTTCAAATAATACACGGTGATTATTATCTAATGCATCATTTAATACAACAGACGTATCACATACATATTGTGCGATTTGCTGTCCGTACTCGAAGTACTCTTCGAAGATTTCGTCTACACTGAAACCTTCTGTATCGTACATTTTTTCAAATAAACGATTTTTTTGTGCTAAATTTTGCTCAAGCTTCTCTTTAAATGCTTCACGGTCTAAAAGATCAGCCATACGAATACCGATACGAGCAGCTTTGTCCATATATGCAGGACCGATACCTTTTTTCGTTGTACCGATTTTGTTATCACCTTTACTTGCTTCTTCTAACTCATCTTGTTTTAAGTGATAAGGCAAAATAACGTGCGCACGGTTACTTACACGTAAATTATCCGTACTTACACCACGATCGTGTAAGTATTTTAACTCTTCAAGTAATGCTTTCGGATCTACTACTAAGCCGTTTCCGATTACACAAATTTTCTCTTTATAGAAAATACCAGATGGAATTAAGTGTAATTTATATTTAACTCCGCCAAAAACGATTGTATGTCCTGCGTTATTTCCACCTTGATATCTTGCAACTACTTCCGCATGCTCAGAAAGAAAATCAGTGATTTTACCTTTTCCTTCGTCGCCCCATTGTGTTCCTACAACTACTACTGAAGACATTATTAAAGCACCTCCGCAATTTTCAAACGATCTATTCAAACAATATAATTGTACCAAAACCGAAAAAGAAGTCAACCAAAAAGCGAACATTTTTTTATCAAAAAACTTTTTCGTTCGTAACAATTATATTTTCACACTATGAAAGCCTTATCTTTTCTATAAAAAAAAAGAAACACATCTTATTATAAGAAATGCGTTTCTTTTTTATACTATCGTTATGCCGGCGGCGCATGTCCATCTTCGAAACGACGTTCTAAGTTAACGAACTTATTGAACTCTTTAACGAATGCGAGCTCTACTGAGCCTACTGGACCATTACGCTGCTTTGCAATAATAATTTCAATCGTATTTTTATTTTCCGTTTCTCGGTCATAGTAATCTTCACGATATAGGAAGGCTACGATATCGGCATCCTGCTCGATACTTCCCGATTCACGAATATCAGACATCATCGGACGTTTATCTTGACGAGATTCTACACCACGAGATAACTGTGACAAGGCAATAACAGGAACTTGTAATTCACGCGCAATCCCTTTTAGTGTACGAGAAATCTCAGATACTTCCTGCTGACGGTTCTCCCCTGATTTCCCACTTCCTTGAATAAGCTGTAAGTAGTCAATCAAGATCATACCAAGACCCTGTTCTTGTTTTAATCTACGACATTTTGCTCGAATCTCATTTACTTTAATCCCCGGCGTATCATCAATATAAATACCAGCATTAGAAAGGCTGCCCATTGCCATCGTTAATTTCGCCCAATCATCAGAAGTTAACGATCCGGTACGAAGTCTTTGTGCATCAATATTCCCTTCTGCACAAAGCATACGCATAACAAGCTGATCAGCACCCATCTCTAGACTAAAAATCGCTACATTTTCATCCGTTTTCGTCGCTACGTTTTGTGCGATATTTAATGAAAATGCCGTTTTACCTACCGACGGACGTGCCGCCACGATGATTAAATCATTTCGCTGGAACCCTGCCGTCATCTTATCTAATTCAGTAAATCCAGTCGGTATCCCGGTCACTTCACCTTTTTGATTATGCAAAAGTTCGATTTTATCGTAAGCATCTACAAGAACGTCTTTAATGTTTTGGAATGCTTTCGCATTGGTCTGATGAGATACTTCTAATATTTTTTTCTCAGCCTCATTTAAAAGACCATCCACATCATCTTCTCTCTCATATCCATCAGACACAATATGAGTCGCCGTTCGAATTAAACGACGTAACAGTGCTTTTTCAGCGATGATTCTTGCATAATACTCTACGTTAGCAGCAGTCGGAACAACTTCTGCTAATTCTGCTAAGTAAGAAACCCCACCAACTTCTTCTAGTAATCCTTGATCAGCCATTGCTGACGTCATCATTACTAAGTCAATTGGCTCCCCCTTATCAGATAGCCCAAGCATGACTTCAAAAATCTTTTGATGTTTCGTTCGATAAAATGAGTCAGGTACTAATAGTTCCGATGCCGATGTTAACGCATCCTGATCAATCAATATAGCACCTAAGACTGCCTGCTCAGCTTCTATATTATGCGGAGGGGTACGATCAGCCATTACATCACTCATACGCAATCCTCCTTGCTTAACTTAGTTTTATTGTTCACTAACATGAACTTTTACTGTTGCTGTTACTTGCGGATGCAATTTCACAGTAACGTTTGTATAGCCTAATGCACGAATTGCATCATCCATTTCAAATTTACGCTTATCAAGTTTAATATTGTGAGATTTTTGCATTGCATCTACGATTTGTTTACTTGTGATTGAACCGAATAGACGGCCGCCTTCTCCAGATTTAGCCTTTAATTCTACAGTTAATTTCTCTAACGTTTCTTTTAATTGTTTTGCATTTTCAAGCTCTGCTGCTGCATCTTTTTCTTCTTTACGCTTTTGAGCTTCTAAAGTTTTCATACTGCTATTCGTCGCTTCAGCAGCTAATCCTTGTTTTAGTAAGAAGTTATTTGCATAACCATCTGGTACGTTTTTTACTTCTCCTTTTTTCCCTTTACCTTTTACGTCTTTTAGAAAAATTACTTTCATGATTGTGTGCCTCCCTGTAAATAGTCATCAATAACAAATCGAAGCTTCTCCTCAGCTTCATCTACTGTAACATTTTTCATTTGTGTGGCTGCATTCGTTAAATGCCCGCCACCACCTAAGTTTTCCATAATTAGCTGCACATTCACTTCGCCTAAAGACCTGCCGCTAATTCCAATGAAATTCTCGCCACGTTTTGCAATAACAAATGATGCAATAATTCCTGTCATTGTTAATAATGTGTCCGCTGATTGCGCAATAAGCACTTGATCGTAGTAATCATCGCTATCAACTTTTGCAATCGCAATTCCATTTGTATAAATGTACGCATTTTTAATAGCTTTTGCAACCCGTAAATACTGATCCATATCTTCTTTTAAAAGCTCTTGTACAAGTACAGTATCTGCACCGTGTGAGCGTAAATAAGAAGCAGCATCAAACGTACGAGCACCTGTCCGGAATGTAAAGCTTTTCGTATCAACAATAATACCTGCTAATAATGCTGTTGCTTCTAACATTGTCATTTTCAAACTTTTCGGTTGGTATTCAAGTAATTCCGTAACAAGCTCTGCCGTAGAAGAAGCATATGGCTCCATGTAAACAAGCAACGGATCTTCAATAAAATCTTCTCCTCGGCGATGATGGTCAATAACAACTACATTTTCAATTTTGCGTAACAGCTTTTCTTCCATCACCATTGAAGGTTTATGCGTATCAACAACAACAAGTAAGGAATCATCATTTGCAAATTCCATCGCTTGTTCTGGTGTAATAAAGTGAGACCATAACTCTTCATTTTGTTTCACTTTATCCATTAAACGCTTAATTCCCTTATCAGAATCATTTTCATCGAGCACAATATATCCTTTGCGCTCATTTAATTGCGCTACCTTTAAAATACCAATCGCAGCACCAATTGCGTCCATATCAGGAGCCCTATGCCCCATTATAATGACATTGCTACTTTCTAATACTAAATCCTTTAATGCATGCGAAATCACTCTGGCACGTACACGAGTACGTTTTTCCACCGGATTTGTCTTACCACCATAAAACTTAACTTTACCTGTCGCTTGTTTAATAGCTACTTGATCTCCACCACGCCCAAGCGCAAGGTCTAGACCTGATTGAGCCATCGCCCCAAGCTCGGATAAAGGTAAATCACCTGATCCAACACCTACACTTAATGTAAGTGGTATATTCCTTTTGGATGTTTCTTCACGTACTTGGTCTAAAATACTAAATTTCCCTTTCTCCATCTGCGCCAAAATACTTTCATTTAGTACAACGAAGAATCTTTCCGAAGATGCACGTTTTAAATATGCCCCATACTTAACGGCCCATTCATTTAGACGGGATGTCACAAGACTTGTTATATTCGTACGTAATTGATCATCTAATCCTTGTGTAACTTCATCATAATTATCTAAATAAATGACAGCTAAAACAGTACGTTGATCCTCGTACATCTTTTCAATCTCTGTTTGTTCTGTTACATCAAAGAAATAAATTAACTTTTCTTCTTTCCTTACAAAGACACGAAACTTTCGATTATTTAAAGAGACTATATCATCGGATGTTTCTCCCTTAATAAAAAGAAGTAACGTTTCTGATACATCATAAAGGTGCCATCCAGCTAATGCATGCTGCCCCAGACATGAAGATAAATAAGGATTTGCCCAATCAATCCCATAATCCTTATTGTATAACAAAATACCAATCGGCATCTGGTTAAATGCCTCATTACTCACTTTCTTTACCCTTGTAATCATATCTGTCGTATGTTTTTCAAAATTCTTTTGGAAAGTAAGTTCAAATCGTACAACAACAAAAAGGACGATACAAAAAATAAAAAAGGAGACTATCCCCATTAGTAAATGAAAATAACAGAGGATTGAAATGAGCACAAACACAAAAAATGCCAATACATAAACAGGATATAAAAACCACTGTTTCTTATAAAATTCAGGCATGTATACAACTCCTATAAAGTAAAACTAACTTATCTTCCAGTTAGTTAAACAGATTAAAATAGTATAAGGAATATTACTTTATCCTCCTATTTTAGAACGTAATGAAATCCCTAAATCAATTATACCTAAGATTGACACAAGAGGAAACAGCATCGGAATAAACATGCAGGCAATAAAACTAATAATAGGAACCCCTTTCGTAAAACCTTTGCTATGCGCCAGAAAAGCGATAAACGTCAAACCTTGCAGCACGAGTAGTAAAGCAAATATGACATATAGGTTAGAAAATACCATATGTAAATATGATGTCGGTTCTACTTTTATAAAAGTTGATAGCAAAATAAATATAACGTAATACCAAACAATACTCTTTGGTAATTGTATATCTTTGAACTTAGGCCAAGGTATAACATCATGCTTTAGCTTTCTTAAAGCACTACCTGATATTATTATGGTAATCCAAGAAAGACATACAGAAACCATCACAAGTATACTCGGGAATACCGCTTGTAATATATCATTCATTTGTACAAATAACTCTTTTTGCTCTTTACTAATCGGCATACCAGCAACACTTGCTATCTTTTCACTTTGCACTACGCTTTTATTAAACATATTTTGTATTTGCTTTATAAAATCTATGTTAAAAAACTTTATACTGGCAACATAAATGAGCATAATACTGATTAAGTATGCAAGTGAACCGGTTATTAAAATCTCCAATGGCTTTCTTTGTTTTTTATACATGCACCCTAAAATAATACCCATCAACCCAAATACGACCGTCTTTACTAGACCTATCGGCTGACTTACAAAAACAGCAATTAAAAATGCAGTCGTAAAAATTACAAATGCATTCGATAATTTATATCTTATCGTTAACAATATAAATGGCAACGGCAACGCAAACGTTACAACTGTACCTAAAATCGGAACATACATAGATATAAACAATAACATTACATATATAGCTAACAACGCGGCTCCTTCAGTAATAAATCTCGCTTGCTTCACATTTTAACCTCTCTTTCAAAAAAGAAAAGCATAGCAAAATGCACAGTAGAGTCCGACTCTACTGTGCATTTCATACGCTATTATTCACCAACATATGGTAAAAGTGCCATTTGACGAGCACGTTTAATTGCAACTGTAAGTTTGCGTTGGTATTTTGCGCTTGTTCCTGTTACACGACGAGGTAAAATTTTACCACGCTCAGAAACGAAACGTTTTAATAAATCAACATCTTTATAATCGATGCGAGTGATGCCGTTAGCTGTGAAGAAACACACCTTACGACGTTTCGCACGTCCACCTTTGCGTCCTGCCATGTCTATTCCCCTCCATTCTTTGTTAAAACTAACAAATTTACTGTATTAGAACGGTAAATCGTCGTCGGAAATGTCGATCGGTTGACCTACATTTGAAAATGGATCGTCATTCTTCGTAAATCCAGAGTTTCCTTGGTTACCTTGGTTGCCTGAATTACTAGATTGACCAAATGGGTTAGAGCTTTGGTTACCGAAACCAGCTCCTGATGGTTGCTGATTAAATGAACCACGTTGCTCCCCACCGCCATTACGCGGCTCTAAAAATTGTACGCTTTCCGCAAGAACTTCTGTTACATATACACGTTTACCATCTTGTCCCTCGTAATTACGAGTTTGAAGACGCCCATCTACGCCTGCTAAGCTACCTTTTTTCAAATAATTTGCTACGTTTTCTGCTTGTTTACGCCATATTACACAATTAATAAAGTCAGCTTCACGCTCACCTTGTTGATTCGCAAATGCGCGATTCACAGCTAACGTAAAAGTAGCTACTGCAACACCATTGGGCGTGTAACGTAAGTCAGGGTCCTTAGTTAAACGACCAACGAGGATAACACGATTCATCAATCGAACCACTCTCCCTTATATATCAATTATTTTTCTTCTTCTTTAACAACGATATGACGAAGGATATCTTCGTTGATCTTAGCTAAACGATCGAATTCGTTAATCGCTTCTGCGTTAGCATTCACGTTTAAGATCATGTAGAAACCTTCACGTAAGTCGTTGATTTCGTAAGCTAAACGACGCTTACCCCACTCTTTCGTGTTAATGATTTCTGCACCATTGTTTGTTAAAACACCTGCAAAACGTTCAACTAAAGCTTTTTGAGCTTCTTCTTCAACGCCAGGACGAATGATGTACATAATTTCGTACTTTCTCATTACACTTTCACCTCCTTTTGGTCTAAACGGCCCGTAATGGGCAAGGAGCAATTAATTTATAGTAATTACTCACGAGTTTAGATTATATCATAGTAAGTTAGATGAATCAACTCACCCATACATAAAAAACTTGGCAAACATATAATATATTTGCCAAGTTCATATCTTTATTTTTCCTAGGAAATATTAAATTAAACGTTGAAACGGAAATGCATAACGTCTCCGTCTTTTACGATATACTCTTTTCCTTCTAAACGAACTTTACCAGCTTCTTTTGCAGCTGTCATAGAACCGTTTGTCATTAAGTCTTCGTAAGAAACTGTTTCTGCACGAATAAATCCACGCTCAAAGTCTGTATGAATTACGCCGGCACATTGTGGTGCTTTCATACCTTGTTTGAACGTCCATGCACGTACTTCTTGCACACCTGCTGTGAAGTAAGTAGCAAGTCCTAATAAATCATATGCAGCACGAATTAATTGATCTAAACCAGATTCCTCAATGCCCAGTTCTTCAAGGAAGACTTTTTTCTCTTCCTCGTCTAGCTCAGCAATTTCTGATTCGATTTTTGCACATACAACGATTACTTGAGAATTTTCATTTGCAGCAAATTCTTTTACCATTTGTACGTATTTGTTTTCAGAAGGATCGATAACATCGTCCTCGCTTACGTTTGCTACGTATAACATTTCTTTCGTTGTCAGTAAATGAAGACCTTTCACAATCTTCATTTGCTCTTCTGTAAATTCAACAGTACGAGCTGGTTTACCCTCTTCAAAGGCTTCTTTTAAACGCACTAAAATTTCATGCTCATATACTGCTTCTTTATCCTTTTGTCTTGCTAATTTCGCAACACGTTCGATACGTTTATCAACAGATTCTAAGTCTGCTAAGATTAGCTCTAAGTTGATTGTTTCAATATCATCAATTGGGTCTACTTTACCTGAAACGTGCGTAATATTTTCGTCTTCAAAACAACGAACAACTTGGCAAATTGCATCTACCTGGCGAATGTGAGATAAGAATTTATTTCCTAAACCTTCACCTTTACTCGCACCTTTTACGATACCTGCAATATCAGTAAACTCAAATACAGTCGGAACAGTTTTTTTCGGTTCTACTAATTCCGTTAATTTATTTAAACGCTCATCTGGTACTTCTACAATTCCTACGTTTGGATCAATTGTACAGAATGGATAGTTTGCAGATTCTGCTCCTGCTTGTGTAATTGCATTAAATAAAGTGGACTTCCCTACGTTAGGTAATCCAACAATCCCAGCCGTTAATCCCATATTTTTCACTCCTATGTCTCAATCTTTCATCATTATAGATAGTAACGAAAAAAATGACAAGTTTCCTCCAAACGAAAAAAAGTAACAGCTACCCACTGTAACTGTTACTTTCTCTCTATTCTTCGTGCTTCACAAGTATTTTTTTCACCTTACGATCAAACTCTCTTCGAGGAATCATTACTGAATGGTCACATCCCTCGCACTTAATGCGGATATCCATTCCCATACGAATAATCTTCCAACGATTCTCCCCACATGGGTGGGCTTTCTTCATTTCCACAACATCGTACAAGTTATATTGCTTTTGCTCCATTCTCCAAACCCCTCTCCATATTAAATTGCTTTTCCACTCACTAACTCTTCACGATTATATAAAACCATACGTGGATATGGAATTTCAATACCATGTAAATCTAGACGATTTTTAATTTCTTTACGAAGTGCCCTTGCAATAACTGCATGTTGCATCGGCTCTACTTCTGCAATAACACGTAATATAACTTCTGATGCAGCTAATGTTTGCACGCCTAATAACTGAGGCGTTGTTACCATTTGCTCATATTGTGCAGGTAATTCTTCTAATAATTCTTCAATGACTTGCTCTGCTTTTGCTATATCAGCCTCATACGAAATAGATACGTCAACAAATGCTACACTATTACTAACTGAATAGTTGGTAACCTGAACGATACTTCCGTTTGGTAAAGTATGAATTTCACCTGTCCAACTTTTCACTTTCGTTGTACGAAGTCCAATTTCTAAAACGACACCTTCAAACTGACCAATTTTCACATAGTCACCAACTGAAAATTGATCTTCTAACAAGATAAATAACCCTGTAATAACATCTTTCACTAAACTTTGAGCACCAAATCCGACTGCTAAACCAATTACCCCAGCACCGGCTAATAAACCTGATGCATTAATATTAAACACACCTAAAATCGCAATTAACATAATGAACATAACAACGTATGCCACAATATTTTCAAGTAACTTCGCTACTGTAACTGTACGACGTTCTGAAATTTGAATTGGAGAACGACTTCCCATACGAAACGCATTTCGTACAACCGCCCTTGCAATTCGCACTACAATTGCACCAATTGTTAAAATGATACATATTTTTAATGTCGCAATTCCAATATGAGCCCAACGATCAGCATCTAGTAAATACTGTTTCGTAGCATTAAACCACTTCGTTAATACATCCATGTACCTCTACCTCTCCAGCCAAAATTTCTTTTTAATTATCTTTCTTATTGTATCAGAAGTCTCCTAATTGCTGAAAAAATTTTATGACTTTAATTCCATTTGTTAACCTCCATGCAGGTATAAAATGGAACAAATATATATATACTAGTACTATTATTTCCGTTCTCACTTAAATTTTACAGCAAGTACGCACTTATAGTTTTCCATTTTACTCACCATATAACATATTTTGAAAATTTATTAAAAGGATGGGTGCTTCATGAATATTAGAAGTTTTCGCTTACCTTTTTTCGAAAAAGAAACTCAAAATGTTATGCACCAAGATTTAGAAGCCTCCGAGACAATTAGTAACTTCTTACTTTCCCATATCCCTATTAAAACTCATATACCAATCATTCTCGTTTGTATCGGAACAGATCGTTCCACAGGAGATGCACTCGGTCCGTTAGTCGGTACGAAACTAGAACAAGTAGAAATTACAAACTTCCAAGTGTTCGGCACACTAGATGATCCAGTACATGCGCTAAACTTAGAAGAAAAAATTCAGAATATACAGAAAGATAATCCTACTTCATTTATAATTGCGGTTGATGCCTGTTTAGGAAAGTCTCAAAGTATCGGTTCCATCACTACCGGAATGGGACCTAGTAAACCCGGAGCTGCTATGAACAAGAAATTACCAGCAGTTGGTGATTTACATATTCATGGCATCGTAAATCTAAATGGTTTTATGGAGTTTTTCGTCCTGCAAAATACAAGATTAAGTTTAGTTATGAAAATGGCTGATGTAATTGCACAAAGCATAAAAGAAACAGACCAAAAATTATCTGTATTAAAAAAAGCAAACCATCCATAAATAATAAGATGGTTTGCTTTTTAGTTTTGCTGCGCTAATAATTCTAAAATACGATTTAAATCTTCTTTATTGAAAAATTCAATTTCGATTTTACCTTTTTCCTTTTTTGTTTCTTTAATTTTTACCTCTGTGCCAAACTTTTCTCTTAAGAACGTTTCGCGTTCTACGAAAAATATGTTTCTCTCTTTTTTTACTTGTTTTGTTTCACGTGAAACGCGTTGATTAATCTCCTGAACAATTTTCTCTAATTGACGAACATTTAATCCTTCTTTTTCAATTCGTTTCAGTAAAGATTTCAACTGCTCTTCATCTTTTATCGTAAGTAAAGTTCTCCCATGAGCCATTGAAAGTTGACCGTTTGCAATCATATCTTGCACAAAAGAAGGGAGGCTTAATAATCGCGTATAGTTTGCAATGTAAGGTCTACTCTTACCAAGACGTTTTGCTAATTGTTCTTGCGTCACATTTAGCTCATTCATTAACATTTGATATGCCATTGCTTCTTCCATTGGATTTAAATCTTCTCGTTGTAAGTTTTCAAGCAATGCAAACTCCATCATTTGCTGCTCATTTAATTGTCTTACAACGGCAGGTACTTTTTCGAGCCCCGCCTCTTTAGCAGCACGATATCTTCTTTCACCTGCAACAATTTCATATCCTTTAATACTCTTTCTAGCAATTAATGGTTGTAATATGCCGTGCTCTTTAATAGAGGCCGATAATTCCTGAATCGCCTCTTTATTAAAGTGTTTACGTGGTTGATATGGATTCGGTCTTAATTCAGTTATCGTAATCTCCTGAATTGTCTCTTCTTCTTTCACATCTAAATCAGGAAAAAACACATTGATTCCTCTTCCTAATCCTTTAGCCACCTGCAATCACTTCCTCTGCTAAATCTATATATACTTCTGCCCCTCTTGATTTAGCGTCATACTGCATAATTGGTTTCCCATGACTTGGTGCTTCACTCAAACGAACATTACGAGGGATAATCGAACGGTATACTTTATCTCTAAAGTATTTTTTCACTTCATCTATAACCTGAATCCCTAAATTTGTACGGGCATCTAACATTGTTAGCAATACGCCTTGAATTGCTAGATTTTTATTTAAGTGCTTTTGCACAAGTCGAACTGTATTTAATAGCTGACTTAACCCTTCTAGTGCGTAATATTCGCATTGAACAGGAATAATAACAGAATCTGCTGCAGTTAATGCATTAATCGTTAATAACCCTAAGGACGGGGGACAGTCGATAATAATATAATCATATTCATCACGAACTGGCTGTAATGCCCTTTGCAAACGTACTTCCCGGGAAATAGTCGGTACCAATTCAATTTCAGCACCTGCTAATTGAATTGTAGCGGGTAGAACATCTAAGTTTTCAGTTGCGGTTTTCTGTATAACCCCTTGAACATCTGCATCTTCCACAAGAACATTGTAAATACATTGATCTAATTCGGATTTTTCAATTCCCACACCCGTCGTTGCATTTCCTTGAGCATCAATATCTACAAGAAGGACCTTTTTACCTACTTGTGCCAATCCAGCCCCTAAATTAACAGATGTTGTTGTTTTTCCAACGCCACCCTTTTGATTGGCTATAGCAATGATTTTTCCCATGATGTCACCTACTTTCAACCTTTCTATCTTATTCTAGTAACAATTATGTTTATTGTAACATGAAATAAAAGTTTTTCTTTTACGTCCTTATTAAACTTCAAAATTTATTTGTAAACTCCTTCTTGATCTAACAAGAAAATATAGTAAAAGAGACCTATCCAATAGGATCAGGTCTCTAACACACCATTATTATTTTTTCTTCGGAATTTGAATTGTAATTTGATAGTACTCGTCAAACTCTTCTTCCTCAGAATTAACATTTAAACCACTGTCAGCAACCATTTGTAATGACTGCCTAATTGTATTCATGGCAATTCTCGTATCTCGACTTACTGCTTTTTGCTTTGCCTTACGCTTCGGTTTTGCTTCCTCTAGTAATTTCGCAATTCGTTCCTCTGTTTGCTTTACATTCAGTTGTTTCTCCACAATTTCCTGTAAAACCTTCAGTTGTAATTCCTCATTCTTTAAAGGGATGAGCGCACGGGCATGGCGTTCTGTAATACTTTTTTCTAATAACGCATTTTTTATTTCTTCAGGCAACTTTAACAATCGCAACTTATTTGCGATTGTGGATTGTCCTTTTCCGAGTCTTTGTGCCAATGCTTCTTGCGTTAAATTATGTAACTCAATTAGCTTTTGATATGCCACAGCTTCCTCGATTGCTGTTAGTTCCTCACGTTGCAAGTTTTCAATTAAAGCCACAGAAGCTGTTTCTGTATCATTTAAGTTTTTTATAATTGCAGGAACCTTTTCCCACCCTAACTTTGTTGCTGCACGGAAACGCCTTTCTCCAGCAATAATCTCGTACTTCTCATCCTCATATTGCCTCACAACAATTGGCTGAATAAGTCCGTGTGTACGAATCGTTAATGCTAGTTCCTCAATACGCGCGTCATCAAAAACTGTTCGTGGTTGATAACGGTTAGGGGTAATATTTACTATCGGAATTTCTTGTATTTCTTCATATACCTTTTTATCTATTTCTTCATGGCTTTCGTCTTGTAATTCGAATTCGCTCTCTTTATCTCCAAAGCCAAATAAACGAGAAAACGTATTTTTCATACATATTCCACCACCTTTAGGCCTATTGACTATTCTCCATAAAATGTTTCCTTTGAAACATTTACGTTTTCATTTATATAATTTAATCTTACGTCTAATAAGATTTATTTTTCAATAGGTAATTTATTGGGTGTTCCCGGTTTGCGTGGATATTTCTTTGGTGTCTTGCGCTTTTTCTCGATTAATAAAATATTACGTTCACTTTCTTCAAACGGTAATTGGAACGTAGACATTTCTTTTAGATCCCCGCCTAGCACCTCTAAAGCATACTTGCCATTTTCAATTTCTTCGTTTGCTGCAGCACCTTTCATTGCAATGAATGTTCCCCCAACTTTTACAAGTGGTAAACACAGCTCACTTAATACTGAAAGACGTGCGACTGCACGTGCCATTACAATGTCGTACGCTTCACGTACACCTTCTTTTTTTCCAAATGTTTCAGCACGATCATGACAAAACGCGACGTCACTCAATTCCAACTTTTGTGCTAAATGATTTAAGAAATTAATACGTTTTTGCAATGAGTCTACAATCGTCACTTTTAAATGCGGGAAACAGATTTTTAAAGGAATACTTGGGAATCCAGCTCCTGCGCCAACATCACAAATTGAGAATGGTTTTGAAAAATCGTAATAAAAAGCAGCTGTAATAGAATCAAAAAAGTGTTTTAAATATACTTCCTCTTTTTCCGTAATAGCCGTTAAATTCATTTTTTCATTCCATTCTACTAATGTTTCGAAGTAGATTTCGAACTGCTCTAACTGTCTAGAAGAGAGGGTGATACCCTTCTCTTCTAGCATAGATTGAAATTGTTCTATGTTCATCTAACAATATCTCCTTACTATTTATTGGTTCGATACTCGCGCAATTTTTCCTTGTTCAATATACACAAGTAAAATGGAAATGTCTGCTGGATTTACGCCCGATATACGTGAAGCCTGCCCCACTGAAAGTGGACGAACATCTTTCAATTTCTGTCTAGCTTCTGATGCAAGGCTAGAAATCGCATCATAATCAATATCGACAGGAATTTTTTTACTTTCCATCTTCTTCATACGCTCTACTTGCTGTAAAGATTTTTCGATATATCCTTCGTACTTAATCTGAATTTCAACTTGTTCTGTAACTTCATCACTTAATTCTACTTCACTTGGTACTAAAAGATGGATATGCTCATATGTCATCTCTGGACGACGTAATAGGTCACTTGCACGTATTCCATCTTTCAATTCACTTCCACCAATATTGCGAATTAATTCTTGAACTTCAGGACGTGGCTTAATAATAATGCTACTTAAACGTTCCTTTTCCTGTTCAATTTGTAATTTTTTATTTGTAAATCGCTCATAGCGTTCTTCTTTAATTAATCCAATTTCATGACCAATTTCAGTTAAACGAAGATCCGCATTATCATGGCGTAATAATAGACGATACTCTGCACGAGACGTTAATAAACGATATGGTTCATTCGTCCCTTTCGTTACAAGATCATCAATTAAGACACCAATATAAGCATCCTCACGACCTAAAATAACTTCTTTTTTACCTAAAGAACGACATGCTGCATTAATTCCGGCCATAAGCCCTTGTCCTGCCGCCTCTTCGTAACCAGAAGTTCCGTTAATTTGTCCTGCTGTATATAAATTTTTAATTTTTTTCGTTTCAAGTGTTGGCCATAGTTGCGTTGGCACAATTGCATCATATTCAATTGCATAACCTGTACGCATCATTTCAACATTTTCTAGACCAGGGATTGTTCTAAGCATATCACGCTGTACGTCTTCTGGTAAGCTTGTGGATAAACCTTGTACGTACACTTCTTGTGTGTTACGTCCCTCTGGCTCTAAGAAAATTTGATGACGTGGTTTATCATTAAACCTTACTACTTTGTCTTCAATTGAAGGACAATATCTAGGACCTGTTCCCTTAATCATACCAGAATACATAGCTGAGCGATGTAGGTTTTCATCTATTAAACGATGTGTTTCCGTACTTGTATACGTTAACCAACATGGAATTTGATCCATAATAAACTTTGTCGTTTCAAAAGAGAAAGCGCGTGGCTTATCGTCACCTGGCTGAATTTCTGTTTTACTGTAATCAATCGTATTACTATTTACGCGCGGAGGTGTACCTGTTTTAAATCTAACAAGATCAAATCCAAGCTCCTCTAAATGTTCTGATAACGTAATAGATGGTTGTTGATTATTTGGACCACTCGAATATTTTAAATCTCCCATAATAATCTCACCACGTAAAAACGTACCAGTCGTAATTACGACTGTTTTTGCTGTATATTCAGCACCAGCTTGCGTAATTACCCCTTTACATTCGCCATCTTCAACGATTAAACGCTCTACCATTCCTTGGAACAACGTTAAGTTTGGTGTTTCTTCAATTGTTTTCTTTAATTCATGCTGGTAAGAGAACTTATCTGCTTGTGCTCGAAGTGCACGTACAGCTGGCCCTTTACCTGTATTTAACATACGCATTTGAATATGCGTTTTATCAATGTTGCGTCCCATTTCTCCGCCTAATGCATCAATTTCACGAACAACAATCCCTTTTGCTGGTCCACCAACAGAAGGGTTACATGGCATAAACGCTACCATATCTAAGTTAATTGTTAACATTAATGTTTTGGAGCCCATTCGTGCTGCCGCAAGACCAGCTTCACATCCTGCATGACCTGCACCGATTACTATGACATCGTATGAACCGGCATTGTATCCCATTGTTTATTCCTCCTAATAATCTCTATCTTTCTGAAACATCACTATATTATTTTCCTAAACAAAATTGAGAGAACAACTGGTCAATTAAGCTCTCATGAACGGTATCACCAGTAATTTCACCAAGTATTTCCCACGTTCTTGTTAAATCAATCTGCACCATATCAATTGGAACACCATTTTCTATCGCCTCAATTGCATCTCCAATTGTTTTTCCTGCTTGTGTTAATAATCCAATATGTCTCGCGTTAGAAACATATGTTACATCTGCAGAATCAATTGTTCCTTCAAAGAATAAATCAGCGATTGCCGTTTCAAGCTCATCTATTCCCTGTTCCTCAATTAACGACGTTGTAATAACACGATTCCCCGCTGCTAATTCTATAACACGTTCCATATCAATTGCTTGCGGTAAATCTGTCTTATTTACAATAACAATGAAATCTTTTCCTTGTACGGCACGGAATAGATCTTCATCCTCATTCGTTAAAGCTTCGCTATAATTAACGACAACTAACACTAAATCAGCTTGACTCATCATTTCTTTTGAACGCTCTACACCAATTCGTTCAACAACATCTTCTGTTTCACGAATTCCGGCCGTATCTATAAGTTTAAGTGGTACACCACGCACATTAACGTACTCTTCAATAACATCACGAGTTGTTCCTGCAATATCAGTTACAATTGCCTTTTTCTCCTGAACGAGACTATTTAATAGCGATGATTTCCCAACATTAGGTCTACCGATGATTGCAGTAGCAATACCTTCACGTAAAATCTTTCCTTGCTTTGATGTTTCTAATATTTTTGCAATTTCAACACGAACATGTGTAGCTTTCTCAATTAAAATATTATGTGTCATTTCTTCCACATCATCATATTCCGGGTAATCTATGTTTACCTCAACATGAGCTAACGTTTCTAATATATCCTGACGCAGACGGCCGATTAATTTAGATAATCGGCCCTCCATTTGATTAATCGCTACGTTCATTGCACGATCTGTTTTTGCACGGATTAAGTCCATAACAGCTTCTGCTTGTGATAAATCAATACGGCCATTTAAAAAAGCACGTTTTGTAAATTCACCAGGCTCCGCTAATCTTACCCCTTGCGCTAAAATAAGCTGTAATACTTTGTTTACCGAAACAAGTCCACCATGACAGTTAATTTCTACTATATTTTCACGTGTAAAAGTCCTTGGTGCACGCATAATGGACACCATTACTTCTTCAATAACCTGATTTGTATCTAAATCAACAATATGACCATAATGAATTGTATGAGAAGGAACCTCTGTTAAATCCTTCCCTTTAAAAATACGATTAACTTTTTCAACCGCATCATCCCCACTTACTCGAACAATGGCAATTGCACCCTCTCCAAGCGCTGTGGAAATCGCGGCAATTGTATCAAATTCCATGTCCTTTCACCTCACTTGCTTATTTATCTCTATTTCAACATGATTATTTTCTTCACTAAATTATTAGAATACCATAACGAACCTATCTACAAAAGAATAATAACTCATTTTATTATGTCCTCATGTAAAAAACACTAAACTTATTCACAGTGGATAAGTTTAGTGTTTTTAGTTATCCACACCTATTTTCCCCTCAAAAAAAACCGGCACTCAATTGAGTAACCGGTCACTTGGAAGATATTACAACATGTCGATGTGGTTCTTTTCCTTCAGAAGTTGTAATGATATTTTGATGATTAGATAATGCTTGGTGGATAATCTTTCGTTCAAAAGATGGCATAGGCTCCAATACAACTCTTTTTTTTGTACTCACTACTTGTTTGGCTAATCGATAAGAAAGTGCTTCTAACGTAGCTTTTCTTTTACTACGATAATTTTCAGCATCTAATGTGATACCAATGTACTGCTTCGTATTACGATTCGCTACAAGTTTTGTTAAATACTGTAAAGAATTCAAGGTGTTCCCTCTTTTTCCAATCAAAACACCTATATTTTCGCCGTAAATTGTAAATTCAACTTCTCGTCCTTTTACAATTTTACTAATCTCAGCTTCCACACCCATATCGTGAATAACATTTTTTAAATATTCTTCACATTCTTGAATTGGATCTTTCTTCAATACAACTTCTACTACTGCAGGTCGGTTCCCAAATAAACCTAAGAACCCTCTCTTACCCTCATCGATAATATTTATATCTACTCGGTCTTTTGAAACATTTAATTGTCTTAAAGCATCCTGTACTGCCAGCTCGACTGTTTGTCCTTTAGCAGTAATTATACTCACTTGCTTGATCCTCCTGCCTTACTAGCCTTAATTTCCGGCCCTTTGATCAAGTACATTTGAGCGATACCAAAGATATTACCAACAACCCAGTAAAGTGATAATGCAGCTGGGAAGTTAATTGCAAAGATTAAAATCATGATTGGCATTAACCAAATCATCATTGCCATTTGCGGATTTTGACCAGCAGTTCCTGCCATAGCAAGTTTTTGCTGAATAAATGTCGTAATTGCTGCAACAACCGGTAAAATATATAACGGATCTGCTTGTCCTAAGTCGAACCATAAGAATGTATGCTTACTAATTTCTGATGTTCTCATAATCGCATGGTAAAACGCGAATAAAATAGGCATCTGAACAAAGATTGGTAAACATCCTGCTAATGGATTTACACCATTTTTTTGATACAACTGCATCATTTCTTGTTGTAGTTTTTGCTGCGTTGCTTGATCTTTAGAACTATATTTCTCTTTTAACTTCACCATTTCTGGTTGTAACGCTTGCATTGCTTTCGTACTCTTTGTTTGTTTAATCATTAATGGTAATAATGCAAAACGAATAATAAGAGTTGTAACAACAATCGCTAAACCGTAATTACTACCAAATAAGTTGGCAAAATACGTAATTAACTGAGAAAGCGGGTATACGAAGTATTCATTCCAAATTCCAGTGCTTTTTGGTGTAATTGGCTGATTTACTTCACTACAGCCAGCAGTAATCGCCATTAATGCAACAACCATGGCTAGTAAACCTAATTTCTTTTTCAAAGCCTACTCCTCCTTGTATCGGTATGTATATAGTGTAATTCATTTCCTTACGCTACTTTTTTATTCTTTTCATACCAGAGCGTTTAAAGACATGAATTAAGCTTTTCTTCAATTCTTCATATGTCATCTCTGCACAAGGCTTCCTTGCTATTATAACAAAATCTTTTCCAGAATCTATCTCATCTTTTAATTCTGTGATCGACTGGCGAATCATACGTTTAATTCGGTTACGCACTACTGCATTTCCTATTTTCTTGCTGACAGAAAGGCCAATACGAAAGTTTGGCTGCTCTTCTTTATCTAGTTGATACACAACAAATTGACGATTCGCAGTCGATTTTCCTTTTTGAAAAACCGTCTGGAATTCATCATTCTTTTTTATACGATGTTTTTTCTTCATATCAATTGACACTCCTGTAGTTCATCAGCGGAAATTCACTATTATTAGAAAAAAAGACCACTGAACGATCAGTGGTCTACGCAGATAATACTTTTCTTCCTTTACGACGACGAGCTGCTAGCACTTTACGTCCGTTCGCTGTGCTCATACGGCTGCGGAAACCATGTACTTTGCTGCGCTTACGTTTATTTGGTTGGTAAGTTCTTTTCATTATATGACACCTCCCTGAGGAATATCTGTTAAAGACAGTCTTATAAATTATAGTTAATCAACTAGGAAAATGTCAATGGTTCTAGAAATTTTCATCAAATATTCATTTTGAACCTATTCACATACTTTTTCACAGACGCTATATTTCCTTGTGGATAAATGTTTTTTTCTGTTTTTTATATCCACAAACTCTTTTCGTACTTTTACACAGTATATCGTGTTGTGGACAAGTTTATTCCACAAGGTATTGATTTTGTGGATAACTTTCTTAATTTCATTGCTATAGCTACTTTTTTTTGATATTATAGTTGTGTTTTCACTTTGAATAAGTTTTCCACATCATTATCTTATCCACAATTTGTGTATAACATGTGGACAGTTTTAATCACATGTGGGTAAATGATTATCCACATTTGCTTTTTTTGTCGAAAACCCTATCTCATATACAAACGACGTTTTTAGGTTTTAAAATACGTTTCGTATAAATATACATTTTATATTTATTTAGGTTGTACATTTGTTGCGCAACCTTATTCTTTTACCATCTTAGTAAAGGAGGGACACCTTTGGAAAACATCTCTGATTTATGGAACAGCGCCTTAAAAGAACTAGAAAAAAAGGTCAGTAAACCAAGTTATGAAACATGGTTAAAATCAACGACCGCACATAATTTAAAGAAAGATGTATTAACAATTACGGCTCCAAATGAATTCGCCCGCGATTGGCTAGAATCTCATTATTCAGAGCTAATTTCAGAAACACTTTATGATTTAACAGGGGCAAAATTAGCTATTCGCTTTATTATTCCCCAAAGTCAAGCTGAAGAGGAGATTGATCTTCCTCCTTCTAAACCGAATTCAGCACAAGATGATTCTAATCATTTACCACAGAGTATGCTAAATCCAAAATATACGTTTGATACGTTTGTTATTGGCTCTGGTAACCGTTTTGCTCACGCTGCTTCATTGGCCGTAGCCGAAGCGCCAGCTAAAGCATATAATCCCCTCTTTATTTATGGGGGAGTTGGACTTGGAAAGACCCATTTAATGCATGCAATTGGTCATTATGTAATTGAACATAACCCAAATGCCAAAGTTGTATATTTATCATCAGAAAAATTTACAAATGAATTCATTAATTCTATTCGTGATAATAAAGCTGTCGATTTTCGTAATAAATACCGCAATGTGGATGTTTTATTGATAGATGATATTCAATTTTTAGCGGGAAAAGAACAAACTCAAGAAGAGTTTTTCCATACATTCAATGCATTACACGAAGAAAGTAAACAAATTGTAATTTCCAGTGATCGGCCACCAAAAGAAATTCCAACTTTAGAAGATCGTCTTCGTTCTCGCTTTGAATGGGGACTCATTACGGATATTACGCCACCAGATTTAGAAACGCGGATTGCAATTTTGCGCAAAAAGGCAAAGGCTGAAGGACTTGATATACCAAATGAGGTCATGCTTTATATTGCAAATCAAATCGATTCAAATATTCGTGAACTAGAAGGTGCACTCATCCGAGTTGTAGCTTATTCATCTTTAATTAACAAAGATATTAATGCTGATTTAGCAGCCGAAGCACTTAAAGATATTATTCCAAATTCTAAACCAAAAATTATCTCCATTTATGATATTCAAAAAGCTGTCGGAGATGTTTATCAAGTAAAATTGGAAGATTTCAAGGCGAAAAAGCGAACGAAATCAGTTGCCTTCCCTCGCCAAATTGCAATGTATTTATCACGTGAACTGACAGACTCCTCCTTACCTAAAATAGGTGAAGAATTCGGTGGACGTGATCATACAACAGTTATCCATGCTCATGAAAAAATTTCTAAGCTACTTAAGACGGATACACAATTACAAAAGCAAGTTGAAGAAATTAACGATATTTTAAAGTAGTAGCTGAATAGTGTGAATAACTTTCCTTGTTTTACGCACAGTCTATCCACATGTAGATAGACTGTTTTTACATCCTTTAACAGGGTTATCCACATATCCACAAGCCCTATTACTATTACTACTATTTTTTATCTTTATTAATTAAATAAAATCTTATACTTACCGGAGGTTTTTCTTTATGCGTTTTACAATACAAAAAGACTATCTTGTAAGAAGTGTACAAGATGTAATGAAGGCTGTTTCTTCTCGTACAACAATTCCGATCCTTACGGGGATTAAAGTTGTCGCTACGGAAGAAGGAGTTACATTAACAGGAAGCGATGCTGATATTTCAATTGAATCTTTCATTCCAGTTGAAGAGAATGGAAAAGAAATCGTAGAAGTGAATCAATCAGGAAGTATTGTTTTACAGGCTAAATATTTTAGTGAAATTGTAAAGAAATTGCCTAAAGAAACTGTAGAAATTTCTGTGGAAAATCATTTGATGACAAAAATAACTTCTGGAAAATCAGAGTTTAATTTAAATGGTTTAGATTCTGCAGAATATCCATTGTTACCACAAATTGAAGAACATCATGTTTTTAAGATTCCAACGGATTTACTTAAACATATGATTAGACAAACTGTATTTGCAGTTTCCACTTCTGAAACAAGACCAATCTTGACAGGTGTAAACTGGAAGGTATATAACAGCGAACTAACTGGCATTGCTACAGATAGTCACAGACTAGCTCTTCGAAAAGCAAAAATCGAAGGCATTGCAGATGAGTTCCAAGCAAATGTTGTTATTCCAGGAAAAAGTTTAAATGAATTAAGCAAAATTCTAGATGAGTCTGAAGAAATGGTAGATATCGTTATTACGGAGTATCAAGTATTATTCCGTACAAAACATTTATTATTCTTCTCAAGATTGTTAGAAGGAAATTACCCTGATACAACTCGCTTAATTCCAGCGGAGAGCAAAACAGATATTTTTGTAAATACAAAAGAATTTTTACAAGCAATTGATCGTGCATCTCTTTTAGCAAGGGATGGTCGTAATAATGTTGTAAAATTATCAACTTTAGAGCAGGCAATGCTAGAAATTTCCTCGAATTCACCAGAAATCGGAAAAGTAGTAGAAGAAGTTCAATGTGAAAAAGTAGATGGAGAAGAGTTAAAAATATCTTTTAGTGCAAAATATATGATGGATGCACTAAAAGCATTAGATAGTACTGAAATTAAGATTAGCTTTACTGGAGCAATGAGACCATTCTTAATTCGTACAGTAAATGATGAATCCATTATTCAATTAATTTTACCGGTTCGTACTTACTAAGTAAGAAATAAGGGTTGCTAGTTTTCAGATGCTAGTAGCCCTTATTTGATTTTTGGGTATTACTTTCCTAATGCTAGTTTATTTAGTACAATGAAAGAATGAACACTTTCAGAAAGTGAGCGATTTTATGAAACGTATTAAAATTTCAACAGAGTATATTACACTAGGGCAATTTTTAAAGTTAGCCGATGTAATTGATACAGGTGGCGCTGTAAAATGGTTTTTACAAGAATATGAAGTGTACGTGAATCAAGAACTTGAAAATAGAAGAGGTCGCAAACTATATGCGAACGATATTATTGAAATTCCAGGAAGCGGAAGTTTCCAAGTTCAGTCATAAAGGGGGAGCCCTTTGTTTATTTCAGAAATACAATTAAAAAACTATCGCAATTATGAAAAGTTAGAGCTTTCCTTTGAAGATAAGGTAAATGTAATTATCGGCGAGAATGCACAAGGGAAAACGAATTTGATGGAAGCTATTTATGTTTTAGCGATGGCGAAATCTCATAGAACCTCTAATGATCGCGAGCTTATCCGTTGGGATGAAGATTTCGGTCAAATTAAAGGAAAGCTACAAAAGAGAAATAGTTCTTTGTCTTTGGAATTAAATATCTCGAAAAAAGGTAAAAAGGCAAAATTAAATCAACTTGAACAACAAAAATTGAGTCAATATATTGGCGTGATGAATGTTGTCATGTTTGCCCCAGAAGATTTAAATCTTGTAAAAGGAAGCCCTCAAGTAAGAAGACGCTTTTTAGATATGGAATTAGGCCAAATAGCTCCGGTCTATTTGTATGAATTGAGTCAATATCAAAAGGTGCTCACACAACGAAATCACTTGCTAAAAAAGATGCAAGGGAATAGTAAGAATGAGGAAACGATGTTGGATGTATTTACACTTCAACTTATTGAGCATGGTACAAAAATTTTGCAAAAACGCTTTGAATTTTTGCATTTACTACAAGAATGGGCAGCTCCAATTCATCGTGGTATAAGCCGTGGGTTAGAAGAATTAGAAATTGTCTATAAACCGAGTGTAGATGTATCAGAATCAATGGATTTGTCGAAAATAAAAGAAGTATACTATGAAAGTTTTCAATCCGTGAAACAACGTGAAATTTTCCGTGGTACGACTTTAATTGGTCCTCATCGTGATGATTTACAATTCTTCGTTAATAGTAAAAATGTTCAAGTCTTTGGTTCGCAAGGACAACAACGAACGACCGCACTGTCCCTAAAATTAGCTGAAATTGAATTGATTTACTCAGAAGTTAAAGAATATCCGATTCTTCTATTGGATGATGTATTATCAGAATTAGATGATTATCGTCAATCGCATCTGTTAAATACAATTCAAGGAAAAGTGCAAACATTTGTGACAACGACGAGTGTCGACGGAATTGAACACGAAACATTAAAAGAAGCGAAAACAATTCATGTAACGAACGGCACGGTAGATTGTGAAATAGATAGGGCGTAATCCCTGTTTAAATGGAAAAGTAGGTGATCTTTGTGTCAATGGAACAAAAGCAAATGCAAGAAAATTCATATGATGAAAGTCAAATACAGGTACTTGAAGGGCTAGAAGCAGTTCGAAAACGCCCTGGTATGTATATTGGATCTACAAGCGGAAAAGGACTTCACCATCTTGTATGGGAAATCGTCGATAATAGTATCGATGAAGCACTTGCAGGGTACTGTGATGAAATTAACGTTAGTATCGAAGAAGATAATAGTATTCGTGTAACGGATAATGGACGTGGTATTCCAGTTGGTATACAAGAAAAAATGGGACGTCCTGCTGTAGAAGTTATTATGACCGTTCTTCATGCTGGTGGTAAGTTTGGCGGCGGCGGTTATAAAGTTTCTGGTGGTTTGCATGGTGTTGGGGCATCTGTAGTAAATGCTCTATCAACAGAACTAGAGGTATTTGTACATCGTGAAGGTAAAATCCATTATCAAAAATACGAAAGAGGTATTCCGGTTGCAGATTTAAAAGTCATTGGTGACACAGATCAAACGGGAACGATAACTCGATTTAAACCAGATCCAGAAATTTTTCAGGAAACAACAGTATACGAATTTGATACACTAGCAACTCGTATGCGTGAATTAGCATTTTTAAATCGTAATATTAAACTGACGATTGAAGATAAACGTGAACATAAGCAAAAAAAAGAATTCCATTATGAAGGTGGAATTAAATCATATGTTGAGCATTTAAACCGCTCAAAACAACCAATCCATGAAGAGCCTGTATATGTAGAAGGATCAAAAGATGGTATTCAAGTTGAGGTTTCCTTACAGTATAACGAAGGATATACAAATAATATTTACTCATTTACGAATAACATTCACACGTATGAAGGTGGAACACATGAAGTAGGGTTTAAAACAGCTTTAACTCGTGTGATTAACGATTATGGACGTAAAAATAGTATTCTAAAAGATGCAGACAGTAACTTAACTGGTGAGGACGTTCGTGAAGGTTTAACTGCAATTGTATCAATTAAACATCCAAATCCACAATTTGAAGGACAAACGAAGACGAAACTTGGGAATAGTGAAGCAAGAACGATTACAGAGTCTGTATTTTCAGAGGCATTTGAAAAGTTCTTACTAGAAAACCCGAACGTTGCACGAAAAATCGTAGAAAAAGGTACGATGGCAGCGCGTGCACGTGTTGCAGCGAAAAAAGCACGTGAATTGACACGTCGTAAGAGCGCGTTAGAAGTTTCAAGTTTACCTGGTAAATTAGCAGATTGCTCTTCGAAGGATCCGGCAATTAGTGAAATTTACATTGTAGAGGGTGACTCTGCCGGTGGATCAGCAAAGCAAGGTCGTGATCGTCACTTCCAAGCGATTTTACCGCTAAAAGGTAAAATTATTAATGTTGAAAAGGCAAGATTAGATAAAATCTTATCTAACGATGAGGTGCGTACAATTATTACTGCAATTGGTACGAACATTGGCGGAGATTTTGATATTGAGAAAGCTCGTTATCATAAAGTTATTATTATGACGGATGCCGACGTAGATGGTGCGCATATTCGTACCCTATTATTAACGTTCTTCTATCGTTATATGCGTCAAATTATTGAACATGGTTATATCTATATTGCACAGCCGCCGTTGTTTAAAGTACAACAAGGTAAAAAAATTCAATATGCTTATAATGAGAAAGAGCTTGAAAAGATTTTAGCTGAATTACCAGCTCAACCTAAACCTGGCATCCAACGTTACAAAGGTTTAGGAGAAATGAATCCAACTCAGCTTTGGGAAACAACAATGGACCCAGAAGTACGTTCATTGCTTCAAGTTTCTCTTCAAGATGCAATTGAAGCAGATGAAACATTTGAAATTTTAATGGGGGATAAAGTAGAACCACGTCGTAACTTTATCCAAGAAAATGCAAAATACGTGAAAAACCTTGATATTTAAATGAGTAATGACAGGAATCTGAGTATTCCTGTCTTCTACATATAAATCAATGTATGTGTAACGGAAATGTAAGAGGAGGTGCTCGTTGATGTCAGACAATCAACAACAAGCACGAATTCGAGAAATTAATATTAGCCATGAAATGCGTACCTCATTTTTAGATTACGCAATGAGTGTTATCGTATCTCGTGCATTACCAGATGTTCGTGATGGATTAAAACCTGTGCATCGTAGGGTTTTATATGCGATGAATGATTTAGGAATTACGGCTGATAAAGCGTATAAGAAATCAGCACGTATTGTTGGTGAAGTAATCGGTAAGTATCACCCTCATGGTGATTCAGCTGTTTATGAAACGATGGTACGTATGGCCCAAGATTTCAGTCAACGTTATATGCTTGTTGATGGGCATGGTAACTTTGGATCTGTCGATGGAGATTCAGCGGCAGCAATGCGTTATACAGAAGCAAGAATGTCTAAAATCTCTATGGAATTAATACGTGATATTTCAAAAAATACAATTGATTATCAAGATAACTATGATGGTTCTGAAAGAGAGCCGATTGTGTTACCAGCGCGTTTTCCTAACTTACTAGTAAATGGTACGACAGGTATTGCAGTTGGTATGGCAACAAATATTCCGCCGCATCAACTTGGTGAAGTAATTGATGGTGTATTGGCATTAAGTCATAATCCTGATATTACTATTGCAGAATTAATGGAGTGCATTCCAGGACCAGATTTCCCGACGGCAGGTTTAATTTTAGGAAGAAGTGGTATTCGTAGAGCTTATGAGACAGGACGCGGGTCTATTATACTTCGTGCTAAAGTTGAAATTGAAGAGAAGTCAAATGGCAAACAATCTATTATCGTAACGGAACTACCTTATCAAGTGAATAAGGCGCGATTGATTGAAAAAATTGCAGAATTAGTTCGCGATAAGAAAATTGAAGGTATTACAGATTTACGTGATGAATCAGATCGAAATGGTATGCGTATTGTTATGGAAGTACGTCGTGATGCCAATGCTAATGTATTATTAAATAACTTATATAAACATACAGCACTTCAAACAAGTTTTGGTATTAACATGCTGTCTCTTGTAAATGGAGAACCACAAGTACTGAATTTAAAACAAAATTTATATCATTACTTGGAACATCAAAAGGTAGTAATTCGTAGACGTACTGCTTATGAACTTGAAAAGGCAGAAGCACGTGCTCATATTTTAGAAGGATTACGAATTGCTTTAGACCATCTGGATGAAGTTATTACATTAATTCGTAGTTCGAAAACAGCGGAAATTGCAAAACAAGGTTTAATGGAACGTTTTGGCTTAAGTGAAAAACAAGCGCAAGCTATTTTAGATATGCGTCTGCAACGCTTAACAGGATTAGAACGCGAAAAAATTGAACAAGAATATCAAGATTTAATGAAGTTAATCGCTGAATTAAAAGCAATCTTAGCAGATGAAGAAAAGGTTCTTGAGATTATTCGTGAAGAATTAACAGAAGTAAAAGAGCGCTTCAATGATAAGAGACGTACAGAAATTACAATTGGTGGTATGGAGTCTATTGAAGATGAAGACTTGATTCCAGAACAAAACATCGCCATTACGTTAACACATAATGGTTATATTAAGAGGTTGCCAGCTTCTACGTACAAAACACAGAACCGTGGTGGACGTGGTGTGCAAGGAATGGGGACAAATGATGATGATTTCGTAGAACATTTATTAACTACTTCTACGCATGATCATATTCTATTCTTCACTAATAAGGGGAAAGTATACCGTACGAAAGGATATGAAATCCCAGAGTATAGTCGTACAGCGAAAGGTATACCTATTATTAACTTATTAGGTGTAGATAAGGGTGAATGGATTAACGCCATTATTCCAATTCGTGAATTTGGTGACGATGAATTCTTATTCTTCACAACAAAACAAGGTATCTCTAAGAGAACACCACTTTCATCATTTGCGAATATACGTACAAATGGTTTAATTGCAATCTCTCTTCGTGAAGAGGATGAAGTAATATCTGTACGTTTAACATCTGGTGATAAGGATATTATTGTAGGTACAAGCAATGGTATGCTAATTCGTTTTAACGAGCAAGATGTACGTTCTATGGGACGTAATGCGGCTGGTGTAAAAGCAATTACATTAGGTGAAGAAGATCAAGTTGTAGGTATGGAAATTGTCGAAGAGGATGTAAATGTTTTAATTGTAACGAAAAATGGTTATGGAAAACGTACGCCGATTGATGAATACCGCCTACAAAGC